>PKTH01000007.1 GCA_002869265.1 Candidatus Parcubacteria bacterium
AGAACAGTAAAAATTAACCTGCCCCGAATATTCAGGCTTGAATTTACCTTTTTTAAGTTCAACGACTACATAACATCGAAGTTTCAAATGATAAAAAAGCAAATCAATATAAAAATCATCATCACCTACTTCAAGCTTATACTGTCTGCCGACAAATGCAAAACCGCTTCCAAGTTCTATGAGAAACTTTTCCATATGTTTGATTAGATTTGACTCAAGCTCTCTTTCTAAAAAAGGCTCTGCAATAGTTAAAAAATCAAATAAATAAGGGTCTTTAAATGATTGTCGCACCAAATCACTCTCTTGTGGGGCTAAAATATTTTTAAAGTTTGATACGAGTTTTCCTTCTCTTTTATGCAGTTGGCTTTGTACCATTAAAGCCAGTACATCCCTACTCCAACCATGTTCAAGAGTTTTTTGCATATACCAATATCGTACATCTATGTCTTTTATTTTTTGTATCAAAATGATATTGTGAGCCCAAGGAATTTGTGCAACTAACAGTTGCCTATTTTGTAGAGATTCATTTTGTGCAACTGGCAGTTGCCCAATTTCAATGGTTTCATATTCTCTATAAAACTGAACCATAAGCTTAATATTTCTAACAGAAAATCCAGCAAGCTCTGGAAATGCACTCTTGATATCATGACTAAGATTGTCAATAACCTTCGCACCCCACCCAAGCTCTTTTTGTTTTTGGCTTATACTCTTTCCAATGCGAAAATAAAGCAGTATCATCTCTTGATTTACGCTATTGATAGCCCTTATCTGTGATGATTTTATCTGTTGTTTTATCTCTGCTAAAAAAGAGTTGTAGTCATTTTGTGTTTGCATGTCATTCATCACTGTTCTCTTTATTTAATACACCTATCGCTTTTTTATAATTTTCATCATCTGCATAAAAATACTCTTCTAAAAGCGGTTTGATTTTATACTCTTTTACAAACGCCAAATCATCATCATTTTCTATCTTCATAAAATAGCTATGCCCAAGCATGTAATCTTCACTAAGATTACTTTTTATAAATTCATTGAGACTATTAAATAACTCTTTTACCTTTGCATGTGAAATCAAATCAGCATTTGGCTTCATTTTCAAAAATGTAAATCTTCGTCTAAGAGCTATGTCGATAGTAGCGATTGATTTGTCGGTAGAGTTCATAGTCGCTATGATGTAGAGGTTTGAAGGCACTTTAAACTTCTCTTTTGAGTATGGAAGCGTTACTTCATAAACATCTCTTTTATCTTCTTCAATGAGAGTGATGAGTTCTCCAAAGATTTTAGAGATATTTCCTCTGTTTATTTCGTCTATAACTATGTAGAAGTTTTTTAATGCAGTCGTGTTTTGCTTAATTTCTTTAAACAAAAGCATCTCTCTGAAAATTGAGTAATAATATGTTGCCAAGCCTTTAAATCTACCTGACAAAGCATTGATAACATCTTGTGGATTGTTTATTGGTTTTATTTTATTACTGTTGTAAATCTCTTCAAGCGGTAAATATGAAATTGAAAATCTATTTTCATTAACCATAATATGAATTGATTTATCCGTATATTTTGATATTATAAATTCACTAATATTATTGTATGTTTTTAATTTACTTCCAATCTCAAATTTCAATTGGAACTGCTCTAATACGCTCTTAAAATTAGTATTAATATTGTTAGAAAAGCTATCAACTAAATTGTTATTAGCCTCACTTGATATATTTTTAAATATCCCATCTTCAAGCTCAATATTTCCAAGTTCATTAGGTCTAAAACCCTCTATGAAATCCTCATAAGAGTAGCTCTGATGAAATGTTACAAACTCAACTCTGCCCTCTTTTTTTATGCCTTCATATGCATCATTTTTTAAATCTACATGTTGATTTTTTGAAACGACATCAAAAATCTCATTTTGGCTTCTGCCCTCTTCTATCATGGAGATTATATTTTTATAGTTATGAGTCTTTCCAACTCCAGGTGCACCGTAAAGGATTATATTTTTAATATTTATTGATTTTATATTAAATTTATTTGTAATATTATTTTCACTGACTTCATCATTTTTATTTATAACATTTTTATAATATTTTTTATGTTGTTCAAGTGAACTTTTGGCATTTTTACAAATAGTATCATCAAAATCATTACATAAATTTTCAATAAAATATTGTTCTGCAAATTTATTGATAGTTCTTGCAAACTGCTGTCCTTTAAGCATATAAACTAAAGTATTTATATAATCCGTCAAGCTTGCATTATTCCATTCAAATGTTCCTTCAGCATATATAATCTTTTTAATTTCTTCAACAATATATTTTTGTGTTATCTCAAAAAAAGAGCTTTCATTTTTAATATAAAAATCTTTAAACTTTTGATAAACATCTTTAATATGTTTATTTGTTATTTTCTTATTCATACGATTTTCTCCAATCTCTTTTTAATTTCCCTTATATATTTATCATATCCACACTCATCGCACCCCAAATCCAAACTCTTTACTTTCATATTTACCTCATCTCCATCTTTGCCCAAAACCAAATAATAATCAAAATACTCCAGATGTTTGGGATAGAGAAGCATTGTATTTGTTTTGTTGTAATTTTTTCCATAAACGAACATCTGAAACTTATCGTCTCTTTTTATCTCATTTTTTGCGCTAAGTTTTTTATATTTAGTGTCAATTATCAAATCTTTTACAATAATATCAGGTTTTAAAATCAAATCCCCATATGTATCACAGCTTTGAAGCAGTGTTGCGGGTTCAAGCTCTTTTATCATCTTGCCGACAAATCTCTCAAAAAGTATATTCATATCAAACAAAAATGCAAAACTCTTTTTATCTTTTGCAAAGAGCGGAATAGATTTGCTTAAAAGTAAAATGGCAAATTCAAAACTATCTTTAAATCTGTTGTTTAGTCTATTGAAATGTACATGTAGATTATTTATATCAAAAGTTTTATACTCTACCTCATCAAGTACCAACTCACACTGTTTTAAAAGCTTTTTGTTTTTTGTGTATTTTAATAATGTTTTAACAGCGTATAAAAAGAATTGGTTTAGTTGATTATTCATGCTAAACTCATCATATTCGCAGTAAATCTTGTTTTTTATATGATTGAACTTTAGATTTTCATTTATGAGATATTTTCCTCTTAGAGTCGTCAAATTATCTTGTTCTGTGATGTACTCTCTATAAACACCTCGCTTAAACTCTTTAAATAAGTTACTTGCAAACATCTGTATAAATACTTCCAAGATGTTATGTTTTTCATTTTTGCATGAAGCTATATCTTCATTTTCAAGCTTTATATTGTAAGCGTACATCAACATGTAAATAAAAATATCAAGATTTTTTTTATCGTTATTTTCACTTACCTTTGGAAGCAGATAAAAATCTTGATTGTCATAGTTTAATATTCCGCAATACTGTTGCGATTTTAAAACATTCCAATCAAGCTTAAAATATTTATGAAGCAGCGGAGTATTTATTATGTACTCTTTTAAGTTTTTTTCTTTTACTTTGCTATATTCATAGATTGTGTTTTTCATATAAGTTCTTTATCTCTCTTGCCACTTAAAAATATCAAGTATTAAAATCTTTTCACTCTCTATTTTATAGATAACCGTGTAGCCATAATAAATTAAATCTCTATAGTTTTCATCATCAAAATAGATAGATTTTCTATGTTGAAGCGGGAAATGTATTAAATTGCCAATCCGTTTGTTTAGTTTATTTTCAAATTGTTTTGCAGCGAGGGGCTTGTCATTTTTGATAAAACCGAGAATATTCATTAAGCCATAGATATACTTTGGCTTTTTTTCTATCATCATCGCTTGATGCCGAGTTCTTCGGTAAAAAACTTATCCATCAACTTGTTGTATTGCTCTTCATTTAACCCTATCTCATTTTCAGCCTCAAAAACTCTTTTTTTCACATCTTCTACATTACTGACAACTACATTTTTTGGATAGTTATTTTCAAAGTCAAAATCATCACCTTGGATAATTTCAACTTTTTTGTCTTTTACAAAACTCTCCAAAATAGCCTTAAAATGTGGAAAAAAAGTATCATCTATTTTTAAATTTATTGTCTGCATTTTGTAACCTTTCTCTTGTTTTTACTACTCTACCATATCCCTTATAAATATAAAACAGGGTTTAACATAAATTAGTTAAATGTTAAAGTGTATTTTAGTATTATACCAAATTCCCATATTTATAATACGCCGCACACGCGCCCTCAGAGCTTACCATACAGCTTCCTATCGGTGAAGTCGGTTTACATGCAGTTCCGAAAATCGTACACTCAGGAGGGCTTGCCATGCCTCTTAAAATGTCTCCGCAGATGCAAAGTTTGTGGTCTTCTATCTCGCCGAGTGGCAGAACATCTTTGTAGACTATCTCTGTGTCATACTCTTTGAACTCAGGCTTTAGTTTTAGTCCGCTTTTA
>PKTH01000016.1 GCA_002869265.1 Candidatus Parcubacteria bacterium
CAACACCAGAGGTCACTGAACCAACACCAGAGGTCACTGAACCAACACCAGAGGTCACTGAACCAACACCAGAGGTCACTGAACCAACACCAGAGCCATCGATTTACGAGCCATATGCAGGGCTTAAAGATCCAGAAATGGAGAAGTCCCTCTATACTTTAAATCAGCAAAGTATCTTAAGGGGAGCGGGGAATCCTGTACGAGATTTCCAGCTTATTAATAAGACTTTAGGAGGAGACTTGTCGAAGAACAACGAATACTTCGATAAAATAAACAAAATGAACTTGAGGGCCATACAGAACAATGAAGGTGACGGTGTTATTATACAATTTGCAAGAGATAATAATACATTTATACATATTAATAATGACGGGAATATTGTTGCGGCTGATTTAGGAGGTAGTGGAGAATGGAGACCGGATGCGATTAATAAAGAATTGAATAAAGATAATTTATCTGACGCCCTGAAGTTCATCATGGAATCTGACTCAATGAAGTCTGAGGCAGCTACCGACGGGGGAGTAGCGGCCGCAGCTCAGGAACAGGGAGTCTTATCTTCTTCAACTCCAAACGATGGTTCTGTTGAGCAATCTGCAGATGGTGTGGGGTCAGAACAGGGGGTTGGTGGAGAGACTTCAGAAAGCTCAGTTCAAGCCAAAGCAGAGGCTGTTCAGTCATCAGTAGAATTAAGTGAAGGAGATTTGAAGATTATAAGGGATCAAAAAGCAATGCTTGCAAGCCTTAAAGAAGCTCTTATTGCACACAAGCAGAAAGAAGGGGGACGTGAAGGCTATGCTGAATTTGAAAGGATGATGAATGATAGATTGGCTAGAATGGAGACCGCTATTACAAATATGGAGAACGGAAAGGGTAGAATTGATGTTAGTGGTCTAAATAATTTTACGCCAGAAGAACTTGCTAAATCAGAGATCGAGTTTGTTGAACAGCAATCAGGCTTAATTAGCCAGGAAGAGTTATTGAGAAGGTTCTCAAAAGAAGAAAGTGGTACTTTTGATTTTGCTGAAAGTGAACAAATGTCGAATGCTGCAGAAGCAGCTAAAACTGTGCAGGAATCTTTTGGTTATAATATTACAAAAATTAGCCCTGAGGCTGTTGTGGAGATGCAGAAATTCGGTTTAGTCCCTGGTGAGCTTGGTATTGTTAACAATGCAGGAGAAATTATAATAAATAAGAATGATATTCCTAAAGGTCTAGTTGATGTAAGTTTTTCAATGGACAGAGAGCGAGATGGAGCAAGGGATCTGTTAGTCTCATTCTCTAGGGGGCATGATGATGTAGAACCAGCAACTTACTCAATAAGGGATGGTAAATTAGTTGAATAGTTAAGATTTATAATAATAAAAAAACGAGACTCTAGAGTCTCGTTTTTGTTTACCAAAAAATTAAAAGTGTCCCTATTGACAATATTTAAAATATATGGTAGAGTCTAGTGTTGAATTTCGCTAGAAATTGTGTTATTCAATTTTAAATATTTGAGCAGAAAAAAATCTAATATTAGCTCAAATAATATACATTAAATAATCTAGGTAGAATTATTCTATTTAGACGACCTTTGAAAATTTAAATTAATTTCTCATAAAGAAAGGAATTCGTCATGAAAAACTGCATTAAATTGGCTATCTTTTGTTTGTTTATATTAACTCTTTCTGCTTGCGGACGTCCTCATATGATGCCCCGAGCTGATATGTATCTTGTTCCCAGTGTAAGTGAGATGCCCGACAAATTTGTTGTTATCATCTCGATCCTTGATCCTGTGCTTGATATTGCAGAGGGTGGACAAGGGCGTGTCTCCTGGAAGTCTGTGATTGTAAATTCAAAAGGGGAGAAGGAAGACTACATTGCTGTTTCTCTAGGGATCCGCGAGGAAAGTGGGAAAAAAATTCTTCTAACAATAGTTCCAAAAACTATCGATGAAATCAGGGGTTCGTATTTTTATGTTTTGGATCATGGTGGTCTAAATATTTACAACAACCTGGGAGAGTCGATGAAGCTGAAAAGCCGAAGTAAAAAGATTAAGCTTTCTGATTACGTTGAATTTCTTATGCCGATTGAGGGGGTGAATCCATTTGTGAAAATTGCTTCAAGAAATTCAGAAGAATTTAAGTTTCTTAAAAAGGGTTTTGGAGCGTTTCGAACCCGAGACTTGGAATTAGCCCGAGAGTATGTTTATAAAAAATACGGGACTAATCTGAGTGAAGAGGAGCTTGAAAACATTGCCTCTGAAGATAGTATTGTCCGAGGATTTGCAGACTGGTTGGGACGTGACTGGAAACTATTTCTAGTCTATCCTTTTACTAGTGTTGGTAATGCAGCCCTTCTTTCTGGGGTGGTGAAAGTTTTTACTATCCCAAGTATTTGGGGGGATAAGATCAATAAACCGGGCTACATGGAGTACATTACTGATGCTGAAACAACAGCACAAATGTCACTCCGCGCCATTCAGGAATATGGACCATTACTCATGAATCATAAATAAGGAGAAGAATGATGAGATATTTCAGTATTTTGTTGGTTAGCGTTTTGTTCTTTGTGGTCACGCCTGTTATGGCCGAGACTTACAAGGTACAAAAAGGGGACACTCTGAGCGCTATAGCTCTTAAATACCCCGAAGTCACCTGGAAAGAGATTCTTGAGGCGAATAAAAACCTTAAGGATCCCAAAATGTTATCTCCGGGAATGGAGATAGTTATTCCTCCACCTCCTAAGGTCCGTTATTGGAGAACTGCTGGAGGTGAGCCTTTTACTGTAAACAGGTCAAAGGTGAGGGGTGTTAGGATGTTTTCACTTCCTGAAAAGGTCAAAGAGCTAGCCATAGGCAAGCTTCAAACAAAGGAGTGGGAATATTTTACCATTAGAAATGGTGACAAGTTTGAAGAAATGATGTTTGGCAATTACAAGATTTGGTCAAATGTCATTGTTGCCTGGGCCAAGGACGATAAAACCGGCTACGGCAGGCGAGTAAGTGTTGAATTCGAAGGTAAAATGTATTATATTGCCTTCCCATTCGTTTGTCACAATATCTCCTGGTGGAGTGAAAAGATTGAAAAAGAAGAGCCCCCTCCGCCTCCTACTCCTACGCCCCCATGTCCTGAAGAGGGTTTCTGGCAACCGGATTTTGACTCATATGTCTGGGCTAGTCGTTTTAATGCCACCTCTGGGGATGCCTACTCTGAAAATTATGGAGGAAAGTTTATCCTTTGGCTGACTAAATCTCAACACAGTATAGGCACTCTTGAGTCGGGTTTAGGAGGAACCTTTAACGGTTGGACCGGAGAATCTGATAGTGGTTTCAATTTTCATGGAAAACGTTATCATTTCGGTCCAGTTCTGAAGCTTATTCAGGATAACGGCACAGAAACATCCCTCGCCGTTCAACTGGGTAAGCAGAAAGATGTTGGCAAGTCTCCCGACGGGCTTTATGACTCTCTACAACGGACTGACATTTTGCATGTCGGGATAAGTCATGATACCTACCCAAAAACCAAGCATATCGACAAGATCCAGGCTTGGTTTAATACCAACTTTGACCTGGACCACAATAAGTCCAGCTCATACGATGGTTGGGGAATAGACCCTGCAAATGACCCAGCTGAGGACAAGACGGCCGTTGAGGTTGGAGCTCGTTTCCATACTTGGAAGAGTAAATACCTGAAGGGTGGAGTTGGCTTCAAGGCTGATCATGCCTTTGGTAGCGAAGCTACGGGGGTAAATGTAGGTCCTTTCGTTGCCGATAATGGAGAATATTTTATCGGTGAGCTCGAATTCCGCAATGTGTCTGGTGCTAAATATGATGACGCCAATGGAAATTCATGGGGAGTTGGAGCTAGTCTCGATCTCGGTAAGAGTCTAAAGACTCTTTACAAAAAAGCCAGATCAGACTAATTGAACATTTAAGAATATGGGGCATAGCAAACAAGCTATGCCTCTTTTTTTATCACTTCACACTATTGACAAATATAAAAATATATGCTAATATAAGTTGTTATACTAAAAATATAATAAAATATTGACACTGACAACTAATTTTATGCAAACATTAGCTGAAAAATACCTTATAGATTATCTGGCGAAAACAATAAATAAAGACAAAGAAAGAAGCAATATAATAAATATTGGAGCAAACAAGAGTCTTGTTATTGAAAAAGAGCTAGATAGTAATGATTGTGATTACGTTGAAGACAGGACAGATATTATTAGTCCTGATGTGGCCCATGATAATGTTTATAGAACATACATATGTTCAGTTGAAGAGATGACCGAAGTATTGAGCTCAGAATATGATATAGCATTCGCAAATTTTGTTTTAGAACATGTTGATGATTTAAAATCATCAGCAAGTGAGATAAATAGAATTTTAAAAAAGGGGAAAACATTTGTTACCTCAATCCCAAACCC
>PKTH01000014.1 GCA_002869265.1 Candidatus Parcubacteria bacterium
GTTTAATCCACCGATACCTTTCTTCTTGTGTATTATTTGGCATAGTTTTCATATGCCCCTAGATTAACAAAAAAGTGCAATATGTGTGTGCACATTACCTTGGTGTATTGACAAAAAAGAAATAACGTGCTATTAATAAATTTTGTTGTTCATTGTTAGAGATAGGTCAAAAGGATAATAAAGTTTTTAACACCACACAAAGGAGAGTATAATGAAAAAAGGAATTTCGATTATTGTTTTGTTTGTGTTTGCCTTGTCCTTCGTGGGTTCATCTTTCGCCCTTGAATCACAGGTTCAAGTGGTTCATGTCAAGCCGCATGTTTATACGAAAATTGTAATGGTAGAAAATGATAATGCGATTGTTGGAAGTGCTGCTGCTGGCTTTGGGGCTGGGGCTGCTGGTGGAGCTGCCATTGGGACAGCAATTTGTCCTGTTGTCGGTACAGTTATTGGTATCCTGTTTGGCGGTTTGGCCGGAATGGGAGGTGGTACCGCTGCGGGTGTGGCAATCGCCGATGAAGTAGAAAAAGAAGTAAGAGTTGACGGTTACATGGTGGAACTCGATAATGGTCAAGTATTCTTAACCGAAAAGTGCTACGAAGTTGGTCAAAGAATAGATCTTCCGTCACTGGTTTATGATAGAACCATTTAGAAATCACAAAGAGCTTCAAAAGAAGCTCTTTTTTATTTGACAAGGTTTATTGAATATATTAGTATACCCCCAAGGGGTATATAAAATAAAATATGAAAAAAAATATTAAAGCCGGTGAGGCGGCTATAAAAAGAATTTCTAGAATTGAAGGTCAACTTCAGGGTATAAGAAGAATGCTTGAAGGGGAAAAGGCCTGCATGGATGTCATGGTTCAAATTTTTGCTATTAGAGAAGCCGTCAGCGCTTTAGGGGTAGAGATTTTGAAAGATGATTTAATTTGTAATAAAAAAAGCATTCAAAAATTAGATGAAAAATATTTGAAAACTTTGTTTAAAATTAATTAACTATATGAAGAAATATAATGCCTTTGAAAATGTTCAAGAGCAATTAAAAGAAATAAAAGAAATTATTGGTTTGGAAGATAATATATTTGAACAATTATTAAAACCACAAAAAATGCTTGAAGTTTCTTTCCCGGTTAAAATGGATAACGGGAAGATAGAAGTCTTTACTGGTTATAGGTCTCAATATAATGATGCTCGGGGTCCATATAAAGGTGGGATTCGTTTTCATAAAAAAGTAAACGTTGACGAGGTAAAAGCCTTAAGTGCTTGGATGACTTGGAAAACGGCTGTTGTTAATATACCTCTTGGCGGAGGAAAGGGTGGTGTGGTGGTTGATGTGAAAAAACTATCTGAAGCTGAACTTGAAAGAGTGGCCAGGGGTTACATTAGAGCGATACAGAAAATAGTTGGCCATGATATAGATATACCAGCCCCAGATATTTATACTGATTCAAAAATAATGGGCTGGATGCTTGATGAGTATGAAATGATGGCAGGCAGGCATATGAGCGGTATGATAACTGGTAAGCCTCTTAACCTAGGTGGTTCTAAGGCTAGAGGATTCGCAACGGCGCAAGGGGCAGCTTATACACTTGATTTAGCTGTCGATAAAATTGGTCTTGATAAAAATTCGACAGTTGCTTTTAATGGATTTGGGAATGCTGGAGCCAATTTGGCTAAAATTCTTTTTGATAAAGGTTATAAAATAATTGCCGTTAGTGACTCAAAAGGTTCTACAGTAAATTGCATGGGGATAGATATTGATGATTTAATAAAACACAAAAAAACAACTGGATCAGTTGTCGATTATAAGGGAAGTGAAACATTGAGTGGTCAGCATTGTATGGAGCAAGACGCAGACATCTTGATACCAGCAGCTCTTGAGGATTATGTGAATGAAAAGAACGTAGAGAGCATCAAGGCAAAGCTTATTGTAGAATTGGCAAACGGTCCTATCACGAACCATGCTGATAAGATTTTAAACAAAAAAGGTGTATTGATCGTCCCCGACATTTTGGCTAACGCTGGTGGTGTGGCTGTTTCGTATTTAGAGCAAGTTCAGAATGCCTATGCTCTTTATTGGACCGAAGAAGAAGTTTTAGGTAGACTAAAAGAGATAATGGAAACGGCTTTTGAAGAAGTCTGGCAAGAGAAAGAAAATTATCAAACCAGCATGAGAATGGGAGCCTATGCCCTAGGAGTAAAGAGGGTAGCGCAAGCAATGCGTGATAGAGGAAAAAGTTAAAATTAATTTATAAAATATTTATGCAAGATTTAATAATTATTGGAGCCGGGCCAGCTGGGCTATCGGCCTCTGTTTATGCTTCTAGGTATGGAGTAAAAAATACAATCTTAGGACAAATTCCGGGAGGACTTACAACAGAAACTCATGAAATAGGAAATTGGTTGGGCGACGCTGCAATTAGTGGAGCTGAATTCGCTCAAAAGGCTGAAGCACATGTTAAAAGTTTTGGTACAGAAATCAAAGCAAATAAGGTTTTAGCGATCAAGAAAAAGGAAGATAAATTTTTTATAAACCTAGATAATGACGAAGTGTTGGAGTCAAAGACTGTTTTGCTTGCGACTGGAACAAAGCATAGACACCTAGGGGTCCCGGGAGAGAAAGAGTTTTTAGGGAAGGGAGTCTCTTACTGTGCAACTTGTGATGGATTTTTTTATCGGGGGAAAACAGTAGCAGTCATTGGAGGGAGTAATAGTGCTGCCGCCGCTGCTAGCCATCTTGGCAATATTGCTGACAAAGTTTATATAGTTTACAGGAAAGAAAAGATTAGAGCTGAACATTTTTGGCAAAAAACGATTGCTGCAAATCCTAAGATAGAGATTATAAACAACACCAATGTTTTAGAAATCAAAGGTTCAATGATGTTGGAAGAATTAGTATTAGATAATGAGTATCAAGGATCTAAAAATTTAAAGGTTAATGGGCTGTTTGTGGAGATAGGGTTGGATCCGAATGTAGAATTGATTGAAGATCTTGATGTAGATTTGAATTATGAGGGATTTATAAAAATAAGGCCAGATGGAAAAACCTCTTTACCTGGACTTTGGGCAGCAGGTGATATTACTGATGGATCAAATAGTTTCCGGCAAATAGTCACCGCCGCTTCTGAGGGGGCTATTGCAGCAGATAGTATTTCTCACTGCTTAAAACAATAAAAAAAGAAAGCACAGTTTTATATAGCTGTGCTTTTTTAATAAAAAGAATAAGTGAAATATTCCTGGCTGAAAATAGCTCTTCTAACCGAATAGCCTAAAAACAGGCCAATTGCACGAGCAAACTGCTCAAAGAATTCAGCGTCATCATATCTTTCAGCAAGTCTTTCGTCTTTTACTTCATGGCTCCAAATAGCTCGTCTTGGATATTGATTTCCCTTATGTCTTAGAATTGATATCTCTATAATATCTTCCTTATCTTTTTTCATAGAGGGTCCGAGACAAATGAAGTCTCCAGGCATTATCTCAAAGCATTCTTCAATTGTTTTTTTACAGAACTCATAGACCAGCCGGTCAGGATTTTTTGAATGACGTCTTATTCCGGGAGAAAAGGAAAACCTAGAAAGAATTGATATGAAAAATTTAAAATCACTTTCACAACTGATAAACGGTAGATTGATATTTTCAAGAAGAGGTCGATTCCTCTTGTAAAGGTTTCCCTTTTTTTCGTTTAAATTAAAGTAGAAAACGACATCTGGACCTAGAAGTTTTATTATATTATTCATGGGAGCCCCCTATGGATTGGTTAAAAGAACACAGTTTGAATATAGATATTAGTATAAAATTAGCCAAAAGTCAAAAAATAATTTTAAAATTGGTAACAAAATGAACTCAAATTTGTATCATATTATGAAGAGTAATTGTTAGGGACAATTAAAAAGAAATAAGTTCGCAGTAAAAAATGCGAGCTTGTTTCTTTCTTAAACATTAAAATTTAATAAAATTCTAATTAAAATAAGTTTATGATAAATATATACAGTAAATTCATTTTTTTACTAAAAATGGTAACAATTAACCAATGAAACTGTAATATATAATATAGACGATTATGAAAAACAAAAAAGTAAAATTTTCTGTTTATTATAGTGAATATAAAAACAAGATATATACCTATTTGTGGTATAGAGTTGGTTTTAATGAAAGCACGGCAGAGGATTTGACTTCAGAAGTTTTTATAAAAGCTTTAAAGAATTTTCACACATTTGATCAATATAAATCTTTCCAGTCCTGGATATATATGATTGCAAAAAATCATTTGATAAATCATTATTCGAAATCAGGGCGTGAAGTCGAGTTGGACCAGGCGAATGACAAGATGGTTGACGAGAGAGACGCCTTTGATAACAAACAAAAGGTTATTGAAATTATAGGGAAGATTAATAATTTGAAAAAATATCACAAAGATGTTTTATTGATGAGGTTTGTTGATGAACTGGATAACAATGAAATTGCTGAGATATTAAATAAAGACGAGGGTGCTGTTAGGACGCAAATCAGCAGAGCCCTGACTGAATTACGAAAAGAAATATAGAAATATGGAAAACATTGAAAAACAACTGAAACAATTGCCAAAAAAGAAGCTGAGGTTTGGTGCCGATATGCTAATTAGGTTTAGACTAGCTAAGACAAGTTTTCATATGGGAGCTAATAGCTTTTTTGCTTCGATGGCTTTCAAGAGAGGGATGGCCTTCATGGTTTTGCTTGCCTTAGTTTTTAGTAGTACCTCATTTTACGCATATGCTAGCCCATCAGTTGCTTACGGACATGGTCTCTATCCTCTAAAATCAAGTATAGAAAAAATTGAGATAAAAATTGCCTCTAGTATTTCTGAAAAAAAAGAAGTCGAAACTTATGTGAAGCTAGCCGAAAAGAGGGTTGATGAGTATGTTGCTTACAAAGAAAAAGCAACCGAAAACGGAGAAGAAGATTATTCTAATAAGACTGTTGAAGAGATTGTCGATTTAAATAAAACTATTATTGAAAAAACAAAAAGAATTGAAGATGAAGAGGAGGAGAAAAAGGAGGTAGAGAGGGTTACTGAAATTCAAATAAAAAGAATCGAAGATATAAAGGAAAAAAGTGAAGACGAGGATTTTAAAAAGGATCTTGAGGGTATAAAAAAAGAAATAGAAGACATAAGAGAAGAATATAAAAGGGAGAGAGAGTACAGAAGAGATAATATTTACGAGGAAGGGGAGAATAGTTATTTAGATAAAAAAGAAGAGAGTTCAGACAACCAAGATAATGAGTTTGACTTTAGCTCCGAAACCAGTAGGGATGAATGGAGGGGAGAAGATAGCACAGAAGAGCCTGAAGACAAGGAGAACGAAGATGACGTCGCTGAAGAAAAAAAATATCAAGATGATTATATGGTAGAAGATGAAAGAGAATACGAACAAGCAGAGAAAATAGAAAATGAATATAAAGAGGAAGATGTAGAGATTGAGACAAAAGAATTTATTTCAGACAGTGATGAAGGAGATAGTGAGGAAATTATAAAAAGCGACGAAGAAGATAACTCTTCTGAGCTTGATAAAGAAGACGAAGAAAATATATCTAGCTCTGATAATTCAGAAAATGACAGCCTGGATGAAAGCGCCAGGGGTGATGATCGGGAATATTCCGAAGAGGAGAGTGAGAAAGATTCATCTGAAGATAAAGAAGAAAGCCAGGAAAGAGATTAAGATATTGACATATTATATAAAATGTGGTAAAAATGACCATTAGTTTGGTCTTTTTATTTTGCTGTGTTTTGCAGCGACCCCTCCTCGGGAAAGAGGAAAACAGAAAAGGAGATACAAATGGCTGATAAAAAAGTCATCGCTGGGACTGATATTCGGGCCCAACAAATGAAAGAGTTTTGGAGGCAGATTTGTAATGGGGAAATTAATGCAAGAAATCTTGCTTTGTTTCTCGAGAGGTTTGGAGTGCAGCCCGATAATCAAATACTTAGAATGCACCTAGATATAAAAAAATCAATGATAGATGAGTTTTGGGCTTTGGTAGAGTCTGAACACATCGGAAGGAAGGAATTACAACAGTTTTTAGAAGAAAGAAAAGTATCTTACGTGTTGCCTAACTGGAAGACTATTCTTGTAGGTAGGGGATTCGAAGGAAAACATGATTGTTTGAATGCTGTTTTAGGACAAGGAGTGTCAGTCTGTAGAATAACTAAATTGCTTATCGACAAGATTGATGTTCCACTATTTGTAAAAACACATTATTCCTTTCTAACCAAAGTTAGCCTCACAGACCTTGGTTTAGATGATAATGCTAGTTATGAAGAAATTTGCTCTCAAGGCCTAAAGCTTGGTCTTGGGCTCTTAACGGTTGAAGAAGCCCTAGAGCTTCAGCTGCAATACAAAATGGAAGATGAGGGTGTTTTGATACCTGCCATCTCTCCACTGGTATTAAATAAGGTGAATGTTGTCCTGTCTTTGAATTATTGCTTTGCTCAGCATTCTATTTTAACCATTTTTGCTTCCGATCTTAAACCAAATCAAAAAGAATTTGTTTTTAAACTCATCGGTTGCAAGCCATTTTTTAACTTCTAGCTTGTTACTGTGCCCCCGTTTATGGCGGGGGCTTTTTATTTCAAAAAAATTCCTATCATGATATAATGTTTATAAGGAGCTAAACTTAGCTCGTTTTTGTAATTCTTATAATAAGTATGGCCAAAAGAAAATATAGAAGAAAAAAGAAAAAAGATCTTCTTGATTACCTAGTATTCCCCAGAATCCCTAGCTTTGACTTGGATCCTGACATAAAAAGAAGTATTTATATTTTAATAATGATAATTATTGGAGCCCTTGGAGTTTTGGGTATTTTTAATGCTGCTGGGATTGTAGGCGTCTATATTTCCTTAGGCCTCGAAATGGTTTTTGGTTGGGGGAAGGTGATAATCCCTTTTATGATAATTATTTTAGGGGTTATTCTTTTTAATGACGAACGTTTTGATGTTCGGGGATCAAATTATTTTGGCTTAATACTTTTAATTATTTCTTCTGAAACTTTGATGCAATTGTTTGTAAATAGAGATTTTTGGGGGACAAGCATTGAAGATGGTATCGGTGGTGGTTATATAGGGCTTTTTGTAGCGGAGAATTCTTTAAATTTAATGGGGATATATGCTTCTTGGATAACCTTTGTTTGTTTGTTTATAATTTCTTTAATACTTACCTTTAATACATCTTTCTCGGGTCTTTTTGGCCGTGATAGTTTCTTGGCAAAACTTTTTTATCCTTTTTACTTTGTGGTTGAAAAAATTGTTTCTTATAAAGAAAACAGAGAATTAAAGAAACTGGAGCAGGAAGATGATGAGGAGGTAGAAGAAGAAATAGAACTAGACGAGGTAGAAGAGGTTGATGATGAAGAGGATATAGAAGAGGAGGAATTACAATCTGAGGAAGAAGTTTTGGATGAAGAGTCGGGAGATGACTTGCCAGAGCCACAGTTTAATACCAAGGTTGTTGGTGCTGCCCCAAGTTTGGCAGATAGAGCTGTGAATGATGTCTTGGCTGATACTAGTTGGTGGCAAAGCACAGGAGTTGAAATAAAAATACCAGTCAATGCTTTAACCGGAGGAAAAGACAAGCCGAAGAGTGGAGATATAAAAACTAATACAGAAATAATACATTCTACTTTGGCTAATTTTAATATCCCTGTTGATATGGGAGAGGTGGCCGTTGGTCCAACTGTTACTCAATACACCTTCAAACCTACAGAAGGGGTGAAACTGGCCAAAATTACTGGTTTGTCAAATGATTTAGCCTTAGCCTTAGCGGCCCATCCAATTAGAATTGAAGCTCCTATTCCTGGGAAGTCTCTTGTGGGAGTTGAAGTGCCGAATGAAACAAAAGCAATAGTAACTTTGCGAGAGCTCTTAAAAAGCAAGGAGTATGAAGAGAGAGATAATGATTTAATGGTTGCTCTGGGGAAAGATGTTTCAGGAAAGCCTTGGCTTTATAATGTAGCTAAAATGCCCCACCTTCTAGTGGCTGGTGCGACCAACTCTGGAAAATCTGTTTGTCTTAATACTATTATTGTTAGTCTCTTGTATCAAAATACTCCAGATAATCTGAGATTTATTATGGTTGATCCAAAGAGGGTGGAGTTGCCAATTTATGATGGCATCCCATATCTCTTAACTCCCGTTATCACTGACGTGGACAAAACTGTTAATGCTCTAAAGTGGTGTTTGAAAGAGATGGACAGAAGATACGAAACCCTGCAAAAGAAAAGAAAGAAAAACATTCAATCATATAATGAGGTTGTTGAAGATAAAATGCCTTATATTGTATTTATAATAGATGAGCTGGCTGATCTGATGGTTATAGCGGCTAAAGAAATTGAAACAGCTATTATTCGTTTAGCACAGATGGCTAGAGCTGTTGGGATTCATTTAATTTTGGCAACACAAAGACCAAGCGTTGATGTTATTACCGGTCTTATCAAAGCAAATATGCCGTCACGTATTGCTTTTTCAGTTGCCTCTGGTACTGATTCCAGAACAATCCTAGATTCACTCGGAGCTGAAAAATTACTGGGAAGAGGAGATATGCTTTTTGCAACCGCAGAGATTTCAAAACCAGTGAGAATACAAGGAGCTTATGTTAGTGACTCTGATATCAAAAAAATTATTAGATTAATAAAGAAAAAGGGTGGAGAAACAAAATACGTAGAGGATGTTACAGATGATCATAAGGTTCGAGGTATTGGTGGTTCAGGTCCAGACTCTGCTAATTCTGAACCCAATGGAGGCGATGCTAGACTGGAAGAGGCTAAAGAGGTTGTTATTAACGACCAAAAGGCTTCCGCTTCTTACTTACAGAGAAAGCTTAGCGTCGGATACGCTCGAGCGGCAAAATTATTAGACTTGCTTGAAGAGATAGGAGTAGTTGGGCCAGCAAACGGATCTAAGCCACGAGAAATATTAATCAGTCGAGAACAGTATGAAAACATGATGAGCCAGGGGACAAGTGGTGTTAACCTCCATTCAAGAGACGAAGCAGTTGCTCCAGATAATTATCTTGGAGATGAAGAGGGTGCTACTATTTTGAAGCCACAAGAAGATGAGGAAGAAGAGGAAGAGGAGTAGGACGAAGATGAAGAGGACTTGACGGAAGAAGAAAATGAAGATATAGATGAAGAGAGAACAGAAAGCGAGGAGGATGATGATGATGAGGAAATCAATAATGACTCAAACGACGATGGAGAAGAAGAGGATGAAGATGAAGACGAGGAAGATGAAGAGGAAAGTCCAGATGAAAAAGATAAAAATGTTCCATTTGATAAACTATTTTCAAGATAAAATAATAATGAAAAAATACTATGAATATAACTTGGCATAAACATTCGAGCTTCAAGTTTCAAGGAAAAGTTGAAGGAGAAAATATTACATTGGTTTGTGATCCCTATGACTCAAAATATGTTGGCTTAAAAATGCCAAATACAGAGGCTGATATTGTGACCATTAGTCATGACCATGAAGATCATAGCTGTAAAAAAGCTATAAAAGGAAGCCCATATTTTATAGAATCAGCGGGGGAATATGACGTTAAAGGTGTATCAATTCTTGGTGTAGAGTCTTACCATGATGCTAAAAAGGGGGAAGAAAGAGGGAAAAATACAATTTTTAGATTTGAAATAGATGGTGTTGTTGTTACGCATCTGGGAGATCTTGGAGAGAGCTTGGATAATAAACAACTGTCCGGATTGGTTGGAACAGATATTCTACTTGTGCCAGTTGGCGGGAAATACACTCTGGATGCTAAAAAAGCGGTAGAAGTGGTTTCGCAAATTGAGCCTAGGATAGTTATTCCGATGCATTATAAGACAAAAGGAATTACAGCAATATTTAAGGATTTAGATGGAGTAGATAAATTTATAAAAGAACTTGGGATAAAGCCAACTTACGAAGAGAAAGTAAAGATAAACAAAAAAGACCTTCCACAAGAAGAGATGGAGCTTGTTGTGATGGAAAAAGAATAAAAACTTTACATAAAAAGAAGAAAGGGGAAGCGCGTTGCTTCCCCTTTTGTTTTGGGTGGGGCTTTAGAGCCCATTTTCTATAACTTTGAGAATATGGGTGTACCCATACTCTCTTTGAATAACTTCTTCGAAGGGGTAGTAGGTCTCCCCTTCGATGTCGAAGACGGAAATTTTCGAACCGTGGGACCAATTGGTATTGTTGAACCAATTGTTGGTCCCAAAGATTACGTTATAGTCAGATTTCTCTGCCCACTCCATAATCTTCCAGCCGGCAGCCGTTGCTTTGTTGGCGAAATCTTCCGCCATTTTCAGTTGCTTGGCGTACTCCGGATGATTCCGGAAGACCAGGATTTCGAGGATCACCTCGTCTTTCTCGTAGTGGTCAACGTTGAAGAGACTAATAGTCTCAACATCTTTTTTGAGCTGGTTGGCATTCGCTTCGCCATAGCTGATAGCGAAAAGCAGAATGATGATCAGGGCGGTAAAAAGATAGAAATGTTTCATTTTTTCCTCCAAGGAATTTGTTATCGGGGGGCTGTTATTATTATAGTTTGCTGAGCCTCTTGGAAGAGACTCGACAACCATTCACTAAAGTTTAGAGAGTGGGGCCTTAAATGAAATACCAATAAAATTAAGGTTATTGCAAGGACGATCGGAAAGATATTTTTTAATTTCATTTTTTCCTCCAATATTGGCTAAATGTTTATATAATTTGTCAAAGAAACGAGATATATTTTTTTTCACTTAGTCAAATAATAGCATAAATATAAATATTTGTCAAGTAGGAGTATAAGTCTGCTTCTTTGAAAAAGCTCATAAATATCCCCTTTACTTAGACATTTATCTTTGATAAAATTTAGTAAGATAAACACTCGTCTAAGAGTGATTTTTATTGTTATTTATGACTAAGCCCAATAAAAAAACTAGAGGAAATGCAGAAAACTCAGTAACCGGTCGAAGCCATAAGTTAAATGTACGTGTAAACAAAAGCAAAGTAAAAGCAAAGAGCTTTGAAGAAAGAGTGATTAGTGAAGATGAGTTTATTAGCGGTTTCGATGATAAGGTAGAACACTATGTAGAAAATTATGTTGATAAGGTAGAACGAACAAAGAAGTTAACCCTGATTTCTGGTGTAAGTTTTTTTATGCTTTTGATTGTCTTTTTTTATGCTTTCAGTTTTAAGACACAGATCACAAGCCTAGCAGACTCCGGGGATTCAAACCTGGAACTTGAATCGCAACTAGATAGTCTGAAAAACAATATTTCGAATGTTGTAGATGAGTATAAGGAAATAAAAGAAATTGTTTCTCAAGAAATAAATATTAGTAGCAGCTCGAATGACCTACCTGAAAACCTTGATAGAGAAACTTCGTTAAGAGAGGTAGAGATTGATCAAGAAAAAATTGAAAATCTAAAAGAGATGCTTATTAAAGAAGAAAATAAATAATAAATTCTATATAATAAAATGAAAAAGAAAGAGACAAGTAAAAACAAAGACTCTAAGGAGAAAAAAGAATTAGAAGAAGAACAAAGTGGCCATTTGATAGTTAGCGAAAAGACTGAAACAGAGTATGGAACGATTGAGCCAGAGGGGATTGCTGATGAAATGAAAAAATCGTACCTTGACTATGCAATGAGTGTTATTATTTCTCGTGCTCTGCCTGACGTTCGAGATGGTTTAAAACCAGTCCATAGAAGAATTCTTTATGCAATGTGGAGCTTAGGATTAAAGTCAAACGCTAAGTTTCGTAAATCAGCCACAGTGGTTGGTGAGGTGTTGGGTAAATATCACCCACATGGTGATTCTTCAGTATATGAGGCCATGGTTCGTCTAGCTCAGGACTTTTCTATGCGCTACCCTTTAGTTCGTGGTCAGGGTAACTTTGGTTCTATGGATGGTGATGGAGCTGCTGCTATGCGTTATACAGAGGCCAAACTATCTGCTATCGCCGAAGAAATGCTTTATGATATTGATAAAGATACAATTGATTTTATACCAAACTATGACGGTTCACAAAAAGAGCCAAGAGTATTACCGGCGAAACTACCACAGCTTTTATTGAACGGAACTATGGGAATTGCAGTTGGTATGTCAACCAACATCCCTCCTCATAATATGAAAGAATTAGGAGATGCTATTACTCATTTGATTGATAACCCAGACGCTAATGTAGACGATTTAATGGAATTTGTTAAAGGACCGGATTTCCCAACTGGTGGAATAATTTATGACAAGAGAGACATTAAACAGGCTTATGCCACTGGTAAAGGTGGAATAGTTTTGAGAGGAAAGGCCGAAATTATTGAACCAAAATCGGGCAATTTCCAAATAGTTATAACCGAACTTCCATACCAAACAAACAAGTCAACTTTTGTTGAAAAGATTGCTGACTTAGTAAAAAATAAAAAATTAGAAGGAGTTAAGGATTTGAGAGATGAGTCAGATAAAGAAGGAGTAAGGGTTGTAATTGATTTGAAAAAGGATGCCTACCCTAAAAAGATTATAAATAGTCTATATAAACAGACTCAACTACAAACCACTTTTCATGTAAATTTATTAGCTCTGGTTGATGGAATTCAGCCAAAAATTCTTACCTTGAAAATGGTTTTGGAGGAATATATAAAACACAGAACAGATATAATAAGAAGAAGAACCGAATTTGAATTAAGAAAGGCTCAAGCGAGAGCACATATTTTAGAGGGGTTGATGATTGCTCTAAAAAATATAGATGCGGTTATTAAGGTTATTAAGGCCTCAAAGGACAAAGAGGCGGCTAAGGTAGCATTAATGAAAAAGTTTAAGCTTTCAGAGATTCAAGCAGTGGCCATTCTGGAGATGAGATTACAAAATCTTGCTAATTTAGAAAAATTGAAAATTGAAAACGAATTGAAAGAGAAAAAGAAGTTGATTAAAGAATTAGAAGGTATTTTAGCTTCTAAAGTTAAGGTTAAAAATATTATTAAGAAAGATATTGAAGAGCTTATTGAGAAAAGTGATACTGACAGAAGAACTCAGGTTGTAGCTCGTGGTGTTAAAGACTTTGCAATTGAAGACCTTGTTCCTAACGAAGAGACCTTTGTTATGATGACTGGAGATGGTTACATAAAAAGACTATCACCCGACACCTTCAAGGTGCAGTCTAGGGGAGGAAAGGGAGTTGTTGGTTTGACTACCAAAGAGGAAGACAGCGTAGAATTTATGTTCTCTAGCATGACTCACAATGACGTTCTTTTCTTTACTACGAAAGGAAGAGTATTCCAGTTAAAGGTTTATGAAATACCTCAAGCGACCAGAACGGCCAAGGGGCAGGCCATAGTAAACTTCTTGCAGCTAATGCCTACGGAGAAGGTTACATCAATATTGCCAATGGATAAGGTGGCCGATTATAAATTTTTATTTTTTGCCACTGAAAAAGGCTTAGTTAAAAAGGTAAAGATTGATGCTTTTTCAAATGTTCGAAGATCTGGATTGATTGCTATAAAAATAAAAGACGAAGATTCGTTGATTTGGGCAAAGCCAACAACAGGCAAAGATCATGTTCAACTAATAACCGCTGGCGGTCAGGCTATTAGGTTTAAAGAGACTGATGTGCGTGATATGGGAAGAGGAGCCTCAGGAGTAACTGGAATCAAATTAAAGAAAGATGATATATTGGTTGGAATGGGAATAATTTCAAATGGAGATGACAAGAAAGGGAAAATCCAAGTTTTAGCAGTTATGGAAAAAGGATTTGGTAAAAGGACTAATCTTGATTTATATAAAGTTCAAGGAAGAAGTGGCTCTGGTATTAAGACAGCAAAAGTTACGGAAAAGACAGGAAAAATCGTCAATTCTTTTGTGGTTGATTCTGTCTCTATGAAAGATATGGATTTAGTGATAATATCAGAAGCAGGTCAGGTTATCCGGTTGCCGTTTAGTTCAGTGGCACAATCTGGCAGGGATACACAAGGTGTTCGTCTAATGCGGTTTAAGAAAGATAATGATAATGTAGCTAGCGTTACTTGGGTATAATTTATTTAATAAAATAATTTAATTAATAAAATAAATATATATAATCTCTATGAAGAAAATTATATTTGTGGGACTTATGTCTCTGTTGGTGCTAAGCGCTTGCGCCACAAAAGAAAAACCTTTAACTTTGGAGGAAGCTAAAGTAAAAGCCGCTGAATTTATCAATAATAATTTAGTTCAACCAGGAACCGAAGTATCTATTAAAGAGGTAACCGAAGAAGCTGGTTTATATAAGGTGGTTGTAAATCTACCTAACGATCAAGAGATCGAATCATTTATTACAAAAGACGGAAAAAAGTTTTTTCCTCAGGTAATGGATATTGAAGAAGTAGAGTCACAAACAGTTGATGCTGGAAATAGTGCTCAAGCTCAACAGCAACAACAGTTAACAGATATCCCTAAGAATACTAAACCAGTAGTAGAGGCTTTTGTTATGAGTCACTGTCCATATGGAACTCAAATCGAAAAAGGTCTATTGCCGGTAGTAGAAACACTGGGTGATAAAATTGATTTCAAAATCAAATTTGTTGATTATGCTATGCATGGGGAGAAAGAATTAGATGAACAGTTGAGACAATACTGTATCCAAGAAGAACAAAATGATAAATATCTAGCTTATCTAGAATGTTTCCTTGCAGATGAAGATAGTGAAGGTTGTTTAGCTGAGACAAAGGTCAATACAAGAACAATGGATGCTTGTGTTGCTAAAACAGATGAAGAATTTAAGGTTAAAGAACTATTTGCTGATCAATCAACGTGGTCAGGTGGAAGATACCCACAATTTAATACCAGCAAAGATGATAATGAAAAATACGGTGTTGGTGGTTCTCCAACATTTGTAGTTAACGGAACAACAATCTCAACTGGTAGAGATTCTGCAAGCCTTTTGGCTACAATATGTGCTGGATTTGAAACCGCTCCTAGCGAATGTAGTACTCAACTTTCAAGCGCTTCTCCATCCCCTGGTTTCGGGTTTGGGACTTCCGGGGCAGCATCTGACGCTAGCTGTAATTAATAAAAGCTGAGTAAAATAAGAAAGCTACCTCAATAGAGGTAGCTTTTGTTTTAAATATGTTGCATTAAATTACGAATTTACAACTTCTCTAATTTCTTTGGAGAGGATTATCTTCTCACTGTTTTCAAAGAGAAATGAGACGACTTCTTGAATCATTTTTCTAGCTTTATGCTCATGCTTTTTAGCACTTTCGCTGATCGCTCTTACTGTATTAAGGTCTACTGAAGGACATTCGTGATCGTTGAAGATTCTAAATAGGTATGAATCAGAGCCAATTCTGATCAAAAAATTTAAACTATAAATAATACTGTCAGGAGCAAGGGAATACACAGGCCTGAACGCTGATTCAAGCTTATTAACCATTTTTACTTCTATATGATCGGGGTAAGATGAGAGACGTCTACTTAATTCTTCTTTAGATATACTTGGGCAATTTTTCAGGCTTACAATTTTTTCAACGCGTGTTTTTTTATTTCTTTTATGAGGCACTGAAAAGAACACAATTCGAATCATCCAAAAAAGAATAAAACACATTGCCAAAATAGCCAGAAATACATTAAATGGGTTTCCCATAAGGATCTCCTTTCTGAAGTAATACGTCTATTCAAGATGCTTTTACATGAAAGGTGCAAGTTGTAGTAATTTAACAACATTATTTTCTAACACAAATTTGAATATTTATCAAGTGTTGCTGACCGTCGCGGTTCTTGCAATTTCAGATAAAAAGTGTATAATAATAGGGCTGATTAATATCAGCTCTATTATTTTAAAAAAAAATAACACCTATTATTTAAATTCTGGATTTTAAGCTAATATTAGCAGAGGTGACCAGAGTGCTTACTCTAAATTAATAATTAGAGAGGTTAAATTAAGTCTTTTTTTATTGGGAAAGACTATAATTTATGGCAGAAACAAAACAAGAATCAAAGACTGATTCTCAAAATTTCAAAAAGCTATTAGATGAACATCTAATAAAAATTCCTCAAATAGGAGATAGTATCAAAGGTGAGGTTTTGTCAGCTTCAAAGTCTGAAGTGAAGCTAGATATCAATGGTGTTTTAACAGGTGTGGTCCGTGGACCAGAACTTTACGAAGAAGATGATGATTATGCAAACCTTCAACCTGGTGATACTGTTGAGGCTACTGTAATTGATGATGAAAATGAATTCGGACAACTAGAAATGTCTTTTAGGTATGCAGGTCAAGAAAAAGCTTGGACTGATCTTAGAGATGCTTATGTAAACAAGAAAATCTTAAAAATTAAGATTATTGACGCCAACAAAGGTGGTCTACTTGTTCAATATAGACAAATTCAGGGATTTTTGCCTGTGTCACAATTGGCCCCAGAAAATTATCCAAGAATAAATGGTGGAGATAAGAGTAAGATTCTTGAAAAGCTAAAGTCTTTTGCAGGCAGAGAATTTGAAGTCAAGGTAATAACATTAGAAGAGCGGGAAGAGAAGATTATTTTCTCGGAGAAAGAAGCTTGGAACGAACAACAAAAGGATGTTATTGAGAAATACAAAGTTGGTACTCTTGTTGAAGGAGAGATCACAGCCGTTACAGATTTTGGAGTATTTGTCAGCTTTGGTGAAAATCTTGAAGGACTAATTCATATATCAGAACTAGCATGGCAAAGGATTGATGATCCATCTGACCTATATAAAGTAGGTGATACAATCAAAGCTGAGGTAATCAATTTGGATGGTTCTAAGATCTTCTTAAGTGCTAAAAAGCTACTAGAAGATCCTTGGGTGACCGTTGCAGAAAAATACAAAATTGGTCAAACAGTAAAGGGAACAATTTTGAAAGTAAACCCGTTTGGCTTGTTTGTTAAATTGGATGATGCAATTCATGGTTTAGCTCATGTAACTCAACTTGGACTTGCACCAGGACAAAAAGTTACAGAAAACTTTAAGTCTGATGAAGAAAGAGATTTCGAGATTGTATCAATAGAAGCTAAAGAACATAGACTTGGTTTAGCAATTGGCGGTGGTAAAAAAGCTAAAAAGGAAGAAAAGGGTGAGGAAAAAGAAAAGAAAGAAGAGAAAAAAGAAGAAGAAAAATAATTGATCCAAATATTCAAATAAAAAAGCACCTACTGGGTGCTTTTTTATTTGAATAAGCTATAAATATATGAGTGACAAGGGAAACACAGTGTATCTTACATTTATAAACAAAATGTTTTATGTTATTATAGAAAAGTAATATATTAGAAAAAATAAATGAATTTAATTAAAAAGATTAATAACAACAGGAAGAGGAGAGTAATAAAAAGGAAATATGACAATTTTATTTATGTTGTTGTTTTTATTGCCCCAATTGCAAATATTCCTCAGTTATATTCAATTTGGAATACAAAAGATGCTTCTGGAGTTTCTGCATTGTCATGGTTATTTTTTGCCTTAATTTCCCTGTCTTGGCTTTTCTATGGTTTTTTTCACAAAGATATGCATCTGATTATTATGAACTCAGCCCTTATAACAGTTCAGTTTTTTATTTTTGCAGGCGCACTTATCTACTAAGCACCTGTTTATAACTTAAAGCATAAAAACTTCATAAGATTGCTCGAAATATTAAATACCTAATTTTAGGTATTTTTTTAATAAGAAAAATACTAAATATTTTATGTATAAGTCTAGATTAATATATAGTAAATATGTTATAATATTAGTACAAAAGATAATTTATCGACCCTCGAGATGATAATAAAATAATAAGATATCGACCCTCGAGATTACCTAATATAAGATAATTATGGAAAAAGATAAAAAATTGATTTCACTTAAGGAGGCATCTGAAATATCCGGCTACAGTTCTGACTATATTGGACAGCTTATTCGGTCTGGAAAAATATTTGGTGAACAAGTTTATTCCAATGTTGTTTGGATGACCACCGAAAAGGATATATTGGCTTATAAAAATAATTCTAAAAATAAAAGCACAGATAATTCAGATACTTCAAGCCTCTTTTCTAGTCTAAGAAGGAAATTTAGATTAGAGCTCAGTATAATAAAGGTTTTTATCAAAACTTTTAAAGTGGCCTTTATTCTTTTATTTGTTCTTTTTGCGATTGTAACTTTCTTGGTTACCTATACATTATTTACCTTATTTTCAACCTCTAATTCATCTACTAACGATTCAAGTCCTGCTCCACCACTTGAGCAGACCCTAAACTTCTAAAAATTAGTCCCCATGCTAAGAGAAGAGAGACAATTAAATAGAACAAAAAGAGAACTTTTAATAAATTTTTTAAAAGGTTTTTTTGTATTTGGAGTATTTTTTATTTTTCTGTTCGGCTTTAGGCCGTTTTCAACACTAAATAAATTTATTGATGCTTTTGGCGGGGAAATGAGGACTCTGTCTTTTTATTCTTCAAGCTCTTATTCACTAGAAAAATCAGATAACCATAAACTAGGTTGGTGGTCTGAAGAGAACGCTTTGAACGAACCAGAAATTTCCCCCAAAGGACAATTTCAGTCCTTTTCAGATTTAAATTCAGTCTTCTACAATGGGGGAGATTATAGTTTGCTTATTTCAGATTTTTCTATCAAGGGAATATCTGTCCCTAGCTTAGTTGAATCCGAAATTGAAATTTTGGACCCAGAAAGTGTTGAACAATATTTTCAAAATGGAAGCAGCTCTGATGAATCTGGTGCTATGGCGACTACTACAGCCACAACTAGTGAGGATAATATTTCTGCTTTGTTTGTTTCAAAAGATGCTATGGCCCAAGAAAGCTCTTCCCTAAATCAACTTGGTGATTTCGATTCAGCTAAAATTATGATTTCTATGGCTATGGCTCCAATCTCTAATCAAAGTACTGTAAGCACAGAAGCTATTCAAGAAACACCCACAAGTACAGGAACCGCAGAGCTTCTTTTGGAGGAAGCAGAAGTAGCAACTAACACAATTTCTACTTCTTCTGAACAGGTGAATGAAATATTTTTGCAGGAAGAAGAGATTGGGCCAAATACTCAGCCAGAAAATACAGAAGAATTAACCGTAGAAGACCCTACAGTTTTTGAAGATAATCTTTTGGATCAGCTTGAGGTTGAGGTAATAAACGAAGAGCTAAACACCTCTATCGAAGTTATTATTGAGGAAGAACCCCAAGAAGAAATTTTTATCGACACCCAAATTCAAGAAGAGCTACCAATCGAGTCGCCTGAACTAATCCCAGAAAGCACACCCGCAGAAACAAACGTAGAAGAAGATCTACTTAGTAGTTTGCTATCTGTAAATAGCGCTCAAGCTCAGGGAGATGATCCAAAGTTTACAATTTGGTATTCTGTTGACTTCGAAGAAACCGCTAGTACAAGCGCCTCTAGTTCTCCTAGAAGACTTTGGGAAAAACTAGAAACTATTTATTCAGACAATCTTTCTAATTATTTAAATGACGGATTTTTTTCTTATGATGCATCGTTAATTAACTCATGGTCGGATTTGGAAAATTTAGAAATAAAAATAGAAGGCAATAAGGTGGATGAGGCAGCCTTTGTTTTATATATTGATAGCGTTTGGTTAGACGTTGAATATGAAAAAAATCCAGACATGCCAGAGTTACCAGAAGAAAAAGAATTACGATGGGACAATATGTTGGAGCTTTTATCTACTCAGAAGGTTTTTTCATTAGACGAAGGTGGTGAATTCCGTTTCAAATATAATAAAAATAAAAAATCTATAGTAGACGGAATTGGTCAATCCCTCGGTCTTTCGTCTTATTGGAATGACGTTAATATTAATATAGAAATTGAGGACCGGGAAGGAAATCTTTTGGATTTACCATTAACTATTATTTTTGAGGAAAATGGAGAATTTAGAATTGTCTTACCTGAGCTTCCTAGAGAATTCAAGCCAGGAGATTATAAAATAAAATTTTTAATAATTGATAACTCGGGTGCGGAAACAGAAGAGTTTACCCTAGAAGAAGAGTTCTCCTGGGGAGTTCTAGCCATTAATACAAATAAGTCAGTTTATTCTTCTGCGGACGATTCAGCCTTTATTCAAATGGCCGTTCTAGATGAAGAGGGGCACACTATTTGCGATGCAGACTTGCGCCTTGATGTAACTCTTCCTGGAGGAGAGATTAGAATATTTGATACAAGTAATGACACTATCATTAGAAATGAATTTTGTGGACCAGATAATGTTATAGACACTCCTGACTACTACATGTATTTTCAATTAGAGGGAGAGGGTGACTATGAGTTGGATTTGAAAGCAGTCACTAAAAGTGGCAGTAAAGAAATAAAAGATAATTTTACTGTTTTAGATAGTTTGGACTATAGCGTAGAGAGAGAGGGACCCACCAGAATATTCCCTCTAGCAAACTATGATATGAAAATAAATGTTCTGGCTAGTGAAGATTTTTCAGGAAGTTTTTATGATTTTGTTCCAGAGAGCTTTTATATAGTAAACCAAACACTAAAAATTAAAAAATCTTCTTCAACCGATTTTTCTCTATACAATAGCACTGTCTCAACCAGTAGTGAGAAATATGTTTACGAAGAATTTATTTTAAATGGTGAAAAAGAGTTGTCGTGGAATAATTTGGTTGTTGAGAAAGGAGATGAATTAGAGATTGTATATGAATTTGATGCCCCAAACACTTCTCCGGAACTTTTCCTTTTAGGTCCAGCTAATATAGCTAGCTTTACCGAGGAAAGGCAATGGCAAATAGCCTCTGACGCTACTTCAACTTATCCAGGCAATAACGGAATTAATTATAATTGGGCTTCATCAACTGACGCTTGGGACTCAGTCAATGATACCTATGCTCATAGGTTGATTCCAAAGAAAAATGTCGATGACTCTGCAAATTATCTTTTAGTTACTTCAAATACAGCATCTGACATTGGAGGAGATATATCAAAAGTTGAAATTGCCGTTGAAGGGTTCGTAGAAAATACCACTGTGACCACTTTCGTTGTTCCAGTTATTGGTGGCTCAGATGGAAGTACCTATAATATTACTGGAGCGAACATGGGAACAGCTGATGATGATATCCCAAATTATATTGATATTACTTCAGAACTTGGAACCTGGACTTGGTCAGATATTATTGGAATGGATATTAGACTTTATGGACAAAATAGCTCAAACCCAACTGACTATAACCTCAATATTGATCAGATAAGCATTCGAGTTGAGTATACCGTTAACAACGCACCAACCGGCTCTTTTGTTTCAGCCAGTCAAAAAATTGATAGCTCGGGAGTGATTGATATTGCGATAGAAGTAGACGATACGGACGATGATGATCTTCGAGCAAGGATTGACTATGTGTCTGGAGATACTTGTGATTTTGGCACACCCCTCGATCCTTACTTAGATGAGACTGATGGGAATGCTACCTCTACTTTTGATGATGCGAAAATTGATAATAATCTTACTTATCAAATTGGGTCTTCCACTGGATGGATAAAAACTGCCAGTGGTACCAATAGTGTTTATTTTGATTGGCAGACCACCCCAGATCTAGATGGAGTAGATGGAACCTATTGCTTGCAAATTACGGCCAATGATTTTACTGATGATCAAGCAATCTCAGGGACAACAACAGTTGATATAGATAATAAAAATCCAACAACCCCAGGAGCGCTTAGCTTTTATGAGCATTCAAAGGACTCAATTACACTTTCTTTCGGAGCAACAACAACAGAAACAAATTTTGCAGAGTATAAAATATTTTGGAAAATCTTTGATGGTTCCGCTCCGACTGAATTAGACAATGAATATAGTTCAATTGATGATTCAAATCTTTCTAATATAAATTTCAATAGCAACTCAACGACAACAATAGATACTTTGGCAGAAAATACACAATATTCATTTTCTATTTGGGCATACGATACCTATGGTCATAAAGCTAGTTCTTCTTTCGTAAGTTTTTATACAAACAATGCTCCAATAAGTAGTTTTAATTCAGCCGCCCAAAAAACAGATGGATCTGGGATAGTTGATATTTCTCTTGCTGTCGATGATGGAGACAATGACAATTCAATTGCCAGGCTAGATTATGTGGCGGGTGGGGACTGCAACTTTACTGTTCCACTTGATCCGACGCTTGATACCACACAGTCAAATATTTCGACAACCTACGGTGTCCCAACAATAAATAATTCTAATACCTACCAAATTGGTGAGCCTGGGTGGTGGATTACAATCCCTGATGTAAATACTCTACAATTTGACTGGTTTGGACAGACTGATCTTCCCAATCTTGAGGGGGCCTATTGTCTTCAATTTACTATGAATGATGGTGAAGATGATCAAAATATTCCAGCAACAACAACTATCACAATTGATAACAAAACACCTAGCGCTCCCGGGCAACTCAGCAGTGGTGAGGTTACAGGTTCAACTATTAAATTAATATTTGGGGCAACATCCACTGATGCTAATTTTCAATACTATAAAATTTATTACAAGGAGGGGACTTCTGGAGTTACGGAAGGGGATAGCGAACAAGTTGATTCAGATTTATTAGACATAAACTTTAATGGAACATCTTCCACTACTGTTGGTGGCCTTGATTTGAATACAGATTATGTTTTTAATATCTGGGCATATGACACTTTTGGCAATAAAATATCAGCAACTGAGATTACAGCCAAAACAAATGCCTCTATTACAAATGATTCTCTCACCTTTACCAATCCAGAATCACTTAATTATCTAATAGCAGATGGGGCGAGTGAATGGAATTTTAGAGCAGTGGTTTCTGATATTGGAGGATATGCCGAACTAGACACAGTATTGCTTAGATTGGCTGACTCATCTGACAACAGTACCCCATTTACTGATTTGGAATTCACATGGAATGAAGTATCTGGTTTTTTTACAGAGACTGGTTCAGACTCAAACAACGCTGTTAGTATTTCACCTAACGCGACTTCAAGTTGCTTACTAAATACTTGTACCATAGATTTTACATTAGTCTTTAATCATAATTTTGCTACCTCAAGCCAAGATTATTCAACTGAACTTTATTCAACAAATGATTCAGCTTCTTTTGATGAAGACTCATATATTGATATTTACAATGTTAGACTCTATCGAGTTGAACAAATGCATTATAGATGGAGAAATGATGATGGAGGAGAATAAAATATGACAATAAATAGAATAAAAATTAATAAAACGAAATGGACAATATTCTTTGTTTTATTCTTTTTTGTTCTATTTTCTTTCTCCGCCCTTGCTTCCAGTGAATCAAATTTAAAATTTGGTAGTGTTTCACAAAAAAATAGTTTTGGCAAAGACGATTCTCCAGCTTTTGTTTTCCAGGCAAAGAGAGAGCGAACTGGCGTAGCTAGGTTTGGAGCTTGGATAAAAAATATTTTTAGTGATGAATACAAAAATCTGCAATTAAGAGCAGAGGTGTATGACAGCTTAGGAAATTTGAAAGGGAATATTTCTGTAAAAAATAAATATTTAGAAGAGGGAAAGTACGAAATAAGTTTATTTAATGAAGATAAAAACTTGAGACCAGGAGAATACGATATAAAAATTTTTATTAGTGATGACGGAGAAGAAATAGTGGTTGAAAAAGATTTCTCTTGGGGGGTACTAGCAATAAATTCTAATAAAGATAAATACCGAACAGGGGAAAAGGCAGAATTGTATATCGGTGTTTTAAATGAGGCTGGCCATGTTATCTGTGATACTGAGCTCGAGGTTTTAATAGAAGCTCCTGACGGAGGTCTTGCTAGATTATCAACCGACAATGGTTTAGTTTTTGTTTCTCCTGATTGTCTGGAGAATGTAACTCTCTTGCCTGATTATAAAACAGAGTATCAGGTGGCTGGTGACGGAGAATATCAAATTACCCTAAATGCTAAAACGAAAAATGGCGAATTTAGCATAGAAGACAATTTCTTAGTTGATAATAAGGCCGATTTTTATTTTGAAAGAAATGGCCCAACCAGAATTTATCCAATTGAGGATTATTCCATGAATCTAAAAATTGAAGTTAATAAAGACTTTCAAGGGGAGATTAGTGATTCTGTCCCTAGTAACTTTTTTATAGAAGATGTTTCTCTAAAATTAAACGGAGAAGCTCAAAAGAAGGTAGGGTTTGAAATAAAAAGTATCGGGGATTGGAAAGAATTAGTCTGGACTAATATTTCAGTGAAGAAAGGGGATGAAATTGAAATTAATTATTTATTTGATGCGCCAGATATTTCTCCTGAATTATTTATTATTGGACCAGCTCAAGTTGGAACTAGCCTAGAATATCGTGATTGGCAAATTGCTTCTGATGCTTTCGCTATTTATAACTATACAACCCAGACAAATGTAAACTGGACTAGTTCAGGGAACGCTGTTGATGTCTCGGATGGTACTTATGCTACACGAGATGTTCCAAAAAAGGGGGCTGATGATTCTGCTAACTATATCCAGGGAGCAACCTCAACAGCCACTGATATTGGGAATAACATTACCGGTGTTGAAATTGGAGTAGAGGCTGATTTTGAATCTACTGACCTCTCTATTTATCTGGTGCCTTATTTTAATGGGACAACCGGAGGCTCAGCTCAAAGTTTTTCAACCACCACTGTTGGGACTGACAGTATTTATTATTATGATATTACCAATGATGGGAATGCTCCTAGTACTTGGACCTGGTCAGATGTAATTAATCTAGACACAAGAGTCTATGGTAATAACACCAATAATGGTCAGTCTAGAATATTATCTGTTGACCAAATATATGTAAGAGTAAATTATGATCTAAATGATGCCCCCACGGCCACTTTTAACTCAGCTAGTCAAAAAACCGATGGCTCAGGAGCGGTCGATATTTCATTTACAGCCGATGATTTAAATGATGATGACTTAGTGGCTAGGATTGACTACGTTACTGGGGACACTTGTGATTTTTCATCACCTCAAGATCCCACCATCGATACTGGTAATGTTACTGCCTCGCAAACCCCTGTTCCAAATATTAATAATGGAATAACTTATCAAGTCGGAAACGCTACAGCTTATATCCTAACTAGTGCAGGGCCCAATACTGTTACTGTTGATTGGTTGTCTAAAACAAATTTGCCAAGCGCAGATGGGGTTTATTGTTTACAGATTACAGCCTACGATCAAATTGACCTTCAGGTCAGTCCGGCAACTACGACAGTTACTCTAGATAATGTGGCTCCAACTATTTCGACCGTTAGCTTTTCACAAAACTCTGGTTATTTGGGTATTGGTGATTTTGTTGATGTGACTATTACCTCTGACGAAACAAATTATATTGCAGGCCCTATGACTGTAAATGGTAAGGATGTTTCATCTACTTTGGTCGACAACCTAGATAACACATACACCGTTACCTACACAGTTTCTGAGGGAGATACTGATATTTTAGATACAGAAAATCTTCCAGTTAGTTTTGTTTTGAAAGACTCTCAAGGGAATACAAGTTTGGCCTACACTGCAGCGGATATTAACAATAGGCCAGGCGTAGATGCTCATAAACCAGTATTAACTGGCATTAGTATAACAAACAACACTTATAAAATCGGGGACACAATAACTATTGTTGTTTCAGTCAGCTCAGATACTGATATATATACAATGGGGACTTCAAGCGTGAACGAAGTATCAACCACAAATCTAGTTAAAGTAAATAACACAACCTACAATCTTGATTATTTGGTTAGTGCAGGCGATACTGACAGGACATCTGGAACAATTCCAGCTTCAGTCATTTTGATAGATAAGGGAGGAAATGAAAATATTGCCTACACAAGTGTTTCTCCAAATTCAGCAACGATTGATGCCCACTATCCCGAGATTACTGAGGTCACAATTCCAAGTCAATCGTACAAGGTGGGAGACACAATTACTCTAACTGCTACAGTTACTTCAGATCCAGATACATATACCCTTGGAAACACAACTGTAAATGGAGTAACTGCTACAAATATTCAAAAAACAAATGACACTACTTACACATTCGATTATACAGTTTCAGAAGGAAATGCAAACAGAACATCCGGCACTATTCCAATATCAGTGATTTTCCGTGATTCGGTGAACCAGGAAAACCAGACTGCTTTTACATCACCAACTTCAAATACAGCAACAATTGATGCAAACTCGCCCGTCATCTCTTCCGTTACTTTCTCTCAAACATCCGGCGTTCTCAAAATTGGTGATTCAGTTACTATCACGGTTAATTCAGATGGCACCGGTTATGCTTCTGGA
>PKTH01000023.1 GCA_002869265.1 Candidatus Parcubacteria bacterium
ACGGCAAGCTCAATCGATGTAAATAATTTAAGTATCGGAAAAGTTAGTTCTAATTATTATGATGGGATAATAGACGAGCTTAGATTCTATGACTATGTACGTACTCAAGCTCAAATATCTTGGGATTTCAATAGAGGTATGCCAGTGGCAAGCTGGGATTTTCATGAGGGTAGCGGAGATACTATTCATGATAACAATGCCAATAGAAATCCAGGAACCATAAATGGAGCAACTTGGGAGACCGATGATTGCAATGAAGATAATTGCCTTGATTTTGATGGAGTTGATGATTATGTTTCGGTAGGAGACACTGGACATGATATAAATGCTGTATCATTTTGGGCAAAGCAAAGTTACCCAAACAATTATTTTATCGACCTCGATGGTGGAACTAGTACAGTTTTTCTTAGCGGAAGAGAAGTGCAGACCACTGGTTTTAGTTCGCCTAGTATTTATATAGATGGGGAAGAAAGCACTACCATAGTTGATGATGGATGGCACAATATCACCGTTGTGAGCGATACGGCCATAGATGTTAATAATAAAAACATTGGTAAAGTTGATACTTATTATTATGAAGGTTTTATTGACGAAGTATCTCTTTTTAATTATCCCCTAAGTCCTTATCAAGTAGCCAATAATTTTAATGGCGGACTAGTAAGCCTTGGTACGAGAGCCAGTGTCCCAGGTACACCATATTCTGTTTTAGCGGACGGTCAAAACTGTTCAATCGCTTATGCTTGCTTAGGAGGAGCTTGCTCAAACGACTGGGCCACAGATACAAATATTTGTCATGGTGATTATACTAAATGTGTTTATGACAATGGCGGCTCTGTAGAAGAGTATGCCGACACAGCCCTAAAGTGTTCTGGTGATGATTACTATAGAACTTGCTCTTCTGGAACCTGGGGCGCTAATAATACTTGTGATACAAGCCCTGATTATCAAGTGGGCGGTAATCCGAACTACTGCCAAGAACAAGATGTTGATGCTTGTACTGATGGGGTGGGGTGCGTGCCCCCCGGTTGGACAAACATCAACGATGGAGAAGTCTGTGATGCTACCGAACAATGCGTAGGTGAAGATTATTATTCAAGTCAAACTTGTTCAAGTGGTACTTGTGTTATTTCATCACCAGAAGATAAGGATGCTGCCCAATCCTATTGTGAGTCTACAGCTTCAGGTTGCACGGCTCGTACTTGGTTTAGTGATCTTGGAACTGTAGTTGGTGCTAATGATCAATGTTGTGGTGATGATGGGTCAAGTGACGACTTTGCAACTTACAGTAATAATATAACCTCTTCTCAAAGTGTTTCTTGTAGACCCTGCCTAGATGGTGTTGATGGTGGCGCTAGCACACTTTATGGGAATGGATATTATACCGGAAACTTAACAAGTGGCACTAGCGCACTTTGTTACTATGGTGACATTACTTGTAATGCTAGTTCTCAAGTGAACGGCGCTTCAGCTACTTATTATGGTAATGGTTATTATTCTGGGAACTTGATTAGCGACACTAGTCTCCTTTGCTACTATGGAAATATTTCTTGTACTGATGGCAGTGGGGCTAATGGTACATCAGCAACTTATTTTGGTAACGGATATTATGCGGGGAATCTAGGGACTAGCCAAAGTATTCTTTGTTATCATGGTGATATAACATGTACTGATGGAAGTGGAGCCAACGGCACATCAGCGACTTATTATGGAAATGGATATTATTCTGGAAATCTAGATACCGACACAAGTGTCTTGTGTTATTATGGAATGATTTCTTGTACAAACGGAAGTGGAGCTAATGGCATTTCTGCAACAAGATATGGCAATGGTTATTTATCGGGGAGTACATGCTATTGGGGAGATATTTCTTGTAGCGATGGAGCTAGTGCAAACGGTAGTTCCTGTAATGCTTCTCTTTTTACAGATTGCGGATATTATGCTGATCGTACAATGGCAACGGTTTGTAGCCAGGCTCCAGGTGATGGTGGGTGTTATTGTGAAACCTCTTGTGGTAATGACTCTGATTGCGAAACGAATGCTTATTGTGGAAGTGATAATGTTTGCTATCCTTCCTGTACCACCTCATTTACTTGTGGGGAATCTTGTATAGATACCAGAAACGACAATGTCTATGATACAGTTGAAATTGGTACCCAGTGTTGGTTTGCTGAGAACCTTGATATTGGGACTGTCGTAACAACACAAAGTGGAGCAACCAATAATAGTCAAATAGAAAAATATTGTTATAACAATGCTTTGTCTAGCGGCAGTACAGCTCTTTGTCCTAGCGGCTATGGAGCCTACTATGGTTGGGCTGAAGCTATGCAATATTCAACAACTGAAAGCGCTCAAGGAGTTTGTCCTTCAGGTTGGCACATTCCCGATGAAGCAGAATTCCAAACTCTTGAAGAATACCTTGGTATGTGTTCAGGTACAAGTGTGGGCTGTTCAGGATACTATGGTGCTGCAAGAGGAACAGATGAAGGTTCTCAACTTGCAGGAACTGCATCAGCCTGGAATGATGGAGCATTAGAACAAGATGCGGCCTTTGGTTCAAGCGGATTTAACTTTAAGGCAGGTGGTGGTGTTTACAATGATAAGACTGGACTTATTTCACAATATTATGGACAATATGGATGGATTACTATAAGCTCAGAGATTAATTCTACTACTGTATACACGAGAAGTATAAGAAATACTGAAACGGGCATATATGGTTGGAATAATGCTGGAAAAATAATCAGACATTCAGTAAGATGTCTTCAAGACTAGAGGGAGGACAGTATTTTTAATAAAACAATGGGTAAAAAAATAAAAATTTTTCTTTTAGGTTTTTTAATAGTTTTTTCTACAGTCTTAATTCTTTTTTTGCTAATAAATATTAACGGAAAAAGACGATTAGAACTATTTTTTGATTTGGCTCAAAAAGACTCCCTGCTTTTCAGCTCCACAATAGATATTGAAAAAAGCAGGAAAGCTTTAGGAATTTTAGAAAAAGAAGAAAGAATATTTAGAGAAAATCAAGATCTTTTAACAAGCCTTTTCCCGTTCAATTTTTTATATAGTTTTCTGGATGCCTCAGAAGTATATGGAAAACTAGAAAAACAAAAAACCCCGGCTAATGCACAAGAATTAATTTTAATGATGAAAAATACTCTCAGTGCTTATCGAAAAGATTTAGATGATTTTAAGAATAAAATTAGTGAATTAAGTAAGCACTTTGGGCCAGAACAAAAAATAGCCTTAATGGGCGGGGAAACTTATATAACATTCAATGAAGTTCTTTTACATATAGATAAAATGGAAGAAAACGCTAAATTAATAGAAAAAGAAATAGAAACAAGAAAAAAATGTTTAGAAGAGTCTACTAAGTTTTGTGATGCAAAAGGTGAACAAAACTTACTTAAGAATATCAATTTAGAAAATACGGAAAAGTCTATAACTTTTTTTTCGAAGGAACTTTCTGCAATTCCGCTAGATCTAGAAATTCATGGTCCATATGAACTCAGCTCAAAGTGCTGGGGTGAGCCCTTCAAGAATTATTTTTACATTAGAGAGGAATGTCCGGAGAATAGAGATTATTGTATGGAATCTCAGTATCTAGCCAATAAATCATATATGAGCATGTCTCCACTTTCGGGGACTTTTGGAAAAGCTTTAAAAGAAAATAAAGTAGAATTAATTCCTCAAAGAGCAAGCACACCGTATTCTTGTAATGATTATAAATATAAGACTCAGCTTTCAAGCTTAAATAATATTCTCAATTTAGAAAAGCTTATTTTTGCAGATTTGGAGAAGAATAGCTCAAAAGATAAAGTTATTGCGAAAGGAAAAGCACTTGAAAGACAAATTTTTGAAAGTGATTATCCCAGCTCCGCTGACATGGATGTTTTGTCTAGCCATTATAGATACCTTTCAGAGAAAAAAAATATTAATGAAAAGACCAAGAGGGAGGCACTGGAAAGGTATCTGATTTGGAAAGAAGGTTTAGTGAATTTTGATTTATTAGTAAATAATTTCACATTTCACTTGGACTTAATGAGAAAATCTCTAGAATTAAGCAATGGACTTTCCTCCAAGGATTATATATACGGAGTTAGAACTAATTATCCATTTTTCTTTCTAAATTTTTCTAGCACGGTTTGGAGATTGGACGAAGAAATAGAGTATTTTAAAATTGGAGAAAGGCCAGAGGAGCCCATGGGTATTTATACTTATGACGAGGCGATCGAGAAATACGGAGAAGAAGAAATAAGCGAATGGTTAGATATTTACTCGAAGCTCGAAGATAGACATTTGATGTATGATAGAGACCTTGAAAAGATGAAATAAGAATAAAAAATGTTAAACATAAAAAACCTTTCAATACAATACATAGAAAACAGACATCAGGTTTTTAAAGATGTGAATTTTTCTGTGCAGAAGGGAGAGATTGTTACGCTGCTTGGCCCTTCTGGTTGCGGCAAAACCACTCTGCTCAAAACTGTTTCCGGTCTTTTGGGAGAGGAAGATATTAAAATCGACGGAAGCATTGATTTTAAGGACGCGGAGATTACAACAAGAATCGTATTTCAAACACCCAGGCTGCTTCCCTGGAAAAGTGTCGAAGAAAATATTTCTTATGGACTCAGAATTAAAAAGATTGATAAAAGTGTTATAGACAATAAAACGAAAGATGCTATTCAATCCGTGGGCTTAGATAAGTTTAAGAGCTCTCTGCCAAATAAGGTTTCGCTAGGCATGAAACAAAGAGCAAACTTTGCTCGGGCTCTGGTCTGTGAACCAGAGCTTCTTCTTCTCGATGAACCCTTTTCAGCCCTAGATGTAAATACAAAGAAAAAGCTACAGAAAGATTTTCTCAGCATAATAAAGAGTAAGAAACTAACCTCGATTTTTGTAACGCACAACATAGAAGAAGCTCTAGAATTGAGTGATAAAATCTATGTGTTCTTTGACGGGAAAGTCATTAAAAAAGGTTTTTATTTAAATGAGTTTAAAAAAGAAAGAAGAGACCACTTGTACCTGGATATGGTAAACTATCTAAAATTAATTTAAACAAATGTGGAGACAAAAACAAAAAAATAATTTTATAAGCACATTTTCTATAGGACTATTCTTGTTAGTCTGGGAGGTGGCCGGAAGATTTGAAATAATCAATCCAATATTTATTAGCTTTCCGACTAGGGTTTTATGGACAGGATTTTCTTTAATCGCTTCAGGGGATTTATGGTCACACCTGATGATCAGCATAATAGCGCTTTTTTCAGGTCTATTATTAGCTGTTGTCTTTGGTCTCATAATTGGAATGTCTGCAGGATATAAAGAGTATATATTTGATTTTATTAAACCATATATATATGGTTTAAATTCTTTGCCCAAGGTAGCACTGATCCCTTTGATAATTATCTGGCTTGGAATAGGGATTTCTGCAAAAATAATTGTTATATTTATTATGGCTCTACCATCAATTGCTATTAGTGTAATTGAGGGGGTAAAAAATACCGAAGAAGACTTAATTGAAATGACATTTTCATTTGGGGGGTCAAAATTTAACCTTCTTCGGTCGATTGTTTATTATGAGTCATTGCCTTTCTTTTTTTCTGGTTTAAAGATAGCAGTTGGGAAGGCTATTATTGGACTTGTTATAGCTGACATGTTTGGCTATGGACTAGGTCTTGGTTATCTTCTCACTTATTATGGGGCAACATTCAAGGTGGCTAATTTAATGTTTATAATATTATTACTTCTTTCAATAAGCTTAATTCTTAATATGTTTATTGATTATTTTTCCAAAAAAATGGTATATTGGAAAAATAATAAAACTAATTAATATTTATTTATGAAAAAGTTTCTACTTATCACATTTATACTAGCTGCAGTGCTTGTTGCTGTATTTTTTGCAAAGCAAAAGACAGGAAGGGAGATTGCTAATGAAAATAACCCTGTTAGTAGTAGCTCAGAGATAATTAAGGTTGCTTATTTGCCAAAACTAGATCAAATGAAATTTTATTTAGATTATATTGAGGAAAGTGGATCACTAGAGAAAAACAACATTATTCTTGAAAAAATTCCAGTAGATCGTGGCACCGACAATCTTGTTTTGGCCGGAGGAGCTGATCTAAGGTTGGGTCTTTTGCCGGGCACGCTTGCTCTTTATTTAGAAGGTCAAGAGACAAGATGGGTTGATTCTCTATTTAATAGTGTGAACAATTTGGGAGTAAGTAGATACCCCAAAGAGGAAGTTTCTTCTATCAAGACAGCTGCGCTTACTAGCTTTGGAGGTAATCCAGAAATATTAATTACTCAGGCTTTAAAAGGACTGGGAGCTGACTTAGGTAGTGTTGAATATATTGCCGTCCCATCGAATGTTGGAAAAAAAGAATTTCTTGACAGAGGAAGAGTTGATTTTACAGTTTTAGGCTCAAGAGATTTTATAGAGGAAACTGGAATTGATGAGGATTATTATATTTTTGAAACAAGTGAGATTTATGATAAAGAAGCAAACATGTTTTATGTTATTACTTCAAGTAAGGAGGCTCTTGAGAGAAATGGTGAAGCAATCGAGAAATTTATTTCATCGAGTAGAAAAGCTTTAGATAAAATTAAGACGGAGAGAGAAGAAGTAATTAGTTTTCTCTTGAATAAATATGATTATTCACAAGAGAAGGCAGAAATTTTTTATAATGAATTCTCAAGAGCGATTGATGACACCAGGCCTCCATCAGTTGAGGTTGCCGAAGAGATGAGGGTGCAGTTTCAAGCGTCATTTGACTCAGAAAACTCAAATAGGGATGTAAGTAATTTTGTTGTCAGCTATTAAAATAGATAAGTTAGTTGAGATGCGAGATTATATTTTTTGATTTCGCATCTTTTTTATTTTCTTCAACCCAGACTATCTCGAGGGGCAAAAAAACATTTTTGTCGATCAAGTCTTTTAGGGTATTTCTAGCAGATAGTTTTAAGTTTGGAGAAATTTTGTTAGCTAAAATATCTTTCCAATATAGATCATCTCTCTTTTCTTTGATCTCACTTTTTGGGCTTAGGTGTAGTTCTAATTTGTGTAGTATTTTATCTTTATGTGTTTCTTCAAAAATATGGGCCTGGAAACTCGGCTCTATAAAATTCTCAAGACCTTCAAGTGCCTGAGAAATGTTTTCGCTTGTTAAAGTAACTCCTGAAAACCTCAATACATCAAAACTCTCTTTCCCTCCAAGTGTTAACATATATTCATTGCCACACGGGCAAGCGGTTTTTGAAAGTGAGCCCATGTCTCCAGTCTTATATCTAATCAGCGGGAAGGCTCCAGGGCTTAGATGGGTTTGGATTATTTCACCAATTTCCCCCGTGGGAGCGACATTGTTGTCTTTTACTATTTCTGTTAAAGATTCTTGAGAAGGGTGAAATACGCTTGGGACTTCTTTCGCGAGATGATCACATCTATGGCCTCTTCCCCTAGGATCCACGATGGAATTGAAATATCTAAACTCAAAAAAGGCATTCGGCAATTTACTCTTTAAAAAGTTATATTTTTGATTCGTGCAAAACTCACTACCCAGTGAAATGTATTTAAGACTTTTTAGATCAAAGCCAACTTTTTCTAGATTTTTTATAAAGTAGTATAGAATTGTCGGTGTAGAAAAGATTGCTTGGACCACCACTTCTTTTGCTATCTGGGCTGAGAGTTGTAGTTTTGTGACATCGGCCGGAATGATAACAACTTGCTCTGTCTTTGTTTTTAGCAGTGAAAGAAGCCCCATGCTTCCAGCCGGCATTAGTGCTAGGTAGTTTTTAACCCCCATTTTTATCAACTCTTTTTCTCTGACCGTAGAAAAACCAACCCTTTTTCGTGGTATTATTGTCGGCTTGCCACTTCCTGTTGTGCCGCTAGAAAAGCTGTACATACCAACATCTTTTTTAGGAATAAATGTTCGCATGTCTATCGGTAAAGCCGCAAACTCTTCTTTTTCTAAAAAGGGTATTTTTTGAAAATCTTCATAGGTTTTAATTTTTCCCAGATTAAGCCCTCTGTATTTGTTTCTGTAGAAATCTGAATAAGGGTTCTCAAGAACAAATTTAAAAATATTATTTATTTTTGGTATAAAAACTTCTTTAAAGTTAGTGGAAAATTTCATAATAGATATATATGTGATATAATAGTAGTAGCAAAACTACTCCTTTAAAGATATAGTAACAGTAATCATGAGAAAAATAAACAAATTAAAATATTTTTTCTTTTATCTAGCTTTTCCTTTGGTTTTTGTATGGGCCTTTGTTTTTTTGAATGAAGAAGCAAACAAACAAGAAGCAAAGGCTTTGGATGTTGGAAAGAACACAGATAAAAGTTCAGCCGTAGATTCTCTTCAAACCGCTCAAGAACAACTTTGCCCGGTTGACGAAAACGAGGATGAATATTTGTTTGTTGGGTGTAATGGATTTTTCTAGTTAATTTTTCTAAAGTAAAACGCCTTGAAAAGCAACCCATTTATATAGTATAATAATAGTAGAAATTAGTTTTTTTCTACTATTTTTTTTATATACTTTTAACCCTGTGGAATACTGCAAAGCAGTAATTTTATAAAATAAAATTATTCCACAGGGCAAGCCCCCCCGTGCAAGACATTTATACTAAAATTTTAACTAGCAAAAAATTCTGGAAAGTAACTATTCCAGTTTTTGTGTTTTTCCTAATTGCAGGCGGCTTTTTTCTATACAAACAAAATACAAAAGAAGTATCTGCTTCCTGGTGGAATGATGCTTGGCATTATCGTCAAATAGTTTCTGTAACAAATAACACAAGCACAGAGGCTAATGTATATATTGACCTAGATCTAGACCTCTCAGACACTACTAAATTCCAGGCTGATTGTGGCGACCTTCGTTTTGTCTCAGAAGAAGGAGAAATACTTTCATATTTTATAAACGAAGGTTGTGCCAACGCGACCTCTTCTATTCATGTCCAGTTTGCTGCTCTTAACTCAGGTTTTCAGAATATCTATTATTACTATGGCAACCCATCTATAGACAATGGTTTTTCAGCATCTGATTTTTCTACTGAAGCTTCTGATTATACAATTGGAGCAGTGAGTGCTCAAGAAATAGCCGAGTCTCCAGTAGCTTATTGGCGATTCGATGAAGGCAGTGGGGCAATCGCCCATGATGAAAGTTCAGGTGAAAACGATGGAACCATAACGGGAGCGACATGGCAAAATGAATCTCTATGTCAGGTTGGTAAATGTTTAGCGCTAAGTGCGATCTCGGATGAAGTTTTAGTTCCAAATGCCGAATCTCTAAATGCTGATGCAATGACAGTCTCGGCCTGGATTAAAACAAGTGCCAGTTCAGGTGATATTGCTAACATGCTAACAGGGGAATATTCACTGTCGCTAGTTGGCGGAAAAGCTGTTTTTAGTATCTTAGTCAGTGCTTCTGGACATTCAGTAACTAGCCCCTCGGCAGTCAACGATGGTAATTGGCATTTTGTTTTAGCTACTTACGACGAAGATACACTGAGAATGTATATAGATGGTATTTCTGTCGCCAGTGAAACAAGTCCTAGCGGTAGTATCGATGCGGGGGCTGGCAACATTAAGCTAGCTAATAATTTCAGCAGTGTAAATATAGATGAAGTAAAAATATATCCATACGCAAGAACCGCTGAACAAGTTAGGCAGGATTACAACGCTGGAGTAGCGGGAGTTAGTTCTAGCAGGGGGCTTGCTATGGCCTTTGGTGGAGAGACGGCTAGTTCCTACTGTCCGCTAGGAGACACCAACTGTGACCCACCCAAGATATATCTAAAACTAGATGAGCGCTCTGGCGCAACAGCTTATGACTATAGTGCTAACGAAATTGATGGAACTCTTGGAGCGGGAAATAGTTCACCGACATCGGTGCTGGGTAGGTACAACAATGCATACAATTTTGACGGTGTAGATGACTATATATCTTTTGGAAATACCGGAGAGACGATCAAAACATTTTCCTTCTGGCTCAAGGCTGATTCCCTAAACGAAGACATCATGGACCTGGACAATGGTTCACATACTATAAGTATAGTATCAGGAGTTCTAACAGCAACTGGTGCTAATTTCTCTTCGGCAAACATATACATAGATGGCATGGATATTACTAGTATCGACACCAATTGGCATTTTGTCTCAATCACTACCAATAGCGCTATCACTGTTAATGGCTTTGATTTAGGAAGAGTGAGCACTAGCTATTTTGATGGCTTAATAGACAATCTAATATTCTACGACTACATCCGAACCCAAAAACAAATCCTTCACGACATGAGCGCTTGGAGTTCGGCCCAGAAACACCCAATTGCTTATTACGATTTCGATGAAGGCTATGGAGATGTAATCAATGATAAAAGTGGCAATAGCCACAACGGCACAGCCTCTTCAAGTGACGCTGGCACCAACACAAAAGTTGCAAATATGTGGAGCTCAGATGGTAAATTCGGCAAGGCCATGGAATTAGATGGGACAGATGACTATCTTAGCTTCAGTGATATAAACGGAATAAAAACGATTTCCTTCTGGGTAAAGGCGAGCACAACAACTGAGAAGTTAATGGAGTTCTTGCCTGAGTGGCAATGTGGAGATGATGTTCTAAGTGATAAAGACGGCATTGCCTACCCAACTGTTTTAGCTCTAGACGACAGATGTTGGTTAAAAAGTAATCTGGGAACCTCAACCGTAGCCACAGCTTATAATGATTCAGATGCTTATGGTTGGTATTATCAATGGGGTAGAGGAATTGATGGGCATCAGATTGGCACAAGTTTAACTACCACAACCTTAAGTGCTTTGGATCAGCCAGGACACGATAAATTTATTGTTACGGGCAGTGATTTTTCATACCCCTGGAGAAGCCCCGTTAATAACAGGTTATGGCAAGGTGTTGATGGAGAAAATAATCCCTGCTCGACTGGATGGAAAATTCCTTCGAAAAATGAGTGGATTGAATTTTATAATTCTGAAGGCTTAGTGGGTGGGTATGCTTCAGCATTTTCTTCCTCATTGAAGCTTTCCGCTGCTGGTTACCGTAATTATAAAAATGGAAGCTTAGCTTTTACTTCTGCTGCTTATTGGTCATCTGATACTTCAGCTAGTAGTGCATATGTTTATAATTTGGCTTTTGGAACAGGGGCTGCAAATGGCCAAGCTACAGGATATTCAGTTCGTTGTATAAAAGAAAGCTCTACTCCTCCTTCTATAGAGATTGTTAGTGGAGAAATTACTTTAATAAATATTGGAGATGTTCAAGAATATATCGACGGCGAAATCTCATCAACAATTGACACCAACTGGCATCATGTTGTTATCACGACTGATACTACTATTGATGCTGGGACGCTTAATCTTGGTAAAATTGGTAGTGACTATTTCGATGGCCTGATTGATGAAGTTAAGTTATTTAATTATGAACTGTCTCTCGAAGAGATAAAAAATGAGTATAATGGAGGAGTTTCTACGGCTTTTGGTTCAAGAGGAACAGGCTCTCTAGGAGAAAATGATAACTCAGCTAGTAGAGCAATATGTGTTCCAGGAGATGATGCTGCCTGTAGTTTCCCAGTTGGTGAATGGAAATTCGAGAAAAAGAATTCCGCAACCGCCTATGACACTAGTGGTAATGGTAATGACGGAACGGTCACGGGAGCAGTGAGTACAATAGGTGGAGTCAATAACTCTCTAAAATTCAACGGCACTAACGCCTATGTCGACGTTGGAGATATCAACCAAAACCTAAAGACAATCTCTTTCTGGTTCAAATCAAACTCAACAACAGAAAATATTATAGACCTAGACAATAGTGGCCACACTATCTCTATTAGTTCTGGTACTCTCTCTGCCACTGGTTTTGTTTCACCAAGTATCTATGTCAATGGAATAGAATCAACAAGTGTTAGTACAGACTGGCAATATATAACCATAACAACCGATACCGCCATAGATGTGAATAACCTAGATATCGGTAGAATAAACACTAGCTATTTTGACGGCAAAATAGATGATGTTCGTATCTACGGCTACGCCCGTACCCCCGCTCAAATCGCCTGGGAATACAACCAGGGGAAAGCAGTAGCCGAATGGCTCTTCAATGAATGTGGAGGAGAAGTCGCTCACGACCAATCAGGTGGAGGAAATCACGGCACAATCAACATTGGCGCTTCAGGTGATCAAGACGAACCAGGAACTTGTTCTGAAGTGTCTGCCACCAGTGCTTGGTATAACGGTCGTGATGGTAAATATAATTCTGCTCTCAGTTTCGACGGTGTAGATGACTATGTCTCGGTAGGCAACACCAACCTAGATATAAACTCTATCTCCTTCTGGGCCAAGCAAGACTATCCATATAATTTCTTTCTAGATCTAGACGGTGGAGCAAATACTATAACTCTAAGTGGCGGCCAGGTACAGACAACGGGTATTAGTTCACCCACTATATACATTGACGGAGAAGTGGGGACTACTATTCCTGATAATTCTTGGCACCAGGTGACAGTAGTGACTGATACTCCAATAGATGTCAGCGATAAAAATATAGGAAAAGTTGGTACAAATTACTATGCAGGTTTTTTCGATAATATAAAATTATATAATTACTCTCTTACCCTGGCACAAGTAAAGAGTGCCTATAATAGTGGCTCAGTTAGCCTAGGTTATGATATCCAACCAGCAGGGGTCGCCCTAGTTCTTCTTGAGGACGGAGCCATCTGTAGTGTTGCCCTAGCCTGCGAGGGAGGAGCTTGTTCTGATGACTGGTCAACAGGCAATAACATTTGCCACGCTGATGATACTCAATGTGCCTATGATAATGGAGGCTCAGTAGAAGAATATGCTTCAGGCTGGGAAAAATGCTCAGGCAACGACTGGTACAAGACTTGCGCTAGTTCTACCCAGGGCATTTGGGGTAGTAGCGCGGCTTGTGATACAACTCCTGACTATCAAGTAGGTGGCGCTCCAAATTATTGTCAAGAACAATTAGCCGATACTTGTTCAGATGGAGCCAGTGGCGGTTGTGTTCCCCCGGCTTGGACGAATATTAATGAAGGGGCAGCCTGTGATGCTACAGATATTTGTATAGGAGAAACTTATTATACAGACACTGCTTGCTCTAGCGGTTCTTGTACGGGAGGGGCTAATGCTCAAGATAAAGATAGTTCACAAGGATATTGCGAAGCATCAACCAATGGCTGCACAGCCCAAACCTGGATTTCAAGCCTTGGTACAGAAACTGGCTCTAATAGTCTTTGTTGTGGTGATGATGGAGGAAGCGATGACTGGGCTACTTATAGCGGTGCCCTAGACAGCTCATCAAGTGTTAATTGTCGAGCCTGTTCCGATGGATCAGACGGCGGACAAACCACATTATATGGAAACGGCTATTATGAAGATGGGGCAGATACCTGCTACTTTGGAACTATAACTTGCACAGACTTAGTACAATCAAATGGATCAAGCGAAACTTGCGAAGATTCATGTGTAGACGATAATGACGGAGGTTCTTGTGTAAATACTCACAACCCAAGCTCAGCTGAAACTTGCTACTATAATGACACTTGTGGTAATGATACAGGTTGTGCCTATTCAAATAATACTCCCCTAAGACAATATTATTGTGATTCTTGTTCTAGTTCTGGTGTGACGTCAGGGGGCTATTGTCCACTCTCTGGCACAGGTAATGCTGGAACCTGTTATTATGGAACTCAGTCATGTAGTGGACCTACGTGTGATTTAAGTACTTGTGCTTATGATACTTCTTGCGGATATTACCTAGATAGGTCAGTGGGGGAATCGTGCAATACTGGAGGCTGTGTAGCTTGTCCATCAAGTTGTCCAGACAATGATGACACAGACTGTGATGCAAATGCTCATTGTAATGCCACTGGCTCAGCGACTGGAGCATGTGTAGCTGATCTTGCTGGCGGTGGGGTATGTGTTGAAAATAGTGATTGCACCTCTAATAATTGTGAAGGTGGCACTTGTTTCGAATGTGGAGTTTCTACAGTGCCTTACGGAGGAAAGAGCTACTTAACTGTTTTAATTGGTTCCCAGTGTTGGTTCCGCGAAAATCTAGATATCGGCACCGTGACCACCTCTTTGACAGGACAAGTTGATGATGCCACTATCCAAAAATGGTGTTATAACAACAGTCAAGCAAACGGATACACTGGTTCTTGCGGAGACGGTTACGGCGGGCTATATCAATGGGCCGAGACTATTCAGTATGCCAATGGAGCCACTAATACCACATCTCCTAGCCCCGCTTTATCAGGCAACATCCAAGGCATCTGTCCTAGCGGTTGGCATATACCAACACATGACGAATACACAACCCTAGAACGAGCAGTCTGTACCACCGGCACCTGTGCGACAGACTTTCCTCACGATACCACTACAACAGGATATCGCGGAACAAATGAAGGATCAAAGTTAGCAGGAAACGCTGGCTTATGGAATAATGGAGTGCTAGATAGTGATATTGATTTCGGCTCGAGAAATTTCGATGTCTTTCCTGCCGGCCTCGGTTACAATAGTTCGGGTGCTCTCAATTTCTACGGTCGTGGCTCTGACGGGAACCTCTGGTCGTCATCCGAGAGTAGCTCACCGTATGCCTGGCACCGCTTCTTGAATTCAAGCCACTCCTCCGTTTACCGCAACTACGACACCAAGACTAGCGGCTTTAGCGTTCGCTGTCTCAAGAACTGACCCCAGTAAAATCGCGAAGCGATAACAGGGTAAATGCGATTATTTAATAATTTTATTTTTTTTATGGCGCGATATGATCATCTTCCAGTATATAAAACGAGCTACGACTTGTTGTTGTTTGTTTTTCAAATAACAAAAGATATGAATAGAGAATACAAGTATACACTAGGCCAAGAGATAAAAAAAGAAACCGTGGAAATGATCAGTTATATTTATCGAGCAAATTCAAGAATGGATAAAAAAGATTTGATAGGCAAGTCTATTGAAAATATAGAAGTGATAAAATTGTATTTTCGATTACTTAAAGACTTGAAACAAATAAATCTTAAAAAAATGGTTTATATTACTGAAAAAATAGAATCTATATCAAAACAGTTAAATGCTTGGCAAAGAGCTTTTACATAATTCAATAAAAGGCCAGAATCTTTTTTGCTAATGTAAAAAAGAGCGAGCCTAAAATCAGTTCAATAACCACCTTGCTAAAGAGGCGAGGATTTTCTTTCAACTTTTTTGAAAGTCTTGCACTGTTTTTCGAAATGAAGCAAGAAATAAATAGGTTATTTTCACGCTAGTCTTTCCTGCCGGCAACGGTAACAATAATTGGGGTGCTCTCAATTTCAACAATCGTGGCTCTAACGGGAACCTCTGGTCGTCATCCGAGAATAGCTCAACGAATGCCTGGAACCGCAACTTGAATTCAAGCAACTCCTCCGTTAACCGCAACAACAACAACAAGACTAACGGCTTTAGCGTTCGCTGTCTCAAGAACTGATTAAATTTTAGAGGTCCAAGCTCTAGGGGTCGGCAGGTGTCGGACACCTGAAACCTCAGGTGTCCGACACCTAAAACCCTAAAAATATGAACAACAAATTATTAGAAGACATTTTTAAGGCTTATTACGACGCTCGTCAAAATAAAAGAAGTAAAAAATCTTCTTTGGAGTTTGAAATAGACTATGAAAAAAAGCTTTTTGAGCTTTATGAAGATATTAAGAAAAGGAAATACGAGCCACAAAAAAGTATCGCTTTCATAGTAAACAAGCCTGTTAAGCGAGAAATTTTTGCCGCCGATTTTCGTGATCGGGTAGTGCATCATCTGATTTTCAATTACATTAACTCCGTTTTCGAGAAGCATTTCATCAAAGACAGCTATAGTTGTCGGGTTGGTAAAGGAACTTCATATGGAATACGAAGGGCAGATAAATTTATTCGTTCTTGCTCAGAGAATTATTCTAAAGATTGTTGGATTTTGAAGCTTGATATTCAAGGATATTTTATGTCTATTGATAAGAATATTTTGTATGAAAAAATAGAGGTGAGATTACGAAAAATAAAATATCTTGAATTTGATATAAATTTGATTTTATATTTTATTCGCAAAACTATATTTCATAATTCGACAAAAAATTGTATAGTCAAGGGGAAAAAGAAGACTGGGTCGGACTACCAATGTCTAAAAGTTTATTTTTTTCGAAAAAAAATTGTGGACTTCCAATTGGTAATTTAACAAGTCAGCTTTTCGGGAATATTTATCTAGATGATTTTGATCATTTTGTAAAAGAAAAATTATGCATAAAGCACTATGGAAGATATGTTGATGACATGATCTTTGTTCATAAAAATAAAAATTTTTTAAAATCTATTATTAAAAAAACCAAAAAATATCTGCTAAACGAATTGGGTCTTGAGCTGCATCCGAAAAAAGTGTACCTCCAGCATTATAAAAAAGGAGTAAACTTTTTAGGAGTATTTATTAGGCCATATTCAATCCATATCACCAAAAGGACTAAAGGGAATTTTTATGCTAAAATTAAATTATGGAATGAAACAATTCAGAACAAGGGGTCTTTGACAGAAAAGGAAATTAAGGGTTTTATTGCTTGCATGAATTCATATTTAGGAATTATGAAGCATTATCAAACATTTAGGTTACGCAAAAAGATGCTAACGCAAGCTATGTCAAAAAAGTTTAAGGGTTATGTAGTTTTTGATAAAAAATATAGCAAGTTATTGTATAAAATTTAAATTTAAATAATGAATTTTTTTAAAAAAATAATAAGCAGCATAGAGAATTCGGAGACACCGATTAGTTTTTTTGTTTTGACTTTTTTGTTTGCTATAAACTTGAGGAATTTTATAGAGGCATTTTCAACTAAGAATTACAGCTATTATGATAATTTTGAAACGATAATTCATTTCAATCTTTTCTATACCTCTCTCGCGATATCATTAATAATCCTTTTTTATCTCTTGACTAAGAAAAAGATTATTTCAGTTTCAAGGATAATTCTGAGTAGTTTTTTGATAGTTGTTCTGCCACCTATTATTGATCTTACTGTTAGTCGGGGTAAAGGAATAGGGATGTCATATATAAACCCTGGTTGTCACAGTAATCTGCTTGAGAGGTTTTTTTCTTTTTTTCGGAGATTTTGGTACCTGCCCCTATGGCGTGACACCGGGTATGAAAATAGAAATAGTGATTGTTCTTCTTGCTAGTTTTTTATATTTCTACATATATACACAAAAAAAGATACTTAGAAGTTTTATTTATACCTTTCTGGTTTACTCAGTTATATTTTTTCACGTTGCATTTCCTTCTTTTCTGAAAATACTTTCTCTTCCATATGAGATGGGTATTTCCATAGCTAACTCTTTCCTGGTTCTCATCTTTTTTTCAGGACTGTGGCTATCCTATTTGGCAAAGAGAGAATATTGTATTGGAATACTTAAAGATGTCAGATGGCTGAGATTTCTTCACTTCGCTGGTATATTTGTTTTTGGTTTGTTTCTCGCAGGAGATACACATAACGCCTTCGACGAAAGAAATATAATAAAGTATTTTCTTGTTATTATTTCAATATTTTTTGCTTGGGTATGCTCAGTTATGACAAACAATATTGAGGATATCCAGATCGACAAGCTATCAAATGTAGATAGGCCCCTAGTCAAAGGGGCTATCCCTGAAGATCACTATAGTAAAATTGCATGGATTGTTTTATCTTTATCTCTAGTGTATTCATTTTTAATTAATTTTACAGTTTTCTTCTTTATTCTCGTATTTATTGGGAACTATTTTATTTATTCCATGAGCCCATTGAGATTAAAAAGAGTCCCGGTGTTTTCGAAGTTGATAATCTCTTCCAATTCTCTATTATTAGTTATCCTCGGATTCACAATGAATAATTTTGTAGAGAATTTCCCACCAGTGCTTTTCGTTTTTTTCTTAGTTGGCTACACCTTGGTTCTTAACTTCATAGACATAAAAGACTATGAAGGCGACAAGAAAGAAGGGATAAAAACATTACCAGTTATTTTGGGTCAAAAAAGAGGCAAATTAGTCATTGCTTCATTTTTCGCAGCACTATATTTTTCAGTTTGGTTTTATTTTAAAGATTTTCCTATCTCAATCTTATTCTTAATAATCGGAGCCCTACAGTTTTATTTCATAAATCGGAAGAATTACAATGAACGTTATGTATTTATTATATACTTCATTAGTTTTGCTATCGGAGCTTATTTATTTATCGTTCAATAGCCTGGAATAAGAGGGTTTATTCACTTGGTGATTACCTTGAAAAAGAACCTCATTATATAGTATAATAATAGTAGAACCATACTCGTTTCTACTATTTTTTATATAATTTTAACCCTGTGGAATACTGCAAAGCAGTAATTTTATAAAATAAAATTATTCCACAGGGCAAGCCCCCCATGCAAGACATTTATACTAAAATTTTAACTAGCAAAAAGTTCTGGAAAATATTTATTCCGGTGATTCTTTTTGTGTTGGTGGGTGGTGGGGTTTTTCTATTTAAAAATAGCCCAGAAGAGGCTAGTGCTGGTTGGTGGAATGACTCTTGGAATTATCGAAAAACTATTACTATAAACAAGGACTATGTAGTTTCTAACGAAACAAACTTTCCTGTACTTGTTTCTCTCACAGACTCTGATTTCGTTGGTAAATCCCAGGAGGATGGTGGAGATTTTGTCTTTACTTCATACTCTGGTGATGAAATATTGAAACATGAAATAGAGTCCTATGCTTCTTCTACTGGTGCTCTTGTGGCCTGGGTGAAGTTGCCAAACATATCTTCAACAACAGATACTTATATTCAGATGTATTACGGCAACGCTAGTACTCTAAACAGAGAGGAGCCCGCAAAGGTTTGGGACGATAATTATGTAATGGTGCAGCACATGAACAGTCAGTCATCTACCAGTCCAGCGGTTGACTCGACTTCTTTTTCAAATGATGGAAGTGCTAGCGCCCCCCTTCCATATTCAGGTGGGAAGGTTGGTCCTGCGCTTGATTTTGATGGAACAGATGATGTTATTAACGTGGCCAGCTCCACCTCTTTAGACGGCTTAACAAAGATGACGCTATCTGGCTGGATATATTTTGATGGCTATGGGGAAAATAATTCTGGCAGGATATTGCACAAGGAGAATGAAGGCGGTGATTGGCTTTGGTTTGTGAATGACTATGATGAATTTCTTTTTTCAGATTATAGAAGAGAGGCTCAGGGGCAGTGGTATTCTCCGGAGGGTTCAATTACAACTGGAGGCTGGTATTATGTTGTTGCCACTTTTGATAACAGCAGTGCTAGTAATGATCCAGTTTTTTATATTAACGGCCTGTCTACGACAACCACTGAAAGTGCTACGCCTAGCGGTAATTTAGATTCTGACGCTGGTCATTTAAATATTGGTAACCAAGATGCACTCGATAGAACTTTTGAAGGAAGACTCGATGAGATAAGAGTTTCGAATAATCTTCGTTCAGCTTCTTGGGTAGAAACTGAATACAACAACCAAAATAGTCCAAGCACATTTCTCACAGCCTCCGTCGAAGAAGTTGGTCTTGGACCTGTTTCATACTGGTCATTTGATGAGGGTTATGGCACGACCGCCCACGACAATAGTTCCGGCGGAAACGACGGTACTATAGCAGGGGCTACTTGGCAAGATGAATCGATGTGCATTTCTGGAAAGTGTTTATATTTTGATGGAAGTGGAGATAGAGTTGAAATTGCAAATTTTGACCCAAGCCATAAAGGGACAATAAATTTTTGGATTAAGCCCATAGTGGACGGCTCACGTCAAAGGATTATTGGAGGACATGATGCTTATGAATCGTATATAGAACGCACGACAAACCCCCCAAGGGCTGGTCAGATATCTAATCAATTTTTTGCTGGTGCCGCTGATATATTGCATAGTGGAGATAGGCTGGAAAGCAATAAATGGTATTATTTATCTATGTCTTATAATTATGTAACCAATGAGCAGGATTTATATATTAACGGCAGACTAAAAGCTTCTAGTAATCTAACTGCTAATGATGACCCAGGAGGACCCTTTACTCTTTCTATAGGAACTAGAACAGGCACGACCGACTATTATACGGGATATATCGACGAAGTAAAAATCTACCCATATGCCAGAACAGCCGACCAAATAAAGCAAGACTATAATGCAGGTCTGGCTGGTGTGAAAAGCACCAAAGGGGCTAGCGCTGTTTTTGGCTCGCGTTCTAACTCTTGGATGAGTGATGGTCTTGTTGGTTATTGGAAGCTTGATGAGACAGCAACAACAAGTGGAGCGATTGACTCTAGTGGAAATGGGAATAATGGAACGTATTATGGCAATGCTTCAACCACTGGTGGGAGGTTTGGGAATGGAGCTATTTTCAACGGTGCTGGTGACTATATCTTGGCCACTGGCACAGAAGTTAATTCTGAGCTACAAGAGCTCACAATTTCTCTTTGGGTGAAACCAGCTGAAGATGATACACGAATAGATCTCCTTAGTAGGCATGGAGGCATCACCCCTGCATCAAACTCTGGTTGGGGACTTTATCGTGATGCATCAACCAATAAGATAAATTGGAGTTGTGCTGAAGTCGGTGACTGGCACAGCATCTTAAGCTCCTCGGAAGTATCTTCTGGTTCATGGACTCACATAACAGGAGTATTTTCTTCATCTGGTAATTTCCAAAAACTCTATGTTAATGGCATAGAAGAAGCTTCAGTTGATAATGCCAATTGGGATATTTATTATTCTGCAGCCAATAACCTATCAATTGGCAGAAATGCTGACGGAACATATAATGTAAAAGGAAAAATCGATGATGTGCGAATCTATAATAGAGCATTATCGCCAGGCGAAGTCGAGGATCTTTATCAGTGGGCACCAGGGCCGGTCGTCCATTTGAAGATGGATGAGAAGCAAGGCACAACTGCTTATGACTCATCAGGCTATGGAAACAACGGGACTTTATCTATAGACCCTGAAGACTTGTCGCACTGGACAAGAGGTAAATATGGAGGTGGTCTTAGGTTTGAAGGAGATTATCAAGATGATTCTGTAAATGTTGGCTCGGCTGATATTTTTGATAATATGGGTCAGATGACAGTTGGTTTTTGGGTTAAAGAAGATCAATTTAATACTTTTGATACTTTTGTTGGTAAAAGCTATGATTCTTCTAACGTTTTCAATGGATGGGCTTTTCAGAATGGAGGGGTTCTTGCTTATGAAAGATTTAGATTTCATGTTGATTATTCTACTACAAATTTATTAGTAGAAACACCTCAAAATACAGTTACTCCTGGAGAGTGGCAATATCTAACGCTTACTTGGGATGGGACAGCAGACTCTGATGGTGCGGTTATATATATTAATGGCATCAAATCAAGTAATGGAGGAACGGATGGAGTCGGCTCTAGAGTAGATGATTCTACTTATAATCTGGGAGTAGGCTCACTTGTTACTTATAGTAGAGAATTAGAAGGGGTGATTGATGATGTAAAAATTTATAACTATATTAGAACTCAAAAACAAATTCTTGAAGACATGAACGGCGGACGACCAGCTGTGGAGTCTCCGGTTCTTTACTACAAATTTGATGAGGGGTATGGTGCGACTGTTCATGATTATAGTGGAAATGGGTATGAGGCAACCTTGGTCGCTGGGGCAGCTGGAAATACTTCAGTAGTACAAATGTGGAGTGAGGATGGAAAAAGTAAAAAAGCAATTGATTTTGATGGGGTCGATGATTATTTGGACACGAATCAAAGTTTAATTCTAGACGACTTTACAATAAATGCTTGGTTCAAGGCATCAACAAGCTTGGCTTATCAAGCAATCGTATCAAAGCAAGAAACATCTGGTTCGACCAAGAATTATTATATAACTTTAAATGACCAGGGAAGGCTTTGGGCAGACGTTTCTGATGGAGCTAACACGCCATATGTTATATCTGATTCAAATTATAATGATAATGATTGGCATTTTGTTTCATTTACTAGAGACACATTTAAGGATAAAATTTTTCTCTATATTGATGGAGAATTTCTTGGTTCAGCAGTAGATACAACAACAGGCGCTGAGAAGAATGCGCAAGAAATTTGGATAGGAAAATCCGCCTACACTACCAATCATAAAGAATTTGATGGTTTAATAGATGAAGTAAAGATTTATAATTACTCTCAGTCAATTGACGAAATACAAAATGAATATAATATGGGATTGGCCGCTCTCATGGGCTCGAGTGAAAAGAAACAAACCAAAAACGACCTGGTGGGGCATTGGAAGTTTGATGAAACCGCAACAACAAGTGGCGCAATTGATTCTAGTGGGTATGGCAATAATGCAACTTTTTATAATGAAGCATCGCTTACAGCTGGTAAATTTGGAAATTCTGCATTAACCTCAGGATCTATAGACTTTATAAGGGTTGGTAACGTCTCAGAACTAGACTTTAACAGTACCGATTCTTTTAGTGCATTTGCTTGGGTTAAGGGGCATTCTGACTCTGGGACAATATTTGGCAAAATGCACCATACTGGAGGTTACAAGGGATATGATATATACACTGATGCAGCTACCTGGAATGTTAATATAAGAAATAATTATCAGACGAACGCTATCGATGTAAATGGCACCTCTGACATAATAGATGATTCATGGCATCATGTCGGGTTTACTTATGATGGGTCAATGCAGGCCAGTGGAGTAAAGTTGTATGTAGATGGTATAGAAGATACGGGTGTGGTAGATTACGATAACTTAACAGGAGGCATAGATAATTACGATTCTTTTACTATTGGATCCAGAGATGATAACGGTGCATCACAGGCTAGTTATTTTCAGGGCCAAATAGATGAAGTACGGGTTTACAATAAAGTTTTATCCCAAAAGGAGATTACTGATTTATATGAGTGGGCAGCGCCACCCATATTGGAACTTAAATTTGATGAAAAAGTTGGTTCAACAGTTTATGACACTAGTGGGAATGGGAATGATGGAAATATTAGTGGAGCCAGTTGGACGAGAGGAAAACTCGGTGGAGCTTTGAGTTTTGATGGTAATAATAATTATGTTGACCTTGGTTCAAGCGCTACTATTGATGATGTTTTTAACGGAGGGGGGACTTTGTCAGCATGGATTTATGCAAAGGGCGATGGTGAGGTATATGGAGGAAGAATTGTAGACAAATCATTTAGCACTGAAGGTGGTGGTGGTTGGGGTTTTGGCTTTGATGATTGGGACAATAGCTTAAACTATTTTAGATTTATTCGTGACTTTGATGGGTCTTCTGATGGTTCGTGGTGGTCTGATACAGAGATAAGTTTGAATCAGTGGCACCATATTGTGCTTACATACAACGATGATTCAATTTCAAATGACCCTATTTTGTATATCGATGGCCAAGTAGCGACGGTAAGCGAGGTATCTACCCCTAATGGCATAGCTGTTAGTGATTCTGCTAGAGATTTGTTCGTTGGTAATTATTCTACCTCAAGAACCTGGGATGGGTATTTAGATGATGTCAAGATTTATGATTATATTAGAACCCCAGCCCAAATAGCGTGGGACTATAACAAAGGCGCTCCGGTTGCTGAGTGGAGGTTTGATGAGTGTTCTGGCTCCATAATTCACGATGAAAGCGGAAACGGCAACGATGGTACGATAACAATCGGTGCTAGCGGTTCGCAAACCACAAGCGGTTCATGTGCCTCATCTTCGAGCGCTAGTGCTTGGTATAATGGACGAGATGGAAAATATAACGGTTCGCTTAATTTTGATGGAATTGATGATTATGTTTCAGTAGGTGATACTAGTTTAAATGTAAGCACTATTTCTTTTTGGACTAAACAAGATTATCCAAATAACTTTTTTCTTGATTTGGATGGGGGAACTAATACTATTACTCTCTCTGGAGGACGTGTTCAAACAACCGGACTTTATTCCCCGACTATTTATATTGACGGAGAAGAAGAAAATTTTATCCTGGACAATATTTGGCATCAAGTAACTATTGTTACTGATACTGAAATTGACGTTAGCAATAAGAATATTGGTAAAGTTGGTTCAGATTATTACGAAGGGCAATTCGATGAAATAAAACTATTTTCTTATCCATTGATTCTTTCTCAAGTAAAAAATATATATAATTCAGGTTCTGTTTCTTTGGGATACGAGGCGCAAGCCCCGGGGTCACTCATTATTTCTTCATTGGCTGATGGAGAGACATGTAGTGACTATAAATATTGTTTTGGTGGGGCTTGTTCAAATGATTGGTGGACTAACAACAATATTTGCCATAGCGACGATACACAATGTGTTTATAATAATGGAGGAAGTTTTGAGCACTATGCAGATGGATATGAAAAATGTTCAGGAGATGAGTGGTATAAGGTCTGTTCAAGCGGTTCTTGGGGATCTAGTACAGCTTGTGATACTACAATTGATTATCAATATTCTGATGGCGATCAATGTGGTTGGAAATCTCAAGCCGCTGATAGCTGTAATAGTGATGCAGATGGGGGATGTGTTACGCCAGCATGGGGCTCTGTAAATGATTGTGGAGAATTCTATACAACTTCAAATAGTTCATGTAATCATAATGGAGAACTAGCCTATTGTGAGGTTAATTGTGGAGCTACTTGTGAATTAGGACAAACTAATGATAGTGGAGTTGATTATTGCAATGGATCTAATGATTTATACAATCGTATAGATGTTTGTGGTGTTAGTGCCAATGATTGTTTGTGGTCTGATAATGGAGCGACGAATGATACTTTAGTTCAAGACTGTGGAGATGGTACGTGCAATTTTTATGCTGATCAAGACTCGTGCGTGGGTTCAAGTTGTATATCATGCCCTTCTTCTTGTTCAGTTGATGGTGATTGTGATGCTAATGCACACTGTGATTCGACATGCCTGGAAGATCTTGCTAATGGTGAAATTTGCAATGAAAACAGTGATTGTATATCCAATGATTGTAATTCCAATATTTGTCAAGGAGCCGACGGCACTTCTTGTTCGCAAAACACCGATTGCTTAAACAATAATTGTTGGTCAGAGACATGCAGGACAGTTGCCTGTTGGCACGACACTAATACTTGGGATTGTTATTATGGTAATTACGAAGATGTGTTCTTTGATTATGGTTTACAGCAATGGTGGTGTCATGGTAATGGTGGAGATGAGTCAGTGTGGTGTGAAGAATATGATGCGTAGGCAGTAAAATAAGGAACTTAAAATCTACTTGTTCAATGTGTAGGTTTGTTGATATAATAAAAATTATAACAATATAATAAAAATCTAAAATTTTGCTAATGTTAAACAAGGCTATAAAATTTATAAAGTATAATAACGCTACAGTAGTGATTGTGGCTATTTTTCTTGTTTTAGGGGGAACTGTTTTAGCCTCTGAGACTGGTCAAGAGGCAATTGGGGAGAAAAGCACCCGCGTAGAAGTAACTGACAACACTGCTCTTTTGGAGGCGGATCTAGACAAACTAGACATGGATTTTAATATTGAAAATATTGAAGAAGATGATAAATATTTCTACGTGACCTACACCCACCTAGATCTAGAAAAAGAAAATAATGTTTGGGAATATCAAGTACAAGAAAAAGTTCGTAAGGTTTCAAAGAAATCAGGCGTAGATTTAGCTAAATATATTGCCGAAGAAATGAAAGAAGAATATCAGGCTAGGATAAAGTATTTAGGTGAACAAAAAGAAAAAGCCGAGAGCATCGGAGAAGAAAAAAAGATTGAAATCACAGAATATTCTGGCTTAATTGGTAAAACCTTGTCTCTAATTGATAATACTTTTGATGGGTATGAAGCAGTCGAAAGAAGAGAGCTTCCAACTCCAATTAATTCTATTAC
>PKTH01000047.1 GCA_002869265.1 Candidatus Parcubacteria bacterium
CTAAGATATTTAGAACATTTCTCAAGAGTGGGGATATGCTTTATTTTAATATTTTCCCCTTGTTCTTTTATTGCTTTTACCAAGTCTCTGCTGTGCACACCTCCCTGCTCCTCTCTGGCGGACCCATAAATATCTAGAACTATTAGTTCGTCGGTATTTTTAAAACTTTCTACAAAATCGTCAAAAAAGCCCTTGGTCCTAGTAAATGTATGAGGATGAAAAACGGTTATTATATTTTTGCCTATATAACTTTTTTTAATTGCCTCGAGGGTAGTTTTTATTTCAGTTGGATGGTGAGCATAGTCATCAATAATGACAGCCCCCCTGTAGGTTCCCAAAACATCCATCCTCCTGGAAGTTCCTCTGAATTCACCTAAATACTTCCTGATAGAAAACAAATCGAGTCCGAGTTCTATACAGGCAGCAATAACAGCCAAGGCATTATAAATATTATGCTTCCCTATTAATTTGATAGAAAAATCTCCCAAAGAATTGTCCGACAACTCGTCCGCCTCGTCATCAAAACTAACCCCCATTTTTACTTTAAAATATTGAGTACCATCTTTTTCACTTATATCATAGGCGATATAGTCAGCAGATTCGTCTATACCATAGGAAATAACTTTACATTTTGAATTTACGTATGAAACCCTCCTAATAGTCGGATCATCAAAATTTGCAACCAAGAAACCACGAGCTGATATTTTCTTTATAAAATCTATAAATACATAATTATAATCATCTTGTGTGGGGAAGTAATCAGGATGATCATAATCAATATTATTTAGAAGAGCTATCTTGGGGTCAAAATATTTTAATTTATTCTGATACTCATCTGCTTCAATAACCAAATAGTCGGACTTGCCCGTTATACTTGCTCCCTCAAATTGTGGTACATAAGAACCGATCATCGCGCTCGGTTCTTTTCCGGCTCCGTTCAGAACATAAGCCAGCCAAGCACTGGTAGTGGTTTTCCCGTGACTCCCAGCCACTGCTATCCCATAACTCTGGTTAAAAACAGAGCCCAGGGCCTCAGCATAGGTCATTGTTTTTATCTTGCTTCCAATAGCCTTGGCCACTTCTTCATTGTCTTTCTCGTTATAGGCAGTAGAATATATCACCAAATCTATCCCCTTCTTTATATTTTTTTTATCAAACTTTTCATAAACCTCTATATCACAAGACTTTAAAACTTTGTCAGTCATAAAAACCTCAGGAGTATCTGAACCACTTATATTCTTCCCCAAAGAATGCAAATACTGAGCCAGCATAGTCATGCCCACGCCCTTTATTCCGATCATGTATATATTTTTAACCTTCTCTAAATTAAGCTGCATTTTTTTTTAGTTTCTTTTCTATTAATTTAATTATTTCTTCTTCAGGGTTCCTCTTCATCATCTTCCCCATTTTTTCCTTTATTTTAGTTAATTTGTTATCATCTCCGAGAAGATTTTCAATACTAATAACAAAAGAATATTTGTCCAATTTTTTTTCGTTCAAAACAATCGCTGCCCCGGCATCTTCAAAAACCCTAGCATTATCTTCTTGGTGTGAGTCAGGCATTGGTATTAAAATAGAGGCCTTCGAAAGATAGGACAATTCAGACAAAGAAGCAATGCCACATCTCGATACTACAATATCAGCTATAGCATAGGCTTTTGCTATGTCGGTTTCGTTTAAAAATTCTGTTTGCCTGTAGTTTGGGTTATGTATTTCTTTTTCCATCTTCCCCCGGCCAGCGACATGAATAATTTGAACTTTCTTGCTTAAATTATCTAGTGATTCATAAACAAGTCTATTGATCTTTTGAGCACCTGTCCCTCCGCCCATTATTAAAACCGTAGGAACCAAACCATTAAAATCAAAATATTCGTAATCCTTTTCAACCCTAATATTTTTTCTAACTGGATTTCCTGTCCAAACCGCTTTTTTCTTGTAATCATTGAGTGACTTTTCAAAAGCGGTTGTAATAACAAAGGCTGATTTTGCCATTAACTTGTTCGCCAGCCCTGGCCTAATATCCTGCTGATGAATCATCACTGGAATTCTCAATATGTGCGCTGCCCAAGCAAGTGGCACTGAGACAAAGGAGCCTGCTGTTATTATAAGATCCTGTCTTCTAAAAAGAAGGAAATAAAAACTCTCCAAAAAGCCTAAAAATATAAAAAGAGGATCTGTAAAATTCTTCCATGAAAAATATCTTCTAAGTTTTCCACTCTGGATATATCTATAATCAACTGATTTGTCCTTAAGCATTTCTCTTTCTGGTCCATTTTTTGTGCCAATCCACCAAAAGTGATATTTCTCTTTATCAAGCGCATCATAAATCGCTAAAAGCGGAGAGACTGAACCCCCTGTTCCTCCTCCAGAAAATAATATTTTTGTCTTTTTGTTTTGCATTATCTAAGCTTAGTTTGTTTTGAAATATTTACTAAGATACCAACAGAAATAAGTGAAGCAAGCATGGCAGAACCCCCGTAGCTAATAAATGGTAGTGGGACACCTGTCATGGGCATAAGATTGATAATCCCCCCTATATTAATAATTGCTTGTGTGGCTAACCAAGTAACAATCCCAATGGCCAAAATGCGACCATAGCCGTCTGGGGCTTTTTTAGCTATAACCACCCCTCTATAAAAAATTACCAGATATAAAAGTAGTAGAATAACTCCAAAAAGCATCCCGGTTTCTTCGCCAATTATAGCAAAAATTGAGTCGCTACTAACTTCAGGGATATATGAAAATTTTTGCCTTGATTCTCCAAAACCTCTCCCCCAAAATCCACCCGAGCCAACGGCAATCAATGACTGATTGATTTGGAAGCAAATGTCGTCAGGACTATAAGAAGGATCTATCATACACTTCACTCTATTCATCTGATAAGGCCTCAGATTTATCATCAATATAAAGCCGAGAATTCCAAAAAACACAATATAGGCGATATGGCGTTTACTCCCCCCACCCACGTAATAGACGACCAGGGATGTAAAGGCGATAATCGAAAGTGTCCCAAAATCAGGCTGTAAAAGCATCAAAAGACCAATAAAACTTAAGACAAAAACAAAAGGACCTATTCCCTCTCTAATGTCTTTTAAGCTACCGCTTCTGCGATCAAGCCAAGCAGCCAAATAAAGCAAGAAAGAAATTTTTACAAACTCGGAAGGTTGCAAGGAAAAGCCGAAAACATTTATCCAAGATCTAGCCTTGCCGTAAGCAGCGCTAAGACCTGGAATAAATACTAAAAGAAGAAGGAAAATTGAACCAATTAAAAACCAGCCAGCATATTCCTGCCAAATTCTATAATTCAGTCTTGAAAAAGCAAAAAAGGCTATCATCCCAATCCCTATCCCAAATAATTGATGATTAAAATAATAATAAGTATTTCCAAATGACATATAAGCCTTAATGGAGGATGCACTAGAAAGCATTATCAGGCCGAACAAAACAACCAAAAAAACACTTCCGATTAATATATAATCAGGAGAATGTTCTCTGTGCCCTGAGCTAAGAATTCTTTTAAATTTTTGAATTAATTTTCCCATTTAAATAGTGTGGTCCAATAAAAACACCATCAGCCCAATAACAGCTGTTATCCCCGATACAATCCAGATACGAAAAACTATTTTCGGTTCTGACCAGCCCTTTGCTTCAAAATGATGATGAATAGGGGCTGAAAGAAAAACCTTTTTGCCTCCTCTAAATTTTTTAGAAATTATTTGGATAATAACTGAAAGTGATTCTAGGACCAAAACAAAACCAATTATAGGTAGAATAAAAACAGTATTAGTTAACATGGCTATAATTCCCAGAGTTACCCCAAGGCTCATTGCCCCAGTATCCCCCATGTAAAAACGAGCGGGAATAACATTAAACCACAAAAAAGCCAATAATGCCCCAGCGATAACACCACAAAAAGTAGCTAAATCATATTTTCCAAGGGAAAATGAAATAACTGCATAGGCAGCGAAAGAAAACAAAAGAACTCCGCCTGCCAAACCATCTAGACCATCAGCTTCATTCACCGAAAAAGAGGTGGCCACAATAACAAAAATAAAAAGTAAAATATATGACCAACCCAGGGTAAAATTACCCAGAAAAGGAA
>PKTH01000034.1 GCA_002869265.1 Candidatus Parcubacteria bacterium
AGGGGGCCCGGGCGGTGCAGCGCGAGCGCCTGCAGGACCAAGGCCTGCACAGCAACGCCCAGATGGGAGCCCGCCACATCCGGAAATTCTGTGCCCTCGACGAGGGCGGGGAAAAACTCCTCGAGGCGGTCACCGACCGCCTCGGGCTCTCCGCCCGCACCTACACCCGCATCCTCAAGGTCGCCCGCACCGTCGCCGACCTCGCCGGCAGCGAAGGAATCGATCAGGCCCACCTGGCCGAGGCGATCCAGTACCGGTCCCTCGACCGGAGGGCCTTCTGAGGAAGACAATTAGTAGAGAAGAAGAAAGGGGCGCCACATGATGGGCGCCCCTTTCTTCTTGCGATTGATATGGAATTGGGAGTCAGGCTCTGGAGTTCGGCTGGGGACCTGAAAACCGGCGCCGCCCCACCTGACCCCTCTGTTGATTACCGCCGATGCCTTAATGATCCAACAGACGGTTGAGCAAATCCTTCTGCTTCAAAAACAAGAACAGGAGTTGCTCTCCGAAATGGAAAAACTGGCCCAGTCGGTGGACACGGGGTTGAAACAGTTGGTGACCGTTCCCGGTATCAGCGTAAAGTCCGCGGCGGCCATTGTCGGTAAGGTGGGGGACATCCAGCAGTTCCCCTCCGCCAAGCAACTGATTGGCTACGTTGGCTGCCATCCTCGGTTCAATTCTTCTGGCATGAAGGAAGGTATGGCCTACATGAGCAAGGCAGACAACAAGCGCCTGCGGCGCATCTTGTGGCAGTGCACCATCGTCGCCATCCGGCACAACCCTCTGGTCCGGGCCCACTACGAAGCCAAGGTTGCAGAGGGGAAGCGGAAGATGGTCGCGATAGGCCATGCTATGGCCAAACTGGTTCGGATTGTCTGGGTGGTGCTGACCTACAACGAGCCCTTTGATGCAACGGGGGGAATCAGGTTGGTGGCGGCTCGGTCACCGGAGAAAGCAGGGTCTTGACACGGAGTTGTTAAGAAAGTATCTGACCCCTCGTCTCCTTAGCAACCTCAATTCACACCAAGTGTATTTTACTCTCACTAAATCAAATAACCCCTATCTAAGCCATGAGCAATGCCACCCTCCCAATCTGAAGTCAAAAAACTCCTGACTGTGTTATATAAGTGAAAAACAACATCTTCGTAAATAGGGTTTTTTATATAGTCATCAGCATACCGAAACTCACGATCAGTGTTTTTTTGCTTTCTAAGAACATAAATTTGATCGATTTTGTATTTTTTCAAATTTACTGACTCTGTAAGCTTCAACCACTCCGCAGCCACTATATACATAGCATTTGGATTCTTTTGTTTTAGCTGTTCTGCTGCAGTAGAAACATCTTGAAGCATAGTTTTATCAAGATAAGTTTTACATTCTATTGCCACAGCTGGAATATCCCAATTATGGACTTCGTCAAAATCCTCACCATTACACCTCATCACTGAGGTAACACTACACCCAATAGAAAAATCATGATCTTTTACTTCAATTAAAGCGTTTGGGGCCTTAACCATTTCATTGTAATTTAGTGCTCTGAAAAAAATGTCTTTAAAGGAATGTGACTTGCCAATAAGGGCATTTTTAGAAATACTAGAGACCAAATCCCTAAACAGATAATACATAAACTCTTCAAGAACAGAAGAGTGTAAATTTGAACGGGAGTCAAATTTCTCTGCATAATGCTGTTGATCCAAAAATTCCTTATATTCATTTAGAAGATCAACTCTTTTCTCCAAAATCTCTCTGTCTTGATTAGAATCAAACTTATCAGGACCAACTAATTTCTCATTTTGAATCTTCCACTGATTATACCTTACACGAATTTCTGTAAGATATTGTTTAGATTCTGCATCCCTATATTTAGTTTTGTGTTTTTCTTTTTGCTCTAAATTATTTCCGTGGACCAGCATCCAAAACCTCTCACACTAAAGTTGGCTCAATATATTCCTAGCGACTGCTTCAGCCAGTAATGGTGGCACAGCATTGCCAATTTGATTATATTGACATAAATACTTCTCATCGAAGCGACCCTCTCGGGCTAACAACTTATGGCTGACAACCGTTGGCTTACCCTTGAAAACATAATTGTCGGGGAACGTCTGCAGCCTAGCACCCTCCCTAGCGGTAAAATTTCTATGTTTGAATGGGTGAACAAAGTTGGCATAAAAAGATGCTGGGATCGTATGGCACGGTCTGTCAGGGTGCATTCTACGGTTATTTTGATCATACACGTTATCCGATATCACACCATTTGAATTTCTCTTAATGGGCTTCAAATGATCAGGAACATCTGAGCCTGACTGCCCACAGGCCATAGACATAAATCTTTCAATCATCCTCTTAGAATGTTTCATAGACAGGTGGTTATAAACCTTTCCACTGCCATTCCTTAATGAATTTTGAAAATCATTATGAGCCTCTGAGGTGTATGCCATTTCTTCAGAACCTTCTCTCGCTTCGATATCCGGCAAATCAGAAATTGCTTCCCACAAGGTTGGTGTCTTTGTCAAGTCCAATGCAAACAAATCGTCAGAGTCAGGTGCATGCGTCGGATCAGGAAACGGTTTTTGTAATTTTTTCTTTGAGGCTACAACAAACAACCTTTTTCTAATCTGAGGCACACCATATCTAACTGCTTCAAGAATGTCTGAATAAACATAGTATCCAAGCTCTTTCAACTCTAACTCAATAATGTCAAGAACCAATTCTTTATTAAGTGTTTTTGCCTTTATTAAGTTTGGTACGTTTTCCATTATCATAATTTGAGGATCGAGAAGCCTCCCAACTCTTACAAACTCCTCAAAAAGGCTGTTTCTAGGGTCTTTCGGATCACCATTCTCTTTATTACAAATCGAAAATCCCTGACAAGGTGGACCACCTAAAATTATATCTGGTCTATTTCCACGAAAAGCCTTTAAGATATCATCATCTGTAAGCTCTTCTATTTTTGCCTTCAAAACAATAGCTTCAGGGTGATTATATGCAAAAGTATCAGTTGCCCAAGCATCTGTCTCGATAGCACCAATTATTTCACATCCTGCTTTTTCAAAACCTAAACTAAAACCACCTGCTCCGGCAAAGGTATCCAAAACCTTCATAAATCCCGACAACCTCTCTATACCCTAAATCAATATAAGTTCACCCCAATGTGAGGCTGCAGCAAACTCGCATTGGATTCATTTACTGGCTTCTCACCGCTTTTTTCTCTGTCTCCTGCGGAAGTGAGCATAGTGGATATTCGGGAACATTTAAAGACAATTTTAACCACCTAGCCAGGGCATACTCAGAGAGGGGAGTGTGGATTCAGGGTGGAGAGGGGTCTTGCCATGCCACTTTTCTCCTGAGAAAATCGCCCTTATCCCCCCCACTGCCCACCGGGACAAAGCCCCTCCCCCCCTTCACACCCTCCCGAAGTTGCGATTTCCCCGACATGGGGTAGTAGTGATAGGGAACCCGGAAAGGAGGCCCCATGAACGCGCTCTTCTACCTCAAGCTCTACCTCCTGACCATCCCGGTCTTTTTCGCCATCGACCTGCTCTGGCTGGGGGTCGTCGCCCGGAGCCTCTACCAGAAGAACCTCTCCCACCTCCTCGCCCCGGCGGTCAACTGGCCGGCCGCCCTCGCCTTCTATCTCGTCTACATCGCCGGCATCATCCTCTTCGCCGTCCGTCCGGCCCTCGCCGACCCCTCCGTCGCCCGGGCCGCCCTCTGGGGGGCCCTCTTCGGCTTCTTCA
>PKTH01000035.1 GCA_002869265.1 Candidatus Parcubacteria bacterium
AAAAACAACGCTAACTTTGGCGTTGTTTTATTTTAATAAAAGTGTGGTATAATGTTGGCATAATAATAGACTTATGAGTTCTCGTTCTCACTTTAAAAGCAAATTTCTTCGTAGGTTCGTTTTATATGGGTTTCTTTTTGTTGCCTATGTCTTACTGGGGACTACGATTCATAATGCGAATCAGGAAATAAAAGTTTCTGATTATTTAATGGAATCTGCAATGGATATTGCAAAGATTAGGTCTCAAGAAAGTAAAGTGGTTATTGAAAGAGAAAAAAAATTAACCAAGAGTCCTGATTATGAATTCTCTGATAAACTGAAAGGAAAAATTGTTTTACAAGTTGAATCTAATGGAGAAGCTTGGTATATAGATCCAATCGACTTAAAAAGGTATTATTTTGGTTCGCCTAGAGAGACCTACTTGTTTATTAGAGAAAAGAGTAAATATTTGTCTGGGGAAGAAATATTTGATTATTTATTTTTTGAAAAGATTTTTCCAAAAGAGTTATCTGGAAGATTTATTGCTAATCAGGATGAAGATAATGAATTTTACTATGTATTACCAGACAGTCTTTTGGCCGTAAAAATTAACTCAGCCAAAGAAGCCTTTCGTCTTTTGAAGGATAATGGTGTTGGTATTTCCAACCAGGAAATCAGAAAAATTGAAGTTGGAGAGTATTGAAGAATAGTTAGATGATTTTTTAAAAAAACAAAATAACTTTATAGTAAGGAGGTGCTAAGCAGTCTTCTTTTTTATTGTATTTATTCAAATTTTATATCATTCTTTTCTTCTAATGTTTTTACAATAGTACAAATATCTTCTTCTTTTCTACTCAAAGAATCTGCAAAAATTTCTTGAATTTTATCTGCTAGGGGTGCGTGTAGATTTAGGTTTTTTCTATCATCATCAGCCAGGGAAAGATCTTTGTGCATTAGTTCGAGGGTAAAATGTGGTGTAAAATCTTTTTCTAGAATTTGTTTCATCTTGAAATCGCTAATGCCATTTTTGGCACCGCTGTTATCCAAAATTTCCTGCATAGCTTCTCTGGGGACTCCTGATTTTATACCAAGAGCCATACCCTCTAAATAGCTTTCTAGTATTAATGACATGGTCATATTTAGAGAGTGTTTTGCCTTTTGTCCGTTAGGTGTTTCTCCGCAATAGACAAATTTTTTACCCATTGATTGAAATACTGGGATTGTTTTTTCAAAAACCTCTTTTTGACCACCGACCATAAACATAAGAGTTCCATTGTTTGCACCCATCTTACTTCCAGTAATCGGCGCATCTAAAAAGTTAATTCCAATTTTTTTAGCATCATCTCTAATCTTTTCGCTTAGTTCAAGTGATGTTGTTCCTGAGTCTACTAGGGTTTTCCCTTTTTCTAAACCAGAAAATAATCCATTGTCACCATACAAAACATCTCTCAACGCTTCGTCGTTTGAGACACAAACAAAGACAATGTCTGTTTTTACTCCGAGCTCCTTTGGGGAGCCAACTATATTTATTTCACTTATCTCTTCTGCTTTTGATCTAGTACGATTATATACAAATAATTCAAATTCTTTCTTTAGATTGTTTATCATGCCGGTTCCCATAATACCAACACCGATAAAACCAATTTTTTTCTTAGTCATATATTAAATATATTAATTAAACATTTTCAAAAACTCAGCGCCTATAGATTGCCACCAAGGAGCCGAATATCTTTTTTTTGGTTTATCAACTTCACAAGCACGAACTATTTTATTTACTATACTTTTAGTCGAGTTAAGTTCTAATTTTTCGAAATAACTATTTTCATCTTTTTTTAGTTTGTCTATCTTTTTGAAGAAAAATGAAGACTCATCCATCCATTCATATTTCTTTGCGATGTTTTTTTGATTGAAGCCTGTGTGATATGCCCCAGGTTCAATCAATGAAATATGTATATTTTTGCTTAAGTTTTTTATTTCTTTACGTAGAACGGAAACACCTGAGGAAAGCGCAGACTTCGTCATCGAATAAGACCCTAAAAAAGGCATGGGGGCGCGGGCGGCCAAGGAACTTATAAATACAACTGTTCCAAAGTTTTTCTTAATCATATTTTTTAGAGCTAGTTGAGTAAGAGCGATGGTCCCAAAAACATTAACTTCGAAATCACTTTGAAGTCTTTCAAGTGTAATTTCGGCTAAAGAACCTGATTGACCTGTTGCGGCATTGTTTATGAGGACATCTATGTCATAGTCTTTTATTTTGTTTCTATCTTCAGGGGCGCTTATGTCAAGCTTGAAAGACTCAATATCTAGATTGTTCGCTGTTGCAAAGGTGTTTAGATCTTTTGCTGAAGCTTCTGTGTGAGTGGTGGCAATTACTTTGTGACCACGTTTTGCAAGTGAAATAGCACTAGCATAACCAAAGCCACTCCCAGAGCCAGTAATAAAAATTGTTTTTGATTTATTCATATACAAACTATAGAAACAACTAGCTAAAAGTTAAAAGTATAAACTATTTAAGACCCAATAGGCTCACCAATTTTATAATCCATATAAAAAGCGTCTGGCATATCATCTATTCTTTGACTCCAATCTGAACCATAGAGAAGGGAAGCGGCTTCTTCTGATTTTATCCATCGCAAAACACCTCCGGTATCAATAGCGTAGACTCTTGGGTCTGTAGTGAGCTTTAGCATTTTTATCCCAGGTTTATAAGTGACGTTCCCCCCCAAAGGGATTTTGTAGATATCTTCTAGGGGTAACTCAATAATATCTTCAAAATCTGAATACCAACTAAAGTATACTTTATCGGTTGGGAAAACATATCTTTTGCCATCAGCTCCACAATAATATACAGCACTGGACCCTTCGACTTTTATTCTTGTTCCGGATTCACAAACACTAGCATTAGACTGAGGTATGTTTTTATCGATGTTTATATTGTCACTTAAGCTCATAACTATTGATATATTATAATCATCAATATTTGGTTCCAGTGAAGTAACAAGACTAAAATATGGGTTAATAGGATCTTTGTTGGGCTTTCTTATTTCGAAATGCAATTGTGATGCAACGCTCTCCGCATTCCCACTATCACCCATCCAGCCAATCAACTGTCCTTTCTCAACCTGAGCGCCTCTTTTGATTCCAGGGGCGTAGGCGTGTTCCGTTCCGCCATTTCCATCATCTGTTCCTGGATTGTCATTGTTTATGTGTATGTAGTGATATGTATAATCATCACTGTCTTTTATGGTGATCATATAACCATAAGAGGCTTCGGGGTCAGTAATAAAAGTAACCCTACCATCAACGGCAGAGTAGAGAGGTGTCATTTTGGGACCAAGAATATCAGTCCCTTCATGAGAGTGATTATAGCGAGCGTTACCAAAGTCGTTATAGAAGGTGAGTGTTTTGTCTGTAGGGTAATGGATATTTCTTACCTCGTTTTCTTCTGCGAAAGCAATTTTTTGAGGAGAAAAAACAATAGAGATTAATAAAAAGAATATAATATTTTTTTTCATATAAAAAACATTATAGCATAAAATTTTTAAAAATTGGTCTTGTTAATAAATTTAGATAAATATTTACTAAAATTATACAAATAATTCATCTATCCAATAAATATTATCTATGTAGACAAGAAGTTTCGACTGTTATAGTATTAAAATATAATAATAAATCAAAAATATGGAAAAGATATCTAAGTTTAAAAATTCACTTTCGCTTAAACTATTTATAATTGGTTTTTTGATCCTTGTTTTAATGATTCCAACCGCCATGATAGCAGTCTTGGTAAATGAAAGGGAAGGAAGGCAACAAGATGCTATTTATGAGGTAAGTGAAAAATGGGGCAGAGAACAAACAATTACTGGTCCAATCTTAACAATTCCATATAGAAAAATATACGAAAACAATGTTAATGGTGTTATCTCTAGTAATGAAACAATAGCTTATGCCCATTTCCTCCCTGAC
>PKTH01000019.1 GCA_002869265.1 Candidatus Parcubacteria bacterium
AATAATTAACTCCACTTGGGAACATAATCCAAATATCGGTAGACTTACCAGCTTTCAGATTGAAGGTGTAAGTTCCCTTTTGGTAGATTTTGTAGTCGGAAGGAGCTTTCTTGCGACTTGTAACATTTTTTTCTTTCACCGAATTCGCAAAAAGAGAGCTTGATGATTCCGTTTTTAGGAATTCGTAAGGGACAGGAACCTCCTTGCCGGAATAGAAGCCAGTATTAGGATCTTTTTGAATTACCATTATCCAGGGGATCCCATCTGGTATGTTGCCGATGACGCCATAGTTTGGCTCAGTGTTCTGAACCCTTACGAGCTCATTGAGCTTGACTTTGGTCTTGACGCCGTTTTTGTCAACAAAGTCCCAGCTTTCAGCCTTGTTGTTCAGTTTCACCAGTCTCATAACTTTGAAGTTGGTGATAACTTTTTGATGGGCGACCTTTGCCCTGACCTGTGCTGACCACTGCGGAGCACCGAAGATGCTACCAATATCTCTCAGGCTAAGATTTATTCCAAGAAAGGAGCTTATCATCAACCAGGCGAGAATGTAGAAAGTAGCGATAACATTTAGGATAACAAATGGTCGCAAGGATGTTTTCTTCATAAAATGAAGAGCAATATACCAAGCTGCGATCGAAGCAGTTCCGAACACCACCAGTTCAAAATTTGGAGATGTCCTCCAGTCACCTGTTGTGAACAAGTTTAGACTAATAACCATTACCGGATAGGTAATTGCAAAGAGGATTAAACTTCCAACCAATGCTAGGTACTTGTTATCCGGATCAATAAAGCCATTGTAGCAGTCATTGCTTGAATTAGTGTTTTCAGAAGTATTCTGAGCAGCTGGTGCGTTTTTCAGACCAATGCTCAGTCCGCTTATTAGTAGGAGTATAAATCCGCACACTCCCCAAATAATAATAGTAAAAGTCATGTCATTTCTCCCTTTCTAGGCTGCAATTTTGGATATTATGCTTGAGATGTTCATTAACTCAGGCATTGAAATTATAGTGTTGCTTTCCTGCTCCGCTGCTTTTTCAAGAGCTTCTAGGCGACGAATAAGTTGTCCAAGCTCATCATACTCCTTGATTGTACCGTACTCCTTGCGGATTCGGAATTGCTCAGCCTTCGCCAGTTCTTTAATACTCTTGGCTTCAGCTTTTGCTTCAAAGAGTTTTGTGGCAGCTTCTTCATACATTGTTGCTCTGCTTCCACCAGGTTTTACCCGAAGAATTTGGAAGCTAGAGACATGAATACCAAATCGGTTTTTAATATTGTCTAAATCCACCTGGAGTGCGTCTTTAAAGGTCTCACTTTCTTGGTCGGTTTTTTTAGCAAGGACCTCCCAGTCAGATTTTGCAACATAGCGCCTGATAGCAGGTAAAACAAGCCCCCAGACCATTTCGAGCCATTCTTGAACATCAAAGAGTGCTTTCTGGGGGTTTACCACTTGACATTGTACCGTTAGATCGAGGTCTAGAGGGACCATATTCTTATCTTCAGCCTCTTGAATCCTTGCGTAGTAAACGTCTGGTTGGAGTAAAATATATTTAATATCCTCCGCATGCGGTTTGTAGTAAATACCACCGGCATCTTTAACACCCTCTTCGTTGTCGGTTTGCTTCAAGCTATTCCATTTGAAGTTGTATTCATGGATAGTATGAAGAAAAGGTAAGCCAACAAACTTTATTCCTGAAAGGCCCAATTTATTGCTAAGCCAATCTTTTGATCTTTTCCATCCTGATATTACTGGAGATGTTTCGCCCCTTGTAATATCTCCTTCGTTGTTAATGCTGTGTTTAGAGTATTGGAAAATAATTCTTCGAAAACCACCTCCACCAGCACCCATGATCGCTTTGGCTTGGCCCTCGCAAACAGTAGTAACAAATATATCTAATTTGGCCAGAGCTTTTAAAAGATATAAGCTAAGAATAAAAAACACAATTAGTCCAAGAACTCCAAATAATATTGACAAAATTCCAGTTTTTGGTTCAGGCACACTTTCTGCAACAGCTTGAACAATATGAATGTTCCCAAAAATTGCTGAAAATATCTCCTTGAACATGTCCCACACTTTTGAAATAATTCCCATGACTTGTCTCCTTTTTTATTTAAGGTTAGGTTAAAATATTTTATTATTTAGTTGTCAAATAGCAAATATATTGTTAGCAAGCACTATTTATTTAGTATAGTAGCTTGATAGAGAATATTAGCATATTTTCCTTATTTTGTCAATAGGTAATTTATCAGATCTATATTGTGGTTAAATATTCAAAAAAATGCTATACTATTTACAAAATTACTAAAATATGATATAGTAATCTATTGTTAGATCTTTAAATAAACATCCAAAAGAAAGGAGTTTTCTTATGTCTGCTGCTAGTGATAGATTTGAAAAAGAAGTTGTTTTTTCAATTTGTTCTGAGAAAAAATGTAGAAAAATTGTAGGCTGCACTATTGAGGGCGTAAAAAGAACTTGCACAAAATGTGAAAGAAATTGTGGATGGAGTCTAAAAGTTTTATCAAAAGAATGGTATGATTTTTTTGAAAAAAATGACGCTTCTACAGGTGCTCAATGTGGCTTTCATCAAGAATTAGCATTTTTTAAAGCAGGAGCCTTAGAGGGTGAAGTTCCTAAAAAAATAAGGAAATTCCACAGAAAATTAATATCACAGGCTATTGCAGAGTCTTAAAAAAGGAGCTATGATGTTTTTATTAAATTGAGCGTTCATCTCGTATGAGCGCTTTATTCTGTAAAAATATTGAAATTTATTATATAATACAGATAGAATTAACAAATTAAAATCATTATGGAATATTTTATAGTCTCTATATTGCTAATTTTTTCAGCACTTTTTTCGGGCCTGACTTTGGGCTTTTTTTCTTTGAATAAAAGTGATCTAGAAAGAAAAGCAGATCTTGGAGACAAGGAGGCAAAACTAGTTTTGCTAGTTAGAAGAGATGGTAATTTACTTCTCTCTACACTTTTGGTAAGTAACGTGGCAGTTAATGCAGTGATTTCTATTTTCTTGGGTTCTGTAACTTCTGGGGTGGCAGCCGCATTTATAGCTACTGGACTGATTGTAATTTTTGGAGAGATTATACCTCAAGCCTCTTTTTCTAGAAACGCTCTTTCTTTTGGTGCCAAATTTGTCTGGCTGATAGTCATCTTTCGAGCAGTTTTTTATGTGATCACAAAACCGATTGCCATGGCTCTTGATAAAGTTTTAGGCGAAGAGCTACCAACAGTTTATTCAAAAAAAGAGTTAATGAAAATGATAGAAGAACATGAAGAGTCTCCTGTTTCGGACATTGACGAAGATGAAGAAAGAATTGTAAAAGGGGCTCTAGCTTTTTCCGGGATGAAAGTAAGCGATGTTATGACAAAGGCGGAAGATGTTTTTATGCTTTCTTCAAAAAAAGTTCTTGACAGAGAAACAATTGATTTGATTATGAAAAAAGGATTCTCTAGAATACCTATTTTTAATAATGGTTCAACAACCATCTTGGGTGTTTTATACGCCAAGGATCTAATATCTGAAGACACTCATGATAAAATGACAGAAGAGGTCGCTAGGAGCAGAGTAGTTGTCGTAGACAAAGGGAAAAACCTCGATCATCTATTAAATGATTTTCGAAAGTCGAGAAATCACTTATTCGTTGTAAAAGAGTTGGACGAGTTTGTTGGAATAGTGACGATTGAAGATGTCTTAGAAGAAATAATTGACGCTGAAATAGTAGATGAATTTGATAATGAAGAATTAATTTCAAAAGTAATTGAATAGTATGACAAAAAAAATATTTTCAAGTTTTTTAGTTTTTACATTTGTTTTTTCTGTGTTTGTAACCATGCACAATGTTCATAACAAGAAAAAGATTTATTTTGTAAAACCATTTTGGGTGGCCGAACAATCAAAAGCTTTCGAACTTGGTCAGTGGCCTCAAGAATAATATAAAAAATATAAAAGAAAAAAGGCAGTCCGTTTTGGACTGCCTTTGCTTTGGTTTTGGCTGTTCGGAAATTTTTATATTTTAGTCATCAGCGATGACCAGGTGCCAGAAACAGTGAAACATCACCATTTTGTTCTCCCGGGCTTGTCGTTATATCGACGTATTTTCGGCTGCCTGCTTCATAGTCGAACCCTTGCCAGTCAGGATAATAACATGTCTTATGTTTTTCATGGGATACCTCGTCTCTCTGGATGTTGGAAGAAAGTTTTTAATAACCCTGTGTAGGCCGGGCAGCCTACGGTAGATAAGGGCACCTCCTCTCTGAGATATACTCATTTAGTGTTTCTTTATTTTGGATTTTTACAAGAAAGTAGTGCATAACAAAAAGTTTTTGTCAGCAGATATCTCCTTATGGAGAATTAAAAGAAACGGGCGAATTCTACCCCTAGAAACATGGCGGATCTTGTTCCATTTCTGAAACCCTCCTCTCCTAGTTGGGGTTAAAGTGCAATTAGTACAGAAAAACCTGTTATTAAAATTATATTAAATATTGGTTATTTATTCAAGGCTATTTTTTGGCAGCCAGTTGTCCGCAGGCTGCATTTATGTCACCGCCAACGCTTTTTCTGATAGTAGAGGCTATTTTTAGTTTAGCTAGGTTTTTATGAAAGTCTTCAGCCCTTTCCCTTGAGGAGGGCCTAAATGACGTGTCAGTAGAGTTGTATCTTATGAGGTTGATATGTATAAGATGTTTTTTTTCTATATTTGCAATAAAACGGGCGATTTGAGTGACATCCTCTTCTCGATCATTTAAACCATCAAATAAAATATATTCAAAAAATATTTTCCTATTTGTGGTTTGTAGATAGTAGTTAATAGCTTGTGCCAATTCTCTTAAATCATATTTTTTGTTAACCGGCATATTCTTTGATCTTTCTTCGTCGTTCGGGAATACAAGAGAGACTGCTAGATTTAGTTGAGGGAACTCACGAGCGAACTTTTTTATTTTGTCAGCAACTCCTGAGGTGGAAACAGAAATATGTCTCGCAGAAAAATTGAAAAGACTCTCGTCTAGTAGTTTTTTGATAGCCAGTGAAACTTCGTCCCAGTTCATAAATGGCTCACCCATTCCCATGAAGACAATGTTTGATAAAGTATCTTCGGCTTTGTTCTTTTTGAGATATTGTTTCCAGAAAAGCACTTGGTCAATTATTTCTTCGTAGTTAAGGTTTCTTTTAAAGCCAATTTTTCCAGTAGCACAAAAACTACAACCCATGGGGCAGCCAACTTGAGAAGAAATACAAGCCGTCCAGTGTTTGTCGATAGAGCCTGGCATCAAGACGGTTTCGATCGCGTGACCATCTTTTAATTCTAGTAGAACCTTTTGAGAGCCATCTTTTTTATCAGACTGTATTTCATTTGGTTTGAAGGAGAGAATATTGAATTCTTTATCAATTTTTTCTCGTAAATCCTTTGCTAGAGTTGATATTTCTAAAAACGAAGAAACCGAGTCTTGGTAGACTGCTTTTAAAATTTGTTTCAAACGGAATTTTGGTAGTTTGTTATCTTCTAAATATTGGCTAAGTTTTTTTATATCCATTTAGTTAAATAAGAAATGACAAATGTCACCATCTTGCATGACGTAATCCTTTCCTTCAGTTTTAATTAGTCCTTTTTCACGGCAATTTGCCTCTCCATTGTTTTCGATAAAATCATTATATTTAATAATTTCTGCCCTAATAAATCCTTTTTCAAAATCAGTATGAATCACTCCAGCGGCCTGGGGAGCCTTGAAGCCATTTTTGTAGGTCCAAGCTCTTGTCTCTTCTTTTCCAGTCGTAAAGTATGTTGAGAGACCAAGAAGTTTATAGGAAGCTTTAATTAGCTTGTCTAGACCGCTTGAATCCAGTCCAAGCTCTTCAATATATTCTTTCTGATCACCAGGATCCATCGAAGCAATTTCCTCTTCCATCTTAGCATCGAGGGCAATTATATCGTCTCCCCATTTTGCTTTTAGTTCTGTTAAGTCTTTTGAAATATCCTTAGTATTTAGAGCATAAACTATTGGCTTGGCGGTTAGGAGGCTAAGTGACTTTATCGATAGTTTTTCTTCAGTACTCATGTCTATGTCGCGGACAGCTTTTTCATTTTCTAGGCCTTCTTTTACTCTAGTGAGTAAATCTCTTAGTGCTACTGATTCTTTATTTCCAGATTTCGCGTCTTTAGCTACTTTATCAAGGCTTTTAGTTACTGTTGCTAGGTCGGCCAATATTAATTCAAGGTTGATAGTTTCCTTGTCTCCATCTGGGTCAATTTTGCCGTTAACATGAATAATGTTTCCATCTTTAAACTCACGGACAACCTCACAAATCGCATCGCACTCCCTGATGTGGGATAAAAATTTATTGCCAAGACCTTCTCCTTTTGAGGCTCCAGAAACAAGCCCCGCTATATCAACAAACTCAATAGTAGTTGGAATAATCTTTGTGGGGTTTGAAATAGAAGCTATCTTTTCTAGTCGTTCATCAGGTACCTTAACAATACCGACATTAGGGTCGATAGTGCAGAAGGGGTAATTTGACGCCTCAGCTGATTTGTTCTGAGTTAAGACATTAAATAAAGTTGATTTACCAACATTGGGCAAACCAACTATTCCGATTGATAAGGCCATTATATTATTTTTTACTATTTAGCTATAAAGAATTTAGCAGACAAAGTCAAATAAATCAAGATGCAAGCAGTATTCCTAAAAGCAGGATCTATGCTAATATAACATTATGAAAATAGAAGATATAAAATTTTTTAAAACAAAAGAAGGTCTTGCTTTGATAGAGAAATATAAAGAATTATCAACAGAGGAACTTGAAATGCTTTCTTTTAATTTGGCTAAAAACAATGTTCCACATTATTCATACTTGATAACACTTCTAAAACTTCGTAAAAAATCAATAAATAAATTCTCAAAATCCGAAGAGATGTTTTTTGATTCTCTTGGACTAGAGATGTCTACAGATGAAAGGGTGAGTAAGCATATTGCAGAAAGGTTTAAAAGATCAAAAAAAGTGCTTGAGATAGGCTGCGGCCTTGGAGGAAATACAATATTTTTAGCTAATAATTCTAGAGTCTTAGCTATAGATAGGTCAGAAACCAGCGTAGAAATAGCCAGGCATAACACTAAAATATATGGCGTAGAAAATGAAGTTGATTTTAAAATTGGTGACGCTCTAGATTATCTGGATGAGAATATTGATGCAGTGTTTATAGACCCAATGAGAGCTCGCGAGGGCAAGACCAAGACAAGATCATTCCTAAATTCAGAACCAAATATTATTGAAGCTCTGCCAAGGATAATGAAGCATACGAAGAACATTGGCATTAAGGTTTCCCCAGCATTTGACTACAAGGAGCTAAAATTATTGCCAGAGGCTCCAGAAGTGGAAGTAATTGCCTTAAAAAATGAAAACAAGGTTGCCATGCTGTGGTTTGGAGACTTAAGAATGAACAAAAGCAAGGCTACTATTATTAGCGAAAAAAATCATGTTGAAATAACTGACAAAGGTAATTTTGGTGAAATAATAGTTCAAAAAGAACCTAAAGAGTATATTTACGAACCAAATAAAGCAATAATTAAAGCTCATTTGATTGATGAGCTAGCAGATGAATATAATTTATCAAAGCTAAACAAGAATATTGCATTTTTGAGCAGCGCCAAGAAGGAGACCTCCGAAGATTATAAGTTTAAAACTTATAAATTAGTAGATTATCAGCCTTTTTCTCTTAAGTCTTTGAAAAAAAACCTGAAAGCTAGAAGGATAGAAAGAATCGAAATAGTTAACAGAGGCACGCCAATAAATGCTGGAAAATTAGCCAAAGAACTAAAATTAAAAGAAGGGGGAACTACTGTGGTCTTGATAGGAAAACTAAGAGACGATAAAAACTATTATTTTATTACTGAAAAAACAAAAAGTGACTAAAATTAGCAAAAAATACATTTTTTAAAAGTAGAAATAAATTTCAAAAATAAAATCTCAGAATGTGGATAAGATATTTTTTTTATTTAATATTAGTATCAAATTGAGGCAGGATTGACTTTTTTGCTAATATTTGATATAATACTTATATAAATAAAAAATAAAAACAAAAACATGAACCATGAACACCAAGAAGGTTCTTGCCCAACATGTGGGTCAAAACCTAAAAAGGTGCACAAGCATGTGTTCAACGCTGATTTCTTGTTTATCTTGATTACAAGCGTTGTACTAAATGCATATGCACTGACTTATACATACGCATTCTTTGGATAGTATACTAATCTATATAGATTAATTAAAAAAGACCCTACTGGGGTCTTTTTTATTTTTGCTTATTTCTCAATCTTATTATCGATATGAAAAATAGAAATATTACGAAAAGAAGAGTTAAGGAAGAAAAGGCGATGTAGTCTGTTACGAAATTTTGCCCTTTTATAAAAATAGACAGTAAGGTTAAGTAGATAAATGCAAAAGGGAGGCCAATAATTATAGGGAGGAGTCGGTTGATAGTGCTTAGACCTGTTTTTTCTTCACTTTGGATAGCCCCGCACTTTGCACATGATAATCTAAGATAAGAATGCTCACCATGTCTGTAAACTTCTGTTTTATGTCTTTTTATTTCAGATCTACATTTTATACAATTCATACTATTTTGATAAACACTCCCGAGCTTTAATGAATTCTAGGGCTTCAGGGGCGCTGCCGGCAATTATTTCATCAGCTCTGGCTTGGCCAAGTTTTTCGATAAAGCAGGCTCCCATTTCTGGGCTAATGGTTTTTGGAAGATTTTCAATATTTACACCAAAGCTTTCTAGTTTTTTTTCTTGTTCTTCGTTTAGCAGAGGATTTTTATCTGAGCTTATTATCTCCTGCGCTTTAGGAATTACTTTTTCTTCAATAGTGTTTTTTGCATTTTCAACAATATCCTCGTTTTCAATAAGTGTCTCGGTACTTAGATAGTGGTTGATTGCTATGCCAATTATTTTATTTCTTAGTTCGAAGGGATTGAAATATAAAATCACCCCGATAATTAAAATGAGAAGAAATACGATGAGAACGAATAGTTGGAATGCTTTTTTCATATATTTTGTGTTATTGTTTTATTATATCATTTTTTATGATTTTAGTTTAATATATATTACATGCCAGAATATAACTCAAACGGCTAAGTACGAAATGTACTTAGCCGTTTTTTCATTCTTTGGAAATTTATTTTCGATATATTCTGAGACTGTTTCCGATAATAGTTATGTCTGAAAAACTCATAGCCAAGGCTCCGACCATTGGATTTACAAAGCCCAAGATTGCCAAAGGGATAGCTAAGACATTGTAGAAAAAAGCCCAAAAGAGATTTTGTTTTATTATGTTGAAAGTTTTTCTAGAAAGCTTAATTGCTTCAGCGATTTTGATGGGGTCATTTTTTAAAATAATAATATCTCCTGATTCTTTAGCAATATCAGATCCAGAGCCCATAGCAATGCCTAGGTCTGATTGAACTAGAGCAGGTGCATCGTTTATACCGTCACCTGCAAAAACCACTTTTTTGTCATTGGCTTGTATTTTTTTAATCTCGGCCAGTTTTTCGTTAGGAAGAACTTCGGCTATGAACTTTTTTATTCCTATGTTTTTTGCTACGACTGAAGCCGGAGTTTTGCCATCTCCAGTTAACATGATTGTCTCAAGCCTCAGTCTGGATATCATAGAAATGGTTTCTTTACTAGTCTTCTTAATTTCATCTGCTATAAAGACAGCTCCAATGACTTTGTTGCCGTGAGCTACAAAATTGATTGTAGCGCCATTATTTTTTTCTTGTCTTAAAACCAATTTGGCCCAAGTGGTATCAATTTTCTTTTCTTCTAGTAATTTAATATTGCCAAGAAAAAGCTGAGTTTCGTGTGTTTTACAATTTGCTCCAATTCCAAGGCCTGCGTATTCTTTAAAATCTTTCATTTCAACCAGTTTGGATTTTTTAGATTTAGCATATTTTAAGATCGCCTTTGAAAGAGGGTGATCTGAGTTTTTGGCCAGTGAGCCAGCCACTTTAATAAGTTGTTCTTCCGGAGTCTTGTTGCAAAGAATCTTTTGGACACTCGGCTCACCCTTAGTAAGAGTGCCCGTTTTGTCAAAAACAACAGTGTCAATATTTTTTGCTTTTTCAAAACTTTCTCCATTTTTTATCAATATGCCGTTTCTTGCTCCAACACTAGTGCCAATCATAATAGCTATAGGGGTTGCGATGCCAAGAGCACAAGGGCATGAGATAATAAGAACAGCTACGGCATTGATTAAACTTCTTTCAATATCACCACTTATCATATACCAAGACAAAAAGGTTAGACCAGCAATTGAGATAACAACTGGGACAAAAATGCCAGCAATCTTATCGGCTAGTTTTTGCATTGGAGCTTTATAAATTTGCGCCTCCTCGACAGTTTTAATGATTTGGGCCAGCATGGTTTCACTTTGTTTTTTTGTAACACATACTTTCAGAACTCCATTTAGGTTGATAGTTGCTCCAAAAACTTCATTATTAATTTTTTTGGAAATTGGCATGCTTTCACCGGTGAGCATGGACTCATCGATATTTGAAACCCCTTCAACAATTTTACCATCTAGAGGTATTTTCTCTCCTGGTTTAATTAAGAGAGTTTCTCCAACTGATATATTTTCGACTTCAAGCTCTATTTCTTTTCCATCTCGAATAACTTTAGCCTTTTTCACTCCTAGCTCCATTAGTTTTTCCATTGCTCTTGAAGCTTTATTTTTAGTTTTCATTTCAAGAAAGCGCCCCAAAAGAATAAGAGTAGCTATAGTGGCTGCGCTCTCAAAATATATATGGCCACCATTAAACATTGCCCAGAGACTATAGAAATAGGCCGATAGTGTTCCTACGGATATTAGGGTGTCCATATCGGCTCTTTTATTTAAGAGGGATTTAAAAGCATTTTTGTGGAACTGCCAGCCAAAGACAAAAACCACTAAAAATGACAAGTCGTGTTGAATCCAATTTGTCAGACTTACTCCCAGGAACGATCCTGGGACTTCCCACATCCAAAACATTCTGATAAATATTGGAAGAGTAAGAATGATTGAGGCAATTACTTTCAAGTATAAAAACTTTTCCTCAGAATTTTTTTCTTCTTTCTCTGGAGAGTTGGGGTCTTTTATCTCAAAACCGGTCCCTTTTATAATATTTTTTATTTGTTCTAGATCTATTTGAGACTCATCGTATTCAAAGATTGCTTTCTTGGTAGCAAAATTTACATCTGCTTTCTGTATGGCATTGTTTTTCTTTAAGGCGATAACAATGCTTTGAGCACAGCTCGCGCAGGTCATACCTGCTATATTTAATGTATTATTTTTCATTTGATTTGTTATTAATTTCCGCAGCCTCCACCGCAAGACCCACCGCAAGACCCACCACATGAACCGTCGCAACTTGAGGCTCCACTTTCTTTACCAAGACTGGCCGCTGAGACTGGGAGGGGATCTTTTATGATTGATCCTGATTTTGTACCAGCCTCTACTACAATAAACTTACCCCAAACCATTCTCATCCAGCAGCTAAATTTTAGCTCTCCAAGTTTTGTTGGAGTGAATTCAATTATAGTTTCTTTTTGATTTAGTTTTCTCTTGATTGTCCCAGTTTCGTGATAAAGAAATATTTCATTTGTACAGCCAGTAACTCCTTTGTCTAGTATTTTCCACCTAACTGGTATGTCTTTCTCAATATAAATTACATTTGGCTGATAACCTGAATAGGTAACATCCATCTCAATTGTTTGGACATCTTTATTGGTTTCAAGCGGTTCGGACAAGGACCCCTCGGCTTTGATGAGAGATGTTTTGAAGCCAACTCCAAAATTGGTTAAACCTCTATTGACCATCACCACCCCCAGTAAAACCACTATTGCTCCTGAGACTTTAATAATTTTTTTAACTCGAGCACCACTAAGCATACTGATTACAGTTCCAAAGCCAAACATTAAGGGGATTGTCCCAAGTGCATAGAGAAACATTGAAATAGCTCCCTGGGCGACACTTCCTGTTGTTAGGGCATATAGTTGCATTGCTTGCAGGGGACCGCAAGGCATAAAACCAGTGAGTAATCCAACAAGAAGTGGCCCTTTTGGTTTTGAGCTATTTTTATTTTTGTATAGATACTTTGCAATAAACTCAAAAGAGCCGAAAATCTTTGATAGTTTTTTGAGATGTTTGTTGTTAGTAAAAATAGACAAACCCATAAAGATCATCAAGATCCCTGCAACCAAAAGCAGTGCCCCTGAAAAGCTTGGGTTAACACCGAAAAATGAACCAAAACCTCCCAAAACTGCTCCAATTATAGTGTATGAGATTAGTCTGCCTAGATTGTATTGAAAATGTTTTTTTGATTCTTTGTTATTTGTGCTCTTTTTGCCAGCAACAGTATATGAAACCACGAGTCCACCGCACATACCAACACAATGAAAGCTAGCCAGAAAACCAATAAGGATGATTAGGGGATAGCTTACGCTAGATTCATTTAGTTTAGCTAGTATTTCAAAAGTTCCTAAAAATTGAATCAGAAAGTATGCAAAAGCAAAAATTAGTAATAGCGAAATCCCTAAAATAATTTTATAAGTAGCCGAAACTTCTTTTTTTTCTTGTCCGTGCCTTGAATAATCCTTTGGTGTATATCCAAGCTCGGTGATTTTTTTGAAAACCAGGTCTTTAGCTTTTTTATTAGCAATCTTTAGAGTAGCTTCCTCGTTGACGTAGTCTACTGAAATACTTTGAACGCCGTTTATATGATTTACCTCTTCTTCGATTAAGCTTTTGCATGATTTACAATGTATGCCAAGAATCTTTATTTTAAGTTTTTGCATGGTGATTAATTTATTGTATTAAGTAAGAATGCTAAATAATTTTATACCTCCCCCCTAGGTATGTAATATGATTTTATTCTTCTTTTTTATTCTTGTCAAACTAATGTTTTGAAATATGAGACATCAAAAAAACAGCACATGAGCTGTTCTTTTGATTTTGGCTATTCTATGGATTATTTTACGCTAAAACTTTTTATACCATAGCCGAGAGATTTTAATTTTTTGAATGAATTGTTCTTTGCTTCGTCTGAGTTTACTACTAAAACAGCGTTCTCTTTTATGTGATTAACATTAATTTTCTGAACTCCTTCTATGTCTTTAAGTTCTGTTTCTATGATCAGTTTGCAAGACATGCAGTGGAGATTGCTTAGTTCAAGTTTGATGGTTTGCATAAAAAAGGATTACTTGTTTGAAAATTTATTTACTTTAATTATTTCATCAATCATTTTTTGTTTAAGTTCTTCATTTTTGGCAGCCATAGCATTCTTAAAACAAGTATTAAGGTGTTTTTTAAGCACTTCTTGATGAGCTGACTTTAAAAGCCCAATAACCGCAAGGTTTTGTTGCATCACGTCTACACAATATTCCTTATTCTCAATCATGTCTATTATTTTGTTGATAAGACTTCTAGCCTTTTTGAGACTAATAAGTACTTTCTTGTCATCCATGCTCATAAATAAGCTTTGATAATTTATTGTATATTTAGTATATTATTCAATTAGTTGCTTGTCAACGCGCACTTTGACAAAAATGCTCATGTCAACTAAATTGGTAATATTCAGCTTTCATTTTTAAGATATTGTTGACATTGGTTCTTTTCATATATTTTTTGGCTATCTCCAATTACAGATAAATCAAAAAACAAAATAATAGAAAGAAAAACTAATATAAATTCATTGGACGAGAAAGGAGAAATGATATGTGTGGGATTGTTGGGATTTGCTACAAAGATTTTCAAGCTGCTCAGGGGGTTTATACTGGCTTAATGAATCTTCAACACAGAGGGAAGGAGACAGCAGGGATAGCCGCTTATGATAACGGGAGGATAAGAGTTAAAAAAGGCAAAGGAGAAGTGGCACAAATTTTTCATGATCCTTCTTCTCTTTCTGACTTGACGGGGAACGTAGCAATTGGGCAAACCAGATATACAACCACTGGAGGTTCTTACGATGCTCGTAATGCTCAACCGATAGCGAATACTTTTCGCGGAGAGGAATTTTATCTCGGACACAACGGGAACATTATAAACATCAACGAACATGGATCAAATGGTCTGACTGGGGTATCAGATACTTTTCTTGTCGGAGAAATGATTAGTCGTTCGAAGGCTCAGGATTTTCAATCTGCAATTATCGAAGCACTCCAACAACTAAAAGGATCTTTCAATTTTATTTTCCTATACCGCGGGAAGATTTACGTTGCAATGGATCGTTTCGGGTTTCACCCTATGTCAATCGGCAAAAAGAGAGATGGCTTTGTTGTAGCCAGTGAGACCTGCGCTATTGATCAGATTGGCGCCGAATATGTCGCGGATATAAGCCCTGGTGAACTAATCGTAATAAGTGAAGGGGAGATGGAAAAATACAGATGGACTGAAGAGAACAACAGTTTAAAGCTAGACATCTTTGAGTTTATCTATTTTTCTCGGCCCGATTCTTGTATTCATGGAGTTGAGGTTGGTCAAGCCAGGTATTACATGGGCCAGAAGTTGGCAATGCAGTTTCCAATTGAAGCAGACCTGGTAATCCCAGTCCCGGACTCGGCTAATGAAGCAGCTCTTGGCTACTATGACGCAATAAAAACCGTTTATAAAAATATTGAGTTTCGCCCCTGGGCCTTGTTTCGTTCTCACTACATTGGCAGGACTTTTATAGAGCCGATCGCCAACAACCGTGAATTAGTTGGCCAACAAAAGTTCAACCCTCGCCGTTCTCAGCTTCAAGGGAAAAGAGTAATTGTCGTAGACGATTCAATCGTTCGCTCAAACACTGCCAGAATGATAGCTCGCACTTTGAGAAATTTGGGAGTTAAAGAAATATATTTCTTGGCAGCTTCTCCCAAATATTTCAACCCTGATGTTTATGGGGTCGATACATATCGCAAAGGCGAGAGTTTGGCAATGCGGGAGTACGGGGGTGATGAAAAAAGACTTGCTTGTGCTATTAACTGTGATATGATTGGGTATTTAAATCTAGACTTGACTATTGGGTCAGTGTTGCAAGCGCAGGATGAAGTAGGAACGAAAATTTTCTCCCCGAATACTTTTTATACAGGCCCTTTCACTGGAGAGTATCCAGATGGTACAGGTCCTTATGAAGTTTAGTATTTAAAAAACAACAGCCACCTCCCAAATGAGGTGGCTTTTTTATTTGAGGACTTTCTAAGTTGGATTATTTTAGAGCATCACTAAGAGTGGCACTCATCGAAGCAGGGAAACTAACAATAATTATTCTTTTTATGGCGAGGATATTATCTATACCCCAGGGGCATTTATCAATAATTGTTAGAAGTATTCCAACCACTATCAATGAAAGGCCATAGGTGACTAAAATTCTTTTTATATATTCGAACCAAAGTTTTTTGAGCTGGTCTTTGTAGAATCTTAAATAAAGGAACAAACCAATAAATAAAACCGACACTAAAGAAAGTAGAAGCACTCTATTAAGAGAAAGACTTTCTCCTAGCTTCCATGTCTCTTCTGTAAACCCAAGAGGGATGCTAAGGAGAGTGGCCCCAATTATGATTTGAGCAACATCACTTAGGTGAAGCTCCACTTTGAAACTTCTTACAGTGTGGTTAATGATGTTTCCTGCTTCATCAAGCACAGGAATAACTTTTAGAAGATAGCCATTCTTTATGCTTATTTTTGGCTGTATTTTTTCTTGCATATGATTAATTTGTTTGAATAATTATAAACATCATACCATGTTTTATAGGATCTTTTATGTTAATATTTTTAATTAAAGAAAAAAATAGTCAACAAGACTATCTTTTTCATTTTCAAAAAAGTGAGAGCTAAAAACCCTCTTTGACTTCAATGACTTCATCTGCGTCTCCACCGTGTGCTTCATGGTGGACGGCTGCTGCAGCTTCTTTGTTTGGGGCTTCGCACAGACAAAAGACTTTTTCTTCTTTTTCGTTGTACCAATATGAATGAAACTTCACTCCATGCTTTGCCTGTACGGCTAAATCTTTTTTGTGAGCTTCTTCCAACCCCTCTTTTGTAATTCCTTTTGCATTTTTATGAATATCCATGTAAAGAGGCATATATTTAATTTAATAATTAGATTTAAACTTTATCATGAACTTATTAGAGCTTTGTTAACTTAGGTGATAAAAAATTTTTAAACTAATTTGTATTTAATATAAATTTAACCTTAGGTTTATACAATTTAAAGTATAATATAAATAATTTAAATTTATGAAACAAAATAAATCTTTATCATTAATTTTAATAATTCTTTCTTTGGGAATTTTTTTAACAGCCTGTACCACCCCACAAAACAATAGTAATGTTGTAAGCAACACCACAGATAACAACTCTATTATTGAAGATGAGAGTATGGATGAAAGCGATGTCGTAACATTCCAGTTGACTGGGGTAAACTTTAGTTTTTTGATGGATGGAGAAGAGGCTCCAGAGATTAGAGTGAAAGAAGGGCAGAAGGTTCGAATTGAACTCACTAGCACAGAGGGTTTTCATGACTTTGTTTTAGATGAATTCTTTGTAGCATCAGACAAGGTCGCTTTGAATGAGTCAACATCGGTTGAATTTGTAGCAGACCAGAAAGGAACCTTTGAGTATTATTGTTCTGTTGGTAGCCATAGAGCTCAGGGGATGGTTGGAAATTTTATAGTTGAATAGAAAACAAAAAGAAAATAAAAAAACAGAGCCTCAGACTCTGTTTTTTTGTATTATAAATATATTTACAAAGCAAGTTTTATGTTTTTAAATATTTGTTCACAGTTTAATTATAACACAAAACACTCCTAATATTAGGAGTGTTTCTTAATGGGTGGTCAAGCGAGAAAGTTGGCAAACTACATTGTTTAATTTATAGGCTTTGAATTATTTTTTTTGTTTCGAAATATTCTATAGGTACTAATTCCACATTTTCAAGTGATTCTCTTTCTTCTGAATTTTTTGGCAATTCTTCAATTCTTTTATCAACCCATTTTTTAGCCTTACTGATGTCAGTATATGGGACTCTAATTTGTTTGATGTTAGAGTTTGCAATATTATTTTTTGTTCTTCTTTCACAAATGCCTCCAGTTGTAAAAGTATTCAAATCTTCTTTTGGTAAATTATTTCCATCATAAATTAAAACTACTCTAAATTGATCTTCAAGCAACTCTTTGTCATTATCTGTTGTATTTTTATCATACCACTCCTTTTTTTGCTTTAGAATTGGAATAGTATTTTTTATGTAGTTTACAAAATTTTCGTCTTTAATATCATTTAATATTTCATTTTTATCAAGCAATTCTTGAAGCTCACTGGATATTTTTTTATAATCAAAGTTGTATTTTGTTTTATTATATAAGTTTTTTATTCTTTCTAAGTATTTTTTTTCTAATTCTTCCTTGGATAAACCCTGCATCTCTTCAGACTCTGATAGTTTTGTAATTTTTTTTCTTAAATCATCTTCAATATATTTTTGCTCTTCCTTTGTTAACTCTGGGGCTTCTCCAAAGATCATTTTAACGGCCTCTTCTCCTTGGGAGGTGTAGTCCTCTATGATATCTTTTCTGTCTAACAATAAGTGAGATGAGTCTTCATTCATAGCGGCATAAAGATTACTAACAAATTCAGATTGTTTATATCCACCAATAGCGAAGGAAGTTCCACTATGAGCAGTATTAGTTACCCCCTTTTCGCCACCAAAGGCGTTCTCTCCAGAATTAAGGCCACCACTTTTTAATATTTTACTTAATGCAAAAGAACCAGTTCCATGATAAATCGGTATTTCTGCATCAAACTCTTTTTCTCTAGAATAATATTCAAGAGCATGATTTAATATTTCTATTTTTTCTCCAGTTTCATCATTCTGCTTTATTGCCTCCATTGCTTTTTCAATCTGCTCATCCGCATTTTCTCCAAGCTCTAAGTTGTTATAAAGAGTTAATTTCTCTTTTTCGTTTTTTAGAGAATCAAATCTTTCGTTATCAGTTTTTGCTGAATCAATTACATCATTAACTAGCCTGCTGTATATTTCTTCTTTTGAAGTATCACTTAAAGGTAAGCCATCAAGCTCTGCTATTTGTTTTTGGTATTCAACTTCCTGGATAGCTCTTTTTTCTTCTATTTCTTCTTTGGAGATGTTTGAGACATTAAAACTTTTTAGCTTGTTATTAATTTCTTCAATCTTTTGACTTCTTTTTTCTGAAATAGTTTTATCATTATTTGTATTACTGTTCATTTCAATGAAGATTTCTTGGTTACTTTTTTGTCCTTCTGGATTAGTCATAAATTATAATCGGTTTATATTTATTGATATATCTATTTTAACACAAAAACACCCCTAAGATTAGAGGTGTTCCTTTATGGGCGGCCAATCGAAAAACTTGGCAAATTATTTTGATGAATATTGCTAAGTAATTACTGTAGCTAGTATTTTGTGTCTTTCCAGACTATTTCAAATATTTGTTTTAGCGATGATGCTATGTCTGGATTTTCAATGCGGATTGCTTGTAGATATCGATGTGTCTATAGATGGAACGAAAGAGGCTCATGAAAAACAACGCGGACCCGGAACATATAGGATAGCGATTGATGGAGCTCGAGCATTATATGAAGTAGCTAGTCATATTTCTATTACAATCACAGCTTCAAAGCTAAATTACAAAGAAATAGCCAGGGATATTCAGAAATTGGCAAAAGAAATGCCCTTTGTAAAAAGTTTCAATCTGGCGACGACCTCACCTGCGAATTACCAAGAAGAGAGGATGACTTTAAATGAAAATGAGATGAAAGAGTTGTTTAGTAGTTTGGTTAAGTATTCCAAAGGGCATCCAGTGCGCTTGGTTATTTATCTAAACAAAGACATGGAAGTGATAATGCCAGAACTAAAAAAACATGCTCAAGCAACAATGAAGTTCATTAACATTGAATGGAAAATAAACAACTTAACAATTGCCTTCTTCCCACCAAGCATAGCTTGTGTTGAGGAATACGCCCTAGATGCAAACGGTATGTATGTCCTACCTTATGGCCTTGATCATTATCTCGAATTAAGACCTGACGATTGGCAGATGAATAATGATTTAATAGTATCTAATCCAAAAGAGGCATATAGGCAATTGTCAGAAAAGTATTTTATCAAAATGGGTGAGAGAGAGCTGGAGAAAGAAAAATATTTAAGAATTATTTCTACTAATCTTTCATATCGGGAAGTAAGTCCCAGATTAAATCAAATATTGATTTTAGAGTATTGTAAATTTCGGCTCCTTCAATCAGTAGCGCTATTTCTTCCTTGGCTGATATTAATGCGACATGTTTTTTGCCATAGAGATTTATCTCTATAGAAAATGGATATTTTTTTGGACTTATTAGTTTTGATTGTCTCAGCTGTTTGATGTTTCTGGGGACGTAGTTTTCACGGATAGAATCAGTGGCGGGGAGTAGCGCTCGATAGGATATGTTTTTCTTTACCCTTCTGCTTAAGCAGCTTTCTGCCCACTCATCTCCGAGCACTTTAACAACATCATCACCTGCAAAGCCGATAATCTCACCAGTAAAAGAAAGAGTGTTAGTGTAGGCTTGCTTTAAACCATCTTTGCCCTCAAGAAAACGAATCTTTGGTTTCTCGCCCTTAACATTATAGATAGATTGAAGTTCTGGGAGCATATCCATAAGAATAGACTCTTTTTCTTTCAGTGATATTTGTAGTTTTTTGGGATCTTCAGCAGTAAAAAGTGTTTTTTTATCCTTGAGAGTTTTACTGATTAGCCCTTCGTTGATTAAATCCACTACAATATCATAGCAAGTAGTCCTTTTTACTCTAGATTTTCTAGATATATCTATAATAGAGGCACTTCCAAGCTCAAGAGAGGCAAGATATATATCTGCTTTTTTGCCTGATAAACCAAATTGTTCCAGTGTTTTTTTAATAGTCATAATATTGATGTCGATAATTATCGTCAACATTTATATTATATCATATATAAATATATTGTCAATAATATGCTAAAATAAGCTAAAATATAAAATTAACTTATTTTAATATATTATTGAAGTAATAATATTTGACGTATATTATTGACATAATTAGAATACCGTGATATAGTGATATATCAAGTTAAGAACAACTTGTCGATCTTTAAAACAAAACACACTCAAAGGAGATGCATCATGAAGAAAATTGAAAACTTAATTTCCGAATTAAACGCCCTTAACGTAGAAATCGATGTGCTTAACGGGAAAGTCAAGACTATTCAAGAGAAAGGAAGTACAGAAGTAGTTAATCTTTTTAATGAAAATCCAGAAGTGATTATTATTCTTGGATCAGAGTATGAGAACGAGGGATACAATACTGAAAAGATTGTAAATAACCCGAAGGTAAAACTTTTCCGCTATGCTCTTCAAAAAGAACTTGGTGAAGAGCTTCCAGGGGGCAGCTTCATAAAATTACTAGGTTTCTGTAGTGGGTGTTACGATGAAGAGTATTGTGGGGCTATTGAGCTGGCCAAAGCTCTCGCTCAATCTGGTCATTATGTACTTCTTTCCGATCGGAGACGTGAAACACTCTATTCTTCATTCGGAGAGTGGAAAATATAATTGGTGATAATTTATCACCGGGGAAGAGGAATTTAACCCTCTTCCCTCTCTTATAAAGATTATTTGTAAAAACAGTCTTTTAGGAGAAATGTTCTTTAAATATAAAACTTAAACAAAGGAGAAATATCATGAAAAAGTTTATTATTTCAGCTATGTTCTGTATTCTTCCCATTACTACCATTATTGGTTGGTATCTAATGTGTGGAGGTGATCACGCTTTACTCGGTCTTCGTATAATGTTGTACGGAGCGCTCCCCAGCGGAGTGGCAGTAGTTCTGAATAACCCTGAAGTTTTTAGAAAAAGGAGGTAGTTTTGGTAAGAGGGTGACGAAGGGAATTCTCTTACCTCTCTTATAAAGATTATTTATATTAAATAGTTTTTTAGGGGAAGAGTTCTTTAAATGTTTTTTGTCTTCTGTTTATAGTTCATACGGTGAATTATAAACAGGGGGAAAGGGTTATGTCCTCTATATGGCTGTCGATCACTATGATAGTGAGTGAGAAATTAAAGAACTGACAGCAAACACTGTGCCACAACATAGTGTAACCATGGGAGTTAACAGACCCCAGTAAAAGTTAGGTTTGTGGCCTAACATCTGTTGTAAGGTAAGAGAGTGACATAAGGTACTCTCTTACCTCTCTTATAGAGAATACTAATAGTTAGTAGTTTCTTTGGAGAAGTTCTTTAAAACTTATGGAGGGGTTATGAATATAATTATTTCAACATCATCGCTTTCAATTCAAGAAGGTATTGATAATCTAGATTCATTTGTTGAGTCTGTGAAATTATCAAATCCTCAATCTGACTTTTCAGAAAAAATAGTTAGGGGATCATTTTTCTCCGATGCTGTTTTTAAGTCAGATAGAGGAACCTTTCTACTAATCAGAAGAATCTAACCCAATGGAGGTAATATGAAAAAAGTAATTTTGGTTGTAGAGGACAAGGAAGAAGAACAGATTTTGGCCAGGAAGGCAGTTGCAGATTCTGGCCATGGGATTATTCTTTGTGCAAATCTATTTGATGCAAAGAGTATGATTGGTTCATATTCAAGCAAGCTGTCAGGGATTGTAGCTGATCTTCATTTTCCAGAAAGGAGTCAAGACACAAATCTTAATAAACCGGCTGGTCTTGCCATTCTAACTTTAGCCGTTAGTGAGAATATTCCTGTGGTAGTTTGTTCTGATATGGATAATCATCAATCTGATTATGTGAAAGATGTTATTCGGTATTTAGGAAAGCATACCAGCTATGGAGGTATTCCATTTAGCGTCGACAGAAAAGATTGGCTACAATCAGTAAAACAACTCAATGCCATAATGGCGAAAGGAGAATAAAATGCGAAAAATGTTGATAATTTCTGATAGTGTCTTTGGCAAGGTCTTGGCGGCGATTATTGAGAAGGATGGTTTTGATGTAATCTTATCTAGCCATGAAGACTCGGTATTCGCAGTCGCTTCAGAAAATCCCTCTCACATTTTTATATGTGAATGTGGTAAATGTGAAGCTGGAGAAAAGACACCAATTAATATTGGCATGTCAGTTTCCGGTCAAACTATTTATCGTTGTGGATTTTCAGATGACAACGGAGGCGATTATCTTAAACTACCCCTTAATCTGGACAATCTTAAGTCCAAGATAAAAAAATAAGGCAAGAGAGATGCAAAGTCATTTTTCTTGCCTCTCTTGTAAAGATTATTTTTTAAAATAGTTTTTTAGGAGAAGTTCTTTAAATAACACACACAGCGAGGATGCCATGACAAAAGACAATTTAAAAAAAGTAGTAGAAAAATCAAAGAAAATGATTGCCAATGGTGAGTATAGAGACCCTGGATTTGAAAAGCTAGCTAGGGCGGTTGTCGAGTTGGTTGAGGGTTCGGACTTCGGAGAAAAAAACTCTGAAGCAACATTGACTCTGGAATCCTCTGCCAGCAACTGGGTTGAAGAAACATTGGATGATTCTTTTGACGGGGTTTGTGTTCAATTGCTAGAAATATCATCTGATTGTTTAGGTGATTTTGGAACACTATTTGTTGTTCCATATTCTAGTGGATTGTCAAAAAAATCAGCAATGATTAGATTCAAGGTTTGTGAGTAGTTAGTAAAAGTCGTTTGTGTGTTCGACTATAAAAAGAACACTCCTTGGGTTTGGAGGTCAATTCCTGGATAGTTCATTTAATGTCAATTTTATAAAAGATAAGTATCAAAACTTGTCTTTTTTTATTGGAAAATTTGACTGGCAAACCCCATTTGAGGTTTTATACAAAAGAAAAAACGAGCCTGAAAGCTCGTCTTTTCACCTATGGGTGACTGAAGGGA
>PKTH01000048.1 GCA_002869265.1 Candidatus Parcubacteria bacterium
GCAAAAATTTGCAACTGCAATCTTTTCAACCCCTTCAAGGTTGACGATCACCCCGCCAGAAAATCCGTTGCCAGTCTCTTCATAAGTCTCCCTAACTAATGATTCTTCTGACGATTCACCGTGTTCAAGCATTCCGCCATAGCCATTAAGGAAACCTTTCCCGATTTTTCTTGTTTTTAGAGCTAAAAGTATTTTTTCTTCTTTCCACAAAAAACAGACAGTTGCTTCATTCAATTTATCTAGTGATATCACTTAGATCTCCTTTTTAAAAAATGGCCAGACTGTTGCCTGGCCATTAAACTACTCTTGCCATACTTGGACAGAAATTTCTTCTCCATTATCTAGCATGTGTTGGTTCTTAAAAGCACTCCTGACAAGTTCAGGGTCCATTCTTGGATGATTTTCATCAAAAATTAAATTAAAATCTTTTCTGCCTATTTTCTTTTTTATGATTCCTAAGTGTTTATCGACGATACAATTTATTAAGAAACATAAATAATTTAGCTCATCGAGCTTTGCATAAGCAAGATTGTCAAACAGGCTGTTGTCATAATACCGTTTCCAGATTTCATCTGTTTCAACATATGATTCTTTCATTACTTCTACGATGTGTTCAACTTTTTTTAAATCATAATTTGGACCGACCGCCTCAAAAATTGAAATAATCAACTGCATTTCCACAAGTATTTCATTTAGCTTTTTTACTGAGATGTTCTCACCGTAGAGGAGCTTTGCCATCTGCACTTGAGTATCAATGTCATTGTGTTCTATTGCAATTAAAAGATTCGGATTTATCATATCCACCTCCCTTTATGAAAAGAACTTATGTTTTTAGTATATTATATACCTAAAGTATGTCAATTTATTGAAAATTTCGGACAATCTCTCGAAAAGACTCTGTTTCTATAAAATTTCCAAAATTATCTTTTACATTATAAGTCGGGCCAATATCCTTAAGCTTCATTGTAAGATCTACTTCATCTGGCAAACCTAGCTCATTTTGAAACACTGAGTATTCTATCCCACTTAATTCAATCAAATACCCCAAGGTATTACTTCCCCTGATGTTGTTCGCATCAATTTCTCCAGATGAACTTACAACATTAGATTGTGCTTTTGTCTGCCAATAAGGCGAGCTAATTCCCAAAACTAAAAGCAAGGCCAATACAGATAAAACAGAAAACTCAAAAGCCTTTCTTGATAAAACTTTTTTGCCTATTGAGGAAGAAAGACTATTTTTAGGACAATCACTAACACAGTTCTGACAACTTATACAATCAGCTTCTTTGACTTTGTCAGCTTCCATTATATTTAAATTAGCAGGGCACACTTTATTGCATAGCCCACAAGAAATGCAAGTATCTTTATCTCTATTTATCTTAAAGAAGGAGAGTTTCTTCTGAATACCTAAAAATGCTCCCATCGGACAGAAATAACGACACCACCAGCCTTTTGCAAACAAGGACGTTACTAGCGCAAATATCAATAGTGAATAGCCAATTATCTTTTCTTCAAACTCTAAGCCAAAATGAGATAGAGCTGCAAAGGGATCATAGGACCTAAAAACAAGATCCCCAACCCTAAAAGAAAAATATACAATAACTAGAAGAATTATGTACTTAATATACCTTGCATACTTATCAATGCTTTTTGGAAGTTCTACATCTTTTTTTATTCCGATCTTGCGACCAAGTCCCCTAATCCATTCTTGCAAAGCCCCCAAAGAACACATATAAGAGCAAAAAAACCTACCGAAAACAAAAGTCATAAAAAAGACAATCCCTCCCAAAATAAACGTGCTGACAAAAAGTCTCTTAAGAAAGGCTCCCGAAACTAGATAGGTCAAAAATCCTTCAACCAAACCAAAAGGACAATATGCGTCTATTGAGGCTGCCTTCTCTATCCCATATTTTTGATGAGCGTAAGCTAGATACAAAATCAGCCCAAGAAAAAACGCTTGACTCAAGCGTCGTAGTGATATTTTTTTTAACATTTTTATTATATTTATTTAAATTTTATTTGAATTTCATAAGCATCATCGAACTCAGACAAGCCAGAAGGATTATCTTTTTGTAGTATCAAACTACCTCTATCATACAAATCAGGTTTTTCAAATTCGATTGTTGCAGTAAATGGGACAAAATCTTCTGTCATCCACTCTCCTTCTGCCGTAGCGTAGGTCTCAGTTATTATAAGACCATCCCAGTTTGTCAGAATAACAGGAAAACTTCCCTCAAAAAACCAAGTTCCTCTAGCCTCACCACTTATTTCTAAAGGGCTTTCAATCCAGTCACCTTCTTTTAGATCCAAAAGTACATCACCTTTTTCAATGTCAATTTCCTCAACAAAAAGATTATTAAAGTCATCTCTGCATTGTCTGGGGTAGCTCTCCATAGCTGGGAATCCAGCATCGAGACATTCTTCAAAGCTAAAAACCTCAATTCTGTCGTCAATTTTTTCTTTGCGGACTAAAAATAAAAAAGTCAGCAAAAAAACCAGAATCACACTAATCGACCATATAAATATTTTAATTTGATTTTTCATATAACTATTTTATCAAATTATCTATTAAAATAAAAGAAAAGTATAGCTCTTTTTGCTTTTTATAAAACTGTGTTATTATTTACTTAAATTAGGTAAAACTTAAAAAATGACACCTCTTTTAGAAATAAAGAAAATATCAAAATCATTCGCTTCAAACACTCTTTTTAATGAAGCGAGTTTTAATGTTGGTAAAAAACAAAAAATTGGCGTTATCGGAAGAAACGGTGCTGGCAAAACGACTCTTTTTAAAATGATAACTGGAGAAGAACCTCTCAATAGTGGTAGCATTACCATATTCGACAAAACACGTATCGGATATTTAGAGCAGCAAGAAAAATTCATTGACGACGAAACTGTTATAGATTTTTTGCTCAGAGATTCTAAAAAAGAAAAATGGGAGTGTTCAAAAATAGCCGGAAGATTTCAGCTAAAAAATGAATTATTAGATGCAAAAATAAATACTCTCTCTGGTGGTTTTCAAATGCGTGTAAAGCTAACGGCAATGCTCTTACGAGACCCCAATCTCCTGCTCCTAGATGAACCGACAAATCATCTTGACCTGAGTACCTTGCTTTTACTGGAAGAATTTTTAAAAACCTACAATGGTTCTTACCTTATTATCTCTCACGACAAAGCTTTCCTAAGAAACACTTGCACAGAAACTCTCGAGGTTGACCAAGGGAAACTCTATCACCTCTCCTGTTCACTTGATGAATACCTATACCAACAAGACCTAAAAATGAAAACCGACGAAAGATATAACAAAAAAATTAGACAACAAAAAAAACATTTACAAAAATTTGTTGATCGTTTTCGCTACAAAGCCTCTAAAGCAACGCAGGCTCAATCAAAATTAAAGCAAATCAATAAACTATCAGAAACTAGCATCCGTCAATCACTTGCTACAACCAATATTCAAATCCCAGCGGTTGAAAAGAAAAAAGGGGTTGCCCTTAGGGTTGAAAAACTTTTTATAGGCTATGGAGACAAGGTAGTTGCTGGCAATATAAACTTTAATATTAATCGTGGTGACCACATAGCTATCCTGGGGAATAATGGAGAGGGAAAAAGTACTTTTTTAAAAACTATCAATGCAGAATTGCCAAAAATTAATGGAGACTTCAAATGGACTTCTAATAATAAAATTGGATACTATGCTCAACACATTACAAAAACCCTCAACCCCAACGAGCAGATTGGTCAATTTCTAGAAAGAAAAGCTGGAGCAAATGTTGCTAATGACCATGTTCTAAAAATTGCCGCCAACTTTTTATTTTATGGAGATGATATCAAAAAAAGTATTTCCGTACTTTCCGGAGGAGAAAAAGCGAGACTTTGTATTGCAGGCATGCTTCTACAAAAATGCAATGTACTCCTTTTTGATGAACCAACAAACCACCTTGACTTTGAAACCGTTGAAATGTTAGCTGAGGCGCTTTCAAAAAGTAACGCCACTATATTATTTATCAGTCACAATAGAGATTTTATTCATTCTGTTGCAGATATAATCATAGAAGTTGGTGGTGGGAAACTTGCCTTAAGTTCAAAAAATTATGAAGAATACCTTACTTACCTATACTCCAGGGCAGAAATAAAAATATCCAAAAAAGCAAAAACAGAGGAAGAAGAAAAAATCGAGAAGGAGCTTAAAAGATTACATTTTGAAAATCAAAAAAAACTAAAAAGCGAACTGCGAAAAATTATAAAAAATATTGAATACAATAAAGCCCTTGAACAAAAACTACTTCGAGAATATGAAGACCCAGATTACACTTATTCGAAAGAAAGAGATATGCAGGTTGCTGAACTTAAAAAAAGAATTTTTGACGATGAAATTAGGCAGCTAGAAATTGAAGATGAAATTGAAAACACTAAATAATGACCTCCTCCCCGGGATTCGCTATCGCTACTCCCGGGGTTTCCAACTCGGCTCATGATAATTCAAGATTAATGAGTCATGAGGGCCTCAGA
>PKTH01000020.1 GCA_002869265.1 Candidatus Parcubacteria bacterium
AATGGAATAATATATATAATAATTTAGAACATTGCGCCCTAGACGGACTCACCCCGAATGAGGCCCTGACTAGAGTGCAAGATGTGTGTTCCTAAAACACCAAAAAGAAAAAGAGCCTCCAATGAAGCTCTTGTCTTTCAGTTTTTAATTAGTTTTTTCTTCTGTTCGAGAGTCATATTCTCTACTTTCTTCCTGTGTTTCTTGTCTTGCGATTATTTGGGTGTTTAGCCTTTCTCTAAAGGGAATCTTTTTTGAAGCCCGTCTATTTCTTTTCATTTTGCCTCCCCTGTGCTTTGCAAAAAGAACTAAAATAAATTTATTTCTATCTTACTATACTCTATAAAAAAATCAATCGGTTTTTTTAAAAACATAGAACACAAAAGCAATTGAAAGAAAAAAGCCAAGTATAATTATGTAATATTTTCTATTATTATTTTTTTGCTCAAGCTCCCACTCATTCCCTTCGATATATTCCCCCAGGACTTCCCCTGTTTCTTTGTTTTTTTCTCCCCCAATTATCTTGATGTCGTCCATAAATCTTGGAAGCACTTTAAATCCATCTTTATTTGATGAAACCACTCCCTTTATATTCAATTTATCTCCTATTTTAAAATTCTTTGTTTGAATATCTGTGCCAGTTTTTATTTCTATAGCAAAATTCCCATGTTCATTTTCAATCATAATTTTTCCTCCTACAATATCTACTATTTCTCCCTCCACATTAACTAGCCTGCCAATAAGTCCCTGGTCAATCTCTAGGTCAAGGGGAAATGGTGTTAAGGTGTAACCATCGTCCATTTTAAATATCTTTTCACTCTTATCCGTTTTAATTCTTCCTTCTTTATTTATTCGAGATATTTCTCCGCGAACTTGAACATAGTCTCCTATTTCTAAATCTGGAAAATCTTTATTGTAACTATAAATCTGAATTCCACCATCGCCCTCAATGTAGAAATACTGGCTAGAAAACATTCCTGGGGTTGAGTTAACAACCCCTTCAACCAAAACTGTCTGTCCAGGTGAGTGGTTTTGAGCCTCTCTTGGGTTTTTATAGCTATAATACTCATAGCCCCCACTCCCACTACTGGTTGTTATATATTCTGTGTTTTCGTTATATCCTGTAACTATATTTTCTTTCCCAGGACTTATCTCATCAGTCCAAACCCACTCACCAGAATCTTCTCTAGCAAATGACTTAGCATTACTTGTACTACTATATTCTAGTTCATCGATTATATTTTTGTTGGGATCAATCAATCGAACCTTGTCATAGGTATTATTCAATACTATATTACTTTCCGTTCTATTTAGCACCAAAAATTCTCCTGGTTTTACTAGTCTATTAGTATCGATAACGTAAGGTTTGCTACCCCCCTCCATATCATCAACTATCCAGTTAATAAGATCTATATTCATGTCACCGGCATTATATATTTCAACAAATTCCCCCTCACCATCATCTCCTTCTGGGTTGGGCAAGACCTCGGTAATATATATTTTGGCCGTGCCTATTTCCATTGGCTCTTCATTTATTTTAGTATCTAGAATAAACCTATTATCAATTTCCAATATTTTTTCCTTGGTCCCTGTGGCCTCGCCGTCAAATATTTGCAAAGTCACATTATATATTCCCTCCTGAAAATAAGTGTGTTCTGGTGATTCTAAAGTGTTTACAAACCCATCTCCAAAATCCCATAAATACTCCAGGGTGTTTTCATCAATATCATAACTATCGCTTGCGTCGAATAAAATTGGTTGTCCTGTAAAAAGTTTTTCCGGAAAAGAAAAATCCACCTCTGGTATATGATTAATCTTTTTAAATATATTTTTAGCCCCCGGACTAGGCTCATCACTCCAAACCCAAAACTCTTCTTTAAAGTTTTTATTATAAAAATTTTCTATCTCTTCAGTCTTGGTGTTATCAAAACTTTCACCCTCAATAGCTTTAATATATTTAAGTAAATAGAATTCTTCTTCGGCTCCTGCTTGAAAAATCTTTACTTCATCTCCATTATTATTAAGCGCTATCCCTGTCTCCTCCCTGTAGAGAACTAAATAATTTTTCGCTCTAATTATAATATCTCGAGGAAAATCAAACCTGTTTTTGCTCGCATCTCCGAGCCTCCATCCAAATAAATTTATATCTCTATCTCCATAGTTATACATTTCAATAAATTCTCCTTCTTTGTCATCACCAATAGGGTTCGGAAATATTTCACTCAATATAATTGTTTTCCCATAATCGTATTCTTCCTCATTGTTGCTAATTATGCTTTCTTCATTTTGAATAATGTTCGCCTCTCCTCTGGTTTTTTTAAGGCTCAGCTCAAAATCATTAGCATTGTTCCGGGTTTCCTTAAGAGTAACTCTTGCAATGCTGTATGGATCTTTCGCCAATGGAGCATTGTCTGACAAATCCCCGTCGTTCCAATCTCCATAGACAACATCATTGATTAATTTATTATCAGGCGTAAATAATAAAATTTCATCTCCTGAATTATTTAGATTCCCCCCAGGGCTTTCTAAAACAAAATATTGACTTGCGCCAATTATCCCATTCAATAGTGTTTTTGTGCCGGAACCTTCTTTTACATACCATCCGTTTAAATCAACAGACTCTTTGGTTTTGTTAAATATTTCTAACCATTCTAATTCTCCATCCGATGGATCACTAACTATTTCTGTTATTAACAAATCTCCATAAATATATCCACTTTCAATTGTAGTGATGATTTCTATTGGTGGGGTTTTTTCAGGTTGATCCAAAACAATTATTTTCTCTCCACTTATATTTTCAAGACCAGGACTTCCTCCCGCCTCAAGACTGGTTTGCCAAGTATTTAGAATTTTTTGCATTGTTTGTTTTGTGGCATTGTCGCCAAACAACCAAGCACCACTCATGTCGATAAAATCGACAACTCTTTGCTCACTATCAAAAAGTTCTAAATACTCACCCGTATTAGAAAGAGAACCACTGTATATCTGGTTTGCCACGACACCCAAAACAGAAGAATCATCGGTTCTCTCAAGTAAAAAATATCCACCTGCTTCAATCATCCCATTTAATAGAATGTCTGGTTGACCATCACGGGAAGAAATCCTCCAACCTTCGAGGGATATATTATCTGTCCCTGGATTATACAATTCTATCCACTCATCATTTGCAGAGGTCTCGGTTCCCATCCAGGCAAGCTCATTTATTTGAATATTCCCAGTGTTTGCTGAAGTGTAAAGAGGAAAAATAATTACAAATAATATCGAAAAATATATTTTTTTATTCATCAAAAATTTTTATACCTTATCTCTTAATAATAACACAAGAGACCGGACATCCAAATTATTTATATTTATTGCCTAATATTAGTTATTTTAAAAAATATTTAATAATTCTTTAAACTTATGTATTTAACATAAAAAAATAGGGAAAAATCATTGACAAAGAGCCTAAAATTACATATAATACAAGGTTCGTTCTTTTATATTTAAATATAGAAATAATAACTCTAACAGCCAAGAAAGGAGGTTGTAAGAAGCTTTAACTGAAGCATTAAAAACCTTTGGAGCTTTTTGCTCCTTTGGTTAAAAAATAGAAGGAGCAAAAAAATCATTCACCTCAAATTGTGGAGGAAAAAATGAAAAAAATTACTTCTGTTTTACTGTTGCTGTTGGCAAGCACCCTTCTTCTTTCGGGATGTGGTGGCGGAGGAGGTTCTCAATATCCAAGCTTTACTCCGACTTCCCAGGTCTATGATGGGACTACGCAGTATCCTGCTTCCGAGGATGAAATCGGTGTGGTCAAGTTCTACTTTTCGTCGGATAGCAACGTAGCCGCAATGGCTGCTGCGTTCACGAATGATGACACAGATTTGCGTGAACAGATTATCGATATAAAAAGATCTGAAATTGTGGGCTTCAACGTTTCTGTTATTAGTTATGACGATGGCGGAAATGTCCTCAAAAATTATTATTTTTGGGTACCGGTAGTCGCCGGTGTCGCTCAGGCAGAGATGGAAGGCATTATTGCCGATGACTACACCATCTGGGTAGAGGCTGAAGACGCCACTGGGGCAAAAACCTTTTACGGGCATGCTGATGTCACGGTCTATGTTGGACAAACCACAAACACAACTGTCCCACTCCTTCTATCTGATATCGAAGTAAATTTCGTCCTTCAGAACCTGGCCGGAACCTATATTCCAACGGACAGTTATAGCTTTGATGTCCGCTACAATCTCGGCTTCGACGTATACGGTCAAAATAGTAGTTTCTTGGGTCAAGAAGCAGTCGACGGAATTAACTTTTCCATGACTCTTCCTTATCACATCAAAACACTAACCGTTGCGATTTCTGATTCGACAAACACCACATATGTGGCGGAAATCCCGGTCGATCTTTCTGGCGCTGTCTTAGGTGGTGACACTGTATATCTGGATTTCACCGCCTACCATAATTCCGGAAACATTTACCTGGAGATTGATTTGAACAATTCCAGAAATCTTACCGGATACCTTCTTTCGGCCGATATCGACGGTTGGGTATCACGCTTAACCGATCCTTCGACTGAAATGGTTGAAGAATTCAGCTATGGCAGCTACGTTCTGGCGGTTACATCCAATAACGGCTATGTCTATGTTGCCTCAAATCGGGGCGTCACAACGAGTGTCACCATCTACACTTCTGATGGTCAGCTGGCTGGATCATTCAACATTGAACTGCCTCAGCCCACAACATTCGCAGGCGGAACATTTGATATGGCTTTTGATGGAACCGGTCTCTGGGTGGTAGATGGCACTATGGCCTATCATTATCTCCCCGACGGGACAATCGACAAAGACTACACTCCACCAGTCATAACTTCATCGATCTACGGTGTTGATACTGACAACCTCGGAAGAGTTCATTTCCTCCTGGTTGATGAAGATGCTTCAGACACTCAATACAACCCGCAGGTTATGAGTTTGCACGTTAGTGACCTTTCTCAAGAGTCATCTCGTGTACTGAGCGCAAACGGAGAATTGGTCTTCGGCCTCGGATACGACCAGAGCAGCAACACCTTCTGGACCAACACAGCCGTCGGTTCCTACGATGCATTGAATTCCTTCACGGAATTCAACAATGCCGGGACAGCAGTAAATGAAATAGTTCACGGGAACAATCATGGCTCCCTGGACTTCATAAATTAATATTTCTATATAATAAAATAAGCCCGTTTCGTAGAATACGAAACGGGCTTTTTTCTTTTAACACACTTTTTTAATCCGTGAAAGAACTTTTTCAACATGTCCGTCAAAAAGTGGCTTGTTCTTTTTGTGATGTATAAACTGACCTCTTGTTTCCTCACAAAGAACAAATGGATGCCGAGCAGTCAAAATCAAAGCTTTTGATTGATGCATTATGCTCGATCCAAAATGAGGAGCGCTAATAATATAACCGTCAGCCTTTATTAGTATTTCAGCCCTTACAAACTCGAATAAGTCACTTACTTTCATGCCAAAAGGTCGTTTGAGAAGCTCTTCTTCTGCTATTTGCCTCGCTAATGGAGCGATTGGTCTATCTGACTTGTTCTTTTTAGTTCTTTCAATAATTTCTTTCATGAACATCTCCCTATATATAGTGTGAATGAACCAAAGTCAAATTAACATATTTATATATTTTTGTCAACTATAGGATTTCAGAAAAGCTGGTAAAAACCATTGACAAAAATAGATATATTTGCTATTATAAAAGTATAAACCCTTGCTATGCAGGGGTTTTATGTTTAATAAATATTATGTTTAGATCAAGATTAAGCCACGCAAAACTAATATCAATAAAGTTCTCTAAGATAATTTCTATCTTGGTGTTCTCAATTTTTGGGTTTGAGACATTATTCTTTCCCCTACCAACTTTTGCTGAAAAAATAATTAAAGATACCGGAAATAATCAATTCTTTTTACCCAGCGCCTCTGACAAAGAATATGTTGTATCATGGACAAAATATACCACTATAACTGCCTATAATTCGCTTGAAGGGCAAACCGACTCAACTCCCTGCATAACAGCAAATGGATTTGATGTTTGCAAACACGCAACAGAAGATACTGTCGCAGCAAATTTTTTGAAATTTGGTACAAAGATAAGGATACCAGAGTTATTTGGTGATAGGGTTTTTGTGGTCAGAGACCGTATGAATAAAAGATATACTAATAGAATTGATGTTTGGATGATCAATAAAGAAGACGCTAAAAAGCTAGGCAAGAGACTTGCTAAAATAGAAGTTTTAGAATAAAATATAAATAACATAAAAACTCCATAATAAAGAGTTTTTTTGTTTGCTAAATTCTGGGTCACGTGGCCAAGTGGCTAAGGCACCGGTTTGCAAAACCGTTATTCGTGGGTTCGAATCCCACCGTGACCTCAATCAACTTAAGTCCAGGAAAACCTGGACTTTAAAATACAAAATACATTAACTTATCCACAGTTACTTGTGGAAAACACCTCAATTTTGTGGATAAATTTGTGATTTAAGTCTAAGTTTTCTTAGACTTAAAAAAAGTTGTGCACAAACTGAAATAATATAAATAATTATTATTTAATATTAGCTATAAAATATTTATAGACTTATTATTGACCGAGCTATATATATATGGTATATTAGTATTATAAGTTAAAAGAACATTAACAACATTAAAAATTACTTAACAAAGCTGTTTGTTAATTGATTTTTGTTTTCTACTGTTTTCTATGAGATAGCTCTAACATATCTCAACAACAAAAACAAAAACAAAATAAAGGCAATCTTTAATTAATAATAAAAAATTTAATGAGGATTACCGCTAAAATGGTAGAAAACTTAGCTTAAAAGTTAGAATAAGCTCAATTCTAGAGAATTATAACATTATCTAATCATCAAAATGATGAAAACGAAATGAATTTTCTGGAACGGAGCTCAGGTTGTTTGGCCTATATAATATTAAAATTAGAGGCCCGTCTGGGCTCCTTTTTAATTTCTAAAAACCGCATTACTATTGCCAAAGATTAAATATTGTTATAAAATACTTATGAATAGAACTACTCCAAATGGGGTGTTTTATTTTAATATTTACGATAACAATATGGAAAAGAAAAACTCTCTCTCCAAAACAGAGATAAAAGAGATTAAAGAAGAATTATTAAAAAGAAAAGGTCAAATTCTAAGTGATCTTCAAGGCATCAGCACGAAAGAACAAAGTGACACAGATGATGATTATAAGGCTACTTTCCCCGAGTATGGAGCAAAGGATGATGAAAATGCTCAAGAAATAAATGAATATTCAACAAACCTTGCAACAGAGCAAGTTCTTGAAACTACTCTAAAGGACATAAACAAGGCCTTAGAGAGAATTGAAGAAGGTACATATGGTTTTTGTAAGTACTGCAACGAGCCAATCGGGAAGAAAAGAATACAAGCTAGACCTGTAGCAAGCTCCTGCATCGAATGTAAAACCAAGATACAAGATTCCATCTAAAATGTTTTCAAATATCAAAAAAACGGCCCCTCTCTATATATTGGCCGTTTTTTTTATTTCAATAGACAGGTTTTTAAAATTGTATTTTCTTAACACCGGCGGCGAATACACAGTCATTGATAAAATTTTAAAGTTAAGATTTGTTAAAAACACCTATATTGCCTTTTCTATCCCCATTTCGCCTATTTTTGTTAAATACTTGAGTTTAATAATTACCTTATTTCTAATATATCTATTTATTAAATTTATCCATTCGAGTAAAAAAAGAGGCTTAGTCCCACTTTTTCTAATTATCCTAGGATCCTCCTCTAATATTCTAGATAGGTTTTCCTATGGTTTTGTAATAGACTATATTGATTTATCTAAATTTGCAATTTTCAATATAGCCGACTCAATGATATTTCTTGGAGTTTCGGCTCTTATCTACATTCAAGTCTGCCATAAAGAGGATAAGATTTTTTCCTAGTTTGTTTCAATAATCCTTGTGCTCTCCTTTATGCTAAAATTAAATAATTTGCTACTTTTTGGCAATATTTTTTTTATTTTATCGGCCCACTCTATTACTGTTAGGACTTCAGGATTGCTAAAATATTCCAAAGCGCCTATATCAATAAGTTTTTGTTCGTTTTCTAGTCTATAAGCATCAATATGACAAAACTTCTTTATAGTGGGGTGATTAACTTCATAAACCTTCATATATACAAAGGTCGGGCTGGTTATTTTTTCATTAATTCCTAGCCCTAAGGCTACACCTTTAGCAAAGGTAGTCTTGCCAGCACCTAAATCACCCACCAGAGCTAATATTTCGCCACCTGAGAGCCCTCCTGCCAGATCTTTAGCATATTCACGGGTCATTGTTTCGTTTTCTAGGATTGTTCTTTTCATGTTTTAATTCTTTTAAACTCTACAGGTCATTTATTTATAAAATATTATCATAGTAATATTTTTTTTCCAACTAAACAAAGTATTATCTATAATCTTTATGTATTTTGGTAATTAAAAAAAGAGCTTAATTGCTCTTTTTTTGTGGACCCTAAGAGATTCGAACTCTTGACCCCCTACGTGCAAGGCAGGTGCTCTAGCCAGCTGAGCTAAGGGCCCATTTGTCAAAAATAAAATATTGCCGAAGCAATAAATCAAGAAATACTAATTTCTTTAGATATACTAATACATTTTTTAAAAAAACACAAGCCCTTTGCTGAAAAATATTTTAGCTAAACTTAGTCAATGGATATGTGACCCACTTTATAAATCCTCCAATAAGTCCTGTTATTGTCATCATACCAATGATGGCAATAATGATTCCGACTAGCTTATATCCAAGTCTTGAGCCACCAGACGTAGCTAAATACCTCTCAAAAAACTCCATCCTACCGAAAGCATTTAAAATCACTTCTGATTTAATTGCTATCATAGCACCAGAAATTAGCATGATTACTCCTAATATAAAACTCATATTATCTTATATAATTTAGTGGATTATATTTTACACCATCTATTATAACCTCAAAGTGGATGTGCGGTCCAGTTGACCAGCCAGTTGAACCCATCTCTCCAATAGCCTCACCCTTACCAACTTCATCATTTTTCTCTACATAAAATTTAGACATATGTGCATATCTGGTTTTTTTGCCTCCTCCATGGTTTATCAATATATTATATCCATAACCATTACTCCAACCAACGAACTCTATTGTACCAGAATCAGCTGCAAATAAAGGAGTTCCTGTTTTATTGGCGATATCCAAACCTTTGTGTCTCCAGGAATAATACTGAGTAATCCTATTCCCTACTGTCGGCCAAGCCATTTTGTTGGCAGCTGTCTTCGGAGCGCTAGGCGTAACAATGTTTTTTATTGCCTCAATCCCTGAATATACTTTTTGTGTACTAGCAATAGTAGCTGTCTGAACAATTTTAGACCCGCCCGGTATAACAAGTTTTTGACCCACCTTTAGGCTAGAGCTTAGGCTTAGGTTGTTAGCATCCAAAATATCCTTGAGCTCGGCATCGTTTGCTCTGGATATCCCACTTAGGGTGTCTCCGCTCTTTATTGTATATGAAATACCCGACTCTGGAAGGATTGAAAGTTCATCTCCAGGACGAATTAAACTATATGAACTCAAATTATTCTCCCAAAGAATTGTATTAACAGAAATATCAAACTTTCTAGCGATAGTACTAACTGTGTCACCCGATTCCACTATATACTCAATTGTTTCTGTTCTTTTTGGAATATTTTGTTGGACGGCAACTTTTTTAATTTCAGTTTCTTCTTCAGGCTCTGTCTGTAATAATACTACTTCTTGTTCCTCCTGGATGTTTGGGTCAACGCCTAAGTTATTTTTTAAAACAGTCCTTTCATCTAAATAATTTTGTTTCAATGCTATGTCTAATTCATCTGTCCCCAGAGCTTCTTCAAAATATAATTCATTTTCAATTTCACCAAATTCACTACCTACAACATAAGCTATCATTGGTTTTGGGCTCCCCTCATTCAATACACCAGCACTAGTTCCTTTGGTAAGATTTGTAAAAACCAATAGCACAGTAAGAAAAACTACAACTACGTGAACAAGTTTTTGTCCAAAAATAAAATTTAGAAAATTACCTCTGATTTTTTCCCAACCAATTTTATTTGTTATAGATAAATAAAATGAGTAGATTTTAACCAAGGCCTTGTGAAAAAATAACTTAAAAATTGACTTTAAAATATAGCTTACAAAGCTAAAAATATACTTTAAAAAGTATTCTCTAAATATACTAAATATTTTGGCTAATAATAAGAAAAAGCTAGCTAAAAACAATATTGAGGTATCAATAGTTTTTTTTAAAATATAGGACTTTTTTCTTTCTTTTCTTTGTTGGCCTTTGTATGAATAAGTGTGTTTATTGTGAGAAATATGTTTATTTTATTCTTTATTCAACCTATATTTTAACACCAGTAACTGGATAGGTCAATCCAATTTGACTTTAACTATTTCTGGTTATAATATTTATATATATTAATAAAAATCATATGGAAGAACTTATAGAGGAAATCTATGAGCTTGTAAAGAAAAAAATGTCAGAGCAAGGAGCTTATGACAGAAATTCATACAAAATGCTCATAGACGAAACAATTGTATATTTCCATGAAAAAGGAAAAATGACAGACAACGACAATGAAAAATTCATTGTTGATCAACTGATGCAAAAATGGGAGTTTGTTAGAGAGGAGTTGTCTTATTAAAAAATCAGGCCTTAACCTGATTTTTTAATTTTATACTTTTATGATAACTGGTAAAACCATTGGCCTCCTTTTGGTTTGAGTAAAAAGAAACTGACCTATTTCATTTCTTATTTTGTTTTTTACGTGTTCGTCATCTGCTGGGGTTCTTGGATCATGTTCTTTGATCATTTTTTTCACTTTCATTCTGGTTTTTTCAATCAATTCTCTGTTTTCCTTCATATAAACAAAGCCTCTTGAAATAATATCAGGGTTCCCGATTGGGTCTCCTGTTTTAGAGTCAATGGTTGTAATAACAACAATCATACCGTCTTCTGCCATAACCTTCCTATCTCTCAAAACAATATTTGAAATATCCCCCACCCCCAAACCATCAACCATAACATAGTCTGTTGGAACTTTTTCTTTTGTTTTCTTCCCTACGAAATCACTCCCTTGTTTAGAGAATTCAATAATCTGGCCATTATCTGCCACAAAAATATTTTCTTCAGGAATTCCAACTTGCTCTGCTAAATCAGCGTGGGCTGAAAGCATATAGTGACTACCTTCTATTGGCATGAAATATTCTGGCTTTAGTAGTCTCATCATCAATTTTAAATCCTCTTGCTTAGCATGGCCACCAGCATGGACATCCATCATTTTATAATTGATTATTTTAGAACCCTGTCTAACAATTTTATCCATCAAATTTTGGATACTTCTTTCATTGCCAGGGATAACAGATGAAGAGAAAATTACTGTGTCCCCTTTTTTTAGTCTGATAGTTTTATGTTCACCGCTAACAACTTTTGCAAGAAAAGCATTGCTTTCGCCCTGTGCTCCCGTGCCAAGAATAATTAGTTTGTTGTCTGGTGTTTTTTTAAGTCCATTGCTGTCAAGTAAAACTTTATTATCAAATTTTAAATATCCAATTTGATGGGCTATCTCAACATTGTCATTCATTGTTCTGCCTTCTAAATATATTCTTCTATTGTGTTTTTCGGCTAGATCAAATATTTTCTGAATACGGCTTAATTGTGAAGCAAATGTTCCAATTATTAATCTCCCATCAACGTTGTCTAGAATTTTGCTCATCTCATCACCAATCGCAGATTCTGATTTCTGATATCCAGGGCTAGTCGAGTCAGTAGAGTCCTGTAAAAGCAATTTGACGCCGTTCTGGCCAATCATCGCAATACGATTTAGATCTGCTGGTTTGTCATTTACTGGAGTATAATCTATTTTAAAGTCTCCGGTATGCACGACTGTCCCTGCTGGAGTATGGATAATAATAGCAAAACTATCTGGGATAGAGTGATTCACTCTAAGAAATTCAACCTTAAAATTCTTACCCAACTGAACAACAGAATCATCATTAATCTCTGCAATATTTACTTTTGGAGTATTTTTGTATCTCTCAACTCTTTTTCTTACTAACCCAGCAGTAAGTTTCCCCATAAACATCGGCGGGTTGCCTAGTTTGTTTAATAGGTGGGGAATGGCTCCTATGTGGTCCATGTGTCCATGAGTAATGATTGCACCTTTTATCTGGTCTTTTTTGTCTTCTAGGTAGCTTGTGTTTGGAATAATATAATCAATTCCAGGCATGTCTTCATCCGGAAACATCAAACCCATGTCGATAGTAATAATCTCGTTATTATACTCGAGCATTGTCATATTAATTCCAACTTGTTCAAGTCCCCCAAGCACTATTACTTTTAGTTTGTCCTTATCGTTCGCTTTTGGAACGAATTTTGTTTTTACAAGGTTCTGCTTAGCAGTCTTTTGATTGTTTGTTTTTGTTGCTCTTCTTGGAGCTTCTTTGCCTTCCTTCTTTGTAAAAGAAGGGCTTGTTTTCGATTTGTACTTTGTATACATAGCTTTCTAACTTAAATCAACAGTATCAACCCGAACGATTTAAGTGTTTTTATGAGTTCTTAATTAATTTACCAAATTATTTTTTTACCAGTATTGATATACCAGCTTGAAATATTTGAGAATCTGTCACTAGGAACTTGGATACTAGTAACATTATAGTTTTTTATAGATTTTTTCTGTAAATATAAATATTTAGGTGAGCCAATAAATATAGCTGGCACCTCATCTGTAATTATGTTTTGAAATTCAAAATATTTTTTCTGCCTCTCGCTCTCGTCCAATGTTTGCCTAGCTTCGCCCAGTAGTTTATCTACTTCGCTGTTTGCATAATTAGAAAGATTTAAACCACCAGTCACAGCTTGGCTAGAATGCCAAAATGCATAAACATCTGGATCATAGCCTTGAGCTTGAGAGAATAACAGAGCTTCATAATTCCTGTCTCTAATTATCTCTGAATTTATTTCTTTTATACTGTGTTTTTCAACTATTGTCCTAATCCCAACTTCCTCCCAATATGAAGCAATTTTGTTGGCTACTAAAAGATCTTTTTCGCTATCAACCACTGCAATCCTTATAACAAAATATTCTTTTTTATTATCTTCATCTTCTTTTACTAGCCAGAGTCCCTCCCCGACTTCCTTTTCCAGTGTTTTGTCATCATCCTCCTCTTCAATTAAATCATCTGCCGTAATGGTTGCCACACTCCAATCATCTTCATTCAGCAATTCAAGGACCTTGTCCTTATTCAATGTATATTGTTCTAGGTCATTTTTATAGGCAAAACTTTCGGGAAGAATTGGCGAATCTATTGTTCTCGCTGACAAGCCAAAGACATCTTCAACTATTTCATTCTTATCAATAGCATATAAAAGTGCTTGCCTTGTGCTTTTCTTTTCTAGGAAATCACTGCCTTTAAGATTAAAACTTAATGTAAGAATTTGACCTAGGTTTAAGGAGTGAAAATTAATTGAATTCTGAGTTGCGATCTGATCTTTCATCTCCCATGGCAAATACGAGATTGCATCAATGAGATTTTCATTTAAGGCCAGAAGAAGTTCTTCAAAGTTAGGATAAAACTTAAAAGTAATTTCTTCTATATAGGGCTGCTCTCTGTAATATTCTTCATTCAACTCGAGTTCAACTGAAATTATTTTTCCTTGGCTATTTTCTTTCAAAAATCTTTTGAATTTGTATGGGCCAGATCCAATGGGCTTCAAATTTAATTCAGTTAATAAATAAGAATCCGCTGGAAGTTGCTCCCAAAGATGTGCTGGCATTATTCCGAATGTCAGCAAGTCTTTAAAAGCAGCGTATGGCTGAGCTAAAATCAGTTTTAATTTATATTCATCTATTTTTTCTATTTCCACTCCTGTCAAACTAGATCTGAGAGGAGACTGAAAAGCCGAATCAATAATTGTCTCCATCGTAAAAATAACATCATCAACGTTTAGATCTTTAGCATCGTGCCATTTAACACCTTGTCTTATTTGTATTACATATTCTTTGCCATCTTCCGAAACCTCAAGAGAATCTACCAGGTCTTCTTCTACTCCACCCAAGCCGTCAGGTTTATACAAAGAAGAAAAAACCAAACTAGCGATATCACTATCCACATCATTTATGGAAGCATAAAGTGGGTTTATGTGTTTCGGTGAACCAATTAAGCCCTCTATATATTCACCACCCCTAACTGGAGTGAGCTCTAAATGAGTGAAATAAAATCTAAATCCTAAAAAAGAAGCACTAAACAAAATAAACAAAATACTAAACTTAATCAAAAGCGCCTCTCTTTTGCTTAAATATTTATTTATATACTTCAACTGCTTGAGTGTCGGTATCTTAGACTTGGACAAAGAATATACAAGTTTTTTATCAAAGCCAAGCAACGCCTCAGACTTGTTGTCTGCTTGCGCTTTTTTAAAAAAATTTTTAAAAGTAAGAAATAAATTTCTTAAATATCTCAACATATTTTATATAACTTTTTCTCTCGCCCTTTGTTGTTGAATAAGAATTTAAGCTGCTAGAAGACTAGCAATAGAGATGGCTAAAAAGATTACAGCCAGTACAATAGTTGCTCTAAAAAGAGTTTTATCTAAACCTCTTTTTGCACTATAAACATTTCCGCCTCCTCCAAAAAGACCAGAGACTCCAGCGCCTCTATTTTGTAGCAAAATCACTGTAATAAGCAAGATTGATACGACTAATTGTGCGTATTGAAATAATTTCATATAGAAATAAACTATTTTTTAGCTTCGTTTACTATTGCTGCCATTAATTCTTTGTTGTTCTCTGAAAGGTCAGCTAAGATTTTTCTGTCTACCTCAATGTTGTTCTTTTTTAAAGCAGAAATAAATCTTGAATAACTCAAACCATGCTCACGAACGAATGCGTTGATTTTTATGTTCCAAAGCCCTCTGTTCACTCTTTTCTTTTTTCTTCTGTCTACAAATGCGTGAACTCCAGCCTTTACAACAGCCTCTTTTGCTTGTTTTATTTTACTTTTTCTCCCCCATTTATAACCTTTGGTCTTTGATAAAAGTTTTTTTCTTTTTTTAATATGGGTAGTACCTCTTTTAACTCTTGGCATATTTTTATCTATTTGAAAACTGAATTCTTCTGAATTCTGATATTACAATTATTTTTGAATTAATGTTTTTATAGTTTTAGTAAAACTTTTGCTTGAATCGATATCACGTCTCTTTTTTCTTTTGGTGTTACCTGATTCACGAGCATTAAAGTGATCTTGCCCAGCCTTTCTTTGTTTAATTTTCTCAGTTTTAGTGATTTTAAACCTTTTTGCTGTAGCTTTATGTGTCTTCATTTTAGGCATATGTCCTCTTTAAAACAAAAAGCAGGCTAACATAGCAACCTGTTTCCTATATTAATTTTTTTTATTAACCAGTATTATATTAAACCTTCCGCCTTGTTTTGTCAAGTCTTGTTCACGGACAAGGTTAAATTTCTCGTTTTGTTCTAATTCTGCAATAAAGCCCTTTATTGTCTCAACTGCCTTTTCTGGATGAGCCTTCTCTCTTCCTTTCAAAATTAGATCTATTTTCAATTTACTCCCTTTTTCAAGGAATTTTTTGGCTTGTTCTAGCCTAAATTCGAAATCATGCTTAGAAATCCTAACCGACAACCTTACGGCCTTTGTATCAACCTTCTTTTGTTGCATCCTTTGTTTGTGGGCCTTTTTCTCTGATTCATACTTAAATTGACCATAATCCATTATTTTACAAATTGGAGGATCAGCAACAGGATTAACTTCAACCAGGTCTTGTTCTAGATCTTTGGCTATTTGTAGCGCTTTTTCGGTCTCAATCTTGCCAATCTGTTCACCTTCTTCACCTATTAAAAAGACAAAATCAGCCCTGATCTGCTCATTTGTAAAAAATTTCTTTTCTATTTTAGGTTTTGCTTTCTTCCAACTTCTTCGCATATATTAAAATTATTATCTTTCGATAAACTCATTTCCTTTTTTGTTTATGGTGAGCTATCTATTTCTTTCTTATATTACAACAAAAAATTAAATAAATCAAGTAATTTTAAGAAATAAAAATCTCAACCTAGGTTGAGATTTTTATTTAACTGAGCGGGTAACGGGAATCGGACCCGTCTTTCCACCTTGGCAAGGTGATGTAATAGCCACTATACCATACCCGCGAAAACAAAAAGTTAAGATCAATTTCTTAACTAAAATTATTATAAGTCATTGAAATATTTTTGACAAGCCCTAGTTTTTAAAAAATTTTCCCAATATACTACCTGAAATTTTTAAAGCGTCCTCTCTAAAGCCAGCTCGATAAATACCTGCCAAACCTGGGTTTGCATTTACCTCAATTACAGTATAATTTTTTGGATCTTCGACACTACCATCAACAAATACATCAATTCCACAAATTCTAAGAGACATTGCATCTGTTAGAAGTTTAGCCCAGTTATTTATTTCTTTGTTTGCTTTCTTGCGATATTCTGCTATTTCGCCGCCTGATGAGAGATTTGACTTAAGTGCAATTTGCAATTCCTCTCCTTTAAGCAGTCTACTATTAAGATTTAATTTTTTTCGTTTCAGTTCGTTTAATAAAAATTTAGATCTCAGTGATATGTGGTTTTTCTTCTTTCTAATACCTTTATTAAACTCTGTGATTAAATTTTTTATTTTTTCTTTTCTATTGCCAATAATTACCGGCGACTCTCTCCTATACATAAACATAACCTCTCCATCTACTACATATAATCTATACTCTGGGAGTCTGTGTATTTCTTGAACCAAGGCAATATTCGAAATGCTTGATATTTCTTTAAGTTGAGAACGAAGTTCAGACTGTTTGTAAACTGGCTCTGCAAATATTCCACAAACTGAATCATTGGGCTTAACAAAAAGTGGATATTTTCCCTTGGCATATCTTAGAGCATCAACAATCTCTCTGCCTGCTTTCCTATAAGACCTGTTGTTGTCATTTACAAAGAAATGTTCTCCCATGATAACTTTAAAACCGCTTTTATTAAGAATTTTATTAGTCCAGGCCTTGTCTCTGGCAATCCTCGACGCAAAAGAAAGGTTTAATGGGAAAGTCCCTGGATTGCCGTTCCCAGCATAATAAGTTTTTTTACCATTACTGATCTTTGCCAGGTTATTACCAAAACTATCAAAAATCTTAAAATCATAACCATTTTTGAGACAGGCCTCTTTAAGAATCAGTAAAGAAAATGGAATCTGTGGACTCATAATCTACGATAGGGTTCCCCCGTTACTTACTTTATTGTCAGGAATTGCTAAAACAACTCCCCCTTCTTGTGCAAAACCGGTTAGTAAAAAATCCGAGACAAATGGTCCTATTTGTTTTGGTGGGAAATTTAAAATCCCAATTATTTGTTTGCCTACGAGATCTTTTTTACTATACAAATCAGTCACCTGAGCACTTGTTTTTTTTATCCCATACCTAGAACCAAAATCTGCTTTTATTTTATATGCCGGTTTTTTTGCCTCTGGAAAATCGTCAACTTGTATAATTGTTCCAACACATATTTCAATTTTTTCGAAATCTTCCCAAGATATATACCCCATACTATTATTTTATTAATTCTTCTAGCTCTTCAAAGTTTGAGATGATTTTATAAGGGCCCCCCTCTGAAAGAGTTTTTCTGGAATGATAACCAAAATCAACGGCAATCGTCCTTAGACTAATTTCGTTAGCCTCCAATACATCGCTCAAGGTGTCTGTTACAAAAATGCAATCCTCTTTTTCTAAATCATATTCATCAAAAATATATAAAAACTTATCTGATTTCGCCCGCGCCTCTTTTAAGCCTAAAATTTCTTTGAAATATGAGGAGACTCCATTGTTTTCTAAATATTTTTTTATCCCCTTCGCCCCATCTGACGAAACAATATATAAATCATAGATTTCGCCTAGCGAGATAATAGCCCTCTTAACGATAGGAGATATTGTCAGTCTTTGGATGTCTTCAAAAATAAAATCAGAATATTTAGTCCAGTCTATCTCTTTGTATTTCTCTGGTATCTCGGTTAAAAAGTTTCTTTTGTGAAAACCCCGATATTCTTCATCCCCCAGAACAAGGCCCGAAAATTCTTTTATTTTTTGTTTGTGAAATTTAAAGGTGTCATGAATAACACCATCAAAATCAAATATTATTGCTTTCATTTATTTATACAAGGTTTTTTATTTCTTCAAATCTGGAAATAATCCTAAAGGGGTTCCCCTCATTCAAAACTTCACGAGAATGAAATCCGAAATCGACTGCAATCGTTTTTACTCCCACTTCATTTGCTTCACAGATATCACCAAGAGTGTCTGTAACAAACACGCATTCGCTTTCTTTTGTTTTATACTTTTTAAACAAATATTTAAACTTCTCTATCTTCATTTTATGTGTCTCTACGCCAAGAATATCTTTAAAATTATCTAGGATCTTATTTCTTTCTAGGTAGGCAGAAATATTCTTTTTTGTCCCTGATGTGATAATATACAAATTATGTTTTTTTGCCAAATCTCTTATTGCTTCCTTAGTTTTGTTTCTTGTTTTTAGATTAGCCATGTCCTCATGGATAAATTTACTATATTCTGACCAAGAGACACTCTCAAATGCTTTAGGAATATTTAAGTACATATTTTTTTTATGCATATTTCTATATTCCTCTGGATTCAATTCAATTCCTGTGAAATTTTTCACTCTTGTTCTATGAAATTCAAAGGTGTTATGAATAACTCCATCAAAATCAAATATTATCGCTTTCATTTTATAACTTTAAATTTATAAATATAGGCTGAGGCTATGACACTAGCCCAAAAACTTAGAACAAATACCAATAATATATTCTGAGCACTAACAACACTCAAAAGCATCCCTGCTAAAAACGGAGAAATAGTATTCAGTGTCCTATCAAATATTGCATCAACACCCATTATCTCTCCACGATGCTCAGTCTCAACAAATCTTGTAAGCAAAACTGCTTGGGCTGGTCCATTTATTGCTTCTCCAATCGCAAAGATTGCTGCTCCTATCCAAAAAAGACCTATCCCATCAGCAAAACCAAGCATCAAACCGCTTGAAGCCAGAATTAAGCCCGAAACAAAATATGCCCTAAATGAACCAACCTTATCAACCATCTTACCAACTGGTATCATAAATAAAAATGCCACAATCCCCATGGTCGCGAATACTGAACCAGTCATAGTGTCAGATTTAGTAAAAGAATATATAATAAGAGGCCACAGCATTGCTTTTATTCCCCAGTTCAAACCAAAACTTGCATTGTTTATAAAATAAAATACTAATTCTGGTTTCCTAAAAATATATTTTATACCGAATAAAATATCTTTAGATTTCTCTTTGTATATTATAGGAGCTTTTTTATATCGTAACTCAAACAATGAAAGGATAGTAGCTAAGACAAAAAACAATGACATCACTACATAGGGTATGGCAAAACCATATTTTGAGGTTAAGAAGCCTCCCAAAAATTGTGCCCCTGCCCCAAGGATTGACATTGCAGCATAAACTGTCCCCATATATTGACCTTGCTTTTTTACATGCTTTAGAAGGTCTTGCAAGTAAGCACTAAAAATTGGTCCAGTACTAACAGCCGCAAAAACTGCTATAAATTTTACGCCCATGTACTGATAAATATTCAAAACAGATGCATACATCAGAGGATAAATAATCCCCAAGGCAGTCCCGATAACAATAAACCTATTTCTGCCTAGGCGGTCAGAAAGTCTGCCAAGATATAATGACAAAAATGCAAACAAAATTGAACCAATAGCATATGTCAAGCCAATTAAGGTGGTGTTGGTGGTTAAAGAGCCTAGATACCTTACTTCAATTGGGGCAATTAAATAGCCAGCTGTTGTTGTAATGGTTATTATTATTGCCCCGACGACAAATTCTCTAAACTTTTGATCTTTTTTATATTTCATACTTATATAATATCACAGTTTAATAAATATCAAATATTGACTTTGGCCATTCTCTATATTAGAATATATTATTAATTAGATCTTTTTATAATAAACACTTTATGAACTTTTCTGAAGATCATTAACCAAAACTAGGAGGTCAAAATGTGTCTCATTGCAAACCCCGCTACTTCTTATTGGCAAATTCCACTTATCCCAGAAAAAATTAAAACCCTTGCAGTCTCGATAGGAGACCTTTCACCTCAAGATGGTGACTCGAACCGGGGGCTTTCAATTTATGATCCATCGAACACCTCGAGTGAACAGGAGCTTTTCTATTCGTATATATTCGAAAGAGATGACAATGAATCAAAAATAGCTGAAATCATTGTAAGGCAGCTAAGAACTATGGGCTTCGAGGACCAAAAAACCGAAACATGTCGCTTTATTATGGGCTTAAAGATTCCTCTTAGAAGAGAAGATTAAAAAAACAAACCTGGTGAATCTCGCCAGGTTTTTTATTGACAAAAACTAAGAAATATATTAATCTATGCAACTAGATTGTTCATTATAGCCTTAATAGGAGGGAATTATGCAAAATAATAGTCGTCTCTTAAATTTTGTTCTTCTGTCAGCCAATTCAGTAGTCGCTTTTTTCATTTCTATTTTCTGTGTCTTGCTAATGTTTCTATCCGTAATTCATCTGGTCGGGACCCTTTTTTTGTCATCGCATCTCGATGGTTGGCGCTTATTTTCGAGCTCTCTCTCAAAATCCAGTTTTCTTTATTCTGCTGAACCGTTTTTTGTTTGGATTGAAATTATATCCTGGTTCATTGTGACACTTTCTATTTTCAGAAAAATTCTTTTCGAATTGGAGAAAAAATGAAAACGATTATTGGCTACATCCTGATCATCACCCTTTTTACCCTTAACTCTTTCTCAGCACTTGCCGCTGATTTATACATCACAAAAGTGGAGCCTCATATTTATACCAAGATAAGTTCAGGAGATCCAGAAGAAGCTCCGTCAGGTGGTGCAGTAAAAGGAGGCGTTGGGGGCGGCCTTCTGGGAGGTTGGCTGCTTGGTCCTGTTGGACTAATAAGCGGGGCCATCATTGGCTCAAAGGCTGGATCAGATTCAGACAAAAAAAAGCAAAGAGAAATAGAAAGCCCTAAGGAAACAAGAGTAAATGGTTACAAGGTCCAACTAAGTAACGGTCAAACCATCCTAACTCCCTTCAAGTACACCGAGGGGCAAGTTATAGATTATCAATCCCTCGTGGTAGATATCGTTCTTAAATAATGACCTCCTCCCCGGGATTCGCTATCGCTACTCCCGGGGTTTCCAACTCGGCTCATGATAATTCAAGATTAATGAGTCATGAGGGCCTCAGA
>PKTH01000022.1 GCA_002869265.1 Candidatus Parcubacteria bacterium
AGACGCAATTTGGGAAGAACCGGAACTTGTTACTCCAAATGTAATTGAAGTTGCTATAAACCAAATTAGACAAAAAATGGACAAACCATTAAATATAACTACGATTGAAACTGTTCGCCGCCGCGGTTACCGTTTTTGTTTTCCAAAAGAGATAAATTAAATTTTTAACCTGTAAAAGGGAGGCTCTTCCTTTTACAGCTAAAACATTTAAAACAGCAAATCATAAAAATTTCATAAATTTATTTTTAAAAATTATATAAGTTACAATTATAAACTTTTGTTTCTATAGGTAAAAAAAATGTTTTCAAAAAGAAGTATTAGACAGAGCTTTTTAATCCAACTAATATTTGCCTCTGCTTCATTGATATTTATATTTTCTTCTATTTTATATTTTTACATTGAAAGATCTATTTTTGAAGAGAAACATCAAGAACTTCTAAACTACGCAAAAAACATTGCACAAAATGAGTCTGTTTATGGCTCAGAGACACCTTCACCTGAAATGTACCTGGGATTAAATGTTGAAATAATATATCTTAATGTAACACATTTAGATATTGAAATATATGAAACAACTAAAAATAATAAAACATATTTAACACTTATATACCCTTTCAATTTGGATGAATTGAGTTATTTAAAAATAGCAAAAGAGATAACAACTACAAAAATACTTTTAAAAAAAATACTCAACTACCTTTTTGTTATAAATATTGCCGGATTTTTACTTGTTATTATTTATGCAATTGGGTTGTCAAAAATGCTTGTAATGCCCGTTAAAACTTTAAGCAATAAACTATCAAATATGAATGAACATCTTATGCGTCCTATAAAAGTGGAGGAATTACCGGAGGAGTTTGAGCCTCTTGGTACTACAATTAATCACTTAATTAAAAGAATACAAAATTTTGTTAAGTATCAAAAAGAACTGTTTATAGGTACAGCGCATGAACTAAAAACTCCGCTTGCAGTTATAAAACTAAAAAATCAAGTAACTCTTATAAAAAGGCGCTCTCCAGAAGAGTATATTGATGCTCTTAAAGTAACCAATAAAACAATAGATGAAATGAATATTATTGTTACAAACATACTTAATATAGGCAGACAGGAAGGGGCACAGCTGGAAAAACCCCAGGAAGTCGATGTTATAAAAATTTTAGCTCAAAAAGCAGATGATTTTAAACTTTTAGCCGAAAATGAAGGCAAAACACTACATATTCATCTTGAACCAAGTGGTTATATGGCTGTTCTTCAGGTAAGTTTACTAAATCAAATAATACAAAACTTTTTGCAAAATGCACTTAAATTTACACCGAAAGACAAAAGCGTAACTTTAAGAAGTTTGCAAAACAACTACGGATTATTAATTGAAGTAATTGATGAAGGGTGTGGCATAGATGAAAGCTCAGATCTTTTTGCCCCTTTTAAAAGAGAAGGAAATAAACCTGGAGTCGGGCTTGGCCTTTTTTTAGCAAAAAGTGCAGCGGATGCATTAAGCGCAAAAATAAGCATCAAAAATAGAACAGACGGGGTTATAGGAACTGTAGCCAGCTTAAATCTAAATTCAAAACTTTCATGTATTCTGCCTGCAAGGTAGGAAATAGTGGAATTTAAAAAACAATAAAGCTTTATTCTGCTATAAATCGAGCACATAAAAATATATTTAAATAATATATTTAAATTGGATTTCAACTATAAGGTATTTTAATGGCTTTAATAATAAATGATGAATGCATCGCTTGTGATGCGTGTCGTGAAGAGTGTACTACTTCAGCTATCGAAGAGGGAGATCCTATCTATTTTATCGATCCTGATCGTTGCATAGAGTGTGTAGGAATTTATGATGAACCGGCATGTGTATCAGTTTGTCCGGTAGACTGTATTGTGCCTGATAAAGATAATGTAGAATCTATTGCAGAGCTTCAGTTTAAATATAAACAATTACTAAACGAAGAGTAAAAAGTTAGATGGCACAAAGAGTAGCAGTCATAGACATAGGTTCTAATTCAGTTAGAATGATTATCTATGAAAAAACTTCTCGATTTGCATTTCATATTTTACATGAAGCAAAAAGCAGAGTAAGAATCTCTGAAAATACTTATCAAAACAGTGGAAATCTTCAAGACATTCCAATGCAGAGAGCTTTTGACGCATTAGAGAATTTTTTATCGATAATTAAATCTTTTAAAGCTAGAAAAACTCTTTGTATCGCCACTTCTGCACTAAGAGATGCTCCCAATCAAAAAGACTTTGTAAATAGAATAAAACACTCTCTTGGCTTAAATATAAAAATTATAGATGGTCAAAGAGAAGCTTATCTGGGAGCAGTTGCATGCGCAAATCTTTTACCGGAACAAAAAAATGCTCTAAGCATTGATATCGGTGGTGGTTCAACCGAATTTTCACTTATAGACAAACAAGATATTAAATTAAATATATCTCTAGATTTAGGAACAGTAAGATTAAAAGAACTCTACTTTGATACAAATGATATTGATGGCGCAAAAGAATATATTGATTCACAATTAATAGAGTTAGACAATATTAATGTATCTTCGATTATTGGTATAGGCGGATCATTTAGAGCTATATCCAATGCGATGTTAAACAGCAATAGCTACCCCCTAAAAAAACTTCACGCTTTTGAACCTGACTATAATTTATTTGTAGAATTTTTGAAAAAAATTTTAATATCAAATGAAGATGAGCTGAAAAAACTTGGCATTAAAGCAAATAGAGTTGATGTTATAAAACCAGGAGCTATGATACTGCTTAGAGTTTTTAAAAAATTAAATATTAAAACTTTAATTAGCAGCGGTGTTGGAGTTAGAGAAGGTATATTTTTATCTGACTTGCTTAGAACATCAAAAAACAAATTTCCAGCCAACTACAATACATCTGTAAGGCATATACTCGATTTACATATAGACAATAAATCCTACTCAAATCAAATAAGCAGTGTTGCAAAAAAACTATTTGATTTAACTTGTGAATATTTAAAAATAGACAAACAGTATCGTTACGAGTTAGCAATAGCTGCAAAACTTTGTTTAAGCGGAAACAGTCTTCACTACTATTCTCATAATAAACATAGCTATAATCTTATCAAAGATGCTTTAGAATTCGGTTTTACACATAAACAGATAATTCTTATCGCAACCCTGGCAAAATATGCAAAAAGAAAACTTCCATCATCTTCACATATAGATAAATTCAGAGATCTTCTTCCAGAAATCCAACAACTCAATGCTCTTAGCTATCTTCTCTCATTAAGTGTTGCTCTACTGTCTCACCAGCCAAGAAATATTGATTTTACAATAAGCTTTGAAGAGAA
>PKTH01000039.1 GCA_002869265.1 Candidatus Parcubacteria bacterium
AGCATCAAGATTGCTTTGACTGGCGTATTTGTCCCATTTTAGATTTTCTGCTAGACCCCCCTCAACAGAGTGTTGAGCCATCTCGATAGTATCTTCCCCGGACCAGTCTGTTTGGATCCAACCGAAGGTGGCTGCTTTGGAATATGGCTGAATAGTTGATGAAAGCCAACCTGACATAAACGCAAATACAACCATAAATACAGCTGTGCCAGTCCCCAGTGTTGTTACTCTTATTCTTTTTTGAAACTTTTTGATTTTTGAATACGAATCAAAATGTATTAAATAATCAAAGCCGCCTTCCTTGGATTCGGAAATCTGTTTAACTCGGAAATAATTACTTGAAGCATCGCGAAATACAAAATGAAAGGCGTTGCTTAACAAAAATAATATCTTTTTTAAAAAATTTGTATTCATTAATATATTAAAATAATACCCAGGGTGTAGGTATTAAAATAATAACATTTTTCTCAAATTTTGCCAAGAAAAGTTTAGATTTTAGAGTCCTTAATATTGTTTCGTACCTCCTCCATGAAATCAAGATAAAACTCTAAATTATTTAGAGTAGCCAATCTCTGTCCTAGAGGTTCTTTTATTTTTATCAAGTAGTATAAATAAGCTTTTGTGAGCTTTCTTAGTTCGGGTAACCTACTGTCTTTATTTATTGGAGAGAAATCACTTGCAAATTTAGCGGATTTTATGTTTTCTGTTTTGTAAAAATCCTTTTTCGCTAAATTGGGTTTTCCACGCCACATAAATAGACGACCGTGCCTCCCCTCTCTAGTTGGTATAACACAATCAAACATATCAACCCCCTGTTTAACTGCATAAAGAATATTTTCTGGATAACCGACACCCATCAAATATCTAGGTTTATCCTCAGGCATTTCAGGAACCAAATAGTCTAATACTTTATACATATCATTTGGATCTTCTCCAACTGATAATCCACCTATATTGTAGCCATCAAAACCAATTTCGACTAAGTCATCAAGACTTTTTAGTCTTAAATCTTTCTCGAGCCCCCCTTGTATGACAGCATGGAGCAGAGGTTTTTTGCCTTTTGTTTTTAAGTATTTTTTCTTGGTTTTTTTTGCCCACTCCGTTGTCATATCAACCGATTTTTCAATGTACCCTTTCTTCGCCGGCAATGAAATGCATTCATCAAGGCAGACTGCCATATCTACTCCAAGATCTTTTTGTATTTGAAAAGCTTTTTCTGGTGTTAGGTCATACTTTCTGCCGTCAATATATGATTTAAAACTTACTCCATCTCGGTGAAGTTTTACCAAAGATTCACCTGTTTTATTTTTGGTATCTGCAAGTGAAAAAACCTGAAAACCGCCACTATCTGTTAGTATTGGCTTATCCCAATTCATAAAAGTATGAAGACCACCTGCTTTTTTTATGTGCTTCTCACCTGGTCTAAGCATGAGATGATAAGTATTTGAAAGAAGTATTTGCGATTTTAGCCTTCGCATTTCGTCTGTATGAACATGTTTAATGGTTCCTTGTGTTGCAACAGGCATAAAAAATGGTGTTTTTAATACTCCATGATCTGTTTTTAGATTAGCTGTTCTAGCAGCTGATTTTTTCGATTTTTTTGTAACTTTAAAATGTGACATTTGTATATCCTGTCATAAATTTAAAAATTTTTCAATCATAAAAACCAAGCATTCTTAGCTTGGTTTTTCATATATCTATTCTTTCACGATTCCATCGCTTTCAGCGATTATATCATCTTCCAATCTAGTCGTTTTAGCACTTCCCTTTAGACTCAAGTCTATATCAGCCTCACTGTCATGAGCGGTAACGGTTGCTCCTGGGCTTAGTATCATTATTTTATCTAAATACTCTTCAGTGGGTTCAACACTTATTGTAAATTCAGCACTAGCTCTTTGGAGAGCTATGGGCATATTACCAATATCCCAATGCAGAGAATTATCTTCTTCGTTAAATAGAAGAGTTCCTTCACTTGTCTTTTCTTTTCCTAAATAAGAAACATAAGAAGGAAGATTAACGAAGGTTGAAACATTATTTAATTCATGGAGGTTATTTGAAATATTCCAATAAACTCTATATTCTGTTTTTTGTCCTAGCTTAGGAGTTAGGGGGCCACTACCAACTGAAATGTTATCATCATTAAAATACCTGATTTGCTCATCAAGAATCAAATCACTGCTAATCTGATTAATAATAACATTGCTCTTATTACTATCACTCAAGAATGCGTCCGCACTTGAACTACCAACCCTGTATTGCGCATACGACTCTACACTATATTTTTTTTCAGGAAAAATTTCATTTGGTTTATCAACTAACTTTATAGAAAAATCAATAAAACCATCATCATCTGTTCCTAGGGTTTCAAGAGCAGGAACCTCTTCTCCAGTCCAAGTGATTGTATTCCCACTTACATCTCCGTCATTTAAATCACTTAAACTTCCCCAATCCAAGAATTCACTATCAAGAACAGCCATTATAATAACATCACTCATCTCTGTTTCACCTTTGTTTGAATAGGCAATTGAATAATTTAGAGTATCAGAAAAGTTTATCCCCTGATCGTTCTTTTTAGCGTTTACTATAAGGGTTAGATTTAAATCACTCTTTATAACATCTAGATTTATTTTATTTGTATCAAATATTTTATATTGTTCGCTAGTATCAGCTTGAGAAAAATTTATTACTAATTCTTCAGAATCGTTTATTTTATCCGTGAATTTAACCCGAAGAACAATCTCCCCTTCACCCTCGACAATCTCAGCAACTTCAAATACTCCAGGCCTAATTATTGAATAAGTAGTAGCATCCTCTGGCTTATAGTTGATAAAATCGACATTTTCCAATGGATCCACTGTAACTCTAAAGTTTTTCAAAAATGACTCATCCTTTTCTTTGAAGCGAATAACTACATCATTTTCATCCCCGAGCATAACTGAGGAAATATAATCAATGTTTATTGTTAGACCTGTGTCTGACACCGTGGAAACAAATGAAGACTCTTTTTTAAATTCGGAAGAAAAATTAGCCGGAGTATAGGTAATATCGGCAAGCATTATTCCAGTGTATGCAACAGGGGCCACAATTTTCCCTTTTACATTGATTTTCCCATTGAAATTAGCTGCTAGGCTATCATAATGCCATCGCCTTCCGTCATCGGAACCGCTTGTAGCATCAAGGACAATAAAATTATCAGGATATTTTAATTCAATATCAACATTGGTAATTTCTACATTACTTAGGTTCTTGTATGTAACGACATAGGAGAACTCCTCCCCAACTAAGACCTCTTCTTCTCCATCAATAGCGATCTCAACCGCAGTTGAATCAGTCAAGGTCGGTAAATACAAATAATGATAAGCAAGAAAAAGTGAAGCTCCTATAATAAAAACTGTCAAAAGCGTAGTTAAAAGCCATGAGAAAAAACCTCTTTTTCTTATATCTATTTTGGCAACATCAACCATCGCTCCTTTATCGTCTTGATAAATTTCAGACAAGCTGTCATTAACTTCACCTTCTTTTACTTCTTCGTTAACATATTCATCAAACTGCTTAACTTCTTTATCGCTAGGAAGTGGTCTTTTTGTAAACTCAACGAAGATTGAATCTTCTTCATCCTTTAACTGATCCTCACTTGGACCGTCTATCTTTTTCTTTCCTTTGTGTTGAGGTTTTTTTATTTTATCGTCCTTTTTTGAACTATTTGGTTTTGGCATTTATTAAAACTTCTTAAAAATTATTAAGATTGTTAGTTCTTAGGTATACATGTTTTATAGTTTGGGACAGGGAGTGGAAATTCTTCATCAAAAACGGTTTGAATAAATTCACCGTTTTGACAATGTATCGAGGTTCCATACTCTAATCCCGCGCTTTCACATGTTTCACGCCATATCTCCTCTCCAGACTTAGCATAATACGGGAAAGTGTTTTTTGTAATATCTGGTGGGAACAAACATAAGGGGTCTCTTTGAGAAACATCAACAGTAACACCATCACAAACTAATTCTTTTTTAGGAAGAACGCAAAATTGCTCTCCCCAGCCGTTTGTTGGATTAAAACACTTAGTCCCAGTGCTGTCACAGTACGAATCAGTTTTAACTTTAGAAGTAGTAATATCTCCGCTATTTAGGGACCAATTTACGCGAACCCCTGAGCTATCAGTCGCTGTTAATTGGATTACCTCAGATGAGATACTTAGTGCTTCAAAAGGGCCCAAATCAGCTGATTCTATTTTTGTAGAATCACTAAATATAATATCATTATCCAAATTCATTTCCACATTACCATCTAAAATAGCAACTGGGCCACTACAAGTTACTGTTCTTTGTGTCCAATGTAATATGTCATTACTGCTTCCTGCTATAACTTCCCAATAAACATTATAAGTATCAGTACAAACCTTAGCACTTGAACCACAGACATATTGATTGTTCATATCTCCATCACAAGTATCATCAAGAACGTCACCCAACTCGACAGAATTACAATAATTAATACTTTCTCCATCATCTGACTCATTGGAGCAAGCACCAGCATCATTATAATCCGTTGAAGGTCCGTAAGTTGTACCCATAGTAGCACTAGCTTTTATCGTGCCCTCAACTTCTAATCTAGTGGTAGGATTAGTGGTACCTATACCAATATTCCCCGTATTAAAATAGGCATTGGTCCCACTCAGGGTCCATAAGTCAGTTCCACCCAAAGATGATATCTGATTGCAGTTGGACCCGCTTTCATCGCAAATCTCTTTCACGTGGAGAGACCCTGTATTAGTGAGTGTAAACAAGTCATTACCCACGCCCGCATTAGTCCCCCACCAAAACCTCAAATCGTCAGTATTCCCTGCATCAGTATCACTGTAAATGCCCCAATGTGTTGTTGCATCACCTAGAGCAATCTCTGGGTTTGAGGCAAGTCCTTCTAAATATACGTCTGGACCACCAGCCGTATCCCTAATACTTAAACGAGAAATAGATGAAGTCGAAGTATTTATAGCCATTCTTTCAGATACTGTGAGATCTCTCCCAACACCAAGATCACTAGCAAGACTGACATTACCAAGCTTTTCTTGGTAATCTATGCTTGTGTCAATGGGTTTGTAAACATTATTATTTGGCGCCGAACTGCTAGGCGGTGTCCAGGCAGCCAACAAAGATTGTAAAGAAATCGATAAGCCTAAAACTAAGATAATTAGAACTAATAATTTGAACTGTGTTTTTAAAAATTTCATATATAATTAAAGTAATTTACCTTTGATAACTTCCACCTCTGCATTTTCATTTATATAGACTGTGTCTCTTCTTGCTAATTGTTCAGACAAAAGCTTATTTGCCACTTGATTGTCTATCCTGTCTTGAAGTAATCTTCTTAGTGGTCTTGCTCCAAATTTTGGATCAAAGCCAGCGGCAGCTAATTTTGCGATAGCATTGTCGTGTACTTTTAGGCCTATCCCCTTTTGATCAAGCAGTCCAGCTGATTTTCTTAACAGAAGCCTTGTAATATCTTCAACGTTTGCGATAGTTAGCGGCTTAAAAACAACTACTCCGTCAAATCTATTTATAAGCTCTGGTCTCATTACCTGATTGAGATGTTCATTAATCAACCTTTCTTTAATTGTATCAATATCTGTGCCATTTTGCACCTCTTTTTGAATATAAAGAGAGCCAGCATTAGAAGTAGCAATAATAATTGAGTTTGTAAAATCAATAGTTCTTCCTTGTCCATCCGTTAGACGACCATCGTCCATAACTTGTAAGAAAAGGTTTAAAATATCTGGGTGTGCTTTCTCGAGCTCATCAAGTAGAACTAAAGAATAAGGAGATCTCCTAACCTTTTCAGTCAAATAACCCTGCACACCATCAGCGCTTCCAATCATTTTAACAACGCTATTTGGATGTTGATATTCACTCATATCTAGCCTGGTCATGTATGATTCGGACCCAAAATATATCTCTGAAACTGATTTAGCTAACTCTGTTTTTCCAACCCCAGTAGGTCCTGCAAATAAAAAATTGGCGATTGGTCTTTTACCTTCACGAAGATTAGCTCTGGCTCTTCTTAGACTATTGGAAACCATAGACACAGCCTCTTCTTGTCCAATCATTCTGCCATGAATTTTTTCCTCAAGTTTTAATAAATCTTTCCCTTCACTCTTAGTTAGTTTGGTGGTTGGTATTTTTGTTATCTCACTTATTACCGTAGCTATATCATCTTTAGTTACCACTGCCCCCTGACCTTTTTCTTTTACTACTTTTACTGCAATTGAGTTAAGTATATCTATAGCCTTTTCTGGTAGATATCTATCGTGTATCAACTTATCACTCAACATGACTACATTTTCGATTGCATTGTATGAAAAATAAACTCCATACCTTCCTTCAAGAGCGGTAATCTTACTTTCTATTATCTGAATTGCTTTATTACCTTCAGGTTCTTCAATCTCCACATTCGCAACAACGTGATCAAGTGGTGAATTTTCTACATACTTAACATAGTTTTGTTTTGTAACAGTTGCAAAACAATATATTCCAGCCCTATCTAAGGCATTAGCCAAAACCTCTGCTAAATCAAGACTCTCTTCCGTGCCAGCCGAAATCCCCATAATGTTTTGAATATTCTCAATATATATAATAATATTTCCCGCTCTAGAAACTTCATTAATAGCACCGATCAACCTTTCTTCTGCCTGAGCCGGGTTTGCTCCACTAACCAGTCCCGCTACATCTATTTCAACAAGTCTTTTATCCTTAAACATAAATGGGACATCCTCAGACACCATTAGCTGAGCGACACCATGAATAACAGCTCTCTTACCAACACCAGGAGGGCCAATCAAAAGAACTCCATTCTTTCCGCTTTCAAAAGCCTGAAAAGCAGCTTCTATTTCCTCATCACGACTAACACACATCTCAAGTTTCCCCCATTTAGCAGCGACTGTTAGATCGTAAGCTATTTGATTTAAAAACGGTGTAGCAACTGATGTATAGGCCCTGTCCATATTCGTTGACGGTTTAAATCGTGCAGCCTTTCTGTATGCTTCGTAATTTTCAATCATCATCTTATCTATCATGAACCATTTCATAACATTAAAAATCTTTACGGTATCAACCTCTACATCATAAAGTATTTCTTCTAAAATTTTCTCTTCTTTCATTAAGGGAATTATCAAATGGATTGGATTAACCTTTTTAGCATAAAGCATATAGGCATCAGTGTAGGCGTTTATAAGTGCTTCTTTAAGTTCAAGTGAAATTTTTAAAGAAGTATTTGTCTTTTCCTTTTTCTCAATATGGAATTTAACTTTAGAAATTAATTTTTTAGGATCAACATTTAATCGTGTAAAAAGAGAACCAACCTGAGAGTCACTAAGAGCGACATAAAAAAGATGAAGAGGATCTAGACTACCGTGCTTTAACTTATTAGCTAATATGTAGGCATCCTCTATTAAAGAAAAAGTTTTTTCTCCGAAGCCACCGGCTACATTTATTTTTCTTTTTTCCTTCAGGGCTTTTAATTCGTCCCAATTGTTAGGAATTTTTTGCCCCTTGGTCCTCTCATCTCTTTTGACAGCTTTAATTTTGTGTTTTTTTCTTTGTTCTTCACTTAAACGGTAATAAATAAACATGTCAGCGAACACACTAATCCAAAAAATAAGTATCAAAACGCTTTTGTCGCGCCAGAAAAAAAACGCCCCCATATCGGCTCCTAAGGATTGAGCCGAGTAAACCCAAAAAAACAAAGAAGACAAACCAAGAAAAGCAATAAAGAAAGCAACTATATTTATAAGGAGATGAGCTTTTTTCCTAAAATGATCAAGTTCTATAACAGCTATACCAAACTTTGGACCCCAGTAAAGAAAACGCCCAAAATTAAAAGAGCCTGTGCCAAGTCCAGCACAGTTTTTACAAGAAAACCCTGATTCATTTTCTCCACTACCGCTACAGGCAGGGCAAGTAATAAATTGATTTTTTCCTCCTTCCCTTTGCATTTTTATAAAATAAAAATTTGAAAAATAATTTGATACAAAGCAATAAGCGGCATTAAAAGCCAAAAAAGAATAACAAAAACAGAAAGCGACAGCCAGAAAACCATAACAATACTTCTGAAGATTATCTGGACAATTCTCATGATGATGCTTATAAGAACTCCTTGCCAATCGTTTTGTCCAAACATTGGCTTGAAAATATTCTTAATCCAAACACCGAGTGCCAAGCCTTTTTCTCGGTTTTTTAAAAAATTAAACTGTGATTCCAAAACACCTAAAAAGCCCCTGGTGTACCACCAAAGAGGAAAATATAAAATATCACCGATCAATTCAGTAAATATTTTTACAGTAAACAATGCAAAATTATTTGAAATCATATTTATTAACAAGTGCCAATATTATAACATTTTTTTAATCAATTAACAAAATATTGACAAAGCATTAAATTCATTTTAAGATCTAGTGGTTCCCTAACTCAGAAAAGGAGTCCAAAATGGAGACTGAATCTAAAATGCCTTTGTGGATAGCTATGAATAATGGCCTCTTGGTAGGCCAAAATGAAGACGGGTTCTATTTTGCAGAAAGCTCTAAAGAGCATTTAATTGAATTTGAAGACCCAGTGCCCAGCGAATGGATGATCGCCCCTTTCAACAAATCTGCCCTTCAGCAGGAAATACCCGAAAAAGTCCTAAATTTTCAAAAGATGACAATCAATGTAACTTTTGACAACGGAGAAATAAAACAATTTTCTCTTCCCGGTACTCACAATATTTGCCCCCTTTTATTCAAGATGATAAGCAGGACAGAAAAGAGTTAATCCCAAATGCCCGATTTCTTATAGAAGACGGGCATTTTTTCTTGACCAATATATATTTTTCTGCTAATATTTAATTATAAATTTAGAAATTATTTAGATACCTATAATAATTGCTTATTTTAGCCAATATTATAGTTTTTTATTTGCATATGGCACATAAGAAAGCGGGTGGTTCCAGTAGAAACGGCCGAGATTCGGCTGGTAAACGTCTAGGAGTAAAACTTTACGCCGGTGAAACTGCTAAAAGTGGTTCAATCATTATTAGACAAAGAGGAACAAAATTCCACCCAGGAGAAAATGTTAAAAAAGGAAAAGACGATACACTATTCTCAGTAGTTGAAGGAGTTGTAAAATTCACAAAAAAGAAAATGAGAAAATACAACAACAAACTAAAAGAAACTACTTTTGTAAACGTCGTAACTCAGAAATAAATTCTCTCACAAAAAGAAAAACGCGATCTTCTTCGAATCGCGTTTTTTTGTTGAAAGTATTCCACCTAGCAGACAACCATCGTTCTATTTAGTCTTTCGCCTTCTACTTTTCGATTTTTTTCTTCTTCCAAGAAGGCCGGTAATCTTTCTGCTAAAGTCGAATTAAGAGTCTTAAATCTTCTTTGCCATTCAGCCATTTTTTCTGGGATGATATTTTCGTAATCGCTCAGCTGATCCTTAATGTCCACATCTTTTATTTTCATACAAGCATCCTTTCTGTATGCTTTTATATTTCTACTCGTCCAGGCTCTTTCCAATAGTTATCGTAAATATATCGCAAAAGCCTTTTTGCATCCCCTGGCAATTCCCCTTTTTGCAAAAGATCACCCATATAACAGTAAAGATCTACTGTTGAAAAAATTCCTGTTCCTTCTGTCTTTCCGTCTTTTGTGAAAGCTATTTTCCATTCATGTTCGCTACCCAGATCCTTCGGATCAATTTCAAGCTCTTTGTTTTCCACTTCCTCCATAAACTCTTCTTGCACTCTATGATTGTTCTCTTGCCAGTCTGATATTTCCTTAATACAGGGCCTTGGCCATGCGTAGTACACCCGACCACTGCTAAGGGATCGCAAAACCATAATCAAATAAGTCGGAGTGTATCCGTTAGGATTTAAATATCCCAGAACCTTCATTTTTTCTTTCATCAACGTCCTCCCTCATGATAATACTAGTTTTTTTTCAAAGACAAGCTTATTAGAGTTTTCTCTCTTTTTTTTATCTTGACTGAAACAACTTTCAAAATCACCTCTAACTCCGAGTTTTGTTCTAGTGCTAAAAGCGCTTTTTCTTTATTTCTTAGACTTTGCAGGTCAAGAAAATTCCTCTTCATTAACTCTAAGTCTCTTTTTTCCTTACTTTGTTTTTTGCCCAATTTAATCTCCTATATTTAAATGTGCATTACCCTCTTTTTCTTGAGCTTAACTTAGCAATCTAATATTGTCAAACCTCCAAAGTCTTACGAAAGCCTATTCTATCCCGAGCTACATCGTCCATGTTAAACATTCTACCTGGACTTATAGTGTATTCACCATATTTGTCATTTATTTTATCTAGCGCAAGACTCAAGTCTTTTTTAGATAAATTGTCTTCAAAGATATTCATCTGACCAGATGATGAGGAAAGCCTTGTTACAGAGATCGCTAAGTTTCGGACCCGACCCTGAATTTGAATGGTGGATAGAAAATATTCTACATTTGAAAATATATCCTCTGTTCGAAACATTCTCTCTTTCGTTTTAAAGCTCTTCCCTATATGACCGCCATAAACATAAAGCACAGAAATGCTTATCCCCTCTGCTTCTAATCCAAGAGCCCTTAAACGTCTTCCTGCCTTTTCACAAAGCTTATAAAAAACTTTTAATATATATTCTTTTTCACTACTTTTATTCTTAAGAGAATAAGAATGACCAATAGACTTAACTTGTCTTGAGCCCTGTGAAACATGGGATACTTCCAGACCATTCATGTTAGCCCAAAGATAGTAGCCCCAGCGTCCAAGTTTCCTCCTGATCAGGTCTGGGTTGTATAATTTTAAATCTAGAAGACTTTTGATGCCCAGTGAGCATAACTTTTCTTCTGTTTTTCTATTTATACCCCAAGCATCAGTCAAGGGCCTGTCTCTCAATATTTCGTCTAGATTATTATTTATAACTAAAACTCCTTTTTTGGGAGCTATGTCTCCAGCAAATTTTGCTAAAAATTTTGTAGTAGATATTCCTACAGAGGAATACATCCATTCACCAACCTCGGACCGAATTCTCTCTTGAATCTTCTCAGCCAAAACCCTGGCCTCTTCCAGGGTTTTAACCCAACCAGTCAAATCCAAGAATGCCTCATCTATGCTGTAGGGTTCGACAGTGTCTGTATACTCCTTTAAAATGTTGAATATTTTTTCTGTGGTACTTCTATATTTTGCTGGCTCATTTTCCACCAAAACAACCCCCGGATCAAGAAGTTTGGCCTCCCGGACCTTACAACCAGTTTTTATGCCCTTGACCTTAGCCTCCATAGAAGAGGCTATAATAGTTCCATTGTCCGACAGGTAAGCGCAAACCCCAACAGCCCTACCACGCAAAAAAGGATTTGCTTGTTGTTCGACAGAGGCAAAGTATGAATTCATGTCTATATGGAGGATTATTCTCTTTTTCATTTTTTGTATTGACAGAAGTATAAAAAAATTATATAAAAGTATACTAGATTGCTCTTTTGGAAAATAATACAAACCTAAACAAACACAGACGAGAAAGGAGATATTATGTCGCTGAAAAAAATCCGAGAAATACGTAACGAGGAAGTAGGAAAAGACCCCAACTCATTAAAAGCAAAAGTCTTAACAAGATTCTTAATGCAACCAATGACAATTAGTAACCCTTCGAGCAAGAGAGTCCCTGTTAATTTTTCTAACCCCCAACACAGAGAAACCTTTATGGGCTCAGTCAATAGGGATATTGAAAATGGAGTTGTCCTGAGTCACCCTCAAAAAAGAGCTGAAATAGAAAACTATATTGCAGAAGCCAGGAGGATTCTTTTCTCCTAAACCACGAGGAGTTCCTTATGCCATGGCAGACAGTAAAGAAAAAAATGATGTTTATTTTATTGATAGCTGGGATTAACTTTCTTTATATAGGTTCTGACATGTTGACCAACGGTCGCTTTATAAGCGCTCATATCTACGATGCCGGGATTGATCCAAGAATGTTTTTCGAAAAACTCAGCATTGCCGCATTTCTTATCATTTTACTTATTCCGACAAAGCACTTTGATCTATTTTGGTTGTATTGTGTAAGAAACTTTGGTAAGGACAATTTATCCATAATTGAATTAGTTCTACCTATAAGCTTCTCACTCATTATTTTTCTTTATTCCTTTATTCCTCTGTCAATTCTTGTAGGAATATTCAACCCCCTCTAATCTAAATATTGAGAAGACTCTTAAGTCTTCTCTTTTTTTATCCTTCTGTAAACAGTTCTTCTATTTTCCAAGAGAGATCGCGAGTGAAAAAAGCCAGACGAAAAAAGTTTATTTCGTCAGAGACGGAAAAATAATATATCTTATCATCTCCATCTCTTTCCCTGTGAACCAAGTTTAGCTTTTCAATTTTATATGTTTTCTCTCGCCATTTAAAAAATGTCGGCTCTACTTTTTTTTGATTAAATTTAACCAAAACATCAATTGGTTCATTAATTTTCTCATGCATATTTTTGCTTTAAAAATAAGTGGCTCGCCTTTAGTTCTTTTTGCGGCAAGCAAGATTTACTCTCCTTGCCCCGAAAAAACTAAAGGCTAAACCAAGACGTCTATCCACATTATACACGAACAAAAAGCGAAAGTCAAAGAAATAGAAAATATTATCTAAAATCTATAAAAAATGTTATAATATACCAATATTTAAGGAAGTATGGATAGAATAATTATATACTCACTCCCCCCGCTTATAATGGGCATTCTCTCAGGGGTGCTCGGCTACTTAGTTTTCCACACAAAAAGAAAAACAAAGGAAGGTTTGTCTTTTTTATTACTCACGATTGTAATATTTTTCTATGGAATATTTTACTCACTCTTCCCCACCCTCCAACATTCTAAAACTCTTAGCTTATTAATATTCCAATTAATCTCTGTCCCAACAACTCTTATTGGGGTTCTTTTACTAAACTTTGCAATTAACTTTACAGACAAGGTAGAAAAATACAAAAATGTTCTAAAAATAGGCTATGCCCTTTCACTTCTTGTCTTACTTGGAATACCATCAAAGCTCTACATCAAGGACATGGTCCCAAAGTTTGGTTGGAACTACTGGGCAGAACCAGGCGTTCTTCATCATTTCTCAGTGGTCCTATTATTCTCCTACACAATCCTAAGCTTTGGGATACTTATAGGAGCGTACAAAAAAAGCAAATCTGAAAAAAAATCACAGATTAGAATAATAACATTAGGTTCGGGCATTGGACTTTTAGCTGGTGCAACTAATTTCTTTTATTGGTACAACATAAACATCCCCCCTGTTATCGTCCCTATAATAGCTATATGGCCCCTATCTATATGGTATGCAATAGTGACAAAAAAACTTTTTGATATCAAACTAGTATTGAGGAGTTCTGTCGTTTATCTTTTTTCACTCCTGAGTGTGGTTTTACTCTTCGTCCCCCTAAAAATAATATCAGTTCAATATTTTTCTGACTTTGTTTCTTTTGTGGATATTTTATTCCTCTTTATAGCTCTCTCTATTTACCCCCAGATTAAAAACTTTTATTTTAATTTCGCAAATAAATACTTTTTCACCTCTCTATACGACAGTAAAGAAATCATCTCAGAGTTAAGTAAAAAATTGACCTCCACACTAGAAGACAAAAAAATCTATAGCGACCTCTCAAACACAATTAAAGACAGGCTGCATGCTCGTGCCCTCGGAATACTAAGCTACAAAGAAAAGGATAATAGGTATTATATCGAATTCAATAGTGGTTTTAATACGAATAACGAAGATTCGTTTGAAAGTAATCAGTAACTTTATTCAAAGTACATATCAAAAAATAAGCTAATGCTAACAAAAGATATTCGCAATAGCTCAAATCTTCACTACAAAAGAAGTCTAGACTTTTTTGAAAAATTAAACATCTCAATTATAGTTCCCCTAAATTTTAAAGACAAAAACATTGGCCTTATTGCTATTGGTCCAAAAGAAACAGGCGAAGATTACAACACAGAAGATATTTTAGTTTTGCAAATTCTATCAAGGATTGCTGCCAGTGCTCTCTCCAATGCTTTTCTGTATAAAAGTCTTATTAAAAAGACTAAACACCTTGAAGAGATTCTTGATATGAAAGGCGACTTTCTTAGGATAATTAATCATCAATTAAATACTCCTCTTTCAAAAATAAACTTGGGTCTCTATGCTCTTGAAGAAAAAAACGTTTCAACAAAAAAGGCCATTGAAGTTATCAAGAACGGAGCAGAACAAATGGGTCATTTTTTAAATGATTACTGGAACGCTTACGAATTTGAAGGGAAGGACAGAGAAATGGATATAAAACCTTTTAAAATATTTGACTTAATCCAAGATGAAATAAAAAATATTAAATCTTCCAAATACTTCAAAAAAAATTCTCTCCAGTTCACTATTGATTCCAAGGAAAAAGATTTAAAGGTCTTGGGTGATATAGATTTTATAAGAATTGTTGTGAGAAATTTACTAGAAAATTCTATCCACTATTCAACAGGTAAAAATGTTCTAATTAGCTCAAAACAAGTGAATATATCAAATAATATTTCTATCAAATTATTCTTCCAAGACGAGGGGCCGGGAATAGACAAGACTTCACAAAAATCAATATTCAATAAGTTTCAAAGAGGATCTAAGGCCTCTCTTGCCTACCCAGATGGGGCTGGCTTGGGCTTATACTTATCAAAAAAGATAATTAACGCTAACGACGGGACTATACAGCTAGAAAATACATCTAAGAATAATACAACTTTTTCTTTCACCCTCCCCCTAGCAAAATAAAACGCGACCTTCTAAAAGTCGCGTAAAATATAATTTTACTATTATCCAAAAACAATGTTTCTGGTTTTTTCTATTGCCTTGACGCTTCGGCAATGCTCTTCCCTCTGAGCTTCAAAAATTTCGGGGTCCTTCATTGATTTTTGAAAATCAGCTATTCTCTTGTCCCATTCTGCTTGTCTTTCGGGAGAAACTTTTTCGTAACCACTAAGATCAAATTCTGTAGAAACATTTGCACCTCCTCAGGTATAAGTAAAGAGCAAGGCATTCTAATACGAACAAACTAACTTATAAAACAGTTTTTTGCAAGTATTCTTCCATCTCTTTCTTAGACTTTATTATTATAAGCCCTTTTTTAGACCTTTCTACCTTTTCTAAGAGAAGAGGCATATATTCTTTGTCATATTTCCAGTTCCATTTTACAAGCTTATAAAAACCATAAAAAGTTTCCTTTCTGCGCCCACCAATTATTTTTGAACCTAAATATCTTTTTAGTATCCAATATGTCCGCCAAATTCTATGAAGTTTTATAAGGACAATATAGTCCGCCAACTTTAAGCCATCATCAATCCATTTAAAATAAGCTCCTTCAATGATCCATGATTTATTTGAAATAATTTTTTTAAATTTTTCTAAAAGAATTTTCTTGTCTTCTTTCTCTCTAAAATCATTATCTCCCTTCCAATATATATCATCTAAACTGTAAGTTGGGATATCTAGCTTTTGTGAGAGCTTTTTAGAAATAAAAGTTTTCCCAGAGCCAGCACCACCTATTATGTAAATTTTCATAGTTACAAAGTCTTTTTCATGGGCCAAATAGTATAGCCTTTATAATTCCTAAGACCGGTTGTTTTTTTAAAACCAATACTTTGATAAAAACCGACGGCATAAACTGAAGAACGCAGAGTGATGAATTTTAGACCACGTTTTTTAAAATTGTTTTCATATTCTTCTACTAATTTTCTGCCTATGCCCTTCTTGTGATATCGATGATCAACAAATAAAGAGCCTATCCAGCTCCCCTTGCCCGACACAAGACCAACTACTCGGTCATCCATAACGGCAACAAAAACTGTTCTGTGTAGTAGTTTTTTATGCAAATTACCTGAACCGTCACTAATATCTAAATCAGCAAGAAATCTATTTACAGCTTCATCACTTGAATCATTTTTATTACACTTCAGAAAAGTCTTTTTCATTATTTCTGAAATCGCTGCAATGTCTGACTTTTTATATTTTCTAATTTTAAACATACTAAAAAGTTGAACTAATAATTACTCCGATCACAAATTTCGTTATTGAATAAGCTGAAAGAATTATGATTAGCCCAATTATTGAATTCCTTAAAGTTTCTTTAGCTTTTAATACCTTTATTTCATTACCAGCTGATGTCATCCAAAGAAAACCACCATACATTGTTAAAATAAGGAAAATCACCCCCACAAAAGACAGAACAATACCAATCACTGCTCCAATTATCTCCGGAATCGATTTTGGGTCTCCAAAACCTGCTGCCCGAGCGGTTATTTCAAGTAATTCCATCATTTTGTCCATAGATTTTAATTATTTTTTATATTTATTATTATATCATTTATTCATGAAATATAATAACGCGTTATTTATTACCCAATATTAGATTAAATTTATGTAAATATGTTGACATTGTATATTTAATATGATTTAATTGTAAATCGTGCTCTTTAAAATGCTTATAAATTCAAAACTTATAAAGGAGGCTTCAAATGAAAAAGTCACTTAAAAGAATGGAGTCTCCTGACTATATTCTTGGAAGAATTTCCTGGATAATCGAGCAGATAGAGTTCTCTAAAAGTAGATCAAAAAAGCATTGCTGGATTGATATTTGTTCTGAGTTAATTTTTGTTTTACAGAAAAGCAACCTTACTGTCAAAGAATTAGAAAAGGTTAAAAATTCACTTCAGGACTTTCGTTCTCAGACTACATCAAGTTTCTTACTTGATACGTGTTTGTCGCAAAATGTAATTGATACATTTGTCGCATCAAGCGACAATCCAGTATTGGCTTTTTTTTACGAAAATGGAGATATAGAATCAAACAGGGGTCTTTCTCTACTAAAAAATACAGCCAGAATTAACATTAGCAATGCTGCCCGAACTGAGCCAGTAATTCTCTGCAAAATTATTTGCATCGTAGCTTCTGACCCAGATAAGCAACTCACCAATAAATTACTTTTAGCTGTGAAAGAAATCATGGCATAGGAGAAGACAATGACAACGAATGATTTTCCAATTTTACTTACCATCTTAGAGTCATTAAGCATTAGTTTTGCAAAAGCAACCCAAATGAATAGAAGAGATTCTAGCTTATTTAACCCATACGAAGGTGAATGCAATCTTTATCTGAACATTTTTAAGAACTGCCGTTCTTATAAATTTATGGAATTGCGCTTTATTATAAAGAGGCTATTAAAGATAAGGTCTAAAGGAAATATCGGTATTCTCACTAAAATTTTAACTGATGATTATTTTGAACTACTTTACGACAAGGCAGAAAATCCTTTTACAAATTTTCTTTTGAGAAACTATGAGGCCAATCCAGACATCATCAAGTCACATTTTATAAGTGCCGAGGAGTCGTGTATTAAAGAGGCTGTTCTTGACCAAGGTGTCGTAGATTTTCTTGTATCAGTCTGGAAAGATTCTAACTCTGTTGAGTATGATCAAAAACTAAGGAGAGTTTTACGCTCTGTCGATGTTTCCAAATAACTGATTAAAAATCAACAAAGGAGAAAATCATGAAGAAAGCTGTAAAGCTACCCCATCACTTATACGCAATAAGGCGTATAGGCAAGCTGGCCGAAGACTGTAAGTTGGCAGAAAACAACAGAAGAATGATAACTATTTGCTCACTGATAACTGAGCTGATGAGAGGGCTTCAAGAATCGATAGTCCCAGAGCTGGCCCTACATAATGTTGATATGGAACTTCGAAAAATCCGTAGAAATATCAATATACCAAGAATCACCCAAGGCCCCTTGTCTGAGACAGAAATCGCAAAAATTGGATATACCCCGGGTAATCCAGTACTAGATTTCATATCTGCTGGGGGGAACCTTTGCACGAAGGAAGGAAACAAGTTTCTAGAAGAGCATAGTCTCGAGGAAATAAATGAGGCTTTTGTCAAAAGCTCTTTGGCTCACAACCAAATTGCCAAAGTCAGGGAGAACACCTTGAATATTGAATTGAAAGCAAAAATCATGCATGCAATGTGCCTTCATCTCGAGGTAGAAGAAGATAATCCAAAACATGATTAAAATCAACGTCGCGTATTTTACGCGACGTTTTTATTTATAAATAATGTTAAGTCTTAATTCTACTAACCAGGAAAACTGTTCCTAACATCATAAAAGACATTAGAATATATGAGTAATAAAACGGAAAAATTAAAAGAACCCCCGATATAGAAATTTTACCTAGTATCTCCCCCATTGAAAAAGATGTTCTAAAAACAGGAAATGTCTTTTCTTCATCAACCCTCTTTACATTATTAAAAAAGAAGATTTCTCTCAAGGGTTCAATAAACCCAAGAGCCAGTGCAGTGCTTATTAAAAGAATCATTGAGAAATATATTTCATGGAAGAAAAACAATATAAGCGTTACTAAAAATAAATAAATATATGCCACTAACAGTATTTTCTTCATATCAAACTTATCTACGAAATAACCTAATTTAAGTTGAATAAAAATAAGTGGCAATTGAGTCAAGGCGACAAAAATCCCAACCCAAGTCTCCCCTAGCCCAGAATCTACTATAAAAAGCGGTAAATAAGTGAATATTAAAACGTACCAAAAAGCACTAGAGAACGCAATGAAATAAGCGTGGATTAAATCCTTATTCCGAAAATATGAAAATATATTTTGGATAATATTTGCATCTATTACCTTGTGTTCCTTTTTTCTTAACTTCAGTTTAAGTGAATAGCTAATCAAGAAAGTAATTGAGAAAAACATTGAAGTAAGTGCAAAAGTATGCGCAAAACTATAGTTTTCGATCAGTAGTCCCCCAAGAAAAGGACCTATAAACCATCCAATATTCAAAAAAGAATACATCATCCCCTCTTTTTTAGTGTATTCATTGTTTTTTGTAATATCCTTAAAAAGGATAGAAAAAGAATTTGATCTTATAGTCGAGAAAACAGAAGACATTACTAAAAACAAGATAAAAACTTGAAAGGTTGGAAATATAACTAAAAGAATCAAAAAGACAGTTGGCAAAAAGGTGCTAAAAAGGAATAATGTATATTCATTAATTTTCTCCATTACAACTGTGGAATAGAGAGAAGTAACAAGTGCTAAGACGCTAGTCCCTGCCATAATAAAGCCAATAGCACTGTCAGAAAATCCTTCTGATTTTAAAAACAGTGCCGGAGTAACACAAAAGATAGCATAGCCAAAAGCCAGGAACATCCTGGCTACAACTAGATCATTAGATTTTTCATGAAAGAATTTATGAAGGATTGATTCGTTTAACATAAAAGATCTCCTTGTTTTTATTTACTATTTTTGCTAAGTTTATTTTAACCCGACCTCTACTGGCAAAGGAGGTCTACCGTCCCCTAGAGGGCAGGGTATATGCTAACCACCAGAGCACATCTCTAGTAGGGACAACCGAACGAGCTATGTCACATTAAACGTCAACTATGACGGTGATAAGTGCGATAACTGGTGGTTTTTTTCTTATAAATTTTCTTTTAAGAACTTTTTTAGAGACTCTAAATCTTTTTTATCTTTATCGTAAAAATACGAAAGAATACCGAGAGACCGAGCAGATTCAACCGCTTCTTGATTGTGTTCAAAGTATATTACATCATCTGATTTTAATGAAAACTTCTTAAGCAAATTTTTGTAGTATTCTACATCTGTTTTTTCAGGTTTATGCTTTAAAGTGAAAAATTCATAAGGCAAGTTAAAAAGTTTGAATTTTTTCATTTCCTCATCATTGGCCCCAGAAACAATAATTTTTCTATTTGGGAATTCTTCAAGAATCTTATACATATCCTGCAGAACACCTTCCTCCTTGTCTATAAATGCATTAATAGCGTCAACTAATATTGTTTTCATATTTTTCTCTTATTTTTTCAGCTAGATTTTCTATTTCTCCTAAGTCAGCCTCCGGTCCATCATTTGAAGATATATATCCATTATATTTTTCATAAATAGTGTCTACGGAACTAGGATACTGTCTCCACTCTCCTTTCTTGAAGTGTTCAGTGCCGTGCATTGGTGAAAGTTTTATATGAGCATGATCTATCCCTGTCCCCTCCATTATTAATCCCACACGCCCGACATCTTCAAAATAGTTTTCCAAAATTTTAGCAACCTTTTTAGCGATAACAATGAATTCTTTTAATTCATCATCTGGCATCGCCAAACAATCACTTCCAAAGTGTTTTTTAGGAATTACTGCAGTGAAGCCAAGAGTATTAGGATGAGGTGAGAGCCAAGCTAAATACTTATCATCCTCATAGATGATTCCTTTTCCCATTGGGTCAATTTCCTTTCTGGCAATTTTGCAAAAAATACAGGAGCCATCAGGCATTATAGCATCATAATTTGTCATAGTATTAGTATAACACAGATTGACACCAATATTAATTATTGATAAATTCAAAGAAATAGACATAAATAGGCCTTTTAACATAAAATCCTGGGAGGAAAAAATGAATATGTATGACGACCTTGAAGGCAAAACTGTAGTTTTCGACAAACCCGAAAAAGCGAATAAACAAAGCGAAGCAGACGCTGCAAAAAAACTTCTTACTTTTAAAGCCACTTACACAGTAATAAATTCTCTTCAAAACGATCATGTTAGTAAATTGCTTCTTCATGGATTTCCTCGCTGGTTTGATTCAAGAATGTTTAGCCTGGTAAAAGAATAAAAATGACCTCCTCCCCGGGATTCGCTATCGCTACTCCCGGGGTTTCCAACTCGGCTCATGATAATTCAAGATTAATGAGTCATGAGGGCCTCAGAATA
>PKTH01000010.1 GCA_002869265.1 Candidatus Parcubacteria bacterium
GCAATTTACCATCAAAAAAAGATTAGCATGGTCAAAGTTGCAAGTACCGGTTTTGGGATAGACACCGAGGAAGATTTAAAAAGAGCGATAGAGATTTTTTTATAGAAAAGAGCCTATTTATAGGGCTTAAGAGCCTGTTTGTTTACTTCTAAAACAAGCTATTATTTGAGAAAAGGTACAGAAAAGGTACAGGTACAAATAACTTCTTTCCTTAAATTGATGTTTGAGTACATCTGTAACATTTTATGTTTGTATTCATATGCCATGCCATTTTTTCAGGGGCTTATGGCGATGCCAAGGCTGCGAAGCAGACGAGGTTTTCGGGTGGGTGGGCATAGAGCAAAGCGATTATGTTCATCCCCCGAAACGCCATAGCCCTATTTCGCCAAATGCTGCAGCGAATGCTGCTTGCATCTGTGCTATGAAACATACTCCCATAAAATACCCTCTTCATCTTCAAGATAAGTGCCGTTAATCTCCATATCTCTTCCAAGTGCCTCATAGTCAAAGTAACCCTGCAAACGCTCTCCAAGAGCAGATATGGCACCTGTTTCTTGAATGTAGTTATATGCCACATCTTCCATTTTTCTCTCACCTGTGCAGCGTATATCTTCAAGATGCTCAATAGCTTCGTCCAAATCATTAACAACACCATTTTGTAACATAAGTTTTAGTGCTGTACGCTCATGTTCTTCTAAGTCTATAATCTTTTGTGTTACTTCATACGCATAACATAGGCTCTCATCGCCTTTTATAAGCCCTGTTGCATCATCTTCCACATCTGCTATAAACATCTCTAAATCGTTACTGTTTAGTTTATAGGCTGTTTTAGCTTCTGCCACAAACGCAGCAATCTCTTCTTGTGTGTCTGTCTCAGTGTCGAACCACCTACAAAGCAAAATCCCATTGTTATATAGTTCCCACTCTTCCACTGCTACTTTCATGACTAACCTTTCTCAATATTTCGTAAATGTTGGCGGTCATAGACCGAAACGCTCTTGCTCTCAAACACATTCTTTTTGGCTGAAAACCTTTTGAATACCGTCTGCTGATGCTGCTATGACTTAGAATAAAATAAACGCTGCGTTTACTTTTAGTCTCAGTCTAGTGGTATATGCTCTAAGGTTTCACAAGTTTTCTGACAAAAAGATAAGAATCACGATAGTGATAACCTTGGAGTGAAGCGACCAACAAGAGACCAGTGGCGACTGAACGAGTACCATCAAATATAAGAGCTGTGCCGTAGGATGGTTAATATAACACGACATTCTTTTAAACGCAGTGGCAACTTTGCTCGTAGTTTACGAAGAGGTAAGTTGTAAAAGAATGTGTGTTATGTCTAAAGTAAACTTAGTTCATCCGCTGTGAATGTAAGCAGGTAGGTTTAGCTTCATACTCGTTTGAAGATAAACTTAGCTGTCTCATTCACGGCTGTAGGTGAAGTCAGTTTGCGTCCAAAGCTACTCCACTTGTTTGAGCGGAGCGAGTTTTAAGCCTAATGGCGTTTGAATGGTATCATCATGGTAAAGTGAAAAATGAACGGAACTTTATACACTCACAACATACAAAACTACATGTAACAAAAGATAAAAAATTATAAGGCTAAAGATATGAAGTAATGAGCCGTACCATGTAGGCGAATGTGGAACAAGACCGTGGCTTGTGGAGCTATGGAAGCAGACCTTGGCTGCTGGAATTAACGGAGTGTGACCGTGGCACACGGAGTGTAGATTAAATTATTTTTATTTTTTTTTACCTACTTCTGATGGTGGGGCGGGGGTATTTCGGTTTTAGTGTGGTGTGGTGGTAAGCACTTTTGTAAGATAAAATTTTAAACTCAGCTTGATATTTTGCCAGACCAAAATCTAGTAAAATTAAATATAATTAAAAAATGTTTCTATATGAAACTTAATTAAAATAATAAAATAATTCCTCATATGATATAAGTTAAATAAATCATTAAAGTAGTATTCTTTATGAAATTCGTTATAAGGTTTATTATGAGACAAATATTTTTTTTTATTTCAATGGTTATTGTTAACCTATTTAATGGGATATCTTACATTATAGCAACTATTAACATACCATTATCAAATATACCTTTTTTTGTAGGTTTGATTTTAGTCTGGATTATTGAAACTATAGCAGGTATTTTTGTTAACCTAAGAGGAAGTTTAGTTCATATCTATGCTGAAGCTTACAGAGAAATGATTGATAAATTAAAGAAAAAAAAATATGATGAGCTTTATTCTGAAATGAATAAAAGAAAAAAAACTGATAAAGAAAATTGGTAGTGTAAAATAATTTCTGTAAATTCCAGAATCAGCTATGATAAAAATATAAAGCACTGAAAAGAAAAACAAATAAGAAGGATAAAAAATGTTTGGACTATTTACTGATAATAAACCTAAAATTATAGCATCAATACAGAAAGCTATGATTTCAGAAGAAGTGTATGTGGCACTTTTAATGGAGGAGGTAATTGATGAAATTAAAAAAGGCAATAAGCCTAATTATATGTTGTATGCTACTAGCGGAGGAATGCCAGGTAGACAAAAACATAAAAAAGACCCTACAATAATTTCAGGTGCTTCTTCTAGAGAGATGTTTCAAGCATTAAACCAAATATCATCTGATGCTACTTATGATGCAGCTTCAGACTATGCTCTTGGAAGTGTAGATAGATTTAGTGTATCATTAACAAGAAGATTCGGAAAGATACATATACATGCTACCTTAAAGAATAAACAAGAACTATTTAGCAATTTAATAGAGGATAATGGAGGTAGTCTATTTTAAAAATTTCTTTAATCAAAAGTGTTTAAAATCCTTGTCAACTATCCGTTCAATCGATTATATTGCAAATATGAATAATGTCCGAAATGAAATGCATGTAAACCACTCCCCTCTTTTTTTTAAGATTGAGGCATTAAGTAGTAAAATAACAATTATACTAATTGTGCCTTACTGATTTTTCCGTCTAAAAATAGCGGGTTGTTCTAAGTCAATCTCCTCACTAGATACTTTTAAATTTGAGATCTTTGATTGAGCTTTCATTGTGTTAACTTCTTCAGTATATTCAGGTGCAAATTTCTTAATTAGCTTCTCTAGTCTGTCAAGTGCAGAGATAAAATACACCAGTAGTGCAAACTAAAAGTGCACCACTTTATTAACTAAAAAAGATACTATAAACCAAATAACTATTTGGA
>PKTH01000017.1 GCA_002869265.1 Candidatus Parcubacteria bacterium
CTCCTCTTTTGCCTGCATGGCTGATTTTAAATCCGCTTTTATTTGATCTAATAAATTGGACATATTTTTTTACCAACGTCTTCTGGTTTCTTCTTTTAGCTTACCAGTTTTTCTTAAATATTCTGTTTTTTCTCTAAGTTTCATGCTAACCAAGGCATATTCCTTTTGCTTGTTTTTGTTCTTTTTCGGTTGAACAAACTTTCTTGATCTAACTTCTTGTAGTTTTCTACTTTGAATTAGCCCTTTGTTGAATCTTCTTAAAAAATTCTCAAAACTTTCACCTTTTTTTCTCTTTTGTTCCAGCATTTCGCCACCTACCTTTCTAGATATTTTAAAATTATTATTATTTATTCCTTGCTTATTCTAATACTAATATTAATTATTGTCAATAATTACTCTTTTTTAAGCTTTTTTTCAAGCTCTTGACTGACCTTCTTGGCATCAACTACCTCCTGCACTCCTGATTCCATATCCCTCAGCATAACTGTCTCGTCCATCATTTCTTTTTGTCCAATAATTAGACTAAACTTAGCCCCCACTCTTGCTGCTTCCTCTAATTGATTTTTTAGAGCATCTTGTGTAAAAGCTTGTCTAACCTTTAGGCCTGATCTTCTCAATTCTTCAAACATTAACATTGCTTTTCTTCTAGCTGGATCACCCAGTTGTGCAATAAAGATAATGTCTTCATGATCTTTCTTTAGAGGGATGTTTAACTCCTTGATTTTAGAAATAACTCTCTCTATACCGATACCAAAACCGGCAGCCGGAGCTGGTTCAGCACCACCCATGGATTCAACTAGGTCATCATACCTACCACCACCACCTAAAATAACTTGCTTCTTTACAACTCCATTCTCATCTTCCTCTGGCATTGAAGCAAATTCAAACACTGTTTTATTGTAATAATCAAAACTTCTAACTAAATATGGATTTAGAACATATGGTATGTCGAACTCATCTAAATATTCCAAAACCTTAACAAAGTGTTCTCTACAATCATCGTCTAGGTAATCAAGAATTTGTGGAGCATCATCCCGTATCTCCATGCAGCCTTCCTCTTTACAATCTAACATATGGAGAGGATCTTTTAATAATCTTTTCTTACAATCATTACATAACTTTGTTCTTTTTCCTCTTTCTTTATAAAAAGCGACTAATTTTTTGACATAATCTGCTCGACACTCCTTACATCCAATACTGTTTATCTGTATTTGGATATCAATTTGCAATTCTTTGAAAAAGTTATAAGCAATAATCATTAACTGAGCATCAGCCACAGGGCTAGCCTCTCCAATTACTTCTAGATTAAATTGGTTGTGCTGTCTAAGTCTCCCAGACTGGGGTTTTTCATATCTGAGCAATGGACCAATAGATAGTGTTTTAACTGGCTGAGGAAGGTTGAGCATGCCATGTTCATTGTATGCTCTCACAATACCTGGCGTAATCTCTGGTCTTACAGAAACCTTGTCTCCCCCTTTGTCCAAAAAAGTATACATCTCCTTTGAAACCATGTCGCTTGTTTTACCAGCCGCCTTTTCATAAAGTGCCTCACTCTCTAAAACAGGGGTTTCAAATCTTTTAAAACCATAAGTAGTGGCTAGGTCTACTGCCTTTTTGGTTACCAAGTCTACATATTTGTATTCATCAAAGTTTATATCCTTAAATCCTTTTAATCTAGAAAATTTCTTAGACCTTGAACCTGTTTTCTTAGCAGGGGCCTTTGAGTCAGTTTCTTTTTTCTTTTTGTTCATAGTTTTATTTAAAATATTTTTTAATTGTAACTTGGTGCTGAAAAAACATCCAATCTATCAAAGGGCCAGCCACGCAATAAAACTTTTCCTACGATAAAGCTTCTATTGACTGGGCCAAAACTTCTAGAATCCTTACTAGCATTCCTGTTGTCCCCTAGGACAAAATACTCATCTGCTTCCAGGGTAACTATATCCTCATTTAAACTATAGGTTTTCACATTACTTTCAAGATATGTCTCTTCAAGGGTTAGTCCTTCGGGATTTTCTTTATTATAGACTATAACTTTTCCATCCTTTACCTGAACCTTTTCACCAGGAAAGCCTATTATTCTTTTGATAAAAAATTCTTGAGGGTTTTTAGGGTATCTAAAAACGATAATTTCTCCTCTTCTTGGTTCATTAAATCGATATGATATTTCATCTACAATTAAATATTCATGATCATAAAAATTTGGCTCCATGGAAGCGCCCTTAACGTAAAAAGGTTGGATTAAAAAATATCTGATTGGGGCTATTATTAGAAAAGAAATTAAAACTATCTTAAATAACTCAAAAATGAATGAAACGGCGTCCTTAAACATAGTATTTGTATTTTTTTACTTATATTAAAAAGTTATTGAAAAAACAATAACTAAAATGATTATAACATTTTTAATTTTTAAAATCAACAGTAAAGATTATGAAATTATAGGTAATATGGGTCTGTTTAGTAATTTTTTCTCATTTGCCAACTGCAAAAAAAAGAGATATAATTATCACATAAATTCTCAAATCTACCTAAATTCAGAAATAAAGAAAATGACTGACTTTTTAGAAAAAAGTGATTTAAATGAACTAAAAAAAGAAATACGAAAGAAGCCTAAGATGTTTTTAAAGGGTTCTATTTTTTTGTTTACATTCCTTTTTATTGCTTTTTTTGTTTTCACTTCACAGGTTATCGTTTCCAATCAGAAATCGAGCTCTTGGATTTCTAAGATCCCTATAATTAATACTCTAAAAAATCTAGCTGAAAGTGCTGACAGAAGTCTCAAAGGAGAACAGAGAGAAAGAGTCAACATCCTTCTCCTTGGTATGGGAGGGAAGAGACATGAAGGTGGATACCTAACAGACACCATAATACTAGCTAGTCTTGACCTTGAAACAAAAAAAGTAGCTATGATGTCGATTCCAAGAGACTTAGCGATATCTATTGAAGACAATGGCTTTCAAAAAATTAATTCTATAAATGCTTACGCTGAAATTGAAAAAGAAAACAGCGGTGGCTTGGCTGTAAGCCAAGCAGTCAGCGATGTCTTAGGTATCCCTATTGATTATTATCTTAGGGTAGATTTTGAAGGCTTTGTTAATGTGGTAAATCACCTTGATGGCATAAAAGTTTATGTAGAAAATACCCTAGAAGATTATCGCTACCCGGTCAAAGGGATGGAAGAAGCAGAAGATTATGAGTCTAGATTTGAACACCTTTATATTGAAGAGGGTTGGCAACAACTAGATGGAGATACTGCTCTAAAATTTGCTCGCTCAAGACATGCTCTCGGAGTAGAGGGTTCTGATTTCGCTCGCTCCAGAAGACAACAGATTATAATTGAAGCTGTAAAAAATAAATTAGTTTCCTTCCATACCCTCTTTAATCCTTCAATGATCAGTGACCTCATCGGAGAAGCTGAGGACCACGTCTCGACCAATCTGAAAACCTGGGAATTAATCAAGCTCTGGAACGATTTCAAAGATGTTGATAAAGACCAAATCATTAATAAAGTCTTAGACAATAGCCCAAATGGTTTATTAGTAGACACTATAGCAGACAATGGTGCTTATATCCTCGCTCCAAGGAGTGGAGATTTTTCTGAAATTCAATACATGGTAAATAATATTTTTTCTGATGCACCTGTTGAAACAAAAAATGTAGTACTCGAGGAAGGAGCAACGGTCGAAGTTAGAAACGGGACCTGGATAAACGGCCTTGCTTCCCAAACCGCTCTCGATCTAGAAAAATACAGCTTCAACGTAATTCGTGTTGGGAACTCCAGTAAACAAAATTTTCAAAAATCAGTTATATATGATCTTTCTTATGGAGAGAAAGATGAATCATTGGCAATTCTTAAAAGAATTCTTGAAGCTAACGTTTCTTTTGGACTTCCTGACTGGTTAATAGAAGACCTAGAAACCGACCTCGATAATGAAAAAAATCCTGTTCAACCAGATTTCCTTGTAATCCTTGGTCAAGAAGCAGACGAAACATCTTCTGGCGCTGAAAACGAAGAGGAATAATCCGACGTTCTTTCCAACACAAAGGAGGATAAAATGATGGACTTTAGTAATGTGCCACGAGAGAAGCTGGAAGAAACCTGCCGAGATAATATCTATCGTTTTCGTATTTTCTATCTGACAGCACTAATATACATTGTGCTGAATAGCTTCTTCCCTGAAGAAGAATATGGCGGACAGGCAGTTTTCTTTTCCGGTCTCTCTTTTCTGATCATGTTTGGCTACTACGCGTTTCGCCTTATGCCGTTACCCGACCACCTCCGTGAAGAAGAAACTAGTGAGAGCGAATAACCCCCTTCCTTTATCAAAAAAACCTCAAGCAAAAGCTTGAGGTTTTCTCTACTTATATAATAATTTTATTTCTTATAACTACAACCTTTTTGACTACAAACTGCTCCGCCATCCTTGCCCTCTACTAAGAGACTCTCACAATCAGGGCATTTTTCTCCGGTTGGTTTTGCCCAAAAAGAAGTCTTACAGTCAGGATATTGGTCACAAGCATAAAAAGCTCCTCGCTTGCTTCTCTTTTGAACTATCTCTCCTTTTCCGCAAGCAGGACAAGTAACTCCAGTCTTGGCGTTTTGATCTAGACTCTTAATATTTTTACATTTTGGATAAGCACTACAACCCAAGAAAGGACCAAAGCGACCATTCTTAACTGCCATCGGTTCTCCGCACTTTTCACATTTTTCATCTTTATGTTTTTCCTCTAGGGCTTTTTGCTCTTCTGTCTTTTCTTTAGGCTCTCCGTTCTTTCCGGGGATACTTTTGATGTTTTTACAATCAGGGTAAGCCCCGCAACCTAAAAATTTACCAAAACGTCCGGTTTTAATAATCATCTTAGCTCCGCATTTGTCACACACTTCATCGCTTTCTTCTTCTGGAACAACGTCTTTTCTGTCAAGTTCTTCGTCTTTTATTTTAAGGTTTTCTGTAAAGGGAACATAAAAGTCTCTGACGACTGGCTGCCAATCAAGATTGCCATCTGCAATATTATCAAGATCATTTTCCATTTGGGCTGTAAATCTATAGTCTATCACCCTAGAAAAATGATTTACTAAAAGGTCGGTAACAACAAAAGAGATATCTGTAGGGGCCAATCTTTTCCCATCATCACGGACAACGTAGTTTCTGGCTTCAACAGTAGCAATGGTTGGAGCGTAGGTAGACGGCCTTCCTATTCCATGTTTTTCTAGTTCTTTAACTAGGCCAGCGTCTGAATATCTAGCTGGTGGTTTTGTGAAATGCTGTTCAGAAATTAGCTCCTCTAGATTTAGTTCTTCTTTTTCTTCTATATTTGGCAATAAAACTTCTTTACTTTTTTCAGGATAAATATTTAGGTAACCATCAAAATTAATAACCTGACCATTTGCTCTAAACTGGTAATTAGCGCCTGCATTAATATCAATTACCGTGGCGTCAACTATTGCCTCTGACATCTGAGAAGCAAGACTTCTCTGCCAAATAAGTTTATATAGCCGGTATTGAGTCGGGCTAAGAGACTCTTTAATCGTATCTGGAGCTAGACTAGCTTCTGTCGGCCTTATGGCTTCATGTGCTTCTTGAGCTCCCTTGCTCTTTGTTTTGTGAGCACGCATCTCCTTCGGAACATATTTATCCCCCAGGGTTTGGACCAGATAATCTCTAGCATCTTCTTTAAATTTATTCGAAAGATTTAGAGAGTCCGTTCTCATATAGGTAATCAAACCAACCTGATCAGCCCCTTTAATTTCAATACCTTCATAAAGCTGTTGAGCAATTACCATTGTTTGCTTAGCAGAAAAGCCTAGCATTCTATTGGCTGCTTGTTGGAGTGATGATGTTGTAAAAGGTTTTGGGGGGTTTTTCTTTACCTTCTTTTTTGTAATAGTATCAACAATGTATTTTGCCCCTTGAAGATTTTTTTCTATCTCTTCGGCCTTTTCTTTATTATTAATATCAAATTTTGCCAAGCTCTTTCCTTCTACTTTGTTTAATTTTGCTGGGAAAATATTTTTCTTATCATTAGCAGTAGACAAATTGGCATCGATTGTCCAATATTCTTCTGATTTGAAAGCCTGAATCTCTCTTTCTCTCTCTACTATTAATCTAACTGCGACACTCTGTACTCTACCGGCTGACAAACCCCTGGAAACCTTTTTCCAAAGAAATGGTGAAAGTTGGTAACCAACGATTCTATCCAAAACACGTCGTGCTTGTTGAGCATCAACTAGGTTGTGATCAATATTTTTTGGGTTATTGATAGCCTCTAAAATTGCTTCTTTAGTAATTTCATGAAAAACTATTCTTTCTGCTTTCTCACTATCTAGTCCAAGCGCCTTTGAAAGGTGCCAGGCAATTGCTTCTCCTTCACGGTCTTCATCAGTCGCTAGTATAACCTTGTCTGCCTTTTTAGCAAGATTCCTTAAGTTTGAAATTGTTTTTTTAGACTTCTCTGGTATCTCATAAGTCGGCTCAAAATTATTTTCTACATCAATCCCAAGTTCCTTCTTTGGTAAATCACGGATATGCCCAAAAGAAGAGTCTATTTTATAGTCCTTCCCTAAAAACTTTGTGATTGTTTTTGCTTTTGTTGGCGACTCTACAATAACTAATTTCATAATTAAATCTATATTTACTAATTTATTTTTTTAAAATATAATTCATCCCTCCCATGTTTTTAACACTTCCTTTTATCTCCATCATTGTTAGGGTGTTATTTATATCCTTTATATTTAAACTTGTCAAACTGACTAACTGATCAATATGGACAGGTTCATCTTTTAAGTGTTGTGCTATTTTCTTTTCTTCCTCATTTTCAAATTTTAAAACATTAGTTTTAATATAATTCTTATCTAATTTCAAGTCAAGACAATCAAAGACATCGCTAGCATTTAAAACAGTTTTTGCCCCTTCTTTTATTAAATTGTTTGGGCCCGATGATAAACCAGAATACAAACTCCCTGGACAAGCTAGAACTTCTCTATTTTGCTCAAGAGCATATCTGGCAGTAATAAGAGCCCCTGAACCTGGCCTAGCCTCAATAACAAGCGTCCCCAATGAAAGTCCTGAGACTATTCTGTTTCTTTGCGGAAAGTGATATCTAAGGGGCGGTGTCCCAATTGGGAACTCGGACATAACCAAACCACCCTCGGAAATAATTTTTTCAAATAAATATCTATTGTGAGCTGGGTAAATACTTGCCTTATCTATCCCTGAACCTAAAACCGCAATTGTCCTAGATGATTCCTCTAACGCCACCATATGGGCCTGAGTATCCACTCCAAGAGCTAAACCGCTGACTATTGTAATACCTGAAGAAGAAACCTTTCTCACAAGGTCTTCTATTATTTGCTGCCCATATGAACTATATTTTCTGGAGCCGACAACAGCCAGGGCTGGTTCTTTTTTTAGGACTGCTCCTCTGTAATAAATAATTTGTGGGGGGTTAAATATCTCTTTTAACAAAGCTGGATACTGATTACTTTCCATACTTAGAACAGATATTTTTTCTTTCTCTAGGGCCTCAATTATTTGATCAATATTGATTTGACCTCTAAAGGAAACGAATTCCATAGCAACTTTTTCCTCTATCCCTGCAGATATCAGATCTCTGACTTGAGACCTAAAAGCTGCCTCAAAATTTTTGAAATATCGCTTGAGTCTTTTCAGTCTAACTGGTCCAAATTTTGAAAAATGGGATAAAGCGATTAAATATTTTTGCTTATCTAAGCTCATTATTTAAATATTATTAAAAAAACATTAACCATTGACATAAAATGATTTATGTGCTAAGGTGATATATCAACTTGATTAGTGCTAGTTTTTCTACTTGTCACTGTTCTTATTTTAGATGCTTATCCTCCTTGGGCATCTATTAAAAGTATCAACTGGCAGGTAGAAAATTTAACATTAATTGAGTCCTGTAATTTCGTCTAGATTCTCTTACAAAACTTACCCTCCTTTGTTTTGTAAAAGTTTTTCTAGACGAGTTTATAGAATTCAAAGAAAGGCCTTTTAGGCCTTTTTTTATTTTTCTTTAATATCTTTTATTATTTCTTGATAGAGGGCAGGTAATAAGACCTCCTCTTCGCGAGAAAAACGTTGCAAAACAAACTTCTCTTTTGGAATAAATTCTGTTTGTTTGTTTTTGATGCCCACTCTATATCTATTAAAATTCTTTGTTTTTAGGTGGTTAATTATGGACTGGACGCCATTATGTCCTGCACTTCTTGAATCAGTGGACATTTTATACTTTCCAAATTCTATATCAAAGTCATCATGGACTACATAGAGATTTTCTGAAAAATCATTATTTTTCTGTAAAAATATTTTAAAATTCTTTGGTAAAATCTTATAATAAGAAAGCACCGCCTTAAGTGGTTCACCAGATAAGTTCATAAATGAAAATGGCTTTATAAGCATAAATTCACTATCTCGGGCCACATAAGCTTTTCTCTTTTTATCCTCCTGCCAATCCAAGTCAAGGTCTTGGGCTAGGGCATCTAAAAAGATAAAACCAACGTTATGCCTTGTTTTTTCATATTTATCACCTGGATTTCCTAAGCCGACTATGATTTTCATATTTATCTTCTTGATCTAGTTACTATTTTTTTGGGACCGTTGTTTCCATCATGCGCTCCATGTATTTTTTTATTCCTAAGAACTTTTACTGAAATAGGAGTTCCTTTAAAACCAAAACGTTCTCTTAATCTATTAGAGAGAAACCTCACATAAGAAAAATGTAAATTGTCTTTTGAGCCAATTTTTACCTCTATAATTGGCGGGTTAACACTTACTTGATGTATTTTATAAATATGTGGGTGTTTAGTCCCCTTGCCCTTGGCGGGTTTATGCATTTTTATTACTCTGGATAAAAATTTATCTAACTGAGATTCAGAAAGTTCTACTTTTCTTTGCTCATCTATCTCAATCAAGGAGTCTAATACTTTTTTTACTTTATTACCAGTTTTTGCTGAAACAAAAATTATTGGAGCCCAGGTAGCAAAAGGCAAAAAGTCGTATATCTTCTCAGTAAACTTCTTTGTGTCTTTTTCTTCTATCAAATCCCACTTATTTGCAACGATTAATAGACTTTTCTTTCTGATAACTATCTCTTCAATTATCTTGGCGTCTTGCTTTGTTAATTCTTCGTTTATATCAAGAACCAAAAGGGCGATGTCAGCCTTATTTAATGAATGCAGAGATCTCTCAATGCTCATCTTTTCAAGGGCTTTAACGTCCTTAATCGTTTTTGGAGTTTTTGTTTTTTTGGCTCCCTTCTGACCACTTCTGCTGATACCAGCCGTGTCAACCAATTTCACCAATCTGTTTTGATACTCAAACTCTATATCCTGCGGTTCTCTTGTGGTGTGTGGAGTGGGGCTAACAATTGTTCTTTCAAACCCCATCATTTTGTTTATCAAGCTAGACTTGCCTGCATTTGGTTTTCCAATTAAACAAACCTTGAGTGCCTCGTCATGCCTCTTTTGTTTTTCTAATATTTCGGCTTCAATCTCTTCTTTAATCCTTTTTCCTTGTTTTTTTAATAAAGGAAATTTTTCATTTAAATAATCCGTTACGATATCAAGCAAGTCTCCCGTCCCTGATCCTGTTGCTGCTGATATGGAGACTGGTTCCCCCATCGATAGTTGATAGAAAGTGGCAATGTTTTTTCTGAGACCAACATTATCTGATTTGTTTACAACTAGAATTATTTTTTTAGACTTTGGTAATATTTTCTTTAAAAGCTGGACCATTTCTTTGTCTTGCGGAAGTATCCCTGATTTAGCATCAACCAAAAATAAAATAATATCTGCCTTTGTTAAATAGTCGCTAGCTTGTTTCTGTACTTTTGCCTCTATATCTCCGGTCTCGGCTTTTTTGTCTAACAAAAAATCGAGATCCATAATACCTCCGGTGTCCACTAAATTAAAATTTATTCCGTTCCACTCCGCCTCAGAAATATTACTATCTCTGGTCGTGCCATCAATGTCAGCGACTAATGCTAGGTTCCTCTCTACAATTTTATTAAATAGAGTTGATTTCCCAACATTGGTCCTCCCAAAGATAACAACTGTGGGTAATTTTTTTTTCATATTTCTTTTCAGGTTTATTATTGTTTTTCTCCACCTTCATCTTCTGAAGATTTTTTTTCTTTCTTCGAAGTGTAATTACCAATAACTTCAACTAACTTTTTTACACCCTCACTCATAAGCAAAAGATAAGATGTTGAATGTTCAATCTTCTCTTTAATCATATCAACCATTTCTTCTATTTTCTTAAACAACCCTCTTGTCTCTTTAACAATCTTGAAGATTTCTCTGAATATCATGGCAAAATAATAAATTGCCCAAGTTAAAATTGCTGCAAGAGAAAAAATAGAAATAGCTTTTACAATGTTCAAGATGTCAGTGCTTGTTTCAAACATATATTTAATGTAATTTAATAATCTCTTATTTGAGCTTCAAATTGCTCTGATAATTTTTTTAGAAGTTCCTTTTGAATATTATCCACTTCGTCAGCTGTTAGTGTTCTGTCGGCTTGATATCTTACTCTAAATGCAAGATTTTTATTGTCTGCTCCAATAGACTCTCCTTCATATACATCAAACAATTCAACTTCTTCAATATAGTCGTTATGGTCGTAAATCATTTTTAAAATATCTGAAAATGCAATCTTCTTATTAACCACAAAAGCTAAATCACGAAGTAAGGCTGGATATTTGGCTGCTGGCTTATAAAGTTTGTCTTGTTGTTTATTACTTGTTGTGAGAATTTCGTTCACAAAAAATTCCATGACTGTCACGCTTTTCTTTATACCCATACTTTTTGCTATCTTGGGATCTAGTTTAGAAATAGTCCCTAAAAGAACACCGGCTGAGGATCCTCGACCATCAGATAAATATATATCTGCCATCGCTTGTTTATCTGACCAGTTTGACTGAGCGCTAGATTCACAGAAAGCAATATCAATATTCAGCTCTCTAAACATCGCTTCAGCGGCCCCCTTCGCTTCTCTAAAAATACCCTTATCCTTATTGGCTGCTATTAGCATGCCCAAGCGAGACTCTTGATAAGGAAGTTTTTCTTCACTTCTATTGTCTTTATTTATCTCTCCGGCATGATTTAAGAAAACAGTCCCAATCTCAAATATAGAAAATTTGTCGAAGCGCGCTTGATTTGTAACAACATTGGATATTAAATTCGTTGATATTTTTTGTCTTAAAAGGGTTTGGTTGGCACTCAAAGGATTCGCCAGGGGAATATAATCACTTGAATCAATCCCCATCTTCTTTAATTGTTCTTCATTCACGAACGAATAGTTGTAAACTTCTGCAAAAGCTAAGCCCTTTAGAGCCTCTCTGATTTTTCTAAGTAGTTTTAGTTCTGTGTTTTGAATTGGGGCGGACATTTCAAGCTTAGGCATAGACCCAGGAATATTATCATAACCATAGATCCTGGCAATTTCTTCTGCAATATCTTCTTTTATGCTAACATCCTTAGTCGCTCTCCAGGTGGGGATAGCAACCTTAATCTTATCTTCTTTTTCCTCTGTTGAAAATCCGAGATTATTCAAAGTATTTATAATTTTTTTCGTAGGAATTGCTATACCCAATATTTGTTCAAACCAATCAAGTTCAATTTCAATTGGTCCTAAATTAAGTTCAAACTTTTTATGATCAACCAGATCACTTGAAACCTCTGCCTCGGGAATAATTTGTTTGACTAAATCAATTGCTCGAGCTAGGCCCTTCTCGCAAAGATTTGGGTCAAGTCCTTTTTCAAAACGAGCAGAAGATTCTGTTCTAAGTGACAACTTATTAGAAGTTTTTCTTACTGAAACAAAATCAAAGTTTGCTGATTCAAATATTATTTCTTTGGTTTCACTACTAATCTCGCTGTCTTCCCCTCCCATAACACCAGCAATCGCCAATGGTTTAGCTGAGTCAGCAATAACAATTGTATTTTCTTCAAGCTTTCTATTTTCACCATCGAGAGTTTTCATCTCTTCTCCTTTTTTCGCTTTCCTGACAATTATTTTGTCTACCAAATTCTTGTCAAAAGCGTGCATTGGTTGCCCCGTCTCAAGCATTACATAGTTTGTTATGTCTACGATATTGTTGATTGGTCTCATCCCAACTGCTAAAAGTCTTTCCTGAATCCACTTAGGACTATCAGCTATTTTAATACCTTTCATAGACACGGCCATATACCTTGGGCAATCTTTATGGTCTTCAACTTTTATATTTAATTTTTCACAATCACTTTTGCAAGAATCTTTTTCTAAATCATAAGAATAGTCTTTGAATTTCAAACCATGGATTGCCGAAATTTCTCTAGCCATGCCAATGTGACCCCAAAGATCTGGTCTATTAGAAAGTGACTTATTATCTACTTCGATAATAGTGTCTTCCATTTTGAAATGTTCTGCTAATGGTTTTGCTACTTTGGCATTCTTGTCTAAAATTAGAATCCCTGAATGATCATCTCCCAGTCCAATCTCGTCAGGGGCACAAAGCATTCCTTTTGACACCTCACCTCTAACTTCTGCTTTTTTTATCTCCAGCCCATTAGGAAGAACTGCTCCCACTAAAGCAACTGGAATTTTTTGCCCTGGGGCGATATTCGGAGCACCGCAAACAATGCTTAATTTTTCTTCTCCAATATCAACCAGTGCTATCTGTAATCTATCAGCATTGGGGTGTTTTTTTACTTCAATAATTTTACCAACTACTATATCCTTAAACTTTTCTGCCTCACTCCTAATCTCTTCAACCTCAACAGTATGCATTGTTAAAGACTGTCCAAGTTCTTCTGCTTTTATCTTTTTTGGTATATCAACGTATTCACGTAACCAATTTAAACTTAAATTCATATATTTTAAAACTTTATTTTCTAGAATTGCTTGATAAACTTCAGATCGCCACTATTGAACAATCTAACATCATCTGTTTTATATCTAAGCTGAGCTAATCTATTTAAGCCAAAGCCAAAAGCATAGCCCTGATATTCATCTGGGTCAATCCCGCCTGCCCTCAAAACATTAGGATGAATCATCCCTGAACCCAATATCTCAAGCCAGCCAGTCTTTTTACATAAATTACAGCCTTTGCCATGACAAAGGAAACAAGTATACTCGCCGTTTGACCCCGGCTCAACAAAAGGATAATACTTTGGCCTCATTCGTATTTTGGTTTCTGGACCAAAAAGTTTTTTACCAACTAGCTCTAGTATCCCTTTCATATGTGAAAATGTAATATCTCGATCAATAACAAAGCCCTCAACTTGGTAAAAGGTGTGTTCATGTCTTACGTCAGTAGCCTCCGATCTAAAAACTCTCCCCGGGACTATAGCCTTCAAGGGAGCACCGTGTTTTTGCATCGCCCGTACTTGCACAGATGAGGTGTGAGTTCTCATGACTAGATCGTTTTCTCCTTCTTTGTTTTTAGAATCTATATAAAATGTATCCTGGGTATCTCTTGCAGGATGATATGGCGGAATATTTATTGCTTCAAAATTATAATAATCACTTTCTAGTTCAGGACCACTCAAAGTCATAAAACCCATTGAAGTAAATAGATCTTCCATTTCATACTGAAGTTGAGTTATTGGATGAAGGTGTCCTGTTTCAAATTTTACACCAGGCAATGTTATATCTTCTTCGCCTTCCTGAGTTTCTTTGCTTTCAAACTGCATTTTGAATTCATTCACTTTTTCTTGGATTTCTTTCTTTATCTGATTAGCTGCTTTCCCCATGGCTGCTCTTTTTTCTGGTACTACGTTTGAAATATCTCTTAAGATTTTTGTAAACTCCCCTTTTCTCCCAAGATAAAAAACCTCTAAATCTGCTAGAGCCTTAGAGTCTTTAATTTCAGATAACTTGTCTAATATTTCTTTTTTTAAATTATTAATTTTTTCAATCATAGTTTTGGTGTGCGCCCAAGCGAAGCGACAAAGTGCTCTTGGGGCGAGCGATGTCTCCCGCTAGCCTCAGGGCGGGGAAGCTCATTAATTTAATTTATTTATTTTCTAACACTAATCAAAAAGAATTCTAAAATAGACAGAGCACTAATTAAAAATGCTAGATTAAGCCAAGTAAACAGATCTTTCGATAGAAAAAACAGGATTGCAACAATAAAAAAAGAAAAGAAAAATGACTGTCTAAAGGCATCACCGACCAACCTGAATACCAATCTTTGTTTTAGAGCTATAAATCTAATAATAAACCCTAGTAAAGAGGAGGATCCTAGAATGGCTAGAAACAAAGAACCATAGAAAAGTGAAATCCCTATCCAATTTGTTGACTCAGGGTTGACGCTATAGATAACCAAAATCAAAGCCCCCCAAGATATAATAACCATAGCGGTCATTATGCTAAGATATTTCTTCAAAGTCATGTTAAAAAAACTTAAAAAACATATAACTTTAGCTAGTTATATGTTTCTATACTAACACCAATGTTAGTATTTTTCAAGTCACAATGTTTATGCTTTTAACTAAAGGATTACCCAATTTTTCATTAATTTTGTCAATTAATATTTGCTCTTTTTGCGATAAATCTTTTGCAAAATCTTCGCATAAACAAGCAATATTTATTGACCCCTCAGAAAAGTCCAATATTTTAACCTTTTCATAACCAACACTGAACATTTCCTTCAAAACAGAGTTACAAAAACTCAGCGCACTACTCTCTTCTACAAAAGAAGAGGCGCCGGAGCGTCTAACCGCCCTGTTTAATAAAAATTTAAAATCAGTAAACATTATTTTTTTCTAAATTCACAAATATTATTGAAATCACACCAAGAACACAACATGCCTGGCTTCGGAGGAAAACTACTCTGTTTTATCTCATCAATCGTATCGATTATTATTGTCTGAAGTTTTTCGATGTCCTTATCCTTGGCTTCAAATCTTATTTTAGAATTGTTCTCCAAATAGTAAAAACTGAGCTTAGCCACTTTTAGCCCCAAGGCTTCTTCAGCGGCTATTTTATATAAAAGCAACTGTCGCTTATCATCAAAAACAAGTTTATCTTTAGGCGATCCTGTTTTATAGTCTATTATTTCCACTGTGCCATTGTCAAGATGATCTATCCTATCAATTGCTCCCTTTAATATATAACCGCCCATTTTTAAGTTAAAAGATTTTTCAATAAAGGCTGGCTTTGGCCAAGATTCACGTTCCATGTCCTCATACAGGGTGTCTAATATCTCCATTCCTTTTTCATGATATTTTTCTCTATCTTTTTTACTTCGATATCCATCGTCTCGCCAGTTTTTATCAAACAAGGAGAAAAGTTCTTTTTTTGATATCTTTGTTTTTTTATCTTCAGATTCTTCAAATAAAGCAGGTTGTGTTGATATAGGGTCAGTGAGAGGTAAAAATAAATCTTTTAGTGTATCGTGCATTATTCTTCCAAAAATAAAACTCTGCTTATCATCCACTGGTATTTTTAAGATGAAATTAAATCTGTATTGGTAGGGACAGTTGGTGTAGGCTGCAATCTGTGAAAAAGAAAATCTTTTTGGCAGTTCGTATTTTGAATTTTTTTCTTCTTGGCTTATTTTTTTAGCAAAAAGATCATCCCAGAGATCGTTTCTCTTGGCCTTTTTCTCCTTGTCTTTCTTTACAAAATCAACTTCAAAACCAAGCTCATTCAAAAACTTGGATATTTTTTTGTTTTGGGCACCACCATAATCGCTAGCACTGGTTAAGAAAAGTTTTTTTCTGGCTCTAGTTAAAGAAACATAAAATAGTCTTCTTTCTTCTTCTATATGAACGTCTCCTTCTGGTAGTTTTTCTTTAACAATCCCATCAGGAATCATTATTTTATCTTTTTTGCCTATGGTGGGAAATTTTTTATCAACTAAATTAACTATAAACACATAGTCAAATTCTAGACCCTTTGAAGCGTGGGCTGTCATTACTTTTATCTTGTCATTATCGTCAAAGTTTTGGGATAGTGACCCTGTCTCTCCTGCCTCCATCTCAAGTTCGACCGCCTCTACAAAGTCTCTTACTTTAAAATCTGGATCCCCTGCTTCGTAGTCTTTTATTTTTCTGTATAGTTGATTCAGATGATCATAAATCTCCTGATCTCGATCAAAGTCGTAGTGAGTAACAAGACCTGAGCCTCTAGCAAAATCAAGAAAAACCTTTGAAGCTCTATCGTATCTAGCACTTTTTGTATTGGTGTCTATCAGTTCTAAAAGCTTGTTAATGTTTTTGACCGATTCGTCTGAAACATCCTTAATTGAAGAGACTTGTTTTATTGCTTCATAGGTTGATAAGACCTTGCGACGAGCAAATTTGTTTATGGTAACTAAATCATGATAATTAACCTTGAATATGTCCATATTGAGCACTCTAAAAAGTGCTGATGACTCATGGTAATTATCAAGAAGTTTAAAATACGCCAAAATATCCATAATAACGGGCTTATAATAAAGCCCCCGCAGAGACACAAACTGATTAGGCATTCCATTTCGACTTAATTCGGAAATAAACTTTAGGGCTGTGTCATTGGCCCTAACCAAAATTGCAAAATCTGACCAGGCGACATCTTTTTCATTTTGAAAAATGTTTTTTATTTCTGTCACAACCCCCTTTACCTCATCTATGTCCGAAGGAAAATGAAGGTGTTCAACTGAGCCCTTACCAGAAACGTTGGAATTGAGCTTTTTATTTATCTTTAGTTTTGCCTCTAGTCTATTTGGGTCATTGTGTTTAATAAATGAATATGATTTATCCAAAATATTTTGTCCGGAACGATAATTTTCCACCAAAACAACTTCTTTTGCTTTAGGAAAATCATCTTTAAATTGCATTATATTAGAAAGAGAAGCTCCTCTAAATTTATAAACAGCTTGATCATCATCTCCTACTACCATTAAGTTATTTTTTGGAGCGGACAAAAGTTTTATTAGTTCGTACTGAGCCCAGTTTGTGTCCTGAAACTCATCAACCATTATTTGCTTAAATTTATCTCGATAATGTTTTAAAATATTTGGTCTTTTTCTAAATAACTTTAAGGTATACATTATTAAATCACCAAAGTCTAAAAGACCTTCATCTAGGAGAATTTTGTTATAAATTTTGTATGCTTGGGCGAGTTCTTTAATCCTTTCAATTTCCAAAATTGCTTCTTCATCTTTTTCGTCTGTTTCTTTTTCTAGCTTTTCTACATATTCCAAATAATCTATATCTGAAATATCTTCATCTTTCAACCGAGAAAAATGTTTTATTAGCTCATGAATAAATTTAGTTGGATTCCCTAGGGGCTTGTAGTATTCAAGTTTTAGCTTTTCTAAATTTTTCTTTATAAGCACCCACTGATCTGTTTGAGTGATTAGTCTAAAATCTCCAGGGAGTCCTATATCTAGAGAGTGTTCTTTTAAAAGCCGTTGGCAAAAACCATGAAAAGTATTTATCCATAGATCAACATAGCCATAAGGAAGAACCTTATCCGCTCTTTCCTCCATTTCCGCAGCCGCTTTCTCTGTAAAGGTAATCAGCAAAATATCGTCAATTTTTATATCTTTTTCGTTTATCAAATAATCAAGTCTTTCAATCAAAACGCTAGTCTTACCTGTTCCTGCACCGGCCACAATTAAAAGAGGGCCACTAACATGTTGTACGGCCTCCTTTTGTTCTTTGTTTAGTTTTTTTTTAGTTTCAATCACAATTGTAATTACTCATTATTGTGAGCATTAATAAATTTCGAAAAGATATGTGCGTAGAAATCTCTGCAAAATATCCGCTGTCTGAACGTAGTGAGTTCGGAATTTTGCTAGATTTCATAGCTTAATATCCGAAATTTTTCTCTAGCGAACGATTTTGGTACTTTTCTAAAAAGTACTTGAAAAAAGTTAAAATTACAACAAAATCAAAGCAAGTAAATTCTTTAAATCCTTAGTAGTTTCTCAAATTGTTTTTTATTTTTGTAGGGACCTATTATAGCCAAATTCAGGAAATCTGTTTTAAAAATTTGGGCCGCCACTCTCTTTATGTCACTTGTTTTTACTTTCAAAATTTCCTTCATTGCTTTCTCTGGGTCAACCACTTCTATGTTCTTTTCTTGACCGACTCTTTTGGCTCCCGCCATCAAAACTGCTTGTCTGGCGTACCAATTTGCAACATTGTCAGAAGATTCTAGTTGAATAGCTACCTTACCCGCAATTAAATCCTTAGCTTTTTTTAGTTCAATTGGGTCAACAAGCTTCTTTGTTAATGTTTTGTATTCTTTGATTATTATTTCGATTGCTTTTTCCACTTTATCTACTGGCACCCCTGCTTGCGTGGTAATGTAACCTGAATCTGTATATGTCTCAACAGAAGTACGGACATAATAAGCCAAACCATTTCTTTCCCGCAAATTAATAAATAGCCGTGAGCTCATAGAACCTCCCAAGATTACTGAAATCAATTTTAGAACCTGGGCGTCTTTGTGCCCGTAAGGAAAACTTCTAACTCCTAAAGAAAGGTGGGCTTGGTCGGTTTTTTTGAAATGAGTTTTTACTTTCTTGGCCCCCTGTATATCATCGACCAATTCTTTTTCAACAAACTTTTTTCCTCTTTTATTAAAAGTATCTTTGTTTAGTTTCTTATTTATTTCCGCTCTGACTTTATTTTCATTAATGTCGCCAGAAACTACCACAAAAGTATTCTCAGGGCCATATTGAGAATTTACGTAATCAACAAATTCCTTTCTCTTCAGATTTAGAATATTCTCCTTTGTACCAATGGTGTCCCTGCCTGCTGGTGTATCTCCGTAAAGACACTCTTCAAAAATGTCTTCAACATACATCATGGGGTTGTCTTGGTACATATTCAATTCTTCTATGATAACACCTCTTTCACGATTAATTTCTCTGGCATCAAATTTTGAATTCAAAAACATATCAGATAATACATCTATCGCTTTGTTTAACTTGGCACTATCAATTTTTATATAATAACCTGTGTATTCTTTGCCAGTAAAAGCATTATAATCACAGCCCAGGCCATCAAGTTCACTTACTATATCATGAGCACTTGCTCTTTTTTTGGTCCCTTTAAAAAATACATGCTCCAGAAAATGTGAAAGACCATTATTCATCTTATTTTCATATCTAGCTCCTGTACCGACCATAATCAAAATAGTGGCAGTTCTGGTGCCACTCATTGGAGATGTTATGACGCTTAAGCCATTTTTTAATTTTGTTTCTTTAAACATTATATGAGATTTTAATTATTAATTTTCATTAGCCTCAATTGCTTTTAGCACCTTTGACTCTGCGGCTAACGGTTCTAAATATTGAATTTGCGATCTTATAATATTGATGGATCCGTCGGGGCCATGGGTTTCTTTCCCTCTTTTAACTAAGCGCAAATTCCCTGACTCGTTCTGACCGCCATCTTTTTCTTGATCATAATTATAATAAACATTTCTAACCACCACTGGGTCAGCTGAAATATCTCCAACTAGACCATAGAAAGTTTCGTCGTTTTCTAGTTTAATTGAGTACCACTTTTCTTCATACTGGGTTGCTGTCATCTTATCACCTAGGTCATCGTTTAGAGATGATAGCATCTTTGCAGAAAGTCCAAAAACGATAAGTAATAAAAAAATACTAAGCGTCTTATACACATTAAAGTCTGTTTTTGTATTATTTGGTCTGACTATTTTTTTTAGTTCACTGTCGGTTTGGCTATAAACCTTATCTATCTCTGCTTCTTGTTTTTTTGCTTTTACAGGAGGTCTCTTCCTTTCCTGCGATTTCTCCATTTTGTCTTTCAGGTTCACCGTCTGTTTAAATGTTTCTGTCATTAAATTTGATTAATAATATACTAAAAGTTTATTGGATTATCTCAATTATTTCAACTGTTTCTGGTTCTATCGGTAAATTAAGTGATGCTGGGGCTTCAACTTGCTCTAGGGGAACCTCTTCAACTGGAATTATGGTTGTTTCCTCTACAGGGATTTCAGGTGAAATGTTTTCATCAACTATCGGCTCTTCGGCCATAGCTGGCTCAATAGGCTCTTCAGGAATTATCACTTCTTCGGTTGGGGTGGCTATAACTTCTTCTGTTTTTGTAATAATTTCCGGATCGATATCACATACATCTCCCAAACCGTCACCGTCTCTGTCTCCTTGGTCGGGGTTATAGTCGTTTGGACAATTGTCTTCATCGTTAAATATATCATCTCCGTCTGGATCATTTTTTATAATATAATTATCATAAACC
>PKTH01000004.1 GCA_002869265.1 Candidatus Parcubacteria bacterium
CTCTTGAACTAAGTCAAGATTTGAAGTAGTTAAAATTTTATTTCTGGCAATAACGCGGTATCTGTCCATATCAATCTGCGCACGACTTCCGCGAACAGCAGGACCCTTTGTCTGGTTTAGTATGCGAAACTGTATCCCTGCTTCATCTGTAATAAGAGCCATTTCACCGCCGAGAGCATCTATTTCACGAACCAAGTGCCCTTTTGCCAAACCTCCTATTGCCGGATTACAACTTGTTGCACCAACATTCTCGGCAAGCATGGAGATAAGCAGAGTTTTACTGCCCATTCTTGCACATGCGAGTGCAGCTTCAATTCCGGCATGTCCTCCACCGACTACTATTACATCATAATTCATATACAAAATTCCACTTCTTACTTAATTAATTTATTAAAGCGAATTTTATCATTTTTGAGTATCATTTGAGCAAAAAATAAGAGATAGTTTAAACAGATGATAAAAAAAGCACATAGATTGTATAATGAACAAGATTTTAAAACCGCATTTAAACTCTATACGGAATTGGCAAATGAGGGTGATGTTGATGCAATGACCTCTTTGGGTTACATGTATCAAAATGCACAGGGGTGTGAAAAAGATGATGCAAAAGCACTGCAGCTCTATAAAAAAGCAGCTGAGAACAAACAGCCTTATGCACTTTTTAATTTGGCACTTTTATATATGAACGGTCTTGGCGGCGTTGCGCATGACCAATTTAAAGCGCATGAACTCTATATGGAGGCAGCCGTTAGAGAAGTTCCTCAAGCAATGTATGAAGTTGCACTTATGCTTGAGCGCGGGCTTGGATGTTTACAAAACTACTCAGAAGCAGCTTTTTGGTATGAAGAGGGTGCAAAGCGCGGACATATCGAATCCTTTAACAATCTCGGCGTTTTATACAAAGACGGGCATGGCGTTGAGATGAATGAGACGAGAAGCTTTATCTGCTTTAAAAAAGCGGCTGAGGGCGGTTTGGCTGAGGGGCTATACAATCTTGGTATGCTTTATGATCAAGGATTTGGATGCGAACAAAATCATGAAATAGCACTTGATTACTGCCGTCAAGCTGCCTATAAAGGGCATATTAAAGCAAAAGAGATTATAACAACTCTTCAAGAAAAAGAGAAAATTGTTTTTTGAGTATTTTTAATATAAAAAGGAAAATATATTGTTCACAGGATTGATACGAGAAATAGCACATGTAAAGAGTCTAGTCGGCAGTACGCTTAGCGTTCGCGCAAAGCATAAAGCAAAGATCGGCGACTCTATAGCCATAAATGGTGCATGTCTTACTGTTGTAAAGGTAGAGCATGATGGTTTTAGTGTTGAACTCTCACCTGAGAGCCAAAAACTTTTGGCGATGGAAAACTACAAAAACGAGGTTCATATAGAGCCTGCCATGATGATGGGTGATAGATTTGAGGGGCATATTGTTCAGGGACATGTAGACGCAATAGGCGAGATAAAAGAGATAAAAAACAGCGGTAATTCCTTTGATGTTTTTATAAAGATTGATAAAAAATTTATACCCTATATTATTCCAAAAGGCTCTATAACTATCGACGGTGTCAGCTTGACTGTAAATGATGTTTTTGATGAGAGCTTTAGACTTACAATTATTCCGCACACTATGAAAGAGACTCTCTTTAAAAATTACAAAAAAGGCTCGCATGTAAATATAGAGACGGATATGTTTGCCAGATATGTTGCGCATATCGTCTCTCATAAAAAAAACAATCTTACATGGGATGAAGTTGACTCCATAGCGGCCTTATACTAGATGAAATACAGGGCGCTTAAAAACCATTTTGGGCACAACAGCTTTAGAGAGCTTCAAGAAGAGGGAGTCGATGCTATTTTAAACTCTCAAGATCTGTTGATGATTCTTCCCACAGGCGGCGGAAAATCTTTGGTTTACCAGCTTCCGACAATCTTAAAAGATGGGATCAGCATCGTTATCTCTCCTCTTATCGCATTAATGCAGGATCAAATAGCTGCTTTAAAAGCCCAATATATAAGTGCTGAAATGATAAGCTCGGCACAAAGCCGAAACGAGGTAGATGAAATTATCCAAAAAGCATACAGAGGCGAGTTAAAGTTTTTATATCTTTCTCCTGAGAGATTAAACAATCCCTCAACCATTACCATGCTCAAAGGCTTAAATATAAACTTCTTCGTAGTTGATGAAGCGCACTGTATCTCCCAGTGGGGGCATGAATTTCGTGATGACTACAGAGCGCTGGGAAATCTAAAATCTAATTTTCCAAACACATCAATATGTGCATTTACGGCAACTTCGACAAGCCATGTAACAGAAGATATACTAAGAGAGCTAAGACTTGAAAATCCACTCTATCTAAAGGGTAAGATCTTTCGCAAAAATATCTTTATCTCAGCCCAGAGAAGAATAGAAAACGGCTATGAGCAGCTCAAAGCTTTTTTACACCGTCACAAAGATGAGAGCGGAATTATATATGTGAGTTCAAGAAAAAAAGCCGAAGAGCTAAGTATACATCTAAACAAAAACGGCTATAAATCTCTTCCTTACCATGCGGGACTCTCTGCAAATACAAGAGAACAAAATTTTAAAATATTTGTAAATGATAAAGTAGAGATTATGGTTGCTACCATAGCTTTTGGAATGGGAATAGATAAAAGCGATATTGGTTTTGTAGTTCATATGTCACTTCCAAAATCACTTGAAAACTACTACCAGGAAATTGGCAGAGCGGGGAGAGACGGAGAAGATTGTGAAGTTTTTCTGCTATTTAACGCGGGAGATATTGCCCAGCACAAAAGGTTTTTAGGCGATATACAAAATAGTGAGTACAAAGAACATCTAAACCAGAAGATAGATACTATCTATAAATATGCCACAAGCGAAATCTGTTTTCATAAGCAGCTGGCTGAGTATTTTGATGACACTCTTGATGAGTGCATTAACAGATGCGACAACTGTCTAAACAGTACTCAAAAGAGAAAAAATATCACTAAAGAGGCACAAATGATTCTTAGTGCCATCTACAAATCAGAACAAAATTTTGGAAAAAACTATATCATCGATATACTAAGAGGTTCAAAAGAGCAAAAA
>PKTH01000005.1 GCA_002869265.1 Candidatus Parcubacteria bacterium
AAAAATAAAACCACCAATTTCCGGTGGTTTTTTGTTTCTAAAATGTTTCAACTTCTCCACTGAACATTAGAAATGTTACCAGTGATAGACCTGACTGCTGTTTCATAAAATTAGCCAAAGCCATTGTCTTAGAGCAAACAATATCCCTTGCGGAGGTTTCAGTTAGACTATTTCCATTAACCGGAACAGGCTCAGAATAACTGCAGCTATTACCAGCATCATCAAAGGCAATTACTTCTAGAAAAACCTTACCACCAAGAACACTGTCTCCATCTACAATAAACGATCGGACAGTTATATCCGGGCAGTTTCTTTTCTTCGTGAAAGCTAGCAATGTTTCAGGGGTTATGCTATCGGCCACCCCTTGTGCGTCTCTAAACAAACAACCCAAAACAAAGCCAAGGAACAAACAAAGAATCAGAGAAATACCTATTGATAAAGTCATTTTTTCCTCCTTTGGGAAAGATTAATAAAAAAAGATCAACTTAAATGGGTAGGCAGGAAATTCTCGAAAAGTTGCAAGTTAGCCTTAGCCAACTACGCCCTATTCTTTAAATCCCCATGCTTGTCGTGCCTAGCCCGTTTAAACTGACCTTTTATTCTCTCATTCTTGGATTTGTATAGTATCACAGCAAAGTACCTCTGTCAATGCATAAACATAGGATAACTTGTGTATAATATACCACTAATACATTAAAGATATATTAAAACATGTCTTTTTTATTTTGTAAAAATATTGTATAATATTAGAGAAATTAACAAATTTATGAAAAAAATATTAGTTATCGGTTGTGGCGGAGCTGGAATGTTTAGCTCGATTGTCGCAACTCAATTACGTCCAGGTAAATTTAGGGCGACCATCCTCTCTGACGAAGAGGATATTTATTGCCGCTGCACCTCCCCATATATCATAAAAAAAGAGGCAAAACTAAAAGATGCAATTCAACCAGAATCCATGATTGCAGATTTCGGGGTCGAGGTGGTCCATGAAAAAGCGATAAGTATAGACACTGCTAAAAAAGTTGTAATTACAAATAAAAATAATTTTTTCGTCTACGACTATTTAGTTATTGGTACTGGATCAAGCCCCTTTGTCCCACAAATACCAGGTCTAACAAAAACCAATCACCACACAGTAAGACAAAGTAAAGATATTTACAATATTGAAAATAGTATAAAAGGAAAAAAGAAAGCAGTTATAATTGGCGCAGGTGTGATCGGAATAGAAATGGCCTCTGCTCTCAGAGAAAGAAAAATGGATGTAATCATTTTAGAGAAAGCAGAAAAGATATCTTCTTATATGGCTGAACTAGAGTACTCAACAAAAATCCTTAACCACTTAAGAGATAGTCACATAAATGTTCTCTTCAATACTGAAATTAAGGAAATAGAGTCTGTCAGAGATAAAAAAGTTATTAACATTAAAAGGAATGGTGAAAAAGAAAAAATTGAAACCGACATTATCATCATTGCCACTGGAGTAAAGGCAAATAAAAAAATTGCTGAAGACGCTGGTATTACTTGCGGGCGGTCTGGAATTATTGTTGATGAGAAAATGAGAACCAATGTTAAAAATGTTTATGCCTGCGGTGATTGTGTCATGCCGGTTTCTGCCATAACAGGAGAAAACACCGTCAGCCAACTTGCAAGTACTGCTATTCATCAATCCAAAATAGTCGGCTACCAAATAGCTGGATTCCCTATAAAATACCAAGGAACAACTAATGCTTTTGCTTTTAAATTTTTAGGTCGTGATTATGGACAGGTTGGTTTGAATGAAACTGAAGCTAAAAAGAAATTTAAAATAGTTGTTACAGGATCAGCCGAATCAACAAATATATACCAAGACCTAGATGCCAAAAAGCCACTAAACTTTAAACTAGTCTTTGCTGGACCCAAGCTAAGGTTGGTTGGTGCTATGGGTTATGGAAATGGCATCACTGGTTTCCTTGAAGTCTCCAGTATGGCAATTGGACTTAAAATGAGTATATTGAAAGTAATGAAATATAATTACATAGCCCACCCTTCCTTAACTCCTTGGCCTTTTATGAACCCAATAGTAATGGCGAGCGAAGATGCCATGGGAAAAGTAATGAATTTTTTTAAAAGAAAAAAATAAATCTCTATAAAAAAGGAAAAAGGGAGACGGACATTGTGTTCGTCTCCCTTTTGTTGGGGTTAATTTCCGCCTGGCCGCCTACATGGCGCCGGCACCGTTGTTGTAATTACTCATCTCTATTTGGGCTGTTTGTAAAACGGGACTGCCTCGAGTCTTCGGCATTTTTGCCTCCTGGCGATGTCGGTGTTTACGATCTGCGCGTTCCGCGCGGGCGAAATGAGAATACTTGGGGCGAACTGGTCACGATAGACCTCCTTTGTCAAATCACCCGAGCATTCTCTGCCTCACCACTGCTGGGTGAGACAAGAAAAAAAGATCATCTTTGGTGGAAGACAAAGAATTTTTACTAGAAGATATCTAGCCGTAGCCAGATCAATCCCTAGTGCCAACCCTCATGCTTGTCGTGCCTTCCCCCACCAAAGGGGACCTTTTATTTTAAATCAACTTATACGGGCAGGCAAAGAATTATTGTTAGAAACCAACTAGCCGTAGCCGGTAAAATAGCCCAAACGCAAATCCCTATGCTTGTCGTGCCTCCCCGTATAAAATGACTTAATATTTAATGTTCAATTCAAGACCTTTTAATATATCACAGTTATAAATATTTGTCAATAGTAAATAAGCCCTATTTTAAAATATAAAAAAACATCATTATATTTGATGTTTTTTATTTAATTTTAGCTATTATTTAATCCACCAAGACACTTTCCTTGGAAATAAATATAGTCAAAAAGAATGTTAAGATTCCAGCGAATACCAATACTGAAATTAAAGATTGGACAATGCTAAACTTAAATAGAAGTATTGCAAATAGGCCTAATGAGAAAAACCTGCCTACATGCAAGTAAACCTCTCGATTCATTATCCTGTTTGCTACATCATCCTTTGACCACCTAAAAAATCCAGCATTTAATGACAGGTGGACCAAGCCACCAAAGATACCCCCCATTGTCTGAAATGTAGTTAGGCTAATTATAGTTGTTGCAAATGCTCTAAGTATCATAGAAAGACCATGTCCGGCTGCTCCAATTCTTACGATTTTATGAGATCCGTTCTTATCTATTATTCTGCCACTAAAATTGGCTATAATGGCGTAGGCGAGATTTGAAAATAAATATAGAACTCCCATTGAAATCAATTTAACTGAAAGATAAAAGAGAAGCAGCGGCCAAATAAGACCAGTAGAAGAATAGCCCATCCCCTGTATGACATAAATAATGTTTTTTCTATATCCCCTTCTATCAAATATTTCTCTTATATTTAGATTTACATTTATTGGCTGAATTTTTTCAGAAAAGAATAAAAAGAATGAGGCTATTAACAAGAAGAGAGAACTAACGACAAAGCTAGCTTGGAAATTAAAATTAGTTATTAGGATACTACCCAGAAAAGGACTGATAATGGCCACCATCGTAGGGATGGAGCTCATAATTGCTAATTTTTTACCTGCATTTTCTTTTTCGACAGAACTAATAAAATAAACGTGGTGAGCGGTCCAATACAAAGTAATGGCCACAACGTTTAAAAATCCCAAAAGAACTAAAAATAAAATCATCCCTATTTTTGAAAATAAAATATCTGTACAAAACAAAACAATATAAAATAAAATGTTTACGAAATAGCTTGATGTAAGAGTTCTTTTAACTCCCCAATTATTAATATTACTTAAAATAAAATAATGCATCGGGACAGTTGCCAAAAAAATACCTAACTCAAAAAAAGCAATATGGAAAATGCTAAATCCTGATTCGATTAAAAAAATAGGGACAAAAAGAGAAATCATTGATAGAGCCAAAAGCCGAAGAACGTCTGCCATCAAAAGATCATTATATTTATCTTTTAAAAACTTAGCTAAGTGAAGATGCTTGTCTATTTGCATCTCGTGGTGATATTTATCCATTGTGCTTAAACTAAATTAATTAAATTTTCATCGAAATAAGCATTTATATTCTGTCCAGTAGTCTCAAGAATTCGCAGCAGAGCTTCTTGACTATAAAAAGCTATGTGGGGTGTAAAGACGACATTGTCTTTATTTAAAAGCAAGTGATCTTTTATTAAATATCCTAATGACTCTGTTTTTTCTTTATCATACAAAAGCTGCTTCTCTTCTTTTATTAGCTCTTCACCCTCTATAACATCTAAACCAGCACCGGCGATTATCTTTTTATCAAGTGCTTCAATCAAGGCATCAATATCTACCAAACCACCACGCGAAGTATTTATAAGAATCGCCCCCCTCTTTATTTTAGAAATATTATCCATGTTTATCATGTGGTGAGTATATTTGTTGTGTGGAGCATGCAAAGAAAGTATATCTGACTCTTTTAATATTTGCTCAAAACTAGCATATTCAAAGCCTAAAACATCTGCCATAAAGGGGTCCTGATTAACATCAAAAACCAAAACTCGCATACTGAATGCCCTGGCCATTCTTATAACGTGCATTCCGATTTTCCCAGCGCCTATTATGCCAATTGTTTTGCCTTTTAAGTCAAAACCCTTCAATCCCTCTATACTGTAATCATTTTTTTGCGACCGCATATATGACTTATGAATATTTCTTGAAAGAGACAAGATAAGGGCAAAAGTGTGTTCCGCTACTGTATTTTCACCGTAACTCGGAACATTGCATACTGGAATTTTTCTTTTAGAAGCCTCTTTTAAATCTATATGGTCAAATCCGGTTGATCTAGTGGTAATTAACTTTAATTTGGGAAGATTAGCAATAACCTTTTTGTTTACTTTTGAATAAATAAACACAGAAACTATATCAAATCCTTTTATTTTAGAAACATTATCTTCACTTAAGGCTTCTTCAAAATAAAAAAGCTGATGCCCTTTTAACTGTTTGTTTAGGATTTTTTTCTCCCATCCCTTTATCTCAAAAAATGCAATTTTCATATATTATTTTTTATAACATTTAAACCTTCTTATATTATAGCGAGTTTTATACAATATAAAAAGCTTGAGAATGTTGATTTCAAGCTTTGTGTTTTGGTTAAACCTTATACTTATTTTATAGCGAAACCATGTTTAGCTTCGGCTTGAGGCTCTTTTATTGTTCTTGGAATGTTGTTAACTTCCTCAAAAAATTGATAGCCACTTTCTTCTGCAGATTCTTTTTCTGAATGTATTCCTTTAACTATTTTCACTTCGCATCTTTCTGCTTCGCCTTCCTGTCCTTCTTTGTTTAGGACACTAACCATTTTCTTGGTTTCTCCAATATTGTCGTTTATTATGACAAAGTCACCATCTTGTCTAGAAAGTTCGACAAGGTAATCAGAGCCTGCCTTGTCTTTCTCTTCGTAACAAATCTCATCAAACAAACCTTTCAATGATCCCAATCTATTAATTTTTTCTTTTTGCCAAGACTCTTTACCAAGAGTAATCAAAATAACTTTATTGCCCTTTGCTTTTTCTGACAAAACTAAATCTAGAGCTCCATCGTAAAGTAAATGATCCATAGAACTTAGTTCTTCGTCAAACTTTTTTCTTAAGGCCTGAAGTTTGATATCTGAATTTATTGAACCCACATCCCTTAAGGCCCGAAGATGATCTTCAAAAGAATATTTAACTCCTTTGCTTGTGAAATTTTCTCTATAGCTTTTATCAAATTCTTCTTCGCTCATTTCTAATATTTCACAAATTTTTTCTTTGAGCACATTTGTATTTAAGAGTGTGTGGTCGAGATCAAATATTACTGTTTTCATATTTATTATTTAATATTTTTTCGAGTATCTTGGCGAGCTTTTGTTTATCATGCCTAATTATCTGCTCTGAGTCATCAAGGATATCAGTTTTGATATATTTTGTCTTTTTGTCTTTTTTTTCTATCGGGGAGACAAAAAAAGCCTTTTGCTCTTTGTATAGATTTAAAACCTTATCCTCTGGCCTTCTTTCGTTTTGAACTACCATGTTTATTTTTTGACCAATAGTTTCTTCTACTAAGTCTACAAAATCTTTTATTTCAAAAGAGTCACTCTCACCAAATTTGGTCATTATATTTGTTATATATATAATCTTAGCCCTACTTTCCTTTATGGCTTCTTTTACCCCTGGGACTAAAAAGTTCGGAATTATACTGGTGTATATATCACCCGGGCCCACTATTACATAATCAGCGTTTTTTATATAATCAATAACTGGTGGATGTGCTTTTATCTCACTAGTATGATGAGGGCTTAAAAAAGTTTTTACAATTTTCTCCCTTTGGTCTCCTCTTGGTATATCAATTGCTGCCTCACCAAAAATCCTTTCACCATTACTAAGTTCGGCTACCAAGGTTGCTCTATTTGTAGTCACTGGCAAAACCCGGCCTTTAATGTTCAGGATTTCACCCAAAGCTTCTATACCATCTGAAAAACTCCCAGAATACTGAGATAATACCGACAAAAGCATATTCCCGGCATTGTGTCCTTTTAGTTTTTTGTTTGATTTAAATCTAGCCTGTAAAAGTTTGCGGGCACTTTCTCTGTTCGGAGAAAGGGCTAATAAACACTTCAAAACATCTCCTGGGGGCAAAATTCCCAACTCATCTCGTAGCCTTCCTGTGCTACCTCCACTGTCAACCATGGAAACTACAGAGCTTATATCTAGATTTTTTATATCACGAAGCGAAGACAGCAAGGCAAATTGCCCTGACCCCCCTCCTATACTTGTTACTTTTATTTTTTTCATTTTCTATTTAAATAAGCTCTTGCCCTCTCAAGACCTTCAATATCATTTATCTGTATCCAAAAGTTTGCTTTTTTTATTTTTATATCATCATCCCGAAGAACAGAGATAATTGTTTGGGGTAATCCATATTCTTCTCTACCGGGTATTTTAACTAAATCATAATTAAATATATCAGCATGCATTTTATAAACACCAACATTCACTAGATCACCTCTTTTGTGATCGCCCTCTACTATCTCCACCAGTTTATCAGATTGATCTACATTAATTTTTCCCCCAGAAAAGTCACTTTCAGCTTCTTTGCTTAATATAGAAAATTTATATGGAATTAGTTTTTCAATGTCTTCTTTAGCAAAAAGATCATCGCTATTTAAAACCAAAAAATCATCTGGTAAGTATTCTTTGCAGGTGTATAGGGCATGTCCTGTCCCTAAAAGTTCTTTTTGTTCAACATATCTTACCCCTTTACCAGCATATTCGCTACCCAGAAAATCAATAATAGCATCTGACATGTATCCTACAACAATTATATATTCATCAACTATCTTTTTTACTAAGTCTAGGTTGTGCTCAAGAAGTGTTTTCCCGTTTACTCGGAGAAGTGGTTTGGGGGTTTTGTCTGTTAGGGGTTTAAGGCGTGAACCTCTCCCTGCGGCTAATATTACTGCTTTCATAATTATATCTTACATATGTATTTAAGCATGTTTTTAAAATAAAAAAAAGGCATGCTTTTACATGCCTTGGGGAGTTATCTTGCGGGAACGTACCTAAAAATTTTTTTGATGGCACGATCAATTTTTTCTGAAACCAGCTGACCATACAAAATGTCAGTTTTCTTGTAGTGCCCAACCTGATTCCACAAACGATCTTCATCTGTGAAGTCTAGATACGAAAATGTATTTCTCCCACCATCTCCACCATTGTTGACCACAACATCTGGATTAGCTCCAAATATTTCATAAGAAAAAACCGAATCAAAACACCTGCTTTCCTCTCTATCGTGGGGGAGAAGAAAATAAACGATTCCTGAGATATCTGTCTTTTCAATATATCCTTCTTTTCTACAAGAATGAAGTTTATTTCTGAAGTGAGACTTTAAGAAAAATACTCGTTTCCAATCACCAGATTCAAGGCCGCCTATATAATGCTTAGAGAATTCTCTAAAACGATTTTTATCTCCTTCCATTGAGTTAAACTCAAAAGAAAGCATTATTGGCTTTTCAATTGAAACATCATTTTCCAGAACATAGGATTTGACCATGTACACATAGAATGTTTCAGAACTATCTGAACCTTGACCAATCATAACAGCAAATGAAATGCTTGGAATCAAAATCATGGACAAAATTAAAAATGCAATATACTTTTTCATTTCTTCCTCCTTGTGAGAAATGGATTATTAATGTACGAACAAGATACTAATATAACATAAAAATAAAAGGAGGTCAAGCGTATAATACGTTTAACCTCCAAAATAGGTCTTCATGATTTCTCCATTTTAGGCTAGAGTTTCCTGTTCTCGCTCTTCACGTTTTCTTTTAATCCAATCTTTAAGCTTGTCACATGCTGTCATAAATGACAAGACAAGAATGCAAAAAAGAACCGCAACAGCGAGGCGACCAAGATCATCTTGACTCAAAATTTCATATCCCATGATTCACCTCCTTGAAAGAGCTTTTATAGACATAATTGTCTATATGTATGCTTTTATATTACCATAAAATAACAAAAAAGTCAATATAACAAAAATATTGACTAATGTTGGTGAATATTAAAATTATCTTAATAAATCATTTAAGTCTAGTAAATCTTGGACTTTTTGCCTTTTTCCACAGTTTTTCCACAATTTTGTACAAAAAAACACCATTATTCTGGCGGTGACCTACTTTCCCAGGGCTCAGGCCCAAGTATCATCGGCGCTAAGAGGCTTAACTTCTGAGTTCTGTAAGGGATCAGGTGTGACCCTCCTGCAAGGACCACCAGAATAATGGCGTCTTTTAAATAAGACCAAATAAATACTTAACAAGTTAAAATCAATATTGTGAGAAAATCATATGATAATTTAGTACTCCTCAGCTGAGAGTATTGCTACCCTTACACTTAGAGCCTATCAAGGTCATAGTCTCTGACCTATCTATGAAACCTAATCTTGAAGACTGCTTCACGCTTATATGCTTTCAGCGTTTATCAAAACCGAAGGTAGCTACCCAGCAATGCCCCTGGTGGAACAGCTGGTACACTAGAGCTTCGTCATTCCCGGTCCTCTCGTACTAGGGAACGGCCTTCTCAAGTTTCCGCGATCGTAGTGGATAGGAGACCGACCTGTCTTACGACGGTCTGAACCCAGCTCGCGTGCCTCTTTAATGGGCGAACAGCCCAACCCTTGGGAGCTTCTTCACCCCCAGGATGAGACGAGCCGACATCGAGGTGCCGAACCGCGCCGTCGCTGTGGACGCTTGGGCGCGACTAGCCTGTTATCCCCGGAGTAGCTTTTATCCGATGAGCTTCCGCCGTCCTATATCGAACGGTCGGATCACTAAGTTCTGCTTTCGCAACTGCTCGACTTGTAAGTCTTGCAGTAAAGCTGGCTTATGCCTTTACACAATCTCCCGGGTTTCCATTCCGGGATAGCCAACCTTTGTAAACGCCTCAGTTACTCTTTATGAGGCATCCGCCCCAGACAAACTACCCACCAGACACTGTCCTTGGACCAGATTCATGGTCTCAAGTTAGAATTAAGAACATACAAGGGTGGTATCTCACTGGTGCCCGAAGGCTCCCACCTATACTGAACATGCATGACCCTAATTCAATGTCAAGCTATAGTAAAGCTTCACGGGGTCTTTTCGTCCGACTACGATTAACGAGCATCTTTACTCGTCTTGCAATTTCGCCGAGTCCTTCGTTGAGACAGTGCTCAAGTTGTTACGCCATTCGTGCAGGTCGGAACTTACCCGACAAGGAATTTCGCTACCTTAGGACCGTTATAGTTACGGCCGGCGTTCATCCGCGCTTGAGTTCAAAGCTTCGCACCGAAGTGCTAACCCATCCCCTTAACGTTCGGACACTGGCCAGGCGTCACCCCCTATACATCCTCTTACGAGTTAGCAGGGAGCTGTGTTTTTGGTAAACAGTCACCCGAGCTCTTTAGCTGCGGCCCACTTGCGTGGGCAGGCCTTATCTCGAAATTACGGCCGCTGTTTTGCCTAGTTCCTTAACGAAGGTTCTCTCGTTCACCTGAGGCTACTCGCCTCGACTACCTGTGTCGGTTTTAGTACGGTTACTACAGCCTTAGCCCTAGAGGTTTTTCTAGGCGATTCATCCACTCGAATTGATTCCATCAAAGACTTCATCTTCAGACAACTTCTTGAAATTAGCGATCCGGATTTACCTAGATCATTTCTCAAAGCAATCAACGTACATACCATAAATACGCTCAAACTTCTGAACCGCGTCCCCCCATTGGAAAACTGCAGTAGTGCTGGAATATTAACCAGCTCATCCATCGGCTACGCGCGCACTACACGCGCCTCGTCTTAGGACCGACTAACCCTGGGGCGATTTGCGTTGCCCAGGAAACCTTAGTCTTACGGTGGGCGGGGTTCTCACCCGCCTTTTTGCTACTCATGCCAACATTCTCTCTTCCATGCGCTCCACCGAACCTCGCGATTCGACTTCAGCGCCCATGGAATGCTCCTCTACCGCTCATTGATAAATCAATGAACTCACATCTTCGGTAATATGCTTAGCCCCGGTAAATTTTCGGCGCGAAACAACTGGACTAGTGAGCTATTACGCTATCTTTAAAGGATGGCTGCTTCTAAGCCAACCTCCTAGTTGTAGTAGTCACAACACCACCTTTTACACTTAGCATATATTTAGGGACCTTAGATTGTGATCTGGGCTGTTTCCCTTTTGACTGATGGAGCTTAGCCCCCATAGTCTAACTGCCGGACTTCACTTACTGGTATTCGGAGTTTGGTTAGGCAGGGTACCTTGCGGCCCCAGACCCATTCAGTGCTCTACCCCCAGTAATCAGCATCCGACGCTAGCCCTAAAGCTATTTCGAGGAGAACCAGCTATTGCCAGGTTCGATTGGAATTTCTCCGCTAACCACAACTCATCCCCTAGTGTTGCACGACTAGTGGGTTCGGCCCTTCAGTAATATTTCTATCACTTTCAGCCTGGTCATGGTTAGATCACCTGGATTCGGGTCTTGTGCATGCGACCTTCTTAAATTTTAGAAATATCTGAATCGAAATTCAAAGTATTTCTAAAAAGTAAGATACGGGCTATTAACCCTCGCTTTCACTCTGACTTCCCCAGCTTCATTTAGCCGAATAAACTACTATTTTGTATGATTATCAAATGAATGATATCAATGTATTTAGTAAGCTTTCAGCAAAATGAAGCTGGGTTAATCGGGCCACATACAACAAACTCGTTGGCTCATTCTTCAATAGGCACGCCGTCACCCCGAAGGGCTCCGACTCCTTGTAAGCATATGGTTTCAGGTACTATTTCACCTCCCTCCCGGGATGCTTTTCACCTTTCCCTCACGGTACTTGTTCACTATCGATCACAAAAAGTATTTAGCCTTAGATCATAGTCGACCTAGATTCAAACGGGATTTCACGTGTCCCGCCCTACTCAAGAATGTATATTACAGAGAGAAATTGTCTTCGCGTACAGGGCTATCACCTTCTCTGGCGGAGCTTTCCAGCTCGCTTCAGCTAACAAAAACTTTTATGACTCTGCTCAAAATAATCTGAGAGATTGAATATATACATCTTACAACCCCCTATAAACATGTGGGCACAGACCCTTAAGTAAAATTTTCACCGAAGTGATAATAATACAAGGTTTAATAAGGTTTAGGCTCTTCCCCTTTCGCTCGCCACTACTCAGGGAATCACGAGATATTACACAGAATCGCTCAGCAGAGCTGAGTTAATCTGTGCAATACCCATTGTTGTTTTCTTTTCCTCCGGTTACTAAGATGTTTCAGTTCACCGGGTCTTCGTCTCACTGTCCTATGTGTTCAGACAGCGGACGCTCCGTCTTCAACGGAGCGGGTTTCCCCATTCGGAAATCCTCGGGTCAAAGGTTGCTTACCACCTCACCGAAGCTTATCGCAGGCTGCTACGTCCTTCATCGTCTTTTTGTGTCAAGGCATTCACCATATGCTCTTAACGTGATTTTCTCACACTATTGACTTCAACAGTGTTTGAAATCGACTATCAGCAAAATTGATAGTCTAAATTTAAAATTGCAATATTGCAAATTTTAGATGCTTGTTAAGTATTTAAATGTCAAAGGTCTTATTAGAATTTTTATCAGCAATTTAATTTCTTAAATTACTGAACCAATCTTCTAATTTTTTAACAAACAAAAAACCGCTTTTAGCGGTCTAAACACTGGACACTGTATTCGTAGTGCTAGCCGCAAATGAGTTTACTTAATTTGTTTATTTTTATCATGTTTTTTAGTTTCGTAAAACTGTTCTTTATTATATATTAAATCCAAATTATGTCAAGCCTTTTTGCCTAATATTAAAAAATAACCTAATAATATCTATTTTTCGCTAAAAATAAAGAAAATCCATATATTATGGATCTTCTTTTATCTACAGTTTTTGCCCTTTAGTTAACAGATTATTAACAGCTCTTTTTTTTATTTCAATTTTTCAATTAATTCCGGGTTGTCCATATAAGCTTGAGCCTCAGTTTTTTCAATTAATTTCTCTTTGTACAGTCTCTTGATGTCTTGATCTATACTTACCATTCCCTCTTTTGAGCTTGTTTCAATAACTGTTTTTAGTTGTGCAATTTTATTTTCACGAATCAAATTTGAAACTGCTGGATTGTTTATCATTACCTCTCTGGCAGCCACTCTGCCACCGTCTATCTTATGCAAAAGTCTTTGTGAGACAACACCAGCCAAAGTATTAGCAACTTGCATTCTCACTTGATTTTGTTGATGGGGAGGGAATATGTCAATAATACGATCAACTGTTTGAGCGGCGTTGTAGGTATGAAGAGTAGCTAAAACTAAATGTCCTGTCTCAGCCAAAGTTATGGTGGTTGCAATAGTTTCCAAATCCCTCATCTCTCCAACCATGATAACATCAGGGTCTTGTCTCAGAGCATGCTTTAAGCCATTGTTAAAACTCATCATGTCTCTTCCTAATTGTCTTTGAATAATGACACTTTTATCGGCCTTAAACTGATATTCAATTGGATCTTCAAAAGTAATAATATTTGCTCTTCTGTTTGTGTTGATATAATTAATCATTGCAGCCAAGGCGGTTGACTTACCACAGCCCGTAGGTCCTGTTACCAGTATAAGACCATGTTTTAAATCTAAAAGGTTATAAACTATCTCGGGCATTTGAATTTCTTCCAAAGTAGGCATCTTGTCTGTTATAACTCTTGCCACCAAGCCAATATTTCCTCTTTCATAATGAATATTAACTCTAAATCGATAATCTCCTAGTTCCGTACCAAAATCTAGTTCTTTATACTCCGTAAATTTACTTTTTTGTTCGGCATCTAAGGAGCTTAAAACCATTGTTTCCATGTCTTTTTCCCCAAGCTCCTTCTCTCCTTCTATATCTACAAGCTCTCCATCAATTCTTAGAAAGGGTGGCCTACCCACAACTAAATGCAAATCTGAAGCCTTTTTCTCAATTGCTATTTTAAATAAGTCTTTTAATGTCATATGTTTTTATTAGTTTTTATATAATGTAGTATCTCAATTTTATCATTTTATACGCAAAAATAAAAGAAAAGACCTACTGTTGTAGGTCTTTGTTTTCTTAGGTCTCCATCATGTCAACACTAATCCTGCCCTCTGCTTCAGGTATTTGAGCTAAAAGAATCTCTGAGGTTGTTTTGGCCTCTCCCCAGGTGTCAAACCTATGCGCTTTTGACCGATCAGCAGATATATAAAACCTCTCTCTATTCATTGTCACAAATGTTAAATCTGGATCATGAGGAAAAGCTATTGTCGACATGTAGCCCTCAGCCACATCTACTTTAATGTCGTTTATAAAAAATCCATCTGGCAAAACTTCTTTCGCTTCCAGCAGGGCTTCTTCATCAGAATCAAAGCGGTGAGCGCACTCCCTGTCTGTTACCCAAAAGCACATTTCCATACACTCAGAAAGATAATGTTTTAGATTACCATCAAAATAGAATGCTATTACCATTTTTAACTCCTCTCTAAAAAGAACTTATTGGGTTCAGGAAAAAAATTACCACTTTTTCTTTTTTATTCCCTTCTCCGCTGCATCTACCTGAGCTTCTTGTTTTGAGCTTCCTTTTCCCTTAGCAACAAGGTCTTCACCTAAATACAATCCAACTTCAAAAGTTTTGTCGTGGTCAGGTCCGCTCTCTCCCAACACTCTATAGTGTGGAGTCGTTTTTATCTTTTCTTGAGATAATTCTTGAAACTTTGATTTGGGATCAAGATACAATTTATTTTCTAAAATATTATCAAGCTTAGAAAGCATATATTTATGAACAAATTCACTGGCCTTTTTTATCCCCTGATCAAGATATATAGCACCAATCAAGGCCTCCACTGCATTTGCCATTATATATTGTCTTGCTTTGGTATTTTTGTCCTTAGCTTCACCCTTGGATAAATAAAGATAACTCTCAAGGTCAATCTCTTCTGCCACAACGGCTAACATTTTAGAGTTAACCAAAGATGCTCTCCAGTTAGTAAGATCTCCTTCTGGGGTTTCTGGGTAGTTTTTGTATAAAAATTCTGTCACCACTATCTCCAAAACAGCATCCCCCAAAAATTCAATTCGCTCATTGTGCGGCAAATGAAATTCGGGATGCTCATTTAAATAAGAACGGTGAACCACAGACTGCTTTAAGTAGTCTGGATTTTTAAACTTAACATTTATTAGGTCCTCCAACTTTGAAAAATTTTTCATTGTTTCAAAATTGCTAGATTATGAATTGTTAAATTGATAAACAATATAACAATAGAATAATGTAACAATACTTTATTTGTTATCTTCTTTTTTTGTTTCCTCCCTTTTTTCTTCAACAAAGCCTTCGCTTGATTGAATGTCTTTATAGATAGCGCCTAAAACTCCATTAATAAATTTACCAGAAGCTTCTCCGCCAAAAGCCTTTCCTATTTCAATCGCTTCATTAATAGCTACTTTAGCGGGGATGTCATCATTCATTTTGAGTTCATAAACACCTATGCGCAAAATATTTCTATCAACTACTGTTATCTGATCAAGGGGCCATTCAGTAGCATATTTAGTAATATTCTTATCTATTTCAGATAAATTTTCAGTAACTCCCTTTATGATATTTTTAGAAAATCCTTGGTCATCAAAACTTGGTGCAAAGTTATCAAACATTTGCTTTAGCGAATCTCCAAGATCAATGTCTTTTTTCCCGTGAAAATCCCAAAGAAACAAAGTTTGCATTGCTATTGTTCTTGCTAAGTGTCTATTAGCCATAGTTTTTCTAAAAAAACAAAAAGCGTTTTATTTTTCGCTTTTTGCTGTTTTCTCCTTAATTTTGATAATTTCTCTTTCTCGATAAGTTCCACAAAATGAACAAGCCTTGTGTGGCTCAACGGATTTACCGCATTTTGAACATTTTATTAAAGAAACTGTTTTAAGAGCGTGATGAGATCTTCTTCTTCCTACCGAGCTGGAAGTCCTTCTCTTTTTAGGTACAGACATAGTTTATATTTCTTCTTTTAATTGTTATTAAACATCATTTGTATAATATAGTATTAACTTATTTTTATCCAATAGTCAAGTATTTGACTTTTTTAGTTTGTTTGACTATTATTATCTATTATCCTCAGTTCTTTTCACTCTTGAATACGGAGGCGTGGTATGACAAAAAATAATCCCGTTGATCAATTTTTGATGTCAAGATTTCAATGCTTTGCAAACATCTCTTTAAAATATCTAAAAGTATCCTGGGTCACTTGGGGACAGCTCTTGTGGATTTTAATTTCATACTTTGGTGTGAGATCTATGCTCCTTTTTATCTCAGCCCAATTTCACCTTCCATTTGATGTTTTTTTATGGACCCTTCCTTTCGCAGTCGCTATGTCTTTTCCTGTCGTTGCTGGATTGAATAATTTCTATCAGGATCTCAAATCTGAAACTTCAATAGTCTACAACGGAAGTAAAACGGATAAATTTAGATCTGATCGTAGGGGGCATATCCAGATTATGTTTGTTTTTTCTGTATTAGTTTACCTCATGGGGAGATTCCCGTCTGAAAGCTATATTGTCCCACCAATGATGCTGGAAGCACTTCTTAGCATTTCAATAACCTTCTTCTGCTTTAGCCTTTATGTTCATATGGTTGCTTGCGACTATGTGCCTCAAAAGTAAAAATAATATCACCCCTGGTTAATACAGCCAGGGGTTTTTGTTTTAAATGTTGGCTTGTTTTACCATTGACAAAAAATAAATAATATGTTAATATAATTTCATATTTTTTGTTCTTTCTAGGAAACTACTATACTCGGAGGTAAATCATGAAAGAAAAAACCATTTATAGTGTAAGAAAAAACATAATCGATCGCGGCTCTCTTCTAATGAACCGATCATTAGGTTTTTCCGATTCAGTAAAAGTGTCAGCTGAAGTTATTGATGCGGTGAAAAACAAACTCATTAAGTGGGAAGAGCTGGGCTTCAACAAGGAAGCTCTCAGGGCTTATGTCAATCTGGCCTTCGCTCTCGAACAGATTGATGGTCTCAAAAAACACAATCTCCTTTGGGATATTGCCATTAATGTCGCCAACGACATCTATTCAGCCATTAATCTGGGCTTGATCACCTGGGACGATCTCGGTATCCTTTCTGGAGATCTCTCATATGATGTTAAAGAATGTGGTCGAAACCACGCCATCAAACTAACAAAAGATTTGATTGAGGGAGTGTATTCAGGAACCGTGAGACTAGATGTGGTCGATGAAGTCAATCGTGCAATTGACGGAAAGGTTACTTCAGTAGCCACTATTTCCAGGGTCTTAAAGATTGACGCTGAGAAAATAAAAGAACTGATTGAAATAGAAACTATACTGAATTAAAAACCCGATTAAGCTAGGAGAAAATTATGGCTCAACTTGTTTGTTCAGAACATGGCTGTTTCTATGTTCACCATCGACTTCACGGGTACGTTTGTCCGGTCTGTTTAAGAAACCTTGAGGCCATTTTAAAAAAAATACGTGGCCACTAAAAAAACAATGGAGACGATTAATCGTCTCCATTTTATTTTATAAACATAGCGTCTCCGTAAGAATAAAAACGATATTTTTTTTCAATTGCTTCTTTGTAGGCTCTTTTTACTTCTTCTTTCCCCGCCATTGCACTTACCAACATTATAAGAGTTGATTTTGGAAGGTGAAAGTTTGTAACTATCGAATCAACATTTTTAAACTGATACCCAGGATAAATAAATATATCCACCCAAGCACTAAGAGCATCACTATTACCAAGCGCCTCTAAAGACCTGGCGCTGGTTGTGCCAACCGCAATAATCTTGTTCTTATTATTTTGTGTTTCTCTTATTTTTTTAACTGTTTTTGAACTTATTTCAACCCACTCAGCATGCATCTTATGACTCTCTATATCATCTACTTTTACAGGCGCAAAAGTCCCCATTCCAACATGAAGGGTAATGTACTCTATGTTCACTCCTTTGTTTTTGATCTTTTCTAAAAGCTCTGGGGTGAAATGAAGTCCAGCTGTTGGGGCTGCGACTGAGCCCTGCTTATCGGCTTCTGCAAAAACAGTTTGATAATCTTTCTTGTCTTTTTCGGTATTATATTTTTTATTGTCTAGCTTTCTTTGCTTTTCTATATAGGGGGGGAGGGGAATCTTGGCATTCATCTCTAAGAAGCCCATCAACCCTTTTCCTTCCATGGGAAGTTCAACCAGCCAAGTCCCATCTCCATTTTCCTCTCTGACTAGCACCTCAAAATAATCTGTTATTTTTATTGTCAGCCCTTCTTTTATTTTCTTCCCGCCAATCAAGCACTGCCACCTATATTTAGTTTGAGGATGCAAAAGAAAAACTTCTATTTTCCGCTCACTTTCTTTCACTTTCCCTAATAATCTAGCTGGAAAAACTTTTGAATTGTTTAAAACCAGCAAATCTCCCTTTTCAAAATAATCCAAAATATCATAAAACCTTTTATGAGATATTTCTCCGTTTTCTTTATCCAAAACCAACATTCTCGAATGATCACGAGGACTTATTGGGCTGGTGGCAATTAAATTTTCGGGTAAATCAAAATTAAAATCAGAAACTTTCATCTATTGACAATTATTTAAAAAAATGTTATCTTGGTTTTGTTCTTTAAGAAAAAAAATCATAGTTGTTTTCTATTTCAGAAAGGAAATCAAATGATCAAAGCAGTGATAAAGATTGTCTTAAGTCTGGTTGCGATGTACTGTTGTGTTTGGGCTATTACTTTTGTCCAAGATCATCCCCAATTGTTTTCACTCAAGGATGACTACCTGTTTTTTACCGTCCTTATTGGGGTCTTTGTTGCCTCTATCTCCTGTGCAATAAACGGAGTCTGCTCTTTCAGAAAAAAATAATTTCCAAAGGTCACCTAGGTGACCTTTTTATTTTAGAAGAAAAGACCATTAAAATGGTCTTTTTTATTAATTTGGACATATGCCAAAATGCAATTTACTTTTCGCTGCCTCCGAGTGGGCTCTTTCTATTTTTTGTATGAATCTTCTAACTGCCCGATACAGATCTGGGTCAACTCTTACACTTATTGGTTCTGAAACATGAACACCAGACTGCCTTAGCCTATCAAAAAAATCCTTATTAAATGCCATTGTTTTCTCCTTTTTTTAAATGGTCCAATAATGAACAAAATTATTTTAACCTCTTTTTCCCTAAATGTCTATATGCGATATCAGTCACAATCCGTCCTCTAGGAGATCTATCTATAAATCCCAGTTGCATTAAATAAGGCTCATATACGTCCTCTACTGTAGAGACATCTTCTCCCGTAGTGGCGGCAATAGTATTTAGTCCAACTGGACCTCCATCAAACTTATCAATAATAGTCTCGAGAATCTTTCTGTCTATCCAATCGAGGCCATGTTCATCCACTTCTAGCATTTCAAACGCAGAAAAGCAATTTTCTTTATTTATAGTCCCGTCAGATTTCACCTCACAATAATCTCTCACTCTCTTTAAAAGTCTATTGGCAATACGAGGAGTTCTTCTAGACCTTCTGGCTATCTCTATAGCTGATGATTCGTCTAGACTGGTATTTAGGATTCCAGAATTTCTTTTGATTATTTTTTCAATATCTGCGTGTTCATAAAAGTTCAAGTGATGAATCACACCAAAACGATCACGCAATGGAGCTGACAACAAACTAACCTTTGTGGTCGCTCCAATTATAGAAATTTTAGGTAAATCAATTCTAAGTGTTCTGGCGGATGGCCCCTTACCGATTATAATATCAAGTACATTATCTTCCATTGCAGGGTAGAGTATTTCTTCGATGGTTTTGTGCAATCTATGAATCTCATCAATAAACAAAATATCTCCATCACTAAGATTAGTTAGTATAGCAGCTAGATCACCTGATTTTTCTATTGCTGGTCCAGAGGTCACTCGGATGTTTGCTCCCATCTCATTAGCTATAATATGAGCCAGGGTTGTCTTTCCCAGTCCTGGTGCGCCATAAAGAAGCATGTGTTCGATCGGCTCTCCTCTTTTTTGAGCTGCCTGAACTGTTATATTGATGTTCTCTTTTATTTTGTCTTGTCCAATATAGTCTTCGATTTTTTTTGGCCGAAGAGCATTCTCCGTCGGCTTGTCGTCATTTGACTCTGTTGGATCTACTAATCTTTCTTCTTCCATATTTTTAAAGTAATTTTCTTGGTTTTAGTAAAAGCCCAAAAAATGATATTAAGGCCAAGCTTGCCATAGAAATAAATAATATATGAAAACCAAGGTACTTAACTATATATCCACCAATCAAAACTCCAGACGCTGACACTAAATTAGCAATTAATGTCCACGTAGAGTATTCTCTCATATGAATATTTTTATCAAGATGTTCAGCAAAAATTGTGTTAAAAGCTGGCGTGCCTATAGCCTCACCAATACCAATAATAACCTGTACAAGTATTAACTGATATATGTTTGTTACAAAAATAAATGAAATCCATGCAATCGCCCTCAGTAGCATTCCTCCCATTAATAAAAATTCCTTTTCTTTAACCCCATCACCATTTCTTCCTACTATAATTGTAGCTATTGTGGATGCTATTAAAAAGGCTGCCCATGAATAACTTACAGCCAGAACTCCATCTACTTGTGATTCAACAAAAAAAGCATAAAGGGGGCCCAAAAGACCTGCCCCTAAAACGAAAATACCATTATAAAAAAATAAAACTTTCAATGATTTATTATACATATTTAAATAATAGTGGAATAAGCTTCTTTTGGCAATCAAAGCTGGGCAATCAAAATACTGAATTTGGTCGGGCTATTTTCTCCACTTTCTCTGTTTTTTTTATTTATTTCAACAAGCTCCCTCAAAATCCCCTTCAAAAACTCCAGACTATAGTGTCTAACTTGATTAATGCTTTTTTGAGCAACGAAGGGATGTATTTTTAAATCACTGATTATTTTTCTCTGATTAGCCCCCAGGTCTAGGGCCTGTCTTACTTGTAACAATCTTTTAAACTGCCAAATTGTCATTGTAAGAAGATAGTCAAAAGAAACTCCATTTTGTAATTGCTCTTCAAAAAGTTTCAATGCCAATTTTTTATTTTTTGATCCAATAGCATCAGTTAAGGCAAAGATATTATCATCAAATGAACCAACGCTCATTGCTTCAACATCATCTTTGGTTATTTCAAGTTTTCCACCCGCTAAAAGCTTCATGCCCTCTTTGTAATTAATAAGCTTCTCTAGTTCGCTCTTTATACGCCACAGATCATTATCTAGAACAGAGGCCAGCTCAGCAGAGACTGGCATGCTTATATTTGCTCCCAAGGATTCAGCTTCTTTTTTTATCCAGGCGGTAATTTCTGTGTTTGAAAGTTTTTTAAATTCCTGCGAAACACTTCCAGAGCCAAGGAGAGCCCAAAGGTCTTTTTTCACTTTTGTTGGATGAGGTCCAATCCCGGACTCATGAAATATTATTATATTTCCTTCCTTGGGGTCTTTGTCTTTTGTCTCTTCATTTTTTAAGAAATCAAGAACGGATTTAAATATTTCTTTATCCTTATTTAAAAAGAAATTCTCTACAACGACCATTCTCCTTCGCACAAAAAGAGAGCCTGAATTTACAGCCTTGTTTAATTCATCCATGCTAAGCTTTTCTCCATCAATACTTGAAATAGCTTCCCCGCTTGGATCAACGTCTTTTTTAAATTTCTCTTTCAGCTCTGACAATTTTCTTTTTATTCGAAAATCGTCTTCACCATATAAAAATATTATCATTTCAATTTTTCAATTTCTTTCTTAAATTTTTCTCCCCTCTCTTTATAATTCTTAAAAACACCAAAGCTAGCACAGGCAGTTGAAAGTAAAACAACATCTCCATCCTCTTTAATTTTTTTCAGCTTTTTAAAAGCCTCTTCCATGCTACCCACGAAAGAAATTTTTTTGAAAGGGTATTTTACTTTAAGAAGTTCTTTTTTTATTTTTGTACTTCCCTTGCCATTAAACAATATTATATACTTTACTCTTTTTTTTAGTTCTCGTGCAAGGCCTAAAAAATTTGCCCCTTTATCAGCTCCTCCAGCCAAAGCAATAATCGGTCCCTTAAAAGATTTTAGGGCAGTAATGGTTGCCTCTGGGGTGGTCGCAAAACTGTCGTTGTAAAATTCTACGTTATCAATCTTTCCAGCAAGCTCTATTCTATGTTCAAGCCCCATATACTTTTTAACTGCTCTCCTAACCACCTCCTTGCTTATTTTCAAAACCTTGGCTACCTCGACAGCGGCGGCAATGTTTTCTTTGTTATGCTCCCCAATCAACCCAGATTCTATATCTGATTTATGGAAAAATATTCTCTCGGCTAGTACCGGTTCCTTTTCAAGTCTCTTGGCCACTTTGATATTTGCTATAAATTTATCTGATTTTCTTTGGTGAGCAAAAATATTCTTTTTGGCTAGCCAATATGCTGCTAGGCTTTTGTGATAGTTTGGGTTATTGGGGTCTGCTGGGCTTAAATGTTCTTTATAGAAATTTGTAAAAACAGCTACTTTGGGACTCTGGTCTAGGTCTTCAAGCTGAAAACTAGATAATTCCAGGACTACCCAGTCGTCCTTTTTTATTTTGGTGACAAACTCAAAGGGAGCATTCCCAATATTACCACCAAGCCATACTCTTTTGCCTGCCTCTTTTATTATCTGATAAATCAAAGTACTGGTAGTGCCCTTCCCCTTGGTCCCAGTTACTCCTATTATGTTTTTTGATGGACATGTTTCAAAAAACATTTTCATCGGACTGCTCACCACCACTCCGTTCTTTTGAGCCTTGGATATTTCTTCATCAAACAAAGTCCAGCCGGGAGATCTAAAAATAATATCAAAATCAGAATAATTATATTTCTGTTTACCTAGGTTCCAAAAAACATTTGTGTTCTTTTTATACTTAAGATATCTATTACCAAGTGCTTTTTCATCCCTTGAATCAAAAACTGAAATATTGCATTCTGTTTTTTTGTTTATTATATAGTCAATTAGGGCTATATTTTCAACGCCCAAACCCAACACAGCTATGTTTTTATTTTTTAATTCTTTAATTGACATCTTTTTTAAATGATGATATTAATAATAATTATTTGTTCTTTCCCTAATTTAAACATGGAGGTGTTTATATGGTTTCACATGAGAAAGCTCTTATAACTGTGTGTTCTAAATATGTCGCTTGTTTAAAGATTCTAATTGACTTTCTTATTTCCGACAACATTATGGAAATTATGGCATCTGAAGAAGATGCTGGAGATCAGCTCAAAAAAATTACTATTCAAAACGGATATTCATTTAAGCTAAGAGCTTTAATGGGGGAGCCAAAGTCCAAATCGCTTAGTGAACTAATTGAAACCGCCAAGGCTCTTCGCACCTTCTCTTTAGAAATTGGGGAAATTGAAATACTTCCCCCCAAACTACTTAAAGGGCGTCTTTAAACCTCAATAACGAACCGTAATATCGGTTCGTTTTTTATTCCATCTCTTTCCAATTTTTGCCTTCCTTATAGTCAACTATTAAAGGAACTTTCAGTTTAAAAACATTTTCCATTAATCCTTTTATTTCTTTTGTAAAATTACTCTTTACTTTTTCATCCACTTCAAATAAAAGCTCATCATGGACTTGCAATAGCATTTTTACATCATCCTTGTTGTATTTAATATTTATAAAATCATAAACATCAACCATCGCCTTCTTTATTAGGTCAGCGGCTGTTCCCTGTATGGGTGTATTGATAGCCATCCTTTCAGCTCCTTTTCTAACCATGGCCATTGAAGAGTTTATTTCCGGTAAAAGTCTTTTTCTACCCAGCATTGTCTCTACACAACCGTCCACTCGAGCCTGCTCAATCACCTTGTCTAGATATTGTCTAACTTTTTTATATGAATCAAAATACTGGTCAATAAATTCCTTGGCCCTAGCATATGAGATATCAACATTTTGTGCTAGGCCATGAGGCCCTTGTCCATAAAGGACTCCAAAATTAACCGCCTTTGCTTCTCTTCTCATTTCACTTGTAACCTCATCTATTTTAACTCCATTTATTTCAGCTGCCGTCGCCGTATGAATATCCACCTTATCTTTAAATGCCTTAATCATCTTTGTATCTCCTGAAAGATGAGCCGCTATCCTTAATTCTATTTGAGAATAATCAAACGCCACAAAGACTTTACCTTCTTCGGCCACAAAAGCTTTTCGAATATTTCTTCCCAGCTCAGTCTTAACCGGTATGTTCTGCATATTTGGATCAGTAGAAGATAGTCTGCCAGTCGCAGCCACAGTCTGATTATAGCTCGTATGAATTCTGCCCGTCTTTTCGTTTACTAGTTCAGGCAGGGTGTCTATATATGTGCTTATTAGTTTGTTCAACTCTCTGTATTCTTGAATCAAGGGAATTATTTGGTGTTGTTCTTTTAGCTTCTCAAGTTCATCAGCTGAGGTTGAAAACCCTGTCTTGGTTTTTGAAATGCCAAAAGTAGAGATGGCAAGTTTTTCGAAAAGGATAACTTTCAGTTGTTTGGTAGAGTTTATATTAAAATCTTCTCCCGCCTCTTTCCAAGTCTTTTTCTGAATACTTTCAAGTTTTTTATGAGTATCTGCACCAAGTTTTTTTAAAAACCCCACATCCAGTTTTATCCCACTTTGTTCCATGTCAGCTAGTATTCTTATTAGAGGAATTTCTAGATCGTTAAATAACTTAGTAAAATTATTTTTTTTGATTAGTTTAGAAAGCTTTAAATATAATTTGTTTGTAAAATCAGCATCTTCACATGAATAAATTCCAAGAAGCTCTGTATCAAGCTCTGAAAATGTTTTTTTATCTTTACCACTACCCAGAAGCTCGGCTGTTGATATTTTCTCAAACCCCAGCTCAGAAAAAGTAACAACGTCAAGATTGTGTTGACGAGAGCTAGAATTCAAAATAAAAGAAGCCAGCATAGTATCAAAATCTATTCCCAAAACATTAACCCCATTGTTCATCATTACTTTCATGTCAAATTTCATATTATGAGCACATTTGCCAATATTTTTATTTTCGAAAATTGGTTTTAATTTTTCAAGCCATGGATGAACTGACTTGGTTTTTGTTTCTACAGGATTTGAATAATTAAATAAATTCACTTCCTTGTCCACTCTCTCTTCACCCGCGACAACCAAGTAAAAAGCTTCGTCAGCCTTCCAGGAAAAACTAATTCCCAAAAGCTCCGAGCTTATTGGGTCGAAACCGCTAGTTTCTGTATCAAAACTAAAATGTTTTTGCTTTTTTAGCTCTTTCAAAAATTTGTTAAACTCTTTTTCTGTTTCAACTATTATATATTTAAAAAGACTTTTATCTCTTTCAAATTTATTAGCACTGGTTTCTTTGGTCTCTTTTTTTGAAAGTTCTTGGACTCTTGGCAAAAGGGATTTGAACTCTAGCTCACTAAATAACTCTAAAATTTTATCTAATTCTAAATTACCAAAACGAGCCTTTTCTAAATCAAATTTTATATCAACATCAAGCTTAATTGTTGCCAAACTTTTACTCAGAATTGCATCTTCCTTGTGCTCTATTAAAAGATTTTTTATTCTTTCAGTAAAAACATTATCTAGATCATTTTTTAAAATGCTTTTATCAATTTTTTCTTTTTTACCTTCAAGATAATTATAAAGATTGTCCAAATTGCCAAATTTTTGGATTATCTCAACAGCTGTCTTTTCACCAACCCCTCTAACACCAGGTATGTTGTCACTAGGGTCGCCTCGTAGAGCCTTGTAGTCGATTACTTGCTCAACCCCTATGCCGTATTTTTCCTTTACCGCAGTCTCGTCATAAATAACTGAGTCTGACATCCCCCGGCTCATAGTATAGACTTTTGTACTATCATCTATTAACTGCAGAGTATCCATGTCACCAGTTAATATTATCTTATCTATGGTGCCGTCAGTGGTCTTTGAAATTGTTCCGATTAGATCGTCTGCTTCATACCCTGATTTTTCAAAAATTGGAACTCCAAAAGCTTTGGCTATCTCTTTTACCCTAGGAAACTGAGAATAAAGTTCGTCCGGCGCCTTTTCTCTCTTTGCTTTATATTCACTAAACTCTTCATGTCTAAATGTTGGTCCTTTTTTATCTAGAGTTAAAACAATATATTCAGGACTGAAATCCTTAATAGCTTTAATTAAAACACTAGTAAAGCCATACACAGCATTGGTGGGCTCACCCTTCTTTGTTTGAATGCTTGGCGGAAGAGCATGAAAACTCCTATGAATCAAGGCATTTCCGTCAATAATAATTAGTTTTTCTTTGTGTTTGCTCATGTAAACATTACATCACACTGATGCTAATTTTACAAGAAAATTCATTTTTGAAAATATCCCAGTTTTTTTAAAAATAGCTTAAAATTTAAAAAACATTCTATAAAACTTCTATCAAATATGCCAAAAATAAAAATTCAAGAAAGCAGTTAAATTAATTACTTTAAGCATATTCTCAATTAACAAAAAAAGCTCACTAAAGGGAGCTTTTTTATTTTTAAATTGATTATTTTCCCTTTTCCCCAAAGCTTTCAAACGCTCTAAGTATCTCCAATGGAACTGCAAAAACTATAGTATTTGATTGATCAGAGCTTATATCGTTTATTGATTGCAAAGTTCTTAAGTGAAGTGCCCCCTTAGACTCAGATAAAGTATGTGCTGCCTTGGACATGTTGTTGGCGGCCATTACTTCACCCTCTGCCTTAATGATAATTGCTCTTTTTTCTCTTTCAGCCTCAGCCTGCTTTCCTATTACTCTTTTCATTTCTTCTGGGAGAGTAATGTCTTTGAGTTCAACATTAATAACTTTTATCCCCCATGGGTCTGTAGCTTTATCAATTATGTTTTTTATATTGTTTGAAACTCTTTCTCTCTGAGAGAGAAGCTCATCTAAATCAACTTCACCCACAGCATTTCGCATAGTTGTTTGTGCTAGCTGAGAAATTGCATAATAAAAATCTTCAACTTCTATTATAGCTTTATTCGCATCTTCAACCTTATAATATATAACTGCATTTACGCTAACTGAGATATTGTCCTTGGTTATCGCTTCTTGATGAGCTACATCCACTGCTTTCACACGGAGATCTATATTTTTATATGTCTGGATTATGGGGAAAACAAGTCTCCATCCAGGTTCCATCAATCCTATGTATTTTCCAAACATAAACTTAACTCCTTTTTGATATTGATTAATCTGCCTGATAGAAACAACAATAATTGCTCCAATCACAAAAATAACCCATAAGAAAATATCCATATTATTTAGTTTTAATAATAACTATTCATACTATATTACAGGTATATTAAAAATTTATTAAATTATAAGCACAAAAAAAAGACTGTCTTAAACAGTCTTTTAAATGTGGACGCACAAGGACTCGAACCTTGGACCCCTTCGGTGTAAACGAAGTGCTCTAGCCAACTGAGCTATGCGTCCGTATTTGCCTGTGCCGAGAACAGGACTTGAACCTGCACGGGATTGCTCCCACAAGCCCCTCAAGCTTGCGTGTCTACCAATTCCACCACCTCGGCAATAGATCTTTGGGCAGGTATTCTATATTAATCTAGCTTTGTTTCTTTCAATCTCTTTTTATATCCTCTTCTCAAGAAAAATAGTTTTGCTCTTCTTACTCTAGCCTGTTTTTTAATCTCAATCTTATCGATTGTAGGCAGATTTAGAGGGAAGATCTTTTCGACTCCAACTCCATTTGAAATTTTTCTTAGAGTAATTGTTCCACCAGCTTCATCACCGTGTTTTTTGGCAATAATCATCCCTTCAAAGTACTGGATTCTTTCCTTTTCATCGCCCTTAATATTAAGCTCCTTAATTTTTTGATAAACACGAACAGTCATTCCAGGCTTTAATTTTGCTGGATCAACATTTTTGCTATCTTTTTTGTCCTTTGACTCTTCTACTTTTACTTCTTGAGTCTTGTCTTCTGTTTTTACTTCAGTCATATTTTTAAATATAAAAATAGAACCACCGGCTCTACTTGTACTTCTTTAAGTCTTTAAAAATATTATAATAATTATTAATATTTGTCAATACAAGAAAAAGAGGCTGTAAAAAGCCTCTTTTTTCTTTATTTTTAGCTAAATGCTCTATGATTCTTGGTTAACCATTGGAACCCCGCAGCAAACCAATTCTCCAGCTCCAGTTTCTATTACCTTGACGACGTTTCCACAAATTTCGCATTTGTATACTTCGTTTTCTTTTGTCATATTATATTTTTAATAATTAATCGCTCCATTTTAATGGTAAAATCTCCATAACTTCACCACAACAATAAATATCTCCATCGCCGTTTTCAATAACCTCTATAAGATTACCACAAATTTCACATTTATATTTACCGTCTTTTACTGTCATATGTTTTTAATAATTTTCTGCTTTTATTTCAAAATGTGCCTGAGGATGTTTGCAGGCCGGGCATGATTCTGGCGCCACTTTTCCAAAATGTAAGTAACCACAGTTATTACATTTCCACATCACATCACCATCTGCCTCAAATACCATATTGTCCTCAATATTCTTTAATAGTTTTAAATATCTTTCTTCGTGTGCTTTTTCAACCTCGGCCACCTTTCTAAAAGCCTCAGCAATTTCAGTGTGCCCTTCTTCTTCAGCCTCTTTTGCCATTCTAGGATACATCTCCGTATTTTCTTCATGCTCTCCTTCAGCGGCAGCAGCTAAATTTGCTTTTGTGTCTCCAATAAGCTCTAAATATTTTGCCCAAAGCTTAGCATGTTCTTTCTCGTTCTCGGCCGTTTCCATAAACAGGTTGGAAATTTGAATGTAGCCAGCTTTTCGAGCAACGCTGGCAAAATATGTGTATTTATTTCTTGCCATAGACTCTCCAGCAAAAGCCTCTTCAAGATTTTTTTTAGTTTTTTCACCTAGTTGTGCCATAAATTTATTCTTACTTATTAAAATGTTCTTTATCTATTACTTTTTGATAAGAGTCTATACACTCATTTTTCATTTTTATTATAACCTTCCCTTGAAACTCTTGATCGTTTGTTGTGAGCTCTTTCATTTTGTCTAACTCCTCCTTAGAAAGGAAGTATTTATCGGCTACTTTTTTTGTCTCACTCATTACAGTAATGATATCATCTGCTACTTCCGCCTCCATCAGCATGCAAGTTAAATCAGTTTCAAAATCTAAATATCTCTCCTCTAATGTTTTATCGCTAGTTGAACTAATTTGAGTTTCATCGTCCTGTGTTTCATTATCTGTATCTGGATAATAATCTGGTGTATTATTTTGCGTGGAATTGCTGCAAGCAGTTAAAATAAAAACTGAAACAAAGAAAGATAAAAGAAGTAATTTTCGCATACTAATTATTTTCAATTTTACTAATAATTTTTTCAATCAGTTTCGAAATTTCATCCAAGTCGTTTGTTTTTGGCAGTCCTTTTATCATGATTGGTTCAAAGTATTCTTTTTCCATGTCTCCAAGGGCATTCTCGATTGTCTCTATTGTTCTTCCTCCCCAACCATAAGAACCTATAATCCCCACAAATTCTATCTTTGATTTTAACAATCTTATCACATTCATAGTCAGGACGACAAGTGGGTGGGCTTCATTCAGCATGGTTGGGGTCCCCACAATCACAAAACGTGAGTCAACCAAATGCTCTACAATACCAAGCATTCCTTCTTTTTCAATATCAACTACCACAGCTTCAATGTTTTCTGCTCTTAGCTTTTTCTCTAGATCTCTAACCAAAACTTCTGTGCTGCCATGCATGCTAAGATAAGGAATAAGAACTTTGTCTTTGTTTTCTCCTGTGGTCCAGCTTTGATAAGCGTTTAAAATAAGTTCAGGGTTTTTATATATTGGACCATGACTTGGTGCAATCATTTCCAATTCCAGACTATTTACTTTTTCAAGATTACGTTTTATCAGTTCCCTAAAAGGCATCATGATGGCCGCGAAATATATTTTTGCTTGCTTTATTACGTTTTCAGATTCATTGTCTGATACAAAAATATTTTTATTTGACATGTGCGCTCCAAAAAAATCACAAGAGAATAATATTTTTTCTTCTATTAAATAAGTCGAAAAAGTCTCTGGCCAATGAACCCATGGCGTAAAAATAAATCTCAAGGTTTTATCACCAAGGGAGACTTCTTGATTTTCAACGACCAACTCAAAAGAATCTTCTCTTATATGCAAAAGGTCTATTAACATGCTCTTGCAATATGCTGTTGTTAATACTTTTGCTTCTGGGTATTTTTTTAAAACCTCTCTAAGAGAACCGGAGTGGTCTTGCTCAGCATGATTCGCTACAATATAATCAATTTTTTTTACCTGTTTTAAATTTTTTAGAAGCTCTTCGCTTTTAATATGGTCGACAGTGTCAATCAAAACGGTTTTTTCACTCCCTTCTATTAAATACGAATTATAACTAGTCCCTTCACTTAATGGTAAAAATGCATCAAACATTTTACGACTAGTATCGTTTACCCCTACATAGAAAACGTTTTTTGCTATTGGTTCTAATTTCATTTGATTAATTTAGTGCTTTATCGACTGCCGCCTTCATCTGTGAAAAAGGCACAGCTCCTTTAAGTTCTTCTCCATTTACAAAATTGCCAGGCGTCCCGCGAACTCCTCTTTCCTGTCCTTCAGATAAATCGGCCGCTACTTTTTCACTATATCTTCCTGAATCTATACATGCATTAAACTGATCAACATTTAAACCAATCTTTATGGCAACCTTTTCAAATATATCTGCGTTAAGACTTTTTTGATTTGCATACAGCGTGTCAATATAGTGCCAAAAATCTTCTTGCTCTCCTGCACACTCTGCTGCTTCCGCTGCTTTTCTGGCATATGGGTGTAGTGAATCTAGAGGGAAGTGCTTATACTCCCACTTTACTTGATTTGGATATTCTTCCATGACTTGTTTTAAAGTTTCATGGTGCTTAGCACAATATGGGCATTGAATATCTGAATATTCCGTAATTGAAACCAAAGCTTCCGTATTGCCTCGAACCCAAACACCAGCAACCCTTTCTTCATGGAGATCGATCCTTTCAACACTTATTAGTCCGTCACCTGCTCTATCATCAACTTTGACTATTTTCTCACTATCCAATTCATTTCTCACTAACTCCACTTGGTTGTTTTTAAGGTAAAGCACCCCGAGAACAATCAATCCTAGTAAAGAAATTGCCGCTACTCCGACAGAGAGGCCGACGGCGAACGCAAGTTTTTCGTTTTTTTGCATATATATATTTTTATGAGTTAATTAAGTTTAAAATTTCATCTCTTTTTTCTTCCATGGTTTTTTTGTCTACTGCTTCCAGATTTAGTCTAAGGAGGGGTTCTGTGTTAGACTTTCTGATGCTAAACCAATATTCTGGAAAAGCAATATATATTCCATCAAGTTCATTTATTTCTCCCTTTGAATATTTTGTTTTTATATTCTGCATTATTTTTTCAGGATCATCCACAATACTATTATGCTCTCCAGAATGAAAATATTTTCTATACTTATTTGCATGCTCTGCCATCGTTTCTTCCCCCCTCGAGAGCTCCTCTAAGACTTTTAATGTTATTAGTGTCGGCACTTCGTAACAGCCCTCGTCTTTCATGTTGAAATAAAAATGGCCTGTGGCCTCCGTAGAGAAAAAGATGTCTTCTCTAAGAGCTTGTTCTTTTATAAGGGAGTGGCCAATTTTTGTTGGAACAGGGATTCCTCCGTTCTCTCTTATTACGTCTTCTGTTATTTTCCCTGGTCTTATGTCGTGTCCAATTTTTTTGCCAGCATTTCCTTCTAAAAATATTTTACTCAAAAAAGCCTTTGTCACTCCTGACTCAACAATCTCTCCTTCGTTGTCAACGAAAAATATTCTATCCCCATCACCATCCGTTGAGATGCCTAAATCTGCTTTTTCTTTTTTCACTGCCGCACAAAGCTCTTGCATATTTTCTGGTTTTAAGGGGTCTGCCTCATGTGCTGGGAAAGTGCCGTCTAAATCCCAATTGATTCTAACTAGCTCGCAAGGTAAATATTTAAATAATTCATCAAAATATTGAGCTCCCATTGCATTAGCAGGATCAATAACGATCTTCATTTTTTTAATATTTTCCGGATTGGCCATTTTTAAACGAACCTTTATCTGGTCTGCAAGAACCCCTTCTTTTTTTATACTCTCCCCACCCGAAATCTTTTCACCAAAATCATTTTCCAAAACCATATCCCGCAAAGTTAAAATGCCAGTATCTCCACTAAGGGGCACTGCCTTGGATCTAACCATTTTAAATCCATTATATTGTCCCGGATTATGAGAAGCTGAAACCAAAACTCCACCATCATAAGAATAATATGAAACTGCAAAATAAAAGCTTGGGGTTGAAGACAGGTCAATATCAACAACTGTTAAACCCTCGTCAAGTAATCCTTCAATAAGCTTCTCCTTCAACACAGGAGATGATAAGCGCATATCAGAACCAACAACTATATTTAAGTTTCTTTTATCAAGCTCTTTTTTTCTTAATTGTCCGTAAGCTCTCCCTAGCTTATAAGCCATCTCTTCATCAAAATCTTCCTTATAAACGCCTCTAATGTCATAAGCTTTAAATATTGATGGATTAATTTTCATAATATTTATTTTTCGTTATTTATATTTCTTAAAAATTCTAAAACTTCATCTCTTTTTATTTCCATAATCTCTTGTTCAATCGCCTCTAGATTTAATCTCAAAAGAGGCTCTGTGTTTGATTTTCTAACATTGAACCAATAATCAGGATACTCAATAGTGATCCCGTCTAAATCGTTTTGCTTTGCCTCCTTATGAAGTTCTATTAGCTCGCGAATCTTTCCTTCTGTATCTTCTACAACACTATTAATTTCTCCGGAATTATGGTATCTTTTATATTCTTTTACATAATCAGAAAAAGACACCCCAGCCTCAGATAACTCTTCTAATAACTTTACTGTCGCAATGACTGGTATCTCATAGCAACCCGCCTCCATGTTTAAGAAAAAGTGTCCAGATGACTCACCAGCAAAGACAGCCCCTTCTCGCACGGCGTGTTCCTTGATAAGCGAGTGTCCAACTTTGGTCACTATTGGCTCACCGCCATGTTCTTTTATTATATCATGAGTTATTTTCCCTGGTCTGATATCATAAGCAATTTTTGCTCCAGGGTTTTCTCGTAAAAATATTTTTGAAAAAATTGCACGAGCAATCCCAGACTCTACGGGCTCTCCTGTATTGTCTACAAAAAATATTCTATCTCCATCTCCATCTGTTGTTATACCGATGTCTGCTTTTTCTCTCTTTACCGCCTCTGATAGTTCAACTAAATTTTCCGGCTTAAGGGGATCAGCTTCGTGAGCAGGAAAGCTCCCATCAAGTTCCCAATTTATTCTCACAAGTTCACAGGGGATGTTTTTAAATAATTCATCAAAATAGGTAATTCCCATTGAATTTGCCGGATCAATAACTATTTTAAAAGGCTTTATTTTTGAAATATCAGCATAATCAATATCATGTTCAATTTGTTTTCTAAGATAATTATCGTTTTTTTCTTCACTTCCTTTTCTTTCAGCTGAACTGTAATTTCCATAAATTACCATTTCTCTTAAAACATCCATTCCAGAATCTTTACTAAAAGGTTTCGCCTTCTCTCTAACCATCTTAAACCCGTTATATTCCCCAGGATTATGAGAGGCTGTAACAATAATACCCCCATCAAAATTATTGTGAGCTACCGAATGATAAAATGTTGGAGTAGAAATAAGACCAGCGTCAATCACATTTATTCCAGCATCAATCAAGCCTTCTATTAGTCTTTTTTTAAGGGCGGGAGATGAGATCCTCATATCAGATGCAACCAACAGATTAATACCATCAACTTTTCCGAGTTCTACTTTCCTCATTTGGGCAAAAGCGAGACCTATTTTATAGGCCGTCTCGTCATTGAAGTCTTTATTATAGATCCCCCTTATATCATAAGCTTTAAAAATTCCTGGATTGATTTTCATATTTTTCTCTAATATTTATGTCTTCCTATTATATTAAAGTTGACTAGTAATAACAAGGCCAAAATCAAAAAAATTATTGACTTAATATTTTATATATGGTCTATTATACTAACAAGAAAAATTGATTCAAATGAATAATAAAACAAACAAAACTGAATATATTATAAAACTTCTTCTTAATGATAATATTAAATCTCGAAACGATTTAATGAATCAAAAAAGGAAAATTGCCAAATCCCTGAAGATAAACATTCCACAAAACTCTGAATTACTAAAAAGCTACGCTAAATTAAAAAAAGAAAAGCAAATAAAAGAAGATATTGAATTTGAGAAACTTCTCAGAAAAAGAGCTGTTCGCACCATGTCAGGGATTGCTCCTGTGGCTGTATTGACAAAACCTTGGCCCTGTCCAGGTAATTGTGCTTATTGCCCAACTGAAAAAGACGTTCCTCAAAGTTATCTTTCAAACGAGCCAGCTGTTATGAGGGCAATCCGCTGTGACTACAATCCGTACATCCAAACACAATTTAGACTAAAAGCCTTAGAAAATAACGGGCATCTACCCACAAAAATTGAATTAATAGTGATAGGGGGTACCTGGAGTTATTTGCCTATAAAATATAAATTTTGGTATATAAAAGAATGCTTTCGAGCTGCCAATGATTATTACAGAAAATCTCCTGCAAAGTCCCCAAAAGTTAGTGCAAAAATTGAAGATTTAAAGGAGGCTTTAAAAAAAGAACAAAAAAGAAATGAAAATACAAAATACCAAATAATTGGACTTACCCTTGAGACTAGGCAAGACTATATAAATGAAAAAGAAGTATTGGAAATGCGTGAACTAGGATGCACTAGAGTAGAACTTGGGGTTCAAGCAATAGATGATGAAATTCTCCAATTAAATAGAAGGGGGAATAAAAATTCCGAAACGATTAGAGCCACTAAAATGCTACGTGACTTTGGTTTTAAAGTAACCTATCACCTAATGCCAGGCCTCCCAGGTTCCACCCCAAAAAAAGATCTGGTAATGTTCAGAGAACTTTTTAGCTCTCCGAATTACCAGCCCGACCAAATAAAATTCTACCCAACCGTTGTTACAAAGGGTAGCCTTCTTTACAAGTGGTGGAAACAAGGAAAATACAAACCATATTCCGACAAAGTTTTACAAAGCTTGATTATTAAATGTAAAGAACTTGTGCCCACCTATGTAAGAATAATAAGATTAATTCGTGATATCCCAGGAGAGTCCATAGAGGCAGGCAATCTAATAACAAACCTAAGACAAATCATGAAAGACCAGGGAGTTAAGTGCTCATGCATCCGCTGTCGAGAAATAAAAGATTCAAAATATAAATTAGGGGATATAAAATTGAATATCCAAGAATACCCTGCTGGCGGGGGAAGAGAATTTTTTATCAGCTATGATTCAAAAGACAAAAAAAATCTCTACGCCTTCTTGCGTTTGCGATTGAATAATAATGAAAATTGTTTTTCTAAGTTGCTCTCAGCTTCAGCTATTGTAAGAGAACTTCATGTTTATGGAGAATTAACATCCATCGGTGATAAAAAAAGAATACAACACTCTGGCTTGGGCCAAAAACTAATAAAAAAAGCTGAAGAGATTGCTCAAAAAAATGGCTACAAAAAAATGACTATTATCTCCGGTATAGGAGTTAGATCATACTATAAAAAGTTTGGATATAAACTGTCTAAAACTTATATGCAAAAAAATATTTGATATTATTTTATTAAAAGTATAAAATTATAGAGAATTATATAGCATGAAGAAAATCAACGAATTAAAAAAAGAATTAGAAGAGCTATCTAACAAAAAGCAAAAGGAAATATCTCAAAAATTCTTCAAAACTGGAAAAGGTGAATATGCTGAAGGAGATATCTTCTTAGGAATTAAGGTCCCTGTAATGAGGGCCTTGGCTCGTGGTTTTTATGATCTCTCCCTTAATGACTTGCAAACTCTCTTAAAAAGCAAAATCCATGAACATCGTTTTATAGCACTGGTGATTCTTTCAGAAAAATTCAAAATAGCTGACCTGGAATACCAAGAAGCAATTTACAGACTCTACCTAGAAAATACCAAAAACATAAATAATTGGGACTTGGTTGACATCTCTGCTCCTAATATCGTTGGGGCCTATCTAAAAGACAAGGACAGAAGAGTTCTCTACACATTGGCTGGTTCAAAAAATCTTTGGGAAAGAAGAATTGCTATAGTTTCAACCTTTACTTTTATTAGAAATAATGATTTTTTCGAAACAATTACTATCTCGGAACTCTTAATAAACGACCCCCATGACCTAATTCACAAAGCCTCTGGCTGGATGCTTAGGGAAATGGGGAAAAAGGACGAAAAGACATTAAAGAAATTTTTAAATAAATTCAAAGAAAAAATGCCCCGCACGATGCTTCGCTACGCCATAGAGAAATTCAAGCCAGAAGAGAGAAAAAAATATTTAGCAAAATAAAAGATCAATTTCACAGTAAATTGATCTTTTTTTGACTTTTTGTGCTTTTTTTAATACACTTTTAACTAAGTAAAACTTTCCTATCTTTTTCTTGCCAGTCTTTCCCCAAAGACTAGCAACACAAACAGAAAGGAGGATAAAGTATTTGGGGATTTGTTTCTTCCACTCTCACGTAAGGAGGATTGGATGAATCGTTTCATTGTTTTGCTCTTTATCATTTTTGCCGCCTTCCTTGTGGTAACGCAGGTCGTAATCGCAGCTGACACCGCGCAGGGCGATATGCCCGTGGTTATTGCGAATATCGACAACACTCCTACAAATGCATCGCAGTCATTTGAGGACATGAACGCCGATCGCTTTTTCGCCAGTCTCTTCAACCCTGCAGAAAACCTTATCCTGACCGACAACCAAGCATTGACCTGCCGTAACGGAAATCTGATCTCGCCTGGCCTTATCAATCCTGAACAAAATTCCATACTGATGGCAAAAATCAAGATTGCAATCGCAGGCGGCGATAACACGGTAATGGCCCACGAGGCAAAACTCCGGGTAAATAGCCCAACCATTGTGCTCAACCGGCACTCAATTCGAGCCGGGCTGCCTCTCTTGGCCTAAAATCGAACGGTCCAGAGGACAGTAACAAATCCCTCCTAATTCATATATTGGGAGGGATTTTTTCTTTTGCCACTCTTTTGACAAGTCAAAATATTTACCCTAATATTAAATTATAATTATTAAATAATTTTAATATGGACTACAAAAATCTTGAAAAAACTGATCCTGACACACTCGCAATAATACAAAAAGAAGAAAAGAGGCAAGAAACAGAGCTAGAAATGATTGCTTCTGAAAACTATGTTTCTTCAGCTGTGCTTGAAGCTATGGCCTCGGTCCTAAATAACAAATATTCTGAAGGCTATCCTGGGAAAAGATATTATGGGGGCAATCAGGTTATAGACGAAATTGAAATATTGGCTCAAACCAGGGCAAAAAAGATATTCGGCGCAGAACATGTTAATGTCCAACCACTATCCGGCTCTCCAGCTAACGCAGCTGTCTATATGGCATTTCTAAAACCAGGAGACAAGGTGTTAGGGCTTAAACTTGACCACGGGGGGCACCTTTCACATGGACATAAAGTAAATTTTTCTGGGATGCTATATGATTTTGTTCAATACGAAGTAGATGAAAAAACAGGCTATATCGACATGGACGAAGTAGAAAAACTTGCCTTAAAAGAAAAACCAAAAATGATTGTAGCTGGCTTTTCTGCATATTCAAGAGAAATTGATTGGGAAAGATTTAAGGAAATAGCTGACAAAATTGGAGCTTACACCTTTGCTGATATCGCCCATACAGCAGGGCTAATCGCTGCTGGTGTTATGAAAAATCCAGTTTCATATTTTGATGTAGTCTCAACCACAACACACAAAACCCTTAGGGGCCCAATAGGAGCAATGATTATGTGCAGGGAAGAACATGCCAAAAAAGTAGACCGAGCTGTGTTCCCTGGAATGCAGGGTGGTCCTCATGAACATATTACAGCCGCTAAAGCAGTTTCTTTTTTAGAGGCTGATACTGAAGATTTTAAAAACTATGCTAAACAAACAATTCTAAATGCTCAAGCCCTCAGTAATGAAATGATAAAACTTGGATATAAAGTTATTTCGGACGGGACTGACAATCATTTAATTGTAGTAGATATGAATTCCAAATCTCTTTCCGGAAAGGAAGCTGAAGTTGTTTTAGAAAATATTGGTATTTCTGTTTCAAGATCAACTATACCAAATGATCCAAACCCACCTATGAACCCTTCGGGTATAAGAATCGGGACTGCTGCCCTAACAACCAGGGGAATGCAAGAAAAAGAAATGAAGCAAATCGCCAAATGGATTGATTCTTCAGTGGGGAACAAGGAAAATCCTGAATATTTAGAAAATATAAAAAAAGACGTGGAAAAACTCAGTAAAGAGTTTCCACTTCCAAGCTCGAAATAATGTCTAAATTAATTGACGGAAGAAAAATTGCCGAAAAAATAAAAGACAATATCACAAAAGAAATTTTTGCAATAAAAAAAAGGCCCAATCTGGCAATTATTTTGTTTGCTGGTCGAAGTGATTCGGAACTATATGTTAGCTTAAAAGAAAAAGAAGCAAAAAAAGTTGGTATTGATACTCATCTCTATAAAATGGCAAGTGAAACAAGTGAAGAGGAGCTTCTGAACACTATTACCTATCTAAATAATGATGACCTGATTGATGGAATTCTAGTCCAACTACCCCTCCCAAAACACATTGATACAGACAAGGTGATTAGGGCTATCTCACCGAAGAAAGATATAGACGGATTTCATCCAGAAAACATAAAAATTCTAGATAGTGACAACCCAGAAGTTTTGTCACCTGTTTACGGGGCGATTATTGAGATGTTGAATGATATTAAATATGAACTAAAAAACAAAAAGGTTGTTATTATTTCTAATTCTAATATTTTTGGAGATGGCTTAGTGAAAGTTTTACAAAGACTTGGCGCCAGTGTTCAATCCTGTCATCCGGACGATAAAGATCTTAAAAAAATATCAAAAACTGCAGATGTGTTAATTTCTGCTGTTGGTAAACCACGTTTTATTAAAAAAGATTTTATTAAAAAAGATTCTATTTTAATTGACATAGGAATAACCAAGGAAAACAAATCAGTAAGGGGGGATTTTGATTTTGAGGACGTAGAAAACTATTGCGCCTATATCAGTCCAGTCCCCGGAGGAGTTGGACCACTTACCATAGCAATGACTTTTCAAAACACTCTAAATTTTTTTAAGAAAAAACAATAGCTCATTTCATCAAAAGGAGGAAATTGTGGAAATTTTAGGAATTGATTCATTTTACATGTATTGGTTTGGCTTTGTGCTTGGCTGTATTATGCTTTCATTTGGAATAGGCGGCCTAGTCTACACTGGCAAAGAATTGTCTATTCGCCCTATGATCTGTTCAGTTATGGGTGGGATCACTGGAACAACCCTATTATTACTCTCGCTTTACCTCGGCAGGGCCTACCCATCTCCAATAACCGAACTAAAAGAAATTCTGACTATTATTCTGTTCTGCTCTTGCTTTATCATTCTACTTAGTTCGGGATCTATTTGGAAAAACTTCTTTCTCGTAGATGTTACTCAGAAAAAAACAATTTAGCAAAAATTCAAAAAAGCTGTCGATTCTTCGACAGCTTTTACGTTTGTTAAGTAATTCTCTATTTTATTTTTCCGTTGGCAGAAAACATTATTGCCAGACCTTGAGTGCGAGGAATTTTTGCTAAAATAATATTTATAATTACCATTATCGGAATGGACAAAAACATTCCAACCACTCCCCAAACAGAACCCCAAAGACCCAAAGACAGAATAATCACTAAAGGACTTAGGTTAAGGCTCTTTCCCATTAATTTCGGTTCTAAAATATTTCCTACCAAAACCTGCACTGAAACCAAAAGGCCAAGCAGAAGAAGAAAAGTCCCCACGCTTGCAAACTGAACCAGAGAAAGAATCAATGGAAATATTACTGCAATTATTGAACCAATAGTTGGTATATAATTTAGAATAAATATAAGCATCGCCCAAAAAAGTGGAAAGTCCAAGCCAAGAACAATAAGAACAATGTAGCTCAAGACGGCTGTCAGGAGACTCATGCCAGTTTTTATCGAAATATATGTTTTTATATCAGTGTCGATCTTTTTAACTACTTCGCAAAATTTATTATATTTTTCATTATTATTTAAAAACAACTCAATCTTTTTATTAAAAATTTTGTATTCCAAAAATATTAAAACTAAATATATCAAAGTCATACCAGCATAGCCAGTCAAATTTCTTAAAAGATCAGTCATGATGCTCAAAAGCCTTGAAAAACTAACTGCATTAATAATATTGGAAACACTAGGCAATTCACTAACCCCCACCCAAGTCAAAATTGAGGCCAACAAAGCTTGTACTTTTTCTTGATACTCAGGCGCTCTCACTATCATTTTCCCAATATTAAACTCTAAAATTGAACCAAAAACCCAAAGCACTAGACCAATAAAGAAAAAAGCTAGCGTTAGTGAAAGAAAATTTGGAATTTTTTTATCTGCAATCTTTATTTTCCCCAAATAACTAGAGATTGCTATTATTACATACCAAAGCACTGCAGCAATAACCAAGGGCAGCAAAAGAGACTTCCCTAAAACTAAAATATAAAAAATAACAAGCAAGGACACCAAAAATGACGCGACTTTTGTTAATGACATAATATTATTTTAATAATTTATTGTATTTATTAAATACTACCATAAAAACTGTCTATTTCAAGCATTTACTAAAACTTTGTAATAAGATAATATTGACTTGTAAGAAATATCAAATGAATATAAATAATAAACTCTCAGACGCAAAAGAATTACTAAAAATTCACTTTGGACACAAGGAACTTATACCTGGACAAGAAGAAGCAATCACAAACGTCCTGAATTCAAATAACACCGTTATCATAATGCCCACGGGTGGTGGGAAGTCTATGTGCTATCAACTACCTTCGTTGGTTCTTGATGGAGTAACTCTTGTTATATCTCCTCTTATTTCTTTAATGAAAGACCAGGTAGACGCTCTCCTAAAGAACGGCGTACCAGCTACATTTATCAATAGCTCTCTTAGTGTTTCAGAGACCGCCAATAGAATAGAAGAGATAAAATCTGGCAAACATAAAATAATCTATATCGCTCCAGAACGTTTTTATAACAAAGAATTTTTTGAAATGATAAAAGAGGTGAATGTCTCCCTCTTTGCGGTTGATGAGGCCCATTGTATCTCACAGTGGGGTCACGACTTTAGACCAAGTTATAAAAGGTTGGGTTCAATCGCCGAAAATCTAGGGTCTCCACCCATTATCGCCCTAACCGCCACGGCCACCCCTGAGGTAAAAGAAGATATCGTCAAACAGCTAAAACTAGATAAGCCAAAGGTTATAATAACTGGCTTCGCCCGAGAAAATTTACAGTTTGGAGTTTTTAATACCTCCAAAAACATGAAGAGCAAACTTATCCTAGACGCAGTAGATGGTATCCCAGAAAAGTCTGGGATCATATATGTTGGAACAAGGCAAAAAGCGGACGAGATAGTCCAAAGTTTATTAGATAGAGGCGTTGAGGCTGCTTCTTATCATGCTGGCATGGATCAAGAAAGTAGAAAGTGGGTTCAAGAAGAATTCATGAAAAATAAATTTCAAGTCATTGTCGCAACAAATGCCTTTGGAATGGGGATAGACAAAGAAGACATTAGATTCGTTATTCATCATGATCTGCCTGGCACTCTAGAGGCATATTATCAAGAAGCAGGAAGGGCAGGACGTGACGGTAAAGAGTCGTACTGCCTTCTATTATATTCATCATCGGATAGATATCTTCGTGAGTTTTTTATTAAAGGTGATAATCCCTCTCAATATATAGTAGAAGAAGTATATGATCTCTTAAAGAGCTATGAGAGTGACACAGTTTTAATAACTTACTCTGAGCTAAAAAAATCACTCTCAGAGGATGTTCCCGAAATGGCAGTTGGCACTTGCATAAAAATTCTTGAACATGAAGGTTTTATAAAAAGATCCAGTGAAAAAACAAGCAGCGCTTTCATTCGAGTCCTTGAACCATTTGAAAGAATCTTTGACAAAATAGGAACAAGGGCCAAAGTGCAAATAAGGATTCTTGAAAAACTTCAAAAAAGGTTTGAAGCTGAATTACTTAATGGCTGGGACTTGAATCTTGAAGAAATAGGCGAAATAATTGAAGAGAAAAAAGATTCCATTCAAAGAGTAGTAAAAAAGTTATCTGAATTAGAGCTCTTGGAATACCGGCCACCATTCAGAGGAACAGAGTTAAAAATCATCAAGAGAGTAGAGATAGATGAAATGGACATAGATTTTAGTCTCCTAAAGGAAAAAGCTAAAAGCGCTTATATAAAACTAGACAAAATGGAGGAATATGTTTATGAAGATAGGTGCAGACAAAGATATATTTTAGAATACTTTGGTGATGACGACAAACACAACTGTGGTCGTTGTGACCTCTGCATCAGCAAAGGAAATGTTATAAACAAGGGTTTCCAACAAAAACAATCAAAAACTTTTTATAGGAAAAAAGAAGTTAAAGAAGTAAGTTTTGACGCCCCCGTTGCCGGAGCGAATCTCTCAACCAAGCTCACTCAGTTTGAAACCCTGGATTTATACAAAAGCGGCTTAGATATAGACGATATGGCAATGACTAGAAATCTTAAACCTGATACCATAGTAGAACATCTATGTTTTTTAATAGAAAAAGGAATGGATGTAAACATAGACAAGTTTGTAACGCATAAAAAACAAAAGGAAATAAAGAAAATAAAAGAGGAAATAGGCAATTCAAAACTAAGCATAGTCAAGGAAAAACTTGGAAATGATTTTACGTGGAGAGAAATTAAACTAACAATTTCAACTTTAAAATAATGGACAATAATACTGAAAAAAGATTACTAAATATAGTCAAATCAAACTACGATATTATTGGTAAACATTTTTCCGAAACAAGAAAGAAAGAAATTTGGCCCGAATTAAAGAAAATTGCCAAGCAGGTAGAAGAAAACTCAAAGATTCTAGATTTAGGTTGTGGCAATGGAAGACTATTAAGAGCCTTTGATTCTAAAAACCTAGAATATTTTGGGATCGACCAAAGTGAATCATTAATAGAAGAGGCTATGAAACAATTTCCAAATGATCATTTTTTAGTTGGAGACATTTTAGACCTTAGTAAAATTGATTTAAAGAAGAATAAACTTCCAAAAAAGTTTAACTTTATTTTTTCTATAGCTGTTTTGCAACATATCCCAGGAAAGAAAAAAAGAATAGAATTTCTCAGAACACTTAAGAATTACTTGGAACCAGATGGAGTGATTGTGTTTTCCAATTGGAATATGTGGGAAATCCCAAAATATAAAAAGCTAGTCTATAGAACATTTTTTTTAAAAATACTGAGAAAAAATTCCTTAGACTTTGGCGATGTTCTCTTTGATTGGAAAAATAGCAAAGGAGAGACAGTGAGCCAAAGATATTATCATGCTTTTCGAAAATACGAACTTCGTTCTCTTTTTAAAAAAGCGGGCTACAAAGTAAGGAAAAATTACAAAGATAAATTCAATTTTTATACAATTTTATCAATTAAGACCTAGATTAATGGTCTTGATTAATTTCAAATGTCGTGTTAACATATTTTTAGCTCCTGGGTAGGAGTTTTTGCTTTCAGATACGCACTTGTAGCTCAATTGGATAGAGCACTTGGCTTCGGACCAAGGGGTTGTGGGTTCGAGTCCTACCGGGTGCACACAACATATTTGGCAGGGTAGCTCAGCTGGTTAGAGCGCGACACTCATAACGTCGAGGTCGCGGGTTCAAGCCCCGCCCCTGCTACTAACAATGTCACAAGCAATTGTGGCATTTATGCGCTGTTAGCTCAGTTGGTAGAGCAGTTGCCTCTTAAGCAAACGGTCGCAGGTTCGAATCCTGCACGGCGCACAGAAATATAAACCCGTTTTTACGGGTTTTTATTTTTGGGTGATGTGCATCGTGAGAACCTGCCTTGCGACAAGTGCCAGGATAGAGTGGTGCTTTGCTTCTAGGTAGGAATACAAAATATAATAACAAACACTTACGATTTGGGTGTTAGGGTTTACTCTTTCGAATCCTGCACGGCGCACAATAATAAAGTCCACCTCTTGTGGGCTTTTTTGTTGGGATTGTGCAGATGAGAACTTGCTCTGTGATAAAGAGTAAAGACTATAAGAACGTTGCTTGTCAGCAGGAAGTTTGCTCAAATAGATGTTTGTCCGATTAGGGCGTTGGGATTTAATCCCTTCGAATCCTGCACGGCGCACAATAAAATCGTAGTGAAGGCAACGGTTTTTTATTAGAAAATTTCTCAAATATTATAAAATAAACAACTTCAAGCACAACAAAGCTAGAGTTTTTTCTAAGTGATATACATTTACCACATTCCCACTCTGAGAAATTGACAAAAATAAAATATATGTTATATTGTTATGTCGTTCATTTTACTTCCAAGACAGTAATTATTCTCAATAAATAAAAGGAGAAAAAATAATGACTACTCTGATTAAGACGATAAAAGCAGATGAGCAAGACAAGAGAAGTTGGACAGTTGAACTAAATGGAAAAAGACTTGAAGAAGTTGAAACCGTAAGAATATTTAATGAAAATTTTGGAGAACTAAATTACGGCATGACAATTCCTGGCTATGACGGTATTTCTTTTCATGAGAATTCTGGAGGAGGTGTCGTGTGTGTTCCTTTTGTGGTCATTGATGGAAGATTGTACATTGGTATGGTTCAGCAGGAAAGACACAATCAAGGAGGAAAGGTCTGGAACCTACCCAGAGGTTTCATTGACCCCGGAGAAAACCACTTTGAAGCCATGGCGAGAGAATTTGAAGAGGAGATTAGATACTCTTCTCCTGATAAAATGGTAAAACCACTTTCAGGTGATCCGTGTAATCCGAATAGCGCCTTCTTCGAGACCCCCAACAAAAATGAGGGGGTAAAATTTTTCTCAATTGAGGTGTTACCGAAACAACTAGAGCTGGAAAGTATCTCTGGAGGCTTTCGCTTTCGATCTGGAATTCTGAAGCCCCTAACAAAAGCTGCAGAACAAATATATTCTTGTCGCTTTTTCCCATGGAGGGAAACCTCCTGTTCCTCTGATATGTTTACAGTTGCTGGCATAGCAAGATTGCTATCTTCTCAATTTATTAGCCTTTAGGCACACCTTATGAGCTGGGTATTAAAATTCCCAGCTCTTTTTTTTAGAAGTTTTAAAAACTCGAGATGTAACCAAAATTCTATAGTCCTTATAGATTTTGTAAAAATTCTCAAACAAAAAACTCTAAGCTAAAACTTAGAGTTTTTTTATAAAATCTTTTTTGTTTTTAATTTTACTCTCCTTCAGTGTATTCGTTGGTTTCCTGAGGCGCTTGGTCAAGTTTTCCCTTTAAAGCGTCTTTTAGGGTTTTGCCAGTTTTAAACTTAGCAACTTTTACTTCAGGAATTTCAATCCTTTCACTTGGGTTTTGTGGGTTTACACCACCTCTAGCATGTCTAGTTCTAGCCAGAAAAGTTCCAAAGCCAGTAATTGTTACTTCATTACCTTCTTTAAGCTCTGAAATAATGATGTCCACTAAGGACTCTAGCATGCTTTCTGCTTGTTTTTTGTTTACCGATGCTTTCTCGGCAATTTTTTCAATCAAGCTTGCTTTATTCATAAGTTTAGATAAAAGCTAAAATGCTTTTATATTAATTGCTTATTGTAAACTATTTAATCGTTAAGTTTTTATTAATTCTTTTTATTTTTTTTGCTTTTCCACTCTTTGAATCAATTTCTACCAAAACTGCATTCATCATTGCTTTCCCACTGTCTGGTATTTCGTGGCTTGACCTCATTTGGCTTAAAAATGTTTCGATAACTCCCTCGCATTCTATCCCTATACAACCATCACTGTAGCCAGACATGCCAACGTCACTAATATAAGCTGTTCCCTCTTTACTAACCTGTTCATCCGCTGTCATAACATGAGTATGAGAGCCTAAAACCGCACTTACCCGGGAATTTGCATATCTAAACATAGCTATTTTCTCAGATGTTGCTTCAGCGTGTATATCAAGAATTATAGCAGAAAATTTTTGTTTTGCAAAGTTAGCCAAAATTTCGTCCAATTTATGGAATGGACAGTCATAATCCATTTTCATAAACACTCTGCCAATAAGACTTATAAACAAAACCCTACTCTTTCCTTTATTTATAACAACATAACCATCTCCTGGAGCATTTTTAGAAAAATTTGCCGGTCTAAGTATGGGATATTTGCCCCCATAAACTTCTTCTAGCTGGTGTTTTTCATCAAAAGAATGATCTCCTCCAGAAAAAGCATCAACCCCACCTTCCATCAATTCATTTAGTATGTTTTCATTAACCCCTCTACCGTGAGCAGCATTTTCAGGATTTGCAATTACTAAATCTATTTTATTTTCTTTTATTATTCCTGGTAAAGCCTTTTTAACAATTTCCCTTCCTGGCCTACCAACAATATCTCCAATAAATAATATTTTCATATTTTTATGCTAACATAAGTTCATTTTTTAGGCAACAAAAAACACATTCCTTAAAATGTGTTTTTTGAATATTTTATCTAGCGTATTCAATGACTCTCATTTCCCTAATAACATTCACTTTTATTTCTCCTGGATATTTTAGTTCTCCCTCAATCTTTTTAGCAATATCCTTTGCCATGTTATGTGCAGCTAGGTCATCTATGTTTTCAGGGCTAACAAAAACCCTAACTTCTCTACCAGCCTGAATTGCATAAACCTTTTCCGTCCCGTCAAAAGAACCAGCAATTTTTTCAAGCTCCTCTAGTCTTTTGATATATCTTTCATAAGTGTCTTGTCTAGCTCCTGGTCTAGCCGCTGAAATTGCGTCAGCCACCTTTACTATAACCGAGATAATGCCCGCTGGCTTATCATCATGGTGTGTTTCGATTGGATCAATTATTTCTTGAGGTAAGCCAAATTTCTTTGCAATGTCTCTTCCGATTTCTGGATGAGTTCCTTGAACCTCGTGGTCGACCGCCTTACCAATATCGTGTAGTAGACCACCCTTCTTAGCTAAGGTAACATCAACACCAAGTTCACTAGCAATTAGGGCTGATAAGTGAGCAACCTCTATTGAGTGGGCCAGGGCGTTTTGGCCATAGCTTGAACGATACTTAAGTCTTCCGATTATCTGAATTAGTTTTGGATCAAAACCAGTTATACCAATATCATACATAGCCTCTTCACCAGCCTTTTTAATGTCTAGAGCAAGCTCTTTTTTGGCAGTTTCAATTGCCTCTTCAATCTTTGTTGGATGAATCCGACCGTCTAGAACCAATTTCTCTAAAGCCTTCTTGGCAATGTGTCTTCTAATTGGCGAAAACCCTGAAACCGTGATTACGTTAGGGGTGTCGTCAACAATAATCTCTGTTCCTGTTAGTCTTTCGATTACTTTAATATTTCTTCCTTCCCTACCAATGACTCTTCCTTTTAATTCATCATTTGGTATTTCAACAGAAGTTGTAGTCACCTCTGACGTGTAGGAAGACACGAGTCGCTGCATCGATGATGTTATTAATTCTTTTGCTTTTTCATCAATAACCTCATACGATTCGCTTTCAAGTTTTTTTATTCTGCTCATCAAATCATCTTTTGACTGCTCTTCAATGTTTTTGAAGAGGACATTCCTAGCTTCATCTTGAGTCATGGCGGCAATTTTTTCTAATTTTTCAAATTGCTCTTCTCTAATTTTTTTGATTTTTTCCTTAGCTTCCTCAATTTGATTTAGCTTGTCATACATTTTTTGCTGTTTGTCTTGAAGCTCGAGTAATTTTTGAGAGAATGAATTTTCTCTTTTCTCAAGCCGACCTTGCATCGTTTTGATTTCTTGATGCCTTCGACTTTCTTCTTTTTTTGCCTCTTCAATAATTTTCAATGCTTTTTCCTGGGCCGCTAATAGTGATTGTGATTGTTTGGATTTTGCATCTAATAGAATTTTTTCTGCTCTTTCTTCAGCTGACTTCACCTTTGATGAAACTCTCTGTTTTCTAACAAAATAACCAACAAAAAAACCGCCTATAAGCAACACAGAATACAATAAATATTCCATATTTTTTCTTGTTGTTAGGAGGTTTTGCTTTTAAAATTTACACTAAAAAACAACCAAAGCTATCTGGTTTTTATTACTAATTATGAAATTTTTATAGTATTTACCTTTCACAATTTAGCTAATTTTAAACAATTTTCCAAAAATTCAAACTCTCCCAACGCTTCATTATATTTTTATAAACAATTTTATCAATACATTCGTTTTGATGGTTTTATCCTAACATATAAACATACCAATGGCAAATTATTGTCTGTTTTGAGAGTAGGGTAGATATACTGAGAATTCGCTTCCCTCACCTTCAATGCTCTTCACCTTAATGCTCCCATTATGAGCTTCAACTATCCACTTGCATATTGAAAGACCCAGACCTGTCCCCCCCTCAGCTCTAGATCTCGCCTTATCAACTCTATAAAATCTTTCAAAAATATTATTTAACTCATTTTCCGGGATACCTATTCCTGTATCCCAAATTCTTATCAAAACACCCTCATCTTCTGGCTCGATAAATATTTTTACCTGGCCATTTTCGTCAGTATATTTGATAGCATTTCTTACCAAGTTCATAAAAACCTTATCTAGGCCGGCTTCGTCACCTGTTAACACGACCTCGTCAGCAGGGGCTACAAGCCCCAGATCAATTTCCTTATCCTGAGCAATAACTGACAAAGACTTAACTACAGACTCAATTAAGCTAACTAAATGAACTTCATCTAAACTAATTTTTTCAATCTCAGAATCCGCATTTGTCAACATGGTTAAATCTGATATTATCCTACTCATTCTCTCGATTTCGTCACCTATGTCATCATACACACTTATTATTTCTCCGGACCCTTCTTTTTGATCAATAGACAATAAATCTAAATTACCTTTCATTATAGTTAGCGGAGTACGAAGTTCATGTGAAGCGTCTGAAATAAATTTTAATTTTAGATCAAGTGCTCTGTTTAATTTTTTATTAGCCAAATCTAGCTCGGAGGTTCTTTTTTTCACCTTCTTTTCCAACTCCTGATTCAAAACTTCTATCCTATTTTTATAAATCGTTGGTTCGGTGTTGTCTACCGCCATAGAAATTGCTCCCTCTACTCTGTTGCTAGAATCAAAAAGCGGAGCAGCAATTATATTTAAAAATCTTTTTTCTCCATCTGCTTTGCTTTTGTACTCTAGGTTTGTGTACTTAAAGGACTCTCCATTTTCAAGCAATCTTTCATATAGGTTTTTTAATTTAGTGTTTTTTCTAATTTCTTTGGTATCATCAAGCATCCTCCCTGAAGCATCCTCCCCCATTAGCTCCTGCGCATGCTTGTTCATAGAAATAATCTTTCCCTTTTTGTCGATTATTATAATACTAATTGGAACATTATTAAGAACTCTTTTTTTGAATTCATCTAGTTTTCGAATCTCTTCCTCTGCTTCTTTATTCTCTGTGATGTTTGAAATTGTTACCACTGCCTGATAAACCTCTTTCACTCTATTGCGAGAGGGTGATATGTCAATTTTATAATAAAATGTTTTTTTGCCTTTGGCCGCTTTTTTTTCATAAGTCACAAACTCTCCTCTTTCTAAAACCTCTTTTAACAATACTTCAAAATTGCTTTTTTTTGTTTTAATATTTTTAAACAAGTCGTTTTCATATAGGGGCAAGATTTTTTGATACTTCTTGTTTTTTATTTTCTCTACCTGAAGACCAACCTTTTCAGCAAAAACTTTATTATAACTAACTATGTTATTTTTTTTGTCTATAACTAAAATACCGTCCCGGATTGTATCCACCACTCCAAGATAATGTTTCTTTGTTTCAAACATTTTCTGTTCAGCTTTCTTGGCAGCGCTTATGTCCCTAATAATTGCCTGAATTGCTATTTTTTTGCCATTCTTTATTATAGGGCTAAGGCTGGCACTAACAAAATTGTTTTTTAATTCTGACTTTGTTCTAAATTCAGCCTTTATTCCTTTATCATTTTTAATTAGCTTGTCTATTAGTTTTTTTACTGCTTCTTTATCTTTTTCGCTCACAATATCAAAAAATTGATTATTGGGCAGTTTAACTGAAGAAAAACCGACATCAAAAGACCTGTTGGTGAAAACTATATTACTATCCAAATCAAGCATAACAAACATATCGCTAGCGTGGTCTACGAGATCTCTATACTTTTCCTCACTTTTAGCTAGTTCCAATTTATTTTTTTCTCTATCAATGGCACCAGAAAAAATATGGCTCACCGCTCTAAAATATTCTATCTCTATTTTTGAAAGCTTTCTGTTGGATCCAGAGGCTTTAAAACACAAAGAACCGAAGATATTTTTTTTATAGGTAAGTGGAAAACAAAACTGATTTATTTTTTTAGCAAATTTCTCGCTACTCTTTTCTGAAACCTCATCACCATTGTGCTGATTTTTTACCATAGAAACAAAGGCACATATTTCCTGAGAATTTATATTACACTCTTTTAATGCCTTTTTAGGAAAATCTTTGCTTGAATATAGATACACTTTTTCACCTTCTTTTTCTGGCAACAACCTAAAACAAGCACTCACTAGATTTTTTGTCCAAAAAACCTCAAGAGAAGTGTTTAATAATTGCTCTAGCTTTTTGTTTAGAGGGATGTCTTCTATTGATATTAATAATAACTTATTAAGCTGAGTCTGGTTTTCATTTATCTTGAACAATCGCTCTTCGGCTTTCTTTTCTCTGCTAATATCACTTATGATAACAAACCACTCCTCTTTATTAATATTTCTGCTCACCTTCAGCTTTATTGGCTTAATTGTGCCATCTTTGCATGCTATTTTTGTCTCATACTCCCTAGGAGCTTCTTCAGAGTTTTTATCTTCGAGTCTCTCTTTAACATAGACATCTATTCTTTTTCTTTCGTCTTCTGCAAAAAGAGCTATATAGTTCATTTGCAATAACTCATCCTTTGTATAGCCCGATATGCTGGCCAGAGCTTTATTGACTTCAATAAACTTTTTCTTTCTTCCGTTTAGTACATAAAATCCTTCGTCTGCGTTCTCAAAAATATCACCAAACATTTTTTCAGATTTCCTAAGTTCAGAAAACAAGAGAGCACTAGAAACACTTCTGGAGATAGCCTTTACAAAAACATCAAAAACATCAATATAGCTTTTGTCTAGCTTGTCTGATAAAAAATCAAAATAAGCAATCAGCTGACCCCTCACCTCAAAAGGACAAACTATTGAATCAAGGCTCACACTTTTAGAGCCCTTATCCTCCTCGATGAAAAGTTTTCTATTTTTGAAATAGTGAGAAGAGCCTTCTGTGTAGTACTTTGAAAATTTATGCTTTTTATTCCTTTCTATTTCATTGCTTAAAAAATCGTAACCTATTGATTTTCTTATGATTTTTTTATCTGTAACATCATTGAGGAATCTTACTCTCAAATATTTAGCATCTCCAGTCAGCATATTGAAAATCAAAGATATTCCCTTTGTCTCTAGTGCTTTGGAGATTTCTAAAAAATACTCGTCTAGATTAAAATCTTCACCAGTTTCATCGATAGTCTTAATAAGAGAAATAAGGATATCAAGTAGTTCGTTGAGCTCTTTATTCTTTTTCTTGTTTTTTAATTTTACCAATTCCATACAAAAAAAATTAGAACTTAAATTCCTTTAATTAGAATTTTATATAGTAAAACATTTTTTAAGTTTTTGGAAGCCCTAAGCCTTTATCCTGTATTTTATAGCCAACATCTCTCACGGTGTGTATTAGCTTATTTCTAAATCCCTTATCAACTTTTCTTCTTAAGTAACTAATATAAACATCAATCACATTTGAGTCGTCTGTAAAATTGTATCCCCAAATATGCTCCCCAATCATTGTTCTGGTGCAAACATGCCCCGGCCTTCTCATCATATAATCAAGCAGTCTGTATTCCTTACTAGACAATTTAAGTTCTTTCCCTGCCCTACTTACATCGTGCGTAGCTGGATCTAATATTAAGTCATCAATTTGCAACTTAGTTGATTTAACTGTCTTTTCTCTACGTAGGAGAGCCCTAATTCGTGCAACCAGCTCACCAAAAGCAAATGGTTTCACCAAATAATCATCAGCGCCAGCATCAAGACCTTTTACTCTGTCCTCGATAGTGTCTTTAGCGGTTAACATAATGACCGGAGTCTCAATTTTATCATCACGCAACTGTTTAACAACGTCTATTCCTGACTTCTTGGGAAGCATAATATCTAGAATTATAAGGTCATAAGAGTTTAACTCGATCTTTTCAATAGCATCTTCTCCATTATATGCAACATCAACAGTATAGTGCTCCATCTCTAGACCCCTCTTTATAAACCTAGTTATTTTTACTTCATCTTCTACTACTAAAATAGTCATAAAATTGATAATTAATTATATGACTATAATATATTATAAAAAGATTAAAAACAAATTAAATTATTAATAAAATATAACATCTTTAAAAGTTTCCTTTACTCTGTCCTCCTTTTTATATATAACATTAAGCAAAAACTTAAAGTAAAGAAGAATAACTGCGATATAGAATACAAGAAAACTAAAGTTCCAAATATTTTCATTTGCTACTCCAAAAACAGCCAAGAAACCGACAGAAACGTATAAAATATAAAATACCAGTAATGCTCTCAAGAATGAACTCCTAGCGCTTGTTTGTTTGTCTATCTCAGATGAGATTCTGGCAATGGAAACCTGGATTGCCCTAAATAAAAATAAGAAAAGTATAGCCCTAAAGCCCGTATTGTCTTTAATTAGATAATCAAGAAAAAAAACGAGGAAAACTCCTCCAAAAAAGAAGGAGGACAAATAGGAGAACAGCTCTCTTTTTATCCTTAGAAATAAGGCTTGGTTTATGAAAAAAAAGAATAAAAGGAAAAAAATCTCAAAAAAAGCAAAAGAAATTATTTTATCAAAAAATAAGTCAAAGTTAATTGAAGCCCTGCCTAGCAATGCAAAAAACAGGCCAGCAGACACAAAAAACGCTAATTTTTTTACTATCTTTTCTAAAGTCATTTTATTTCTTTTTTAAGTGTATTATTTCTCTCCAAACCTTTTGTCCAGGACGTCCATAGACAATCCCTCCTTTTTGGCTAAGTGAGAACATGTTGTTCTTTAGATACTCCTGGTTTATCAAGGGAACAATTTCAAACCCACTGTGATTTATTTTATCTAGAAATAGCTTTTTCTTATCTCCAGCCCGGGAAACAAAAACTGGCCAAACCATAACGACATCTGCGCCCTTTTTTAAACATTGATAAATTGATTTTAAGCTATCTGAATATAAATTCTCTAGCTCTGACACTGTTTTATGCAAATCATGCTCTCCTCTCTGTGGACCTAAATATGGCTCGGTTACAACAGCATCAATTTCTTCTTCTATGATCTCAGACACTTTTGTAGCACTTATTTTATGTAATTGAAAATTTGCATTATACCTCTCGTCTCTTTGTAGCCAGTTCAGATTTTTTCTAGAATCATCAATCGCCTTTTGGGAAATGTCAGTTCCATATATTTTTTTTACACCCATGACTGAAGCTTCAGCTAATATTGTCCCCGAACCACAAAAGGGATCTAGAAAAACAGTTTTCTCCTTCACTTGAGCAATATTTAACATAATTTGAGCTAATTTTGGTGGTATCATCCCTGATTCATCGTCCCTTTCTGGCCTCCCATAATCTCTTCTAGATAAGCCCTTAAAATCTTGAACTGCTAAAGTTTTTCCTAAATAAAAAATATTTCCTATCTTAAATACACAAAAATCTACCCCCTTTTCAACAAGTTTGTTTTGCTCAACAATCACGCTTGAAAGATCGTTTTCTTTACTGGTAACCCACCTAGAAGAAACCCCATCTTCCTTTAAATACTTTTTAAATTCCATTGCAAAACGATTAATGTTCATTCTCACCTGACTATAAACTGAAAAACCAAACTTGTACTTAAAATCAATGTTTGCTGTCCCGGCTGTTTGAATAAAGTCAGCAATGCCTAGATTGTTTTTCTCCATCGATATTATTCCTATTTTTATAGCTCCTCCCATTTTTTTTACAAGCTCAGCGCAGTTTATTTCTTTTTTTGTTTCAATAAAAACGAATCTTCTGTCATGGGCTTGAACTTTTTGAAAATTATCATCGTTTCCTGAAATAGCAAGAATCTCTGCTAAGGACAAGCTTGGGTTTGAACCTAATATTAAAAAATATTTCATATTTATTTTATTCTATATACCCCTAAATTAGCATAAGTGGGATGGTCTTGCAATTTTAGAAAAACCATGATAAGCTTCCAATGAAATTTAAAACCTTTTCCATGCGCTTGAAAGAGCGCGATTTCAACGAAAGAATTGAAATCATGGGTATCTATTTTTATATACCCGGGGAAGTCCGGTTTTTTTATTTATTAATTTAATATAAATATGTCGAGAACAAAAAAAACAACTTTACCGCATTATGAGCTTCTTTATATTGTTTCAAACAAGTATACAGAGCAGGAAGTAAAGCCAATTGCGGAAAAAATTGAAAAACTTATCACCGATGCTAAAGGTGAGATTAATTACAAAGAAGAATGGGGAAAGAAAAAATTTGCTTACCCTATAAACCATTTTAATCATGGATATTACTTTTTAATCGAATTTGATTTAGCTGGAGTCGACCTAAAAGAGGTAGACACTGAAATCAAACACATGCACGAAGTGTTAAGACATCAAATTATTACAAAAAGAAAAAGAAGTCTAGAGGAAATAGAAGACGAAAAAAGAATTCTTGCTAAACAAGCAAAGAGGGCAGAAGAAAAAAGAGCGGAACTAGAGTCAGGAGCCGAAAAAAAACCAGAAGCAAAAGTAAAAAAATCTGCAGAAGTTGCTAAGGAAGCAAAAAAAGAAGAAAAAGAAAAGGTTAAGCCAGCAGAGAAAGAAAAAAGTAAAGAGGAGGTTCAATTAAACTTAGATAAACTAGATGAAAAACTAGACAAGATTCTAGACACAGATGATTTATTATAATTAATACTTAACTCTAATACTATGAATTTAAACAAAGCTATGGTTATCGGGAATCTAACCAGAGACCCGGAAATTAAAACAACTCCATCTGGTCAATCAGTAGCGTCTTTCTCAATCGCAACAAACTTCGTCTGGACCGATCAAAGCGGACAAAAACAAGAAAGAGCAGAATTCCATAATATCGTTGCTTGGAGAAGGTTAGCTGAAATTTGCGGTCAATATCTAAAAAAGGGTTCTAAGATTTATATCGAAGGAAGACTACAAACAAGAGATTGGGTTGGCCAAGACGGCATTAAAAGATATCGGACAGAAATCATCGCTGAAAACATGATTATGCTAGATAGCAAAGGCGGAGCTCCTTCTAACTTCCAGGCACCAAGCCAAGAAGCTAATGAACCAGTTATCAATGTCGACGAAGATCCAAAAGATGAAATTCAAGTAGAAAATATTCCATTCTAAAATTAACTAAAAATATGATTACTCAAGAAAAATACTGTCACTTCTGTGTGAACAACTTAAAAGAAATTGATTATAAAAATACTCAATTACTACAAAGATTTATTAATAGCTACATGAAAATTAAACCAAGAAAAAGAACTGGTACTTGTTCTTGGCACCAAAGAAAATTAGCTACTGCCATCAAAAGAGCTAGAATAATGGCCCTGCTACCATTTGTAAGTAAATAAATTATGTTGAGCTTAAATGAAATCAAGGTAGGGAAGGTTTTGGAAATCAACAACGAGCCCTTTATCGTTATTAAAGCGGATCACCATAAAATGGGAAGAGGAGGGGCGGTCCTAAAAACCAAACTAAAAAGCCTCATTTCAAATAATGTCTTAGAAAAAACTTTCCAGGGGAATGATAAGGCTGATGAAGCGGAGATCGAAAGAAAAAAAGCGAATTTCATGTATATGGATGAAAATGAGGCTCACTTTATGGATAACACAGATTTTGAACAATTCAGTCTCCCCCTAGACCAAATTGGGACAAAAACAAAATTCCTTAAAGAGGGAACAGATGTAGATGTTCTACACTTTTCAGGAAATCCAGTGTCTATTGATTTGCCTATAAAAATTACTCTAAAAGTAACTAGTGCGCCCCCAGGAGTAAAGGGGAATTCAGCTGGTAATGTTACTAAACAAGTTGAGCTAGAAACTGGCGCCTCTATAAATGCCCCCTTGTTTGTTAACGAGGGTGACAATATTGTTATCAATACAGACTCGGAGGAATACGTTGAAAGAGCTTAGCTTTCCTAACAAAAAAACTGCCCTAGGGCAGTTTTTTTGTTTTAGAAATTTTTATATATCTTCTCTGCTTTTTGCTTCAGCTAGTATTTTCTTTCTTATCTCTTTCATTAATTTTTTATCAGCCTTTAAAAATCTTTTTGCATTTTCTCTGCCCAAACCTAATTTTACATCTTCAAAAGAATAAGAATTACCAGATTTAGAAATAACCCCGAAAGATGTTCCAAGGTCTAAGAGATCGCCGGAAATTGAAATACCCTCGTTATACATTATGTCGAACTCACAAGACTTAAATGGGGCTGCAACTTTGTTTTTTACAATCTTACATTTAATCCTATTACCAATTATTTTTTCAGCCTGCTTGATTTGAGCGGCCCTTCTAACCTCCACTCTTAAAGACGCATAAAATTTCAGAGCATTCCCACCAGTGGTTGTTTCTGGATTGCCAAAGAAAACTCCAATCTTCATTCTGATTTGGTTAATAAAAATGACCACTGTTTTTGATTTTGCAATAACCCCGGTCAACTTTCTTAAGGCCTGGCTCATTAGTCTGGCCTGTGAGCCCATTTGCGAATCACCCATATCTCCCTCAATCTCTTTTTGAGGAACTAGAGCAGCAACACTGTCAACGACAATAACATCAACCGCGTTTGAACGGACTAAGGTTTCTACAATCTCTAGAGCCTGCTCTCCGGTGTCAGGCTGAGAGATCAACATGTCTTTAACATTTACTCCAATCTTTTGAGCGTATTCTGGATCTAGAGCATGCTCAGCATCAACAAAAGCAGCAATTCCACCCATCTTTTGCACTTCTGCAACAATGTGTTGAGCTAAGGTGGTTTTACCAGATGATTCTGGACCGTAAACCTCTATAATTCTTCCACGCGGAACCCCACCTATCCCCAGGGCCATATCCAAAGAAAGGCAGCCAGTTGGTACAGCATCAACATTTACTTTTTTTGCTTCACCAAATTTCATTATTGCTCCCTCACCAAATTTTGTTTTAATTTGTTCCATTGCGGTGTCTGCCGCCTTTTGTTTTTCATCAAGCTCAGACGAATTATTTGTTTTTTTATCTTTTGACATATTATTAATTTATTTCGGAATAAAAAAAGATTTATTTTAATAAACCTCCTTTTATAAGCATATATTATATTCATTTTTAAAGCAATATAGCTATTTTACCAAAATCTGCCTTTTAATTATGTTAGTTTTACCGTATTTTTTACTTGCTTCTATAATAATCTCATTTATCCCCTCCTTTAATTTAAGCTCTTTTTTAAAGCTAGAGTCGAGATTAACAAGAATGCTTTCCCCATTAATACTAATTTCAGCATCATTTTCAGTATAACCCTCTATTATTATGCTTTTTTCTTCTGTTATAAAATCTTCCGCCGGCTGGATCAAAACGAGTTCTGGCGCTGACCTAATATCCTGAAAACTATAGGCCAGGTAAGTAAAAAAAGAAGCTACAATCATTAAAATAAAGATATTCCTAAAAAGAGCTGGTAGAGAAAGAAAATACTTATTATTTACAACTTGGTTTGAAAATAATTTTTTCCCGGTTTTCTTGTTTTTGTTGTCTAGTTGATCAAAAGCCTCCAAGATCGTATCTATATTTAATGAGAGAAACTTAGCATACTGTTTTAGAAACTTTCTAGCATAAAGGCCGCTCGGTAGTGCTGAAAAATCTCCACTTTCTATTGCCCTAAGATATTTTAAATTTATCTTTGTTTGTCTAGAAACTTCTTCAAGACCAAGTCCCCTTTCCTCTCTAGCCCTTTTAAGGTCTTTGGCTATTAAATCATAATCTGTTTGAATTTCGCTTTTGCTGAACTGGTTCATTCTTTTTATTTAGACTGATTCCACTCTCCAAAAGGACCAGACTTGTAACCGAGTGCGGTCATTGTGTATTGAATAATTAGAAAACTAGAAAATATAATTATAAGACCAATAATTGAGTTTATAAGTATCTGTTTTCCTTTAGTAACTTTTTCAGCGCTCCCTCCAGAAATTAGAAAGGTTACACCGCCATAAACAAAATACAAAAGAGCAATAGAGCCAGATAGCCCTAAAAGAATATCTGTTATGTTAACAGCTGTCTGAACGATTTGGTTTATAGTGCAATTTCCTTGATCTAAACATTCTGAATTTATCCCCTTAAATATCCCATTGTCAGCAGACACAAATCTCAGTGGCAATAGGAGAACAAACAACAGGGCAGGACTAATGATTTTTTTTATTTTCATATTCTTATTTTTCGTTTATCGTTTGTTGAATTTTTTTTGCCGCTAAGTTTATTATACCTTCTAGGTCGTCCTGGCCATAATTTACACTATCAACAAGATCGCCTATATAGCCTTCCGCCGCAGTGGCATTATTCCCCCTATACCAACTTCGAGCTGTTAAAACTTGATCAGCGAAAATTCCAATATCAAGATCGTCAATCTGCTCATTAACCAACTCTCGCAGAGCTGTTGGTTTTTTTGTTTTTTCTATATACAGCTTAGCTTGATTTGCCTTTGTAATAAATTGAACAAAGTCCCAGGCAACATCTTTTTCTTTGCTTTTATTTGAAACAACCTCAACCCAATAATTTGCTAAATTAACAGACTTATCATTTCCTTCAATTTGTGGAAGTTTTGAAAGACTAAAATCAAGTTTAGGGTTTTTAGCTTTTATTGTTGGTAGTTGATAGGAATAGGCAAAAATCATCGCTACTTTACCGTCTGCGAAAAGATCAATTGAATTATCCATTTCATCATTCCAACTGTAGACCTCTTTTCCTGGGTTAGCAAAATCAGTGTAAAACTGCACAGCCCCAAGTCCTGGGTTATAACTTCTGTCCTGAATATCCTCAGGAATAGTATTAAATTTAACCCTGCCAAATTCATCAATCATCTCAGTCCCATTTTGCATCATTAAGGCAGCTAAAATATCAGAATACCGATCAATATTATCACTGCCACCCAGGGCAACCCCGGACTGGATAATATTGCCACGAGCATCTTGTTTTGTAAGTTTTTTTACATCCTGTTGAAACTTTTTATTCCAGTACTGAGAGGGAGCAGTTATGCCTGCGTTGTTAAAAAGATCTCTATTGTAATACATTGCTAGAGTGTCTACAAAAAGAGGCAGACCGTAAATATCATACCTAACCTTACTTGTCTCCTTGTCTGTCTCTTTGTACACCACGTCATCATAAACAGCGTCAACAAAGGTGTTTTCAATATCTCTAGAATTTAAGCTTTTTCTCGTCCTAAGCTCGGGTACAATTTGTTTTTTTATAGTTCCTTGAATTGTCGGATAGGCCATAGTAATTTGAGACGGAAGGGGGGTGATAAATTCTTTTGTTTTGTATTTCCCAACCCAAGTATTATGAATCGAAAATATGTCTGGCCCCTTGTCGGTAGCAAATGCCTCTAATAATTCCTGTTCATACTCATCATATCTAAGTTTTTTATAGCTGATTGTCACAAAAGGATGAATCCGATTATAGGCCTCAATTAAAGGAGCCATCACATCCGCCCCATCATAGACACGCCAATATGTCAGCGTTACCGGCTTCATTAGGGCTTGGGTTTTCTGAGTCTGAAAGGCACTTAATGATATTATTGTGAAATATCCTCCTCCAATTAAAATAATTACTAATAATATGATTAAAATTGCTTTTTTGTTTTCCATAAAAATATTTATTTCCCTATTATTATACTATAATAAGCAACAGTTTCCAAATTATACACTCTTTGCCCTGTACTGTAAGGCTTCACTTAAATGTTCTAGAGAAATGTTAACACTGGCCTCTAAGTCTGCTATCGTTCTAGCTATCTTTATAATTCTAAAATAGGACCGGGCAGAAAAATGTAAACTCTCTGATGCTTTTTTCAAAAGTTTTTTGCTCTCATTATTCAATACACAAAAATTCTCAACAGCCTTAGAGTTCATTTCAGAATTTGAAACATATTTTGATTTTGCAAATCTTCTTATCTGAATATTCCTAGCAGCCTGAACACGCTTTTGAATTTCTTCTGAGCTCTCTTCCTTTCTTTCAGAGGCCAATTTTTCATAGCTGATCCTGGGAACTTCTACGTGTAGATCAACTCTATCCAAAATTGGACCAGATACCTTTTTATTATAATTTATAACCTGAGAAGATGAACAAATACACTCTTTTTCTGGATCACCAGAATAACCGCAAGGGCAAGGATTAGTTGCAGCAATTAATATGAATTTTGAAGGAAAGCTAACGTTGCCAGAAGCTCTGCTAACATTAACCATTCCATCTTCCAGGGGCTGACGTAGGTTTTCTAGGACTGATCTAGAAAATTCACCAAACTCATCTAAAAACAATACCCCTCTATGAGCCAAGCTAATTTCGCCTGGTTTTGGCCAAACTCCTCCGCCAACCAGCGAAACCCCAGAAGAGGTGTGATGAGGCGCCCGAAATGGCCTATTTAACATCAGATTATTTTTATCATTTAGTTTTCCGGACACGCTGTATATTTTTGTCACCTCCATCGCTTCGCTTTCGGTCATGTTTGGCAATATGCTTGGCATAGTTCTTGCTAATAAGGTCTTTCCTGACCCAGGAGGACCACTCATTAACATATTGTGAGCACCAGCAGCGGCAATCTCTAAGGCCCTTTTTGCAAAAGCCTGGCCCTTAACATGCGACATATCATATTCAAGGTCCTGTTTTTTAAAAACTATCTTTTCTGCTACCTCATTTTTTATGGTTTGCTTGTTATTCAAGTGGTCCACTATTTCCAAAAGGTTGTTTACAGGATAAATATTTATGCCCGAAATAAGCGTCGCTTCTTTTTTGTTTTTACTGGGTATAAATATGTTTTTATATCCTTTTTCACGAGCCAAGATTGCAATTGACAAGACACCATTTACAGGACGAACCTCTCCGGATAATGCCAATTCACCAACAAAAAGGCTGTTTTCTAAATATTCACTCTGCTTCACCCTCCCCACTGCCATTAAAACGCTTATCGCTATTGGAAGATCATAGCCTGGTCCTTGTTTTTTTATGTCTGCTGGAGCGAGATTCACAGTGGTTTTTACTCTTGGGAACTGAAAACCAGAATTTTTTATTGCACTCCTTATTCGTTCCTTCGACTCAGAAACAGCAGCATCAGGGAGTCCAACTATGGCAACCATACCAAAATCACCACCGCCAGTATCAGCTTCCACTTCTACTAGCTCAGCATTGAGACCTAGTATTGCTGCTGTGTATATTTTTGAAGACATAAATTATATTTAAAAGAGCCTCAAGCGAGGCTCTTTGTTATATGAACTTGTTATCTATCTACCGAGCTTGCTTCTTCCAACTTTACTGAAAGTAATTTTGATATTCCATCATCCCCCATTGTGACACCGTAGAGAATACTTGCTCTCCTCATTGAAGCTCTATTGTGGGTAATAACAATAAATTGAGTTTTGTGTGATAAATCATCAAGAATCTGGGCAAGCCTTTCTGAATTTGCTTCATCCAGAGCCGCATCAACCTCATCTAAAACAACGAAAGGTGATGGATTAGCTGAGATTATGGCCGAAATCAAAGCGATCGCAGTGAGAGCTCTCTCTCCTCCAGAAAGCATAGAAATAGAAGAAATCTTTTTACCGGGCGGAGTAGCTTGTATTTCTATTCCGGCTAGTCCAGTTGCGTTGTGTTTTTGTAGAAATTTTATTTTCTTTACATCTATCGCAGACTGAAAAGCCTTTTTATTTTCTTCTTTGTTTTCTTCGGTTTTTTCAGACTCTTCTTTATCCTCATCCTTGTCCATCACCTTAATAATCTTTGCTTTCCCACCATTAAACAAAATTTTAAAATACTCTTCAAATTTTGACTGGATTATTTTAAATTCTTTATCGAATATTTCCTTTATGGTTAAATCAAGTTCTTTGATTATTTTTTCTAACGAATGGATTGTCTCAACAAGATATTTAACTTGTCCCGAGATAAAGTCATATCTCTCTTTCGTATTAATATATTCGTTCTCAACTTCAGGATCAATTCCTCCAATATGCTCTAAATGCTTTTTGATGTTTCTTATTTTTTCTTTTAACTCCTCCAAGTTTACTTCTCCCTCTTCTCTTTTATCCCTAACCTCTCTCATACCACCGAGATCTTGTCTGATTTCAATCTCCAAGTCTTCCAATTTAGTCTCTCTCCTGGTGGAGTTTACTTTTATGTCGTTTAGCTTATTATTTACAATGTTTATCTCATTTTGTAGTGCTTGAATATTCCTTTGTAGACTAAAAAGCCTGCTTCTTTTTTCTTCTTCAGCTCTAGAAATATTTTCAATTTTCAACTTTACATCAGATATTTTTTTATCAACCTGGCCCAACTCTTTGTTGTTTTTTTCAAGCCCCTCAATTATTTCAGACTTAGTCATCTTATTAGCACTTTGTTCTAGTCTTTCCTTAACTTGAACCTCTTCCTCTTTAACTTGATTTAGGTTTTCCTTTTTTAGGTTTAGGCGCTCCCTTTTTGAAGCAACGGCTAGATTTATTTTTGAAATTTCAGTTAAAACATTTTCCTTTTCTTCAGAATACAGTTTAATCATGGCCTCAGCCTCTGCTAAAAATTTCTGATACTCTTCGTCATCATTTTCATCGGAAGAGAGTTTTTTTAACTCTGTTCTAGTCTTTGAAATTATTTCCTTTATTTTTTTTATATCATCAGAAGTCTCAGCCTCCTTTAGATCACTAATGGCCAAACTAATCACTGCCTTCATTTCTTCACTTCCCTTGTTTTTATTTGAAGATGAAGAAGAAAACATTTTTGAATTTATTTCAGACACCCTTTGATCTAAGTTTTGTTTTTTATTATTTAGCTCCCCCAGGCCAGCACCCTCTTTTTGAATTTCACTCTCAATCTGCTCTATCTCTTCTAAAATTGCCTCTGATTCTTTTTTTAAGTCTGATGCTTTCCCGGTCAAAAACGACAAATCAAATTGGCCACGAGATTCAAGGTCTACTTCATTTTCAGCTTCTAATCTAGCTATTTTTTTATTTAAATTATTTTTTTCAACTTGAAGTCTATTCAGTTCTCTTTGCAATTGATTAAACTCTTCACTGACAGTATTTTCAGCCTCCAAAACCTCTAGATCTTTATTTAGTTTTTTCATCGACTCATCCTGACTGCTCTTTTCTTTCTCTACTTCTAAATACTGTTTATTATATGAAGAAAATTCATCATTTATTGTGTGCCAAACCTTTCTATAGTAAACAAGACGCATAGCCCTTAACTCCTTTTCAAGCTCTTCCTTCCTCTGAATTTTATTAACCTGTCTGGTAAGACTCTTTAACCTGGGTTCTATTTCTACTAAAAGCATCTCAGCCTGATTTAAGTTGTCATAGCTGGCTCTCAATTTATTTAGAGCCTCGTCTCTTTTTATTTGAAACTGTTTAACACCAGTAGCTTCATCGAAAAACTCCTTCCGCTCTGCCAAAGAAGAGTTCAGAAAGCCCTCAACAGTTCCTTGTCCGATTACTGAATATGTTTTTTGGCCAAACTTTGCCTTAGCCAAAAGCATTTGAACATCGGATAATCTAACCCGAGCATTGTTTATCAGATATTCACTATCTCCATTTCTATACAGCCTTCTTGTTAATACTAATTGAGAATAATCAATTGGCGCCTTCTTGTCTTCATTATTTAAATGAAGAGATACTTCTGCCATTCCTAGTTTTCCCTTTTTGTCTGATCCAGAGAATATAACATCTTCGCTTTTTTTACCACGCAAAGACTTCATGCTCTGCTCCCCAAGAGCCCAGCGAATAGCATCAGCCACGTTTGATTTGCCAGAGCCATTTGGTCCAACAACAGCTGTTAGGCCTCTTTTGGTTTTATCAAGCATTCCAACAAAAACAAGTTCGTTTTTGTTTGCGAACGATTTAAATCCCTGAACTGTTAATTTCTCTAAATACATTGTTTAATTACAATAAAAAAGGTAACCTTGGTTACTAAATGATATTAACATTATACTACAAAGAGCCAATCCTTACAAAGCTAGTCTATAAAACAAAAAACCCGCCAGGCGGGTAATTGAGTGTGGGGACTTTTGATAATATTCAACCTGTATAAAATTTAAATATTCTCTTGATGACAATAAAAATTAGAAAAAAGATTGCGATAAATAGAAAAAACGGGTGTTTTAGAAGAAATATTAGAATACTTAGAAAAAACAAATATGCTTTAGGCAAGATATTGGAAAAAAAGATGCTCATCTTGCTTTTGGCCTCTAACTCCTTAAGCTCTCTAGGGCTATGCTCTTGACCATCCAAGACGCTCTGTTGTGATTTTATTGTATCTAGCTTTTGCCCTGAAGTGCCTAGCCTATTCTCTATTTCTTCTTTTTTCTCAGATAAATAATCTATCTTCTCTCCACCAATACTATCTACAATCTGGTCAATTTTGTTATTAGTCACCTTATTCAAAAAACCAACTACAGACTGGTCTAATTTGTCACTCATTTTTTCGACGGTCTGATCATTACTAAGCTCTATCTCATTACTCTTATCAGAAGAAGTGCTAATGACATGATCCACCATAAAGGGGTCAGAGCCTTCAGCAATTTCATCAAGATCTGAAACCCCGTCATTGTCATCATCGTCATCGTCTACGTTACCAATACCATCTTCATCGTTATCACTATCAATGAACACCTTACTTTTAGCCACTTGTGTATCTGAAAAATCAATTTGTTCCACGACCTCATCTTGGGAGTTTACTGCTGAAACATTTTTTATTTCAGCGCTAATTTCTATATCACCCTTTTCGGCCACCCACTCAATTGAAACATCTTGTGTGCCCGACCCTGCTGGTAGCTCTATATTTGTTTTGCCAATTTGCTTTTCATTATTAAAGAAATGCAGCTCAGCTGAAATGTTGTATTGACTGTTATTATACAGGGCAGTAAATATTTTAACCTCATCATCAACGAAAACTGGGTATTTAGAAAACCAAATCGGGCCGGGAACAAAACCAGCATTTTCTATATTCTCTATTGCTGCCGAGGCCGGATTAGAGAAAAAAATTAAAAGTAAAAGTAAAAATATTTTTATCTTCATCACCACTATTGTATCAAAAATTATTTAATACCAAAAATGCCGCCATTTGAGTCCGGCGGCATCTTGGAAACGCTAAAGTTTAAAACCCTAACATTTTAAATCCCCATGCACGACCCACCGCCGCAAAGACGATGAATCATGTGTGAGAGCTAAGTAAAAAATTTACCTTGCTAGTTCCTTTTTTGCTTAGCTCATTATTTTTTAAAGAGCAATCGTTTTAGTCTATTTTAGACTAAATTTTTATGATCTTTCTTATTTTAGATCATAGGAAAATTTTCAAATAAAAACTTTCCCCTAATCTAAATAAAATTTCTTAAATAACTAGAATCACTTAACTCAGTAGTTTGGGCTGACTCAAAGTATATTTTCTCAGATTGCGTAAAATCTAGACTATTCACTTCAACAACTGAATAAAAACTAGATAGAAGAAAAGCTGAGCCTATGACAACAAAAAAAGCAATGGACAAACTAAGTACGAGTCCAGACCAACTGAACTCCTGCTCCATTGCTTTCTTTTTAATTGTATTGTAGTGCTTCCAATTAATGTGGCCTATTTTAACACCACTATAATCAGACGCTACTTGTGAGCTAATCATTCTATTTTGTTTTTATTTTTGTTTGTAATTACATCATATCAAATATAGGAGATTTTGTCAATTGGGGATAAGTTTTAAAACATTTTATTTTTATCTAATATTAAACAAAAAAGAGCAGTTTGCTCTTTTTTAATTCTATTTTCTAATTGCTTTTTTATATAATCTCAGATATTCATCTGCCGATTTGTCCCATGAAAAATCCTTATTAATGCAGTTTTTACTCATTTTTAGCCATTTGTCTTTATTGGCATATGTCTTTATCGCTTTCTCAATAGTCGCAAAAAGGACCCCTGGTTCATAGATAGAAAAGGAAAAGCCAAGTTTTGAATTTACTGTATCAGCTAAACCTCCTGTTTTTCTAACTATAGGGACTGTGCCATAGCGCATAGCAATCATTTGCCCGAGACCACAAGGCTCAAAGCGAGAGGGCATTAAAAACATGTCAGAACTAGCATAGATTTTTTGTGCTAATTTTAGCGAAAACTTTATGTTTGTGCTTATCATTTTTGGCTTTTTCTTGGCAAGATTTTTAAGCCTTTGTTCATCTTCTTTGCTCCCAAGCCCTAAAAATACAAACTGACAATCTAGATCCAAAAAACTTTCATCGATTAAGTCTAGGCCCTTTTGCCAAACTAACCTAGACACTAGTCCAATCATTGGAATATTCTTGTTTTGCTCTAATCCTAGTTTTTTTTGAAGATCTAGTTTGTTTAAAGCTTTTCTTTTAAGGGTTTTTTCTGAAAAATTATACTTAATGTTTTGATCGGTTTTTGGATCAAAAAGCTCTGTGTTTATACCATTAACTATTCCGAATAAATCCTTCTTTCTTTTTTTTAGAATATTATCCAAGTGTGGCGCATATTCTTTGGTTAATATCTCCTTAGCATAGGTTCTACTTACCGTGTTTATGATATCAGCATTTAATATTCCCTGGACCATTGAGTTTATATCTCCGTCTTGAGAGTCTTTTTCAAGGGTTTTTAAGCTTTTTTTCTTAAGGTTGGCTATACTTAAGGTTCTTATGCCGGTTTTCCCTTGATATTTAAGGTTGTGAATAGTCAAAAGGGTTTTTATATTTCTTATTTTTTCGTTTTTTGAGCTTTTAACCAAGTCCGTTAGAATGGCTGTATGATAATCATGACAATGCAAGACATCTGGGATAAAATCTATGCTCTCTAGAGACTGAATTACCGCAGTTGCAAAGAAAAAAAATCTTTTATTTATATCTAGCTTTGTATGATAAACATTTTTAAATCTAAAATATTTACTATTTTCTACAAAATACACCAGAACCTTACTTTTGGGGATATAGCCTTCCCAAATATTTATTTTTTCCTTAAGGCGACCAGATTTTATCTCTAAATTTTTTATTGTTTTTTTAAGTTTATATTTCTTTTCATCTACCAAGCCATACTTGGGCATTATAACTCTTACATCATGCCCCCTTTTTTTAATTGCTTGTGGTAGACTCCCCGTCACGTCTGCTAAGCCTCCTTCTTTGGCAAAAGGGGCTAGCTCTGCTGCGGCCATGAGTATTTTTATTTTTTTTTCAGACATATTTTTATTCTCCAATCCAATTTAAAATCTCATCTATTTTTTTCTGATCGGGCAACTGTTCAGTTTGAACAATCAGATGTGGAAGTTTAGATTTCTTTAGTTCTAATAAATATTCTCTTTGTTGTTTGATATACCATTCTGGAGCTTGAAGAATTCTTTTATAGTGCGGATACAAATTTAGCCTGTCTTCAATTCTTTTTTTCAACAGCTCTACATCCTCTGGAAAAGTGATTAAAATTATTTTAAAACCCTCTTTTAAAAGCTCTGAATCTATCTCTGAATAATCAAGTTTTGTGTCGTTGTGAAGCTTATTATATATCTTGTCTGCTAAATGAAATTTTTCTACAATTATATTTTTATCTCTTAAATTTTTAAACATCTCTAGAAATGACGGAAGAATTTTTTGGCCATATTTAGTTCCAAAAATTCCATTATCAGCATTAAACCACAAACAACCATCTAGAGTTTTACCTCCTTCATTGTATTTAGGCTCTAAATAATTATAAATCTGAGACATTATCCAGCTTTTTCCTGAAAGCTCAGCTCCTTCAAATATCAAATGATGTTTCATACTAAAGTTTTATTTTTCCTTCTAAATAATTATAGGCCATTATATACATGGCTGCATTCCAGGACTGCCCAACCATACCAGAGGCTTTACCGCTCCTTGCTTCAAACCACTCATTGAAACCCCAATTGTTTTTCTTATTTAATTCAGCTAGCCTCCTAAGTTCTTTTCTGGCTATTGATTTTTGTCCTATCATATTTAGAGCAATCACCCAAAAACCACCCACATAAGGCCAAATTCCTCCATTCTGATATGAGCCTGCTTTATTTAGACTTGGTCTTTCTTTTAGATACTCTCTATAGTCTTTATCTCTTTTTGTTATAGCTGGAAACAAAACCTGCACTGGCGTTCTTTTTCCCGCGCGCTCAGCTTCAATTAGTCTTACAATAGCTTCCGAGCGTTTTTTCTCAGACACCCCAAAAAGAATCGCTAAAAGATTTGCATAAACATCACACCTATCAGAAGCATAACGATAACTTATATAATGAAGATAATATGGATAAATATCCACATCTTCTCTAAGAATATTTAGGGCCTTAATCCTGTATTTTTCTTTTTGTAAATATATTGATTTTTTTTCGTCTGCTTCGTGGGGAAGAAAAATATTATTAAGTCCATCAAACACCAAGTTTGCTTCGTCGTTCATTCCATAAAGATTCAAAACTCTATACCACAAAACATTTGTGTATAAAACAATTCCGTTATTTGGTAAGTAATCAGCCCAGTCGCAAGATTCTCCTTGTTCTAAAAGTCCGTCATTGTTTGTATCCTGATAGCTTAACCACTTTAGAGCTTTTTGAATTTTCTTTTCTAATTTTTTCTTTAGCTCTTTATCAGAAGAATATCGATCATAAAAATCAACTGCAATTAACCACCAAAGAGTTGAATCAATACTTCCTAGGTAATAAAAATGCTCATTGTCTCCCTCCGGACTAACAGACGAGGGTATTTGACCCAAATCAGTTTGATGATTAGCGAGAGTAATAATGCTTCTCCTGGCAAGATCAAGCAGTCTCCTGTCTCCGCTAGAAACCATACCCAGAGAACAAATACTCGCGTCTCGTCCAAAAATATTAATATAAAAGGTATTTTTGTTCTTATTTGTTGGGCTAGAAGCCATAACTCCATATTTTGTAGAGTTGTTTATAAGCAGTTCTACTGACTTCTCATATGCTTCTTTTTTTATATCTTTAAACATTTTTTTATCTTGACTAATAGCATGAATTATGCTATCTTTTTATTATCTTTTAGCATTGTTCTTTTAACCACATGAAAAGGAAAGGAAACCCGTATGTCACCTGCAGTCTGTAATTCAATGCCAGTAGAAAAAAATCAGCCGAAAGAAAAGACGGACCAACTATTGGCCGAGATCAAGGTGGACATGGTTAGGCAAAACGCCTCACACATTCCACCAACCCTCAGAACCCTTATGTCGGGGCCCGTCATCATAATGGGCGACACCGCCAAACTTTGCAAAACCAGCCTGGGTAAAAAGCCCTGCGTTGTCATCCAAAGTGTCGACTTCCCCAACACCACCCAACTCATTGGCTGCCGCTTTCTCAAAGGTTCGAATGAACTTGCAATAGAATTTCTCAAAAACCCTCTCAAAATCGACAAGTAACCTTCCCCTCTCTTCTCAAAACACCCCGACTGAATATAGTCGGGGTTTTTTATTTACCTATTATTTTTTCAATTTTCTTTAAAAATTTTGAATCAATTTTAAAATAATCCCAAGAATGCTGAATTCGAGAATGTCCTCCCTCGAATATATGAAAATCTGACCCGCCAGTTTCTAAAAAATCAAATTCCTTAGCGATATGTTGATAGTACATCACCGCTCCTAAAGAATGATGGGGTGACAAAACCTCTACGCCGTCTATGCCCATTTTTTTTAATCTAGCAAATTGATCTTTGGTTAAATGTGAACTTTTACCAGGGTGATTTATAACAAGCTGTCCACCAATCTTTCCTCTTAATTCTACAACTCTTTTTATATCCAAATAACTTTCATTTAAAATACCGTATTTTTTATTTTTTAAATATTCAAACATTATCTCTTCCTCTCGAGGATTCTCTATCCCAATATCTTCTTTGAAAATTTGGCGATTTTTTTTTGATTTTCTCATTGCATAAATTATGCCATTAATGGGAACATAATGATTGTGTTTATCTAGCATCTTCTCAACATTCAGTTCAATTCCTCTTTGATGAATTCCATTGTTTAAAATTCTTCTAACATTTGCTCTTCTTCTAATTTGGGTTTCTCTTAATAGGGCATGAAGCTCTGGATGAGCTTCGTTAAAATTATACCAAAGTAAATTAAATTTTCTGTGTCCAAGTCTAACATATAGCTCTAGACCTACTACTGGCTTTATCCCACGCTTAAGACAAGCTGCTCTAAATTCTTCTATCCCAGCCACGCTATTGTGGTCTGTTAGAGCGGCTACCGCAATCTTTTTTGAATAAGCAAAGTTTGCTACTGCTGTAGGCGTAAGTTGCCCATCAGAATATGTTGAATGAAACTGCAAATCAATTCGCATAATTTTTATTTTTTTATATTAAGCCTTCTCTTTATTTGTTTAAGAAGAACCAGGGCCCTTTTCGGCTCGGAGGGAACACGCAATAGAAAGTAGGTTGCTGTTCTGAGGAGCGTCCAATTATAATACATTTGGATTCTCTCCTGTAAGCCCTCTGTATACTCTATATTAGCATTTTTAAAGTAAGAATCCAAAAATAGTTTTTTTATTTTATTTACATATTTCCTGTCAGCAATTTTTCTCATCGCCATATAGTCTAGTTGTTGCAAAAAAGTCCCCAGATCTCTTGCTGGATCAGATAAGCATAGATCAGCGAAATCTATCACGCCAATTTTCTTCTTTGATATTTTTATAACATTCTCTGGATGAGCATCTCCATGAACAAGGCTTATATCACAGTTTTTTCTTTTTAAAAAGCTTTCTTCCTTTTTAATAAAATGTCCATAAGCTTTTTTATAAATATACAAATACTTCGGGTATCTGTCTTTTATAATTTCATAAGTATTTTTTACTCCTGGGACAACAGTTTTAATGCGGCTATTTTCTTGGTTAAAGTTTTTTGCTTTTTTAATGGGTAGTGAATGTAGTTTTGCAAACCAGGCTGCCGCCTGAGGAATAATCTCTTCAACCATCTTTTTATCTTTTTTTCTAATATAAGAATATAGATGACTTCCCTCAAGTCCCTGATAAAATGTCCCTCTAAACTTTGCACTATAGAAAAGTGGCTTGGGGACCAAAAGTTCTCCTTCTGAAAAACTGTTTTTCCATAGATATTTCAATACAGTGTGGACATTTTTTCTAGGCTCTGAATCGTGCGCAGCACAAAAAATAGAAATTGTTTTCGTCTTACCATCTTCTTTTTTCACAAAGCTTGTTTTGTATTCCAAAACAACATGATAATGCTTTTTCCCCCAAACTCCTTTTTTATGAGCAATTATCTTGATTTTTTTGATTGTACTAAATTCCGGATAAAACGGAGCAATTTTTTCTTTAAAAAATGGTTCAACAAATTTCTTGTCAAACAAGGGGCTTATTTTGTTCATATCTTTATTTCCAATGGGTCTTCCAGTGTCTTTGCCAAACACGGAATCTAACATCACCAGCCATTTTTTCTACTTTTATTTTAATGTTTTTTGTCTTTTCATTTGAGATAGACCTAACAGCTCTTGTTAGATCGCTTATACCCCTCTCAATTTCATCTGGGTTCCAGGTCACTCCAGAAAAAAGCTGAAAGTCCTTTTCACTGGCCCACCAATAATTACAACTAATCAGACCACGAACCAAATGCCACCTGGCCCATTTAAAGTTTTCGTCATCCTGATATTCATAAACAGTTTTATAAACAAGCCTTTGCATTTCCCAAAGCTTCATTTGGATTTTGTTTTTCCTGTTGTACCAAACATAAAAAGGCTGGCCATCAGCTATCTCTTCCTCTGAAGCGTTCCAGTTACCTGCTACTGTGTCTATTTTTTTGATATCTTTTTGCTCTGAAATAAAATCTGAAATACTCTGCGTTTCAAAACCACCAGCTCTTAAAAGTTTTTCAAATTCGGCAGTGTGGTCTATATGCCTCAAGCCATAAAGCTCAGCATCGCTGGCTGTGATTATTGTTTCTGTCTTACCTTCTTTTAATAATTTTGCTATTTTTTGAGGAACATATGTATTTGATTCTGTTCTAGCTCTTGGAACAAGTATTAAACCGCTATTTTTATCTTCATATACCTTCGTAACGTCTAGTTGGTTTAGCTTTCCATTGTGAATTATTTCATCAACAATAATCCATTTATATCCTTTACTGTAAATAATTTTTGCCACCTCTGGGCTGTAGGCCATCTCAGGCAAGAAAAAACCTTTTGGCTTAAAGTCAGACCCAAAGTGTTTTTTTAATATCTCTTCATTTTCATCTATTTGTCTTATGACCTCCTCTTCAGGAATCAGGGGCAATATTGGATGGTACATTGCTGTCCCGGTTATCTCGACACGACCCTTCTTAACCAAAGAGACCAATCTTTTTATTAGTTCAAATTCTGCCATCTCTTCCCATCGCATAATCAAACATCCAGCAACATTAAATGTAAAAACTATATTTTCATTTTCTTCCAAGGCCCTAAAAATTCGTTTATAACTTTTTTCATTAGCCTCACTTATATTAAAAGACTCGGTATTTGCAGGTTGGTATAAGTGCAAAAAATTTATCCATTTCATATTATTTTTTTCCATTCATTTTAATAACTTTATTATAAAGAGCAACATATTTTTTGGCGGGGATTTCCCAGCTACTTGAATTCTTCATCGCTCTAGAAACTAGGTTTCTCCAATGTTCTTTGTACTTAAATGTCTCAAGAGCTCTTATGATAGCAGCGTAAAAAGAAAGTTCTGTAAAAGAATTAAAGACAAACCCTGTTCCATTCTTCTTTTGGGGATTATAGTCTTCAACTGTATTATGAAGCCCCCCAACTTTTCTGACAATCGGTATACAACCATATCTCATTGCTATAAGCTGATTAATTCCACATGGTTCATGATGAGAGGGCAATAGAAACATATCTGAAGCCGCATAGATTAAAGTTTCCATTTTTCTGTTTCCAGAAAAAGGTATCCAAATTATTTTTTTGGGATATTTTTTATTGAACTTTTTTAAGGTAGAAATATAACCCTTGTCTCCATCACCCAAAATAACTAATTGAACATCTTGTCTAATAATTGGTTCAATCAAATTGTTTATTAGCTCAAAGCCTTTCTGAAAGGTAACTCTGGAAGTCGAACAAAGCATGGGTATGTTAGGGTCAACTGGAAAGCCTAGCCTTTTTTGAAGAAACTCTTTATTGAGTTTTTTTCTATGTATTTTTGAAAAGGTGTACCCTTTTGCAAGCCCTTTGTCATTTGCGGGACTATAAGAATTATAATCAATTCCGTTAACTATTACAAAAACACGATCTTCTCTATTTTTTAAAATCCTATGCAAATCTTGCCCAAATTTTTTGGTAATTATTTCATCTCTGTATTGTTCCGAAACTGTATTAATAATATCCGCTGAGAGTATTCCTCTTTTGGCGAAATTAATAAATTCTATTCTTGGGTCATCGGTATGTGGAATCTTCCCTTTTCCAAAATCTTTATTTTCTGGAGCAACCTCCCACCAGTTTTGTCCAAACTGAAAAACTAAATTATGAATAGTAAAAACAGTTTTAGCCTTTCTGAGTGTTTTTGAATATCTAAAATCAGTTTTTAAGAAGTGGGGGATTAAGCCCGTTTGCCAGTCGTGACAATGAACAATATCTGCTTCAAACTTTAAAAGTGAGATTAACTTCAGGGCCGCTACATTAAAAACAAGAAAACGTGCGTTTTCATGGCTAGAGCCATAAAGAGATTTTCTTTTAGAAAAATATTTTTTTGCCTCAATAAAATAAACAGGTGAGTCTTCCATTAAATAACCTTTCCAATAATTTATTTTTACTGATTCTTTGGAATTTAGCTTTACATCAACGTCTTCATATACCAATTTTAGATTATGTTCCTTCTTGCTAATAACTTGGCCATAGAGAGGGGTTATAGAAATGATATCGTGCCCCAATCTATTAAGAGCCTTGGGCAAGCTTCTAGCAACATCAGCCAATCCACCCGTTTTTGCAAATGGTGCAATTTCTGAAGATATTGAAACTATTTTTAATTTTTTTGACATATATTGTTAGTATTAGAAGCACAAATTGCAACAGCAAGAGCGTCGGCCGCATCATCTGGCCTGGGAACCTCTTTTAAATTTAAAATCATTTTAACCATTCTTTGAACCTGAGCCTTGTTGGCTCTTCCATATGTTGAAACTGCCTGTTTTACTTGCAGGGGGGTAAACTCAACCAATCTAGCTCCACTCATCTTGGCTGCCAACAAAACGACTCCCCTAGCTTGACCCACGATAAGGGCAGTTTTTACGTTTTTATTAAAAAACAATTCCTCCACTCCAATAATTCCTGGTTTATATTTTTTAATTAAAGCGTTTAGTTCTAAAAACAACTCTTCTATTCTATTAACTAATGGATCTTTGGCGCTAGTTTTTATGGAACCGTAATCAAGACATTTTAGGGAACCATCTTTATTGATCTCTATAATCCCATAGCCAGTGTCGGCAATCCCCGGATCAATTCCTAAAATTATCATTTAGATATTTAAATTAGTATAGTAATCAGACACATCTTCATCGTCTTCTAACGACTCTATAAAGTTTTCAACTTTGACCTCATCTTCTTTCGGAACATCAAGGCTATCCTTCGCAACGTATTCTATATCGGCAGACTCTGTAGTAATGTTTTTATCTTCTAAATAACTTTTAACCTTTGCCAAATCAGCCACCTCTGTATATATAGTAAATCCTTCGTCCTCGTGACTTATGTCCAGGGCGCCTGCATCTATCAATTCAAGTTCCATATCTTCTGACAGCTTTTCACCTGGAATAGACTCCTTCAAAACCATTATCACTCCTTTTATTTCAAAATTCCACATTACAGAACCCAATGAACCACCTCCTTTTGAAAAAAGATGTCTAATGTTAGCAGCACTTCTATTTTTGTTATCAGTTAACACTTTTAAAACAAACTGGGAATTGATCGGTCCAATTCCTTCATAAATCAGCTCTTCAATCTGGCCACCCTCTAGTTCCCCGGTCCCTCTTTTTATAGCTTTTTCAATGTTATCCTTTGGCATGTTTGCAGCCTTTGCCTTGTCTACTGCCATTCTTAGAGAAAAATTCATATCCATATCCCCTCCCTTGTCACGAGCTGCGATTGTGATAATTTTTGCCAACTTAGTAAAAACCGCACTTCTTTTAGCATCCTTTGCTCCTTTAGCTCTTTTTATTGTTGACCACTTGGAATGTCCACTCATATATTAAAAATTATTTCCTAAATAAAAAACCTATAGCATGATTTATTGTTTTGCCATAAGTTTTCTTCTAAGAATTTACCACGATTCCCTGAAAAAATCAAGAAGTTTTTACTTTACAAAAACTATTTTTACTGTTATCCTCTTGGTAATTTATCAGTTCTTTTAAATACCTTTCAAGGGAGGTTCTTATGTTCAGAATATTCTTCTACACCTTTTCTTCGTTTTATCTCCAGCTCTTTTTGGGTGGTTTACTTATTTTCATTGGCGGCTTGTCCTATCTCTTTTCTCCTGTTCCAGATTTCTCTATTTTCCTTTTTGCCACTGGGGTCGCCCTTTTAATGGCAGATGATCTTGGTGGTTTTCTTAACATCCTTTCTTTTGTCCTTTTTATATGTTTCAAGCAGGTGTTTTTCTTAATACCCCTTCTTATCACCTGGATCATAAAATGTTGGCAATTGTCCCGGTACAAAAGCAAAGGAAAAAGGGCTATTAATAAAGGAGGATTTGGTCATGCCCCATGACATAAACCAAAATCAAGGACGAAGCGACCGAAATCTTTCAGGTAACTACGCAGCCATAGCGATTTGTGTGATAGGAATGGCTCTTCTGCTTGCCATAGCCGTATTCTGGCCAAGTCTCCCGCACGCCCCCTAAATAAATGACCTCCTCCCCGGGATTCGCTATCGCTACTCCCGGGGTTTCCAACTCGGCTCATGATAATTCAAGATTAATGAGTCATGAGGGCCTCAGAATAA
>PKTH01000001.1 GCA_002869265.1 Candidatus Parcubacteria bacterium
AACAAACTTTCGGAATAAGTATAGAAAGTTTGGCATAAAAGAAGATGACCGTAGACGTCATATGTATTTGATTGGAAAAACTGGTATGGGGAAGTCTACTGTGCTTGAGAACATGATTATTGATGATATTTGGGCTGGGAAAGGGGTCGCTGTCGTAGATCCTCATGGAGATTTGGCAGAGAAAATTATAGAGTACATTCCAGCAGATAGAATTAACGATGTTGTTTATTTTAATCCAGCAGACATGGACAACCCAATTGCCTTCAACGTGGTTGAGCAGGTAGAGCCTCACTTGAGACATTTAGTTGCCTCTGGCTTAATTGGTGTTTTTCAAAAACTTTGGGCAGATTCTTGGGGACCTCGTTTGGAGTATATTTTAAGAAATGCAATCTTAGCTATTCTTGATTATCCAGGCTCTACACTTTTGGCCGTTACTAGAATGCTTTCTGATAAGACTTTTAGAGCAAAGGTCGTTGAGAAAATTACTGATCCAGTTGTTAGAGCTTTTTGGGTAAATGAATTTGCTGGCTATGCTGATAAATTTGCCTCAGAAGCTGTTTCTCCTATTCAGAATAAAGTTGGTCAGTTCCTGTCGAGTTCACTTGTGAGAAATATTGTCGGCCAGGTTAAGTCTTCTATCGATATGAGAAGTATAATGGACGAAGGAAAAATTTTAATTCTCAATCTCAGTAAGGGTAGAATTGGGGAAGACAATTCACAACTTCTGGGTGCTATGATGATTACCAAGATTCAATTAGCGGCAATGAGCAGGGTAGATATCGACGAGAGAGACAGAAAGGATTTCTATCTCTATGTTGATGAGTTTCAGAATTTTACTTCTGATTCTTTTGCAAACATTCTTTCAGAGGCTAGAAAATACAGGCTTAATTTAACTCTTGCTCATCAATATGTTGAACAACTATCAGAAACAGTTAAGCCCGCGGTTTTTGGAAACGTTGGAACCATGATAGTTTTTAGAGTTGGGGCCGCTGATGCTGAAGACTTGGTTAGAGAATTCTCACCTATATTTACAGAAGAAGATATTGTAAACCTACCTAAGTACGAATTCTATTTAAAGTTAATGATAGACGGTATTGCCTCTGACCCATTTTCGGCTCGGGGCTTACCACCGAAAACTGAGGCAGAAAAAACAGGTAACGTTGATAAAGTGATAAGTGTTAGTCGAGAGAGATATGCTCAGAAAAAAGAGATTGTTGAAGAAAAAATAAACCTATGGCATTCAAATGTTGAAGAGGTTATATTGCAGAACAGAAACTCTAAAGCAAAAAAACCAAATCAGCAATTCGCTCCAAGAGGCCAAGCCAATCAAAGATCCGGTTCAGATAATTCTTTCAATTCTGTAATAGTGAATGGTAGTGCTCAGGGAGGTCAATCAAAACAAGCTCAGACAAACTATGAACCAAAAAGGGCAGATGATATATATAAAAATGAAGCCGTTTGTGCTCGTTGCGGAGAAACAACTAAAATTTCTTTTGTTCCTGATGGCGTTAGGCCAATATACTGTAGACAGTGTTTAACTGTTGCTAAGACAGAGAAAAGAAACGATCTAGAGGAAAGAAAGTTAGCTAAAAAGAAAGAGCTGGAGAGATTAGAAAAAGCAGAACAGGAGAAACCGAAAGTGAAAGAGATATCATTGAGTGATGCTATGGGCATGGGAGCAGTGGATTTTAGTGGGAAGAAAAAAGAGCCGAAAAAGAATAATAAAATCAACAAGAAAGATAAACCAAAAGAAGACAAAAAAATTGAAAATGATGACGACGAAGATTTGGAGGAAGATAGACTGGTAGTCTTTAAATAAGTTCTTACATTAGACAAAGTCTGTATTTTATTATAACCTTAGATAAGAATAAATCCCCCAGGGAGGAGGGGCGTTTTTATAGTAGTAAACATGGATTATTTAAAAATTGGAAAAGCAACTGACCTAGAAGGATCAGAAAGAAAATTTTACAGAAAGCTGGAAATGTTACCAGCTATTTTGTCTTGGGCGACATTGATCGGTTTGATAATTTTGTCATATTTTCAACCTGTTGGAGTTGCGTTCTTTTTGATTGCTTTTGATGTTTATTGGCTTCTGCTTGTGTTTTTTCTAGGAGTGTATCTAATAGTCGCTTATAGGAAGATGCAAAAAAACATGAAAATAAATTGGGCTGAGAAATGCAAGGAGTTAGATGTCTATTATGGCAAATATAAAGAAGTGAAGAAAGATTATAAGAAAATTTCCGATATACCCTTGAAGTATAAATATAGATGGACAGATATATACAACATGGTTGTTCTTCCAACCTACAACGAGGGGATGGAAATAATTAGACCAACTCTTAGTGCGATTATTCAAGATTCATTTCCAAAAGATAAAATGATTATTGTTTACGCGGTAGAAGAAAGAGGGGGCGAACAAGCCTTGAAAAACGCTGAGCAGGCCAAAAAAGAATTTGGTCATTTGTTTAGAAATTTTATCATTTCAGTCCACCCCGACGGGATAGAAGGTGAGCTCAAGGGGAAGGGCTCAAACCAAGCTTGGGCAGCTAAGGTGGTTAGAGAGGAGTTGGTTGATAAGGAAAATTTAGATTATAACAAGATTTTAGTAAGTGTTTTTGATATTGATACAATTATCAATTCTGGATATTTTTAT
>PKTH01000046.1 GCA_002869265.1 Candidatus Parcubacteria bacterium
TTATTGGAAAATTTGACTGGCAAACCCCATTTGAGGTTTTATACAAAAGAAAAAACGAGCCTGAAAGCTCGTCTTTTCACCTATGGGTGACTGAAGGGATTTGAACCCTCGACCCTCGGTACCACAAACCGATGCTCTAACCAACTGAGCTACAGTCACCATGTATATAATTCTAAAGAATTATGTGCACCGGACAGGATTAGAAAGGGTTAAACCCTAACAACCAAATCGTAAATGTTTGTACAATTTTCGAAATTTTTGCCTAGAAGCAGTGTTTTTGAATTATCGTACATTTATCACAATACAGGTTCTCATCTATCGGGCACTCAAAAATATTTATTCAAACAAATTGAAAAATATTTATGTGCACCGGACAGGATTCGAACCTGTGACCTACGGCTTAGAAGGCCGTTGCTCTATCCAGCTGAGCTACCGGTGCATTGGTCAAAATAAAAATGTCCGCAAACGAGACATTTCTCTAATGATAGAAATAAAATAACAAAATACCAAAAAAAAGTCAAGAAAAAAGCCACTCGTTGAGTGGCTTGAAATTTTGAAATGGGGCACCTCTAGAACGAGGCATCATGACCTGCAAAGGAGAACGAAAGAATGATTGGGACAAATGATAAGGTCCCGAGGAAAAGGGAGAAATTGAAAAGTGGCTTGATGTCATGAGAAAGTGAAAAAAACAGCATTGCCATTGAGAGAAGGAGTAAAAGGATTGAAAAAATTCTGGCTTTCATGTCGCCCTCCGTTATGTAAAGGTTAGAAAGAACTAAGTATATTTATAAATTAACATTAAAATCTAAAAAAGTCAACAAAATTGATAGAAATAATGCATATCCAAGGTATTGCAATAAATATTTAATTGTGTTATTCTTTTTTGGTAAGTTAATAATAAATAAGTGCCATTCTTGGTTTTTGGGCAATGCCCGTTTCTCGGTATGGCGAAAAGAAAATGTTAGAAAAAAACGTAAAGCAAAGAATTATTAAAAAATTCCGTGTTCACGATGGTGATACAGGCTCTACTCAGGTTCAGATTGCTATCTTGACTGAGGAAATAGCTCAACTAGCTGATCACTTGAAGATTCATAAGCATGATCACTCTTCAAGAAGAGGACTTCTAAAAAAGGTTGGTGAGAGAAGAAGACTTCTTAAATATCTTCAAAAGGAAGATGAGAAAAGTTTTGTTGATATTGCTAAAAAGCTAAAATTAAAGATTGCAAAAAAATTCATCGACGATGAAGAAGAAAAAAGAAGAGCAGAAGAAGAAGAAATGAAGGCTAGCGAAGAAGCGCTTGCTAAGGAAGAAGAAAAAGTTACTGACTAATATAATATATTGGGGACTTATTAAGTCCCCTTTTATATATAAATATGATAAAACACAAGGAGCAAAGAGTGGGAGTGTTGGTAGATGTTTCTAACATGTATCACTCAGCAAAAAATCTATATAAGAAGAGGGTTAATTTCAAAGAAGTTTTGAAAGAGGCCGTCGCGGGAAGAAAGTTAATCAGGGCTATTGCATATGTTGTTCGGACAGAGCAAGGCGAAGAGACCCCCTTTTTCGAAGCGCTTGATAAACAGGGCTTTGAGGTAAACATGAAAGACCTGCAGGTTTTTGCTGGTGGTGCTAAAAAAGGAGATTGGGATGTTGGGATTACGGTTGATGCGATTAAATTGTCACAAAACCTAGATGTTATTATATTGATAACAGGCGATGGTGATTATGTTCCTTTAGTTAAATATCTAAAAGAGAATAAAGGATGTTTGGTGGAAGTGATGGCTTTTAGGCAAACTGCTTCAGGGATGCTAGTTGAAGAATCGGATGACTTTATTGATTTGAGTGATGATAAAAAATATTTATTAGGTAGATAATAATATAAATTAATTTCTGGCTGGTAAACATTTAGTACTGTATATACAAGAGTTTATATAGTCCTACAGTTTATTGGTCAGAGCTAAACAAAAATGTACAACGAAAAAGTGTATTCTTGTGATTGGCTTGGCCGAACGCTAACAATCAAAACAGGCAAACTTGCCTTACAGACAAATGCATCTGTAACCGTGCAATACGGCGATACGGTTGTTTTGGCTACGGTGGTTGAATCACAAACAGAAAGAGAGGGAATTGATTTTTTCCCACTAATGGTTGACTTCGAAGAAAAACTTTATGCTGCTGGAATCATTAAAGGTTCTAAGTGGATCAAGAGAGAAGGAAGACCGACAGACGAATCAATCTTAACAGGCAGAATGATCGATAGATCAATTAGGCCTTTATTTGATGAATCTTCAAGAAAAGACATTCAAGTGGTTCTGTCCGTTTTGAGTGTTGATAAGAAAAATGATTTTGATATTGTTTCTTTGGTGGCTGCTTCTGCTGGGTTGGCTATTTCTGGTGTGAACTGGAATGGCCCAATTGGCGGGATCCGTGTTGGGAAGATTAATGGTGGTTTTGTCTTTAACCCAACCTATGAAGAGCGAGAGCAAAGTAATTTAGATTTGATTGTTGCGGGAACCGAAGAGAGAGTTTTGATGATTGAAGCTGGAGCTGAGGAAATGAAAGAAGATATAATGTATGAGGCAATAATGGAAGGTCAAAAAGCAATGGCGCCAGCTATTGAGTTAATCAGAAAAATGAAATCAGAAATTGAGCCAAAAGTTATTGAAGCTAAAGAAAAATTAGTGAGCGCTGAAGAAAAGGTTTCTGAGGCAGAGAATGAAAAGGTTTTGGAAATTGCTAAAGCCTTCCTTGAATAAAATACTAAGAAAACCATCTTTGATGTTGAGTATTACAAAAAACCAGAGAGAAAAGCTGCAGTTGCTGCCTTGAAACATAATTTAGACAAACATCTTTTTGATCAGGATATTCCAAAAGACAAAAGATCTATGGCAATTGGCAAGCTACTTGATGGCTATGTTGATGCGGCAGTCACTGAGGGTGTCTTGAAAGATAAAAAGAGGGTCGACGGAAGAGCCTTTGACCAAATTAGACCACTATATTCTGAGGTCGGTCTCTTACCAAGGACTCATGGGACATCTCTGTTCTCCAGAGGAGAGACTCAGGTGATGTCTATTACTACTTTGGGTGGTCCTGGCTTGGAACAAACTATCGACAGCATTGAAGGAGAATCTACAAAGAGATATATGCACCATTATAATTTTCCTGCATTTTCAGTTGGGGAAGCTAGACCATCTAGAGGACCTGGAAGAAGAGATATTGGTCATGGAGCATTAGCAGAAAAAGCCCTAGACCCTGTTATTCCAAACAAAGATGATTTTCCATATACAATTCGTGTTGTTTCTGAGACTCTAGGGTCAAATGGCTCATCATCAATGGCTTCAACTTGTGCTTCAAGTCTAACCTTAATGGACGCTGGTGTGCCAATTAAGAGGCCAGTCGCTGGTTGTGCTATTGGTATGGCTTCAACAAAAGACATGAGTGAATGGGCAGTTTTGACTGACATTCAAGATATTGAAGATGGTGAAGGAGGAATGGATTTTAAGGTAACTGGGACAACAGAAGGTATCACAGCAATTCAACTTGATACAAAATCAATTGGTCTTGATAAAGATATTGTGAAAGAAGCTCTTGAGCGAGGATATAAAGCAAGGCTTGAAATATTGGATGTAATGAATAAAGCGATTTCAGAACCTAGAAAAGAACTTTCTCAATACGCACCAAGAGTAGAGACCATAAAAATTGATCCATCTAAGATTGGTGAGGTTATTGGAACTGGTGGGAAAATTATTAACGAAATAATTGATGCTTGTGATGTGACTATCGATATTGAAGATGATGGGTCTGTATTTGTAGCTGGGGTTGGACCTGATGGTGTTGCTAAAGCCCTTAAATGGATTAACGATATTGTTCGTGATATAGAAGCTGGTGAAGAGTTTGAAGGAACAGTTGTCCGGATGTTAGACTTTGGCGCTTTTGTTGAACTACTTCCTGGAAAAGATGGTATGGTTCATGTAAGTGAACTAGCACCATACAGAATAGGGAAACCAAGTGACTTTGTAAAAGAAGGAGATAAGGTTTATGTAAAAGTAAAAGAAGTTGATGATCAAGGCAGGGTAAATCTAACCATGAAAGGTCTTTCACAAAATGAACACCTCTGGAAAGATGAGAAAGGAAAACAAGAGGGTGGTGGATTTGGTGGTGGATTCAATTCTGGTGGAAGAGATAGAGGTCCAAGACCAGGAGGAGACAGAAGAGGTGGGCCAAGACCTCCAAGAAAAGATTTCGGTAAAAAATAAAATCAGATAAAAAAAGCACTCTAGACTAGAGTGCTTTTTTGTTGACTAATAATCATTCATCTTATAGGATAAGTGCAAGTTTCGTTCTTTAAAGTGGAAATCATACAGGGAGGAGCCAATGAAAAAAACAAGTCTTCAAGAACTACAAAAGGGAAGTGCAGAATATGTTATTGCTCATGCTGAGATTAGAAGGGCTCGTGGCAAAGGACCTTCTATGTCGTTTTGCGGTGTTTTAAATCCTAAGAAAGCTTTGTTCTTTGCAATGCTTTCAAAAAAATTTGAAACGGAAATAAAGGTTGAAAAAGACAAACCTCTGGTCATCTTAAAAACAGATAGGTTTGACGGTGAACACGTGGCCATGCTTTCATTTCGGAACAGTCTTGTAGTGGCGCACGGAGGAAACCCCGAAAAAGTTCTGAAGAAAGCTGTAAAGAGGGGGGTTAAGCGACCGGTTATTGTTTATATACCAACTCCTGAAGAAAAATTAGATATACAGATTGATTTCTCGTAACAAAAGTAAAAAAGCCAGTTTTTTAACTGGCTTTTCTCTTACTCAAAATAGTGCTAAAATATATGTAATAAAGGAGGTTAGATCCTTAAAACATCGAACTCAGGGAGGTGTTCTCATGAATAAATCAGCAATGAAGGGACTGGTTCCAGGCACGGCAGCTTTTGTTGTAATGCATGGAAATATCAGAGCGCAGAGAGGAAAAGCACCATCCACCCCGTACTCAAGTATCGTAAATCCAAAACTAGCATTTCAAATTGCAAGCTATTCTCTTGATTATGGTACAGAATGTGAAGAAGCAAACGTTACAAACATTTGCATGGCTTTATTTGAAGATGCTCCTCCAAGTAAATTAGAAATTCAAAGACAGTGTCAGCTGATGGATGATCCAGGAGCGTTTCAAAAAGAACTGAAGAAAATTTTGGAAGATGATGATGAATATTCTTTTGTTGCGGTAGTTGATGAAAAAAATTCTTTAGCAGTTGCTAAGGGGACTGACATTAAAAAAGTCATAACTGAAGCTGCAAAACGAGGAGTAAAAAATCCCTTTATTGTTCATGTTTGATCAAAATAAAAACGACCAGTATTATAACTGGTCGTTATTTTTTTATTGTTCTTTAATTTCTTTCCAGCCAACAATTTTATCGGAAGGAATTTGTTTTTTGGTGTCTTTGGAATACCAATGAAATACTCCAGGGGAATCTGCACAGAAAAATCCCATAAATACACCTCCGTCAGACCCTTTTAATAAATAATAAACATACTCCCCATCCCAAACCATTGACACCGGGAAGCCGTCTTTCCATTCTTTGGCCTGCTCAAAGGTCATGCTGCAATGACGAACATCTTTGGTGCTTACGGAGAACCTCATAAACTCCCCGTCGATATAAATCTGAGGGAGAATTTTTTCAAGTCTGGTCATTGTTGCGTAATTGAAGTTGGGGGGGTGACATCTGTTAAGAAAACACTCAACCATTTTTTCTAAACAACGCTTGTCGCAGTCGTCTAGGGCTAATGTGGACACTTCGTCCAGCCAGTCTTGTGAGTTCAGAATAATTTTTTTCATTTTCTCTCCTTATCTTCAGTTTGATTTAATCTCTCTCCAGCCAATAATTCTTTTAGGATCAAGTTGTTTGTTGTTTTCTTCTTGGTACCACATCAAGACGCCAGGGAGACCTGGCAAGAAATAACATTTTTTTATAGTTCCACTGCTTACGCGTACTTCAAAAACATGCTTTTTGTTTGGTTCCTGAGGATGAACGGGGAAGCCATCTTTCCACATCTTTTTCTGCTCAAAAATCATTTTAGCCCCACCAGCCCCCTTTTTAAAAGAAAAAATCATTTCGGAGTCATCTAAGATGATAATCGGAATAATTTTTGAAATTTTTCTAAGGGTGTCCAATTTGTAGCTTGGCATTTCATTTCTGTTGAGGTAGGCTGATATAATTTTTTTAAGCAATCTATTGAGCTCAAAGTTATTGATAGTTAAGTCAAGCTCTTCAGAATATGAATGTGAGCTGAGATTTAGCTGTTTGCTCTCTACATAAAAAATCTCGATGTAGGCTGGCCTGGTTTTGTGCCTGAGAATTAGCTCCCGCCCATTGAAGAAGATCCTTGGGAAGTTTTTTTCTATCCAAGATAGGAACTTAAAGCTGAAGATTTTGTGTTTTCTTTTTCCTTTATAGCAGAGTATTAGGTGTTTAAGAGTTTCTCTGTCTTCAGTATTAATACCAATACTTTCATCAAAGATTAAATCTTTATAATTCTCATCAGTAAAACGCAATATTTTTTTCATTTTATCTCCTTTGTAAAAGATCAATGTACTGTTTTGAACAAGAGGTAAATATATAACAAATAAGCTCCATTGTCAATAATAAACTTGCAAAATATTCTTTTTTAATATAGTCTAAAAATGGAATTCAACATAAATCTTCGAGGAGGAGTTAATATATGAATGAAAAAAAGTTGAATCAAAAAGAACATTTCACAATTGATCCAAACATAAAACAAGGTCTGTATTGTTGCTCTAGATGCCAAAAACTTTTTTCTGCCTATATTCCCAGAACCTATTCAATAAAGTGTCTGAACGGTGGCGCATATAAGAGTGTCACCAGAAAAATGCCCAGGATTAAAACCATTTTCCCGCAAATGAAACTTTCTGAGAAAAAGGACGTCTGGGTCTCAATCTGTGGGACTGAACTAAAAAAAGTAAAAGTTGACTACTTTATCAACTTTTGCAGAAGAGCATTGGGTATATATTTACTTTCCGAGGAAGTAGAAGACAGTCTTTTAATAAGGATATTTCAAAAATTGGAAACAGAAGAATTTATTTCAAGAAAAGACAGGCCATACCTGGGATTGTCAGATAAAGATATTGTTAACCGCATTAAAGAAGAGCTAAGAAATATTCATGCAAAAGAGCAGGGTTTATCTCGAAGGAAAATAAGTGTAAACGCTTGACAACACAAGTTCCTCATGGTAGTTTTATATTACAAAGGCTAGTTGTATAAATATACAATTAGCCTTTTTAAATTGAAAAAAAATTATACTAATAATAAAAACTATGAGTGAATTAACAAACGCAATAAAAACAATTTGCGAAGAAAAAGGCCTTAGTTATGATGCTGTGATTGGAACTATTGAGTCAGCCCTAGCCGCTGCTTATAGGAAAGATTATGGTGAGAAAAATCAAAACATTAAAGTCGAGTTCAATCCCGATACGGCTGAATCCAAGGTTTTTGATGTAAAAACTGTGGTCGATGACGTACCGGAAGACGAATTGGACGAAAACGGAGAGCCGATCAAGGTGGAAGAAGAACCAAAAATCAACGAAGAGACTGGTGAAGAAGAGGAAGTAAAAAGGTTTAATCCGAAAACTGATCTACAAATCACTGATGCTAAGACCCTGAAGAAGGACGCTAAAATTGGTGAAGAGATTGTTACCGAGCTAACAGTCCCAAGTTCTTATGGAAGAATGGCCGCACAAACAGCTAAGCAGGTTATTATCCAAAGACTAAGAGAAGCGGAACGTGAAATGGTTTTGGACGAGTTTAAAGATAAAGAAAAAGAAGTCGTTTCTGGTGTTGTTCAGAGAAGGGAAGGTAGAGTAGTTTTAGTTGATCTTGGTAAAACTGTTGGAATTATTCCTCAAGATGAGCAGATTAGAGGAGAGGAGTACAATCCAGGAGATAGAATTAAGATTTTTATTAAAGAAGTTAGAACAAGTCCTAAGGGGCCTGAGATTATTCTTTCTAGAACTTCTGAAGAAATTTTGAAAAAAGTATTCTATTTGGAAATTCCTGAAATATCAAATGGACTCATTGAGCTAAAGGCAGTTGCTCGTGAGGCAGGTTCTAGAGCGAAGGTAGCTGTTCATACTGATTCAGACAGTGTTGATCCAATTGGATCATGTGTTGGTCAACGTGGGGCAAGAATTCAAACAGTAATTTCTGAATTGGGAGGAGAAAAGGTTGATATTGTTGAATTCAGTGAATCTCCAGAAATATTTATTACAAACGCACTGTCACCGGCTAAGATTTTAAATATCGAAACAAACGAAGAAGAGAAAAAAGCAACAGCTTATGTTCAAGAAGATCAACTATCGCTAGCGATTGGAAAGGGTGGACAGAACGCTAGATTAGCAGCGCATCTTACTGGCTGGAAGATTGATGTTGTTGTAAAAGATGGAGAAAAAGATTTAAAGGAGGGCGATGAAGACCTTAAGGAAGAGGAAGCTGATCAAAAAGAAGCTGAATCAAAAGAATAATTAATTTATAAATAATATTTAAAAAAAGAAAAAAAGTATGACTACTACACTTTTTATCCTAGGGAGCGCGGTATTGGCTATTGTTTATGGTCTATATCTGGCAGCTTCAATTGTTAAACTTCCCGCTGGGAACGAAAAAATGCAAGATATTGCTAAGGCTATCCAAGACGGGGCTAAAGCTTATCTAAACAGACAGTATACAACCATTTCTGCTGTCGCTGTTATTTTGTTTATTGCTCTTGGTTTTATTCCAGGATTAGGCTGGACAACTGCTGTGGCCTTTTTGGTGGGTGCTTTTTTATCTGGGTTGACCGGATACATTGGAATGAATATTTCAGTAAGGGCAAATGTAAGAACAGCCGAAGCTGCTAGAAAAGGAATGAAAGAGGCTTTCAAAGTTGCTGTACAAGGTGGGACAGTAACAGGAATGCTTGTTGTTGGGCTTGGTCTACTAGGAACAGCTGGATTTTATTATATAACAAAAGATGTGACCGCTTTAATCGGGTTAGGTTTTGGTGGTTCTCTTATTTCAATCTTTGCTAGACTTGGTGGAGGAATTTTCACTAAAGCTGCTGATGTTGGAGCAGATCTAGTTGGTAAAGTTGAAGCTGGGATTCCAGAAGATGATCCAAGAAACCCTGCTGTTATTGCTGACAATGTTGGTGACAATGTTGGTGACTGTGCCGGTATGGCAGCTGATCTTTTTGAAACATATGCAGTAACCACAATCGCAACAATGCTATTAGCTTCACTAACTTTTGCAAGTTTTGATAATGCTATTATTTATCCTTTAGCAATTGGAGCTGTTTCTATTTTTGCTTCTATCGTTGGTTCTATGTTAATTAGGTTAGGTAAAGATAAAAACATTATGAAAGCATTGTATATTGGACTGGGTGCTGCTGGGATTATTTCAGCTATTGCATTTTATCCTCTAACAAATTTCTTTATGGCCAACAACGGCACAGAGTATTCAGTAATAAATATTTATCTAGCATCATTAATTGGTCTTGCTGTTACAGCTGCAATGGTTTTTATTACAGAGTACTATACTTCAACAGAGTATCAACCAGTTAAAGATATCGCGAAAGCCTCAGAGACAGGTCATGGTACAAACATTATTACAGGACTTGCGGTTTCGATGAAATCTACTGGGGCCCCTATTCTTGTTATTGTGACTGCGATTGTTGCATCTTTTTCATTGGCTGGACTTTTCGGAATTGCAGTAGCTGCAATGGCCATGCTTTCAATGGCTGGCATTATAGTAGCAATTGATTCTTATGGACCCATCACTGACAATGCTGGTGGAATTGCTGAAATGGCTGAGATGGGAGATGACGTCAGAAATATTACAGATCCACTTGATGCTGTTGGAAATACAACTAAGGCCGTAACTAAAGGATACGCTATTGGATCCGCTGCCTTAGCTGCGCTTGTGTTATTTGCAGACTTTGACCATGCTTTTAGCGGAGCGGTAGAGTTTTTGATAAATGACCCATACGTATTAGCCGGATTATTTATTGGTGGTTTGCTGCCTTACTACTTTGGTGCTCTATCAATGCAGGCTGTTGGTGATGCTGCTGGAGCAGTTGTTGAAGAAGTAAGGAAGCAATTTAAGGAAAAACCAGGAATAATGGAAGGAACTGAAAAGCCAGATTATGGAAAAACTGTAGATATCGTAACAAAGAGAGCTATTAAAGAAATGATTGTTCCTGCTCTAATCCCAGTAGTCGCCCCTGTTATTGTTGGAGTGTTCTTAGGACCAGAAGCTCTCGGAGGGCTTTTGGTTGGTTCAATTATTACAGGAATATTTGTAGCAATCTCAATGACATCAGGTGGTGGAGCTTGGGATAATGCAAAAAAATATATTGAAGATGGAAATCATGGTGGAAAGGGCTCAGAAGCTCACAAGGCTGCGGTTACCGGTGATACTGTTGGAGATCCTTACAAGGATACAGCTGGACCAGCAATCAACCCTATGATTAAAATTCTTAATATCGTAGCACTTCTAATTGTTGGATTGTTGATGTAATCCACATTTCCGAGAAGGGAGCAAAAAATGTCTGATAGCCAATTTTTAGCGGAAGATGTAAACAGGAGAGAAGAGGATTATGAGAATTGCGTAGGTTGTGGGCTAAAAACCTTTGTCAGAAAAGACACGCATGTTGAGGCTAGGAGAAACTACATTCCAGGCGCTGGACAATTGTGTACAGGATGTGCTTCAAAATAAAACAGGGGAGAGGCGAAACCCTCTCCCCAAATTACGTTAAAGAGTAAATTATATATATGAAAGTTGATAAAAAAGATTTAGAAAAATCTCAAGTTGAACTGACTGTTGAGCTGAGTCAAGAAGAGTTTAAGCCCTACTTAGAAAAAGGGTCACAAAAAATATCAAAAGAAGTAAAGATTGAAGGTTTTCGAGAAGGGAAAGCTCCTTATGATATTGTAAAACAAAAAGTTGGGGAGATGTCTATTATGGACGAGGCTTCAAAGATCGCCATAAATTCTGTTTTGGGTGAGGTGATTACTAAAAACACCAAAGACGCTATTGGTCAACCTGAAATAAACATAGTAAAATTAGCACCAGAAAATCCATTGGTTTTTACTGTTAAGATGTCTATTTTGCCAAAGATTGAGCTAGGAGCATATAAAGAACTTGGCATAAAAGAAAAAGAAGTTAAGCTAGATGAAAAAGAGCTAGAAAAAACTTATGAACATTTAAGAGAAATGCATGTTAAGGAGTCTGTTTCAGAAAAAGAAATAAAAGAAGGAGACAAATTAATCCTAAACATTCAAATGTTTTTAGATAAAGTTCCGGTAGAAGGAGGTCAGGGCAAAGACACGACTATTATCGTTGGAAAAGATTATTTAGTACCAGGTTTTGATAAAAAACTAATAGGAACAAAGAAGGGCGAGACTAGAGAATTTGAAATTCATTATCCAGCCGACCATCATCAGAAAAATCTTTCTGGTAAGAATGTTGATTTTAAGGTAGAGGTAAAAGATGTTTTTGATCGCGAACTTCCAGAACTAGATGATGAACTTGCAAAAAAACTACACTTTAAAAGTGCTGACGATTTAAAGAAAAATATTACAAACAATATTGAATCAGGAAAGAAAAATGAAGCAAGACAAGTTGCTGAAAGAGAAGTGATTGAAAAAATAGTTGCTAAAACCAAGTTTGGTGATTTACCGGAAATGTTGGTTCAACACGAAGCTGAAACCATGTTGGGAGAACTGGAGCAAAACGTCGCTCAACAGGGGGGTAAATTTGAAGACTATTTATCAAGTCTGGGTAAGACTAGGAACGATTTAGTTCTAGATATGCTTCCAGATGCAGTAAAAAGAGTGCAAGCCTCTCTAGTGATACGTGATATCGCTAAGGCAGAAAAAATAGTTGTTACTGAGAAAGAGGTTGATGAATATCTAGAGTCACTTGTAAAACAATACAATGCAACTCCTGAAATTGAAAAACAGATTAAGTCTGAACAGTATAGAAGTTATGCTGTTATGACTCTTTCAAATAGAGCGGTGGTTGAAAAACTCAGGGAATGGAACATAGGAAAGTAATTGATAAAATACCAAAAAAAGATCATCTAAAAAGATGATCTTTTTTTGTTGACGAAGAAATAATTTTAGGATAAACTTTTTAAGTAATAATAACTTAAAATGATATGTACTACCTGATTGATGGTAACAACTTAGCTGGAGCAATGGGTCTTTTGGAAGAAAATGATTTCAATGAAATATTAATTGATCTGATCATTGAGTATTTGGATGAGAATAGAAAAAAAGTAATTTTAATTTTTGATAGTAATGAATTGATGGGAGATTCTTATGAGGAAGGAAGGTTAAGGGTGATTTATTCCCCTAGAGATGAACACTATCAGTCTGCCGATGATAAAATAATTGAATTGTCTCAAGAGATGGACCCAGACGAAGGTTTGGCTGTTATTACAAATGATAATGAGATTAAGGAAGAAATAAGTGTTCTAAATAAAGAACAAAACAGGAAGAATGAAATACAATTAATAGACGCTAGTGAATTTATGATGGAGCTTGGAGAAGACAGTGAGGATGTTCTTGGTAGTAGTGATGAGCTGGAAGAAGAGGAGGTTGATGAAATTAATGACGAATTAGCTCGTGAGTGGGTATAATTGACAAAAACAGTGTTTGTGATAAGTTGAGTTTGCGATTGACTTGACCAGGACCCGAAAAAGCTAAACCCAAATGTTCTTTGACTCTTGTATATGGATTCTTGAAAGCCCAGGCGGTAAAAATGTAAATAGCAGGACTAGATACTCGTAAAAAATGCGAAACGGGCAAAGCTTATATGAAAAAACAATCTAACGTCTAAGCGTTAGGGTCACACAATCGCAAGCCCCAGAAATTTGGGGCTTTTTTATTTGTGTCCGGGGCGGGACTTGAAGAGGCGGAAGCCCACACCCAATCGTAAATGTTTAGATTCTTTCCTTGAGTATTATTCTTTTAAGCAACATATTTTTATTTCCTTTTATTTATCACAACAGCGGGTTCTTCACCCACCCAAGCATAATAAAAAACTAGCTTTGACAAGCTAGTCTTTTATTGTGCCCGGGGCGGGACTTGAACCCGCACGGCCTTGCGGCCAAGAGATTTTAAGTCTCTCGTGTATACCAATTTCACCACCCGGGCGCAAAATTGACAAAAAATAAAAAAAGAATTAAATTCTTTTCTTAAATACAATTTACATTAAAAAAGAGAAAAAATCAAGGGTAAAATAATATATATTAAAATATAGATTATAATATATATTTAAAAAGCCACCTCGTGATGACTTTTTAAATATTGTGGAGATGAGGGGAGTTGAAGGGTCGGAAGACCCAACACTCAACATTTCTTGAGCTTGTGCATAAACTTCTTTGTGTATATGGGTCTATTTTTTTTGTTTTAGTTTTCATGTTGCTTGTGGGGTTCAACACTACACGCATTTCAACAAATAAAAAAGTTGGGACAAGCCCAACCTTTTTATTTGTGGAGATGAGGGGAGTTGAACCCCTGTCTAACAAGAACTTTATGGCAAATTTACAGAAATAGATAGATTTGGTGTTTAGTTGTGAATGTAGAAAATCTATCAAAACCAGACACAACGATCTCTAAGTTTTCATCCGAACCCTCGAGAGGGAGCTTGGCCTATCCTAATAAATATGACACCCGTTTTTAGCTATTAGGAGTTACTAGAACGGATGGTCGCGGCTATTAAGCGGCAACAGGAGCGAAAGCAGGCATTTTAAAGCTTACTTTGCTTAATGCAGATTTTGCACTTGTGAATTTCAGTTTTTTGGCATGACTACTGAGAAACATGAACTGAATGCGATAAAGCTAACCTTATTATCGAATCCTGGCATCCCCAGGAATATGAATATTACAACATTATTGGTATTTTGTCAATGTTCGTATTTTTCTCTCAACATCCCTTTTCTTGATATCCTCTCTCTTGTCGTGTTTTTTCTTCCCTTTTCCTAGCCCAAATTCAAGCTTGATTATACTTTTCTTTGTATAAACTTTTATCGGGATTAGCGAATACCCCTCCTCTTTGTATTTGCCTAGAAGATAGTTAATCTCTTTTTTGTTTAAAAGGATTTTTCTGTCTCTTTCTGGTTCGTAATCTGAGATATTAGAAGCTTTTTTATAAGGGCTAACATGGACTTTTCTTAGAACAAAGTCAGGCAAGCCTTTAGGGCCTTTTTGAGTAACAATGTATGCCCCCTTTAAACTAATATGTCCCTCTTTAATAGATTTAACTTCGTGACCAAACAAAACAAGACCGGCTTCGAAAGTTTCGGTTATTTCATAATCAAATCTTGCTTTTTTATTTAATGCTAAACTTGGCATAGATAAATCTTTTATACTATTATATACTAAATAATAACAGTAGTATACTTTAATAGAAATTACTAAAAAAATCAATAAGAAAACAGAATGCCAAGAAACGCTCTTATTATTATGGACATGCAAAAATGTTTCATAAATGACAAGACCAAAAAATTATCAAAAATGATTAAATGCCATATAGAAAAAAACAGTTATGACTTTGTGGTGTTTAGTAAGTTTCAAAATAAAAATACATCGAGTTTCGCTACAAAACTAAATTGGACAAAGTGTATTGAGGAAAATGATAGAGAGATTTGTGAGATTTTGAAAAAGACCGCAAAAGATAATAATGTTTTTGAAAAGAAAACCTATTCTATTTTTAAAATAAAAAAATTCAATAATTTTCTAAGAGAAAGAAAAGTTAAAAAATTATATTTTTGCGGAATTGATTTGGATGCTTGTATTTTGGCATCAGCCTACGAGGCATTTGACTTGGGATACGATTTCGAAATACTTTTTAACTTATCGGGGAGCACTTCCGAGCCAAATTTGTTTAGCCAATCTAGAAAAATAATTAATAGAAACCTAACACAAGAAAGACCTTGTTAGTATTGTGTTGTATTTAGGTAGTAGGCGCTTAGTTGAAGTAAATGTTAATAAAAAATTTAAATTAATATGAATTGGGTAATTTTAATTTTAATATCAGCAGCTTTTTTATCGATTAGAGCAATTTTTACGAAAAAAATTTTAGACAAAAACAACCCTATCCCGGTGCTTTTTTTGGTTACTCTTTTTACTTCTTTATTGACTCTTTTAAGTGGAAGGGTGACGCTTTCTTCGTCTTTTGAAGTTTTTGCTCTTATGTTTTTAAAATCTTTAATTTTGACTGTATCTTGGTACTCTATCTATCAAGCCTATAAACATCTTGAAATTTCGACCGTAGCACCCCTAAGAAATCTTAGCCCAGCAATACTGGTTGTGTTGAGCGCTATATTTTTAGGGGAAAGCATTGGTATTCTAAACTATCTTGGTATTGCCATTATGATGAGTGCGGCCTATATGCTTGAGTTAAGATCACTCTCTGATTTTTTAAAACCCTTTAAAGTTTTTAATAATAAATATTTTTTATATATACTTGTTTCGATGGTTGGTAGTAGCTTTTCAGCAGTTCTAGACAAGCACATTGCTAGAAAAGTTGATTATTTTACTTTAATTTTTTTCTATTTTCTTTTTTCAGCCTTAATGTGTTTTCTGATAATAGTTATAAAGAAAGAATTTCAAGAGATAAAAAATTTGTTAAAGAAAAAAAATATTGCCATTGTATTATTGGTCGCCGGGGCAACACTTATGGCAGATATTTTTTATTTTGCTGTCGTCGCTATACCAAGCACATTGATCGTATTGATAATACCACTTAGAAGGTTGTCTACTTTTATAACAACAATTATTGGTGGAAATATCTTTAAAGAGAAAAATATTATTTATAAAGGGGCAGTCTGTTTGGTGATGTTGGTAGGGGTATATTTTATTTTACTATAAAATGACCTCCTCCCCGGGATTCGCTATCGCTACTCCCGGGGTTTCCAACTCGGCTCATGATAATTCAAGATTAATGAGTCATGAGGGCCTCAGAA
>PKTH01000036.1 GCA_002869265.1 Candidatus Parcubacteria bacterium
CCCGTGCAAAATAAAAAGTACCTATCTTTAGGTATTTTTTTGTATCAAAATTGGGGTAGGGCTCGTGGAAATCGAACTATTTAAAATTAATCATATATTAACATTTTTTTAATATGATATAATTGACTATATGAAACATGTTTTAAAAGACAAAATTAGAATTGGTGTATCTGCTTGTAACTTCGGTGCCAAAGTTAGGTACAACAGAAAAGGCTGGGACAGGATTGCAGATCTTGACCGAGAAAAGAGCGCATTTGTTTGGACTCCTGTTTGTCCTGAGGTTATGAGTGGTTTGGGGGTTCCTAGGGAAGCTATGAAATTAGTTGATGGGAATGGTGATGACTTTTGGGAAGGGAGAGCTCGTATGAAAAACAAGAAAGGAGAAAATGTTACAAAGCAATTAAAAGAAGGCTTATTGTCTGCACTCGATAATATAAAAAGAGCTGGAGTGGAGGCTTTTGTATTTATGGAAGGTTCTCCCAGCTGCGGGGTTTACAGAACGACTCTAAAAAATCAAAGACTAGGTAAACCGCCAGGGGTTTTTGGTTCACTTCTTCTACGTGAGCAGTTATTTCTGATACCAGCAGATGATCTTGAAAGTCCTGTAAAGTGGTGGGATTGGCGCAGAAGGTTACATGCTTTTGTTTGGATAAAAAGAAAAGAATTCAAAACTAAAAAAGATATAATTGAGATCTGGCATGATTTTAAGTTCTTGTCTCAGGAGGTGTCTAGAGTAAGGTCTGATGAGCTAGGCAGAAAGATAGCCTCAATGCCCAAAAAAATTACAGCTAAGTATGTTAGCGAAGTAAAAAACGAAATACTTAGTATTTTGAGGCTTCCTTCAAATATTAATCGAATCAAGTCAAGTGCGGAAAAGCAGATGTCTCATTTTTGTAAACACTACAATTTATGCGAAACAGAAAAACTGCCCTCAACTGAAACAGCCAAAAGAAAGTTCTTTGATAGATTAATTGAGTTAGAAAAAAAATCAATTAGCGATAATATTAATTACGGATTTGTCCCTGTTGTTTATAGGAATAACTCTAGATAAACATATGACATTTATAAGTTTTTTAAAAATGTATTTAATCACAGTCCCGATATTCTTTGCGATTGATCTTCTTTGGTTGGGGGTGATAGCAAAAGGGGTGTATCAGAAGTATATTGGGCATCTTATGAGGGAGACACCAAATTGGCCAGTTGCAATTGTTTTCTACCTTTTGTTTATAGTTGGTATGATTATTTTTGTTATTAATCCTGCTATCCAGAAAGATTCCTGGACTTATGCCCTAGCTTACGGAGCAATGTTTGGATTTTTCACCTATATGACTTTTGATCTAACTAATTGGGCTGTGTTAAAAGACTGGCCATGGGAGATTGTGATTATAGATATCATTTGGGGGACTAGTCTTTCTGCAATTGTTTCTCTCGTTAGCTTTTTCGCAATTCGCAATTTTATAAATTAAAAATAGTTAAATGAAATTTTTTATACCAGTTCTGTTTGTGTTGGCTAGTCAGCTAGCGGGAGCAGTTGGATCTTTTTTTACTGTCACAAATGTTGATAGTTGGTATTCAACAGTCAATAAACCATTTTTTAATCCACCCAATTGGATTTTTGGTCCAGTTTGGATTACTCTCTATACCTTAATGGGGATAGCTGCTTATCTTGTTTGGAAACACTGGGGGACCAACCCCATCGCTAAATATGCGACTATATTGTTTTTTATCCATCTGGCATTTAACTCTCTTTGGTCTATATTGTTTTTTGGCATGCAAAACCCCATGGCTGCCTTCTTTGAGATAATTGTTCTATGGATTATGATTGCGGTTTTGATTTATATGTTTTTCCAAGTAAATAAGACAGCGGCTTATCTCCTTGTCCCATATATTCTTTGGGTAAGTTTTGCCTCGATTCTTAACTTCTATATTTGGAGACTAAATTTATGAAATTTCTAGACGTCACAAGTTGCCAGATCATTGCTTACGCGCTTTTTGTGCATTTATTTTTCCTTTTTGCTGTTTGTAAGAAAAGAAACGATATAGCAGATGTTGCATGGGGGCTTGGCTTTGTTTTAGTTTCTTTCGTTGGTGTAATTCATAACTTTAATATAAAAACAATTATAGTTTTTGTTTTAGTTGCAATTTGGTGACTGAGACTCGGAAGTCATATATATAAAAAATTCTCAAGTCACGATGAGGAAGATGCTAGGTATAGTAAATGGAGAGCGGGATGGGGCAAGCATTGGAAAATATACTCTTACGGAAAAGTATTTCTACTTCAAGGATTTTTACTGCTTTTAGTTGCAATGCCTATTTTACTTATTTCAAGATATTCAAGTGGAGAGTGGAGTATTATAAACACTATTGGAATTTTAGTATGGATTTTTGGTTTTACATTTGAAGTAGTTGGGGATAGACAATTAAAATCATTTATCAAATCTAGAGATAGAAATACCGGTAACCAAATAATGAAAAAGGGTCTTTGGAAATATTCCCGACATCCTAATTATTTTGGAGAAGCTGTTTTGTGGTGGGGGATATTTTTAATAGCTTTCGGTGTAGATTATTTTTATCTGGCCATAATAGGGCCTATTACCATTTTTCTTCTTCTGCGTTTTGTATCTGGTGTTCCGATGGCAGAAGAGAGGTATGGTGAAAATATTGAATTTCAGGAGTATAAAAGAAAAACACCAGCCATGTTTCCTAATTTTTTTATTAAATAGTCTATGAAGAAAAAACTAGCTATCGTTGGATCAGGAATATCCGCAATGACTTGTGCCTTTTATTTAAAAGATGATTTTGATGTTTATATTTTTGATAAAAATGATTATTTAGGGGGACATACACATACGCACAGTATCCATGAAAATGGAAAAAAGATTAAGGTAGATACAGGCTTTATTGTTTTTAATGAAGAGACTTATCCAAACATGCTAAAAATGTTTGCTGAGCTGGGTGTAGAGAAGCAAAAGAGTGAAATGTCTTTTTCTGTTTACAATCAAGAGACTGGACTACAGTTCTCTGGAACGAGTTATTCTCATTTGTTTGCACAAAAGAGAAATTTTTTATCTATAAGGTATATTAAATTCCTTCTCGAGATAAATAAGTTTTTTAAAATTGCTAAAAATGACCACAAGAAAGTTTCAGGAAGCAAGGAGACAATTGCCGACTATTGTAAAAGAAATGGCCTGTCTGAGTATTTCATTGAAAATTACCTTGCCCCAATGTCTGCGGCTGTTTGGTCTACTCCCCAGGAAGAGGTGTATAATTTTCCGATATCTCTATTACTGCCATTTTTTTACAATCATGGCTTACTTGGCATGGAAGGGCAGCATCAATGGTACACAGTTAAGGGCGGTTCGAACACTTATACCAAGAAAATTGTTGAAAGCGGAAAATTTAATATTCATCTAAACGAGGAGGTTCTTTCTGCTATCGAGGGGGAAGATAAGGCAATCCTTAATACAATAAAAGGTGAATATGAATTTGACTATGTTGTACTCGCCAGTCATGCTAATGAAAGTTTAAAAATTGCAAAAGGTATGAGGCCAGAGGACAAAGAGTTGCTTAGCTCCTTCGATTATAATAAGAATATTGCTATTCTACATACTGACGAAAAAGTGATGCCTCCAGTTCGGAAAGTTTGGTCATCATGGAATAATGTTATTAAAAAAGATGAAAGCGGAAAAATACATTCCAGTACTATATATTGGATGAACAGATTAGAAAAACTTGATACAAAAACAAATTACTTTGTTTCTCTAAACCCAATTGAGGAAATTGATGCCAAAAAAACTATCAAAAAAATTGAATACTATCACCCAAATTTTACTGTAGAAAATTTTTCTATTCAAAATAGCCTAAAAGATCTGAACAATGACACAAGAATCTTTTTTGCTGGAGCATATTTTAAGTATGGTTTTCACGAGGATGGAATGACCTCAGGGCTAAATGTTGCAGAAAAAATATTAAATAATAAGTAATATGAATTCTTGCATATATAAAGGTAAAATTACCCACCTAAGGGAGAAGCCAAAAAGAAATTTCTTTAAGTATAATTTCTACATGCTTTTTCTAGATTTGGATGAACTGGATATCTTAGAAGAAAACCTTTTTTTATTTTCCAAAAATAAAAGAAACGTCTTTTCTTTTTACGACAAGGATCATTTTAAGTTTTTAGAGGCTAGCAGTGAAGTTGAGGATAAAATATCGAGGGAAAAAGTTAATTACTCAAAAGAAAAATACAAAAACAAAAGCACTAAAGAAAGGATTAGTCTGCTAATAAAAGAGCAGGGGCTTGATTTTGATCTAGGAAAGATTTTTATACTAACAAATTTAAGAAATTTTGGATATCTATTTAATCCCGTCAGTTTCTACTATTGCTATGACAAGGATGGCAAATTAAGAGCTCTTTTTTCAGAAGTAAATAATACTTTTCATGACCAAAAAATGTATTATATAGACTTAGAAAATCAGTCTGGTGAAATATACAAAACAAGCACAAAGAAAAACTATTATATTTCTCCTTTTACCGACCTTGGCAATACATTAGCATGGGAATTTAACAAGCCAGCCGATACTTTGCTTATGAAAATTGATTCTATTAAAGATGGGGAAGCTGAGTTGAAGACTGTTTTTACTACAAGCAAGAGTCCTCTTAGCAATTACTCATTATTGTATCTTCAGCTACGATATCCCTTGGTTACCTTGGTTGCTATGTTTAGGATCCACTATCAGGCTATGAAACTTTGGTATAAAAAAGTTTCTTTCAACAGGAAAAAAGAAGCTGATGAGAAGATTATTAAAAACATGGATTTATGAATATAATTTTTAAAAAGATATTTTTATCTTTTTTTGCTAACAAGAGTTTTGTCGGCAGATTAGAGATTGCAGATATTGATAATAAAAAATATGTTTTTGGAGAAGCATTAGGGGCGAGCAATATGCCCAGAGCAGACATAAAAATTATTGATAGCAGTTTTTATAAAAAGGTAGTTTTGTATGGAGATATTGGTCTGGGAGAAGCATATTTTTTGGGATACTTTGAAACCGCTGATTTAAAAATTCTTTTAAAGTGGTTTATTGATAACCAGGAAAATATGCCAAGCTTCCAAGAAACAAAGAATAGTAGTTCATTATTTGAGTGGGCAAAAATTCCATCTAGATTTTTTCATTATCTAAATAAGAATACTAAAAAGGGAAGCAAGAGGAACATCAAAAAGCACTATGATGTCTCAAATGATTTCTACAAGCTATGGCTTGATGAAACCATGACATATTCTTCGGCTATTTTTTTGGGAGACGAAAGTCTTTATGAGGGACAAATAAATAAGTATGAAAGAATTTGTGAGAAGCTAGGCTTGAGAGAGAGCGATACTGTGCTCGAAATAGGAAGTGGCTGGGGTGGATTTTCTATATATGCCGCAAAAAAATATGGATGCAAAATTAAAACAGTCACAATATCTCAGGAGCAGTATGACTATACTAGGGAGAAGATCACAAAAGAAGGGCTAGATTCAAAAATAGAAATTTTGTTGCAAGATTATCGGGATCTTAAAGGAGATTTTGATAAAATTGTTTCTATTGAAATGATGGAAGCCCTTGGACATGAATTTGTGCCATTGTTTGTAAATAAGTGTAATGAGCTATTGCGCCCAGGAGGCAAAATTTGTTATCAGTGTATTACATTCCCAGATAAATTTTTTAAAAAATATCTAAAAGATAACAACTATATTAAAAAACACATTTTCCCCGGAGGAGAGTTAATCTCTTTAGGAAATCTAAAAGATGTTTTAGAAGAGACGAGGTTGTTAAAAATAATGAGCGTGGAAAGTATAGGAATTGACTATGCAAAAACATTAAGAAAATGGAGGAAAAATCTTTTAGATAAAAAAGATAAAGTTTTTAGTATAGGATTTGATGAGGAATTTATAAAAAAGTGGTTATATTATTTTTATTATTGTGAAGTAGGCTTTGAGGAGAAGTATTTAGAAGATGTTCAAATTTTAATAGAGAAAAAAACTAAAGAGGCAAATCAAAAATAGATATTTTCATATTACTCATCACTTCAGTTCTAATGTCTTCCACGAGCCCGTGCAAAATAAAAAGTACCTATCTTTAGGTATTTTTTTGTACTAAAATTGAAGTAGGGTTCGTGGAAATCTAACTAATTAGTGAAATTTGATATAATTATATTAAAATATTAACAAATGATTTTATGATAAAAGTTGAAAATTTGCAGTTTAAATATCCGAAATCTAAAACATTTGCTATAAAAAAAATAGACTTCGAAATAAAGAAAGGAGAGATTTTTGGATTTCTAGGCCCTTCTGGTGCTGGTAAAAGTACCGCTCAGAAAATATTATATAAAAGCTTTGGAGACTACACAGGAAAGGTGGAGATAGAAGGTCGTGACTTAAAAGAGTGGGATAAAAGTTTTTTTGAAAAGGTTGGTGTCAGTTTTGAACTGCCTAATCACTACGACAGACTTAGTGGAAGAGAAAATCTTGATTTGTTTGCGAGCTTTTATAAAGAGAAAGAGAGAAAAGATATAAATAAGTTATTTCAAATAGTTGATTTGGAGGATGCAATTGATAGGCCAGTGGGGGAATATTCCAAGGGAATGAAAATGCGTCTTAATTTTATCCGAGCTATTCAGCATGACCCTGATATTCTCTTTCTTGATGAGCCGACCACCGGGCTTGATCCAGTGAATGCTCAAAAAATCAGACAATATATTCTTAATTTAAAAAAACAAGGTAAAACGATTTTTATTACTACTCACGACATGCATACTGTTGATCAGATTTGCGATAGAGTGGGGTTTATTGTAGAAGGTGAGTTAAGGATAATCGAGACACCAGAAAATCTAAAAATTCAGCATGGGAAAAAAGCCGTTTCGGTAACGCTTAAAAATAAAGAAACACGAGAATTCCCACTTAGGTCCATAGGAGATAACCAAGATTTTTTAGAGTTTATTAAGAAGGGGGAGGTTTTGCATATAAACACCCTAGATGCTAGTTTGGATGAGGTTTTTATAAAAGTAACTGGGAAAGCTTTGTCTGTATGATGGATTTTTTGAAACAATTAAAATGGCAACTACTTCTTTTGCAGAGAAATAATGTTATTGTGATAAGTTTTGCTGTTACTTTAATTTACGGCCTTCTACTATTTTTTTTCAAAGATTTTAAATATATTGATAAATTATTAGTGTCCTTAGTATTGAATGACCCCTCAGTGATAGGATATTTTTTTATTGCACTTATTATCTCAACTGAAATTAAACAAGGAATCTTATCCGCTATTTTTGCAGCCCCAGTAAATTTACACTCATACATTATATCGCGAGTTACTTCTTTGTCGATTGTTGGGGTTGTGTGTTCTCTAGCTTTGGCCTTGTTTATTAAAGGATTATCATTCAGTATTCTAAACTTTATTCTTGGCAGTTTAGCGGTTTGTATAATTTCAGCCTTGGTAGGACTTATAATGGTTACTTATGCAACCGAGTTTTTGCGCTTTGTCCTTCTTTCTGTCCCAATATTTTTGTTTTTAATCAACTTACCACTCTTTAGTTATCTTGGAGTTTTTGATCTAGGCTATTTTTTATATATATTTCCAACCGGGGGAAGTCTTGATTTACTAGCCGGATCTCTTGAGGGGGGATTAAATATTGTTGACCTATTTTTTGATTATAGTTCTGTAATTATTTTCTCTGGACTTTTATATATGTTCTCATTAAAAAGATTTAGAGAGAACTTAATTTTTCAATAAATATGAGAGAGATATTGAAAATTGCAATTATGGATATGAAGCTACTCTTCCGTGACAAATCGTTACGGGCATTTTTGGTGCTTCCTTTGGTTATTTACGCCTTATTTCTTTTCCTTTTACCTTGGCTTGCAGATAAATATGTCTTTCTTGCACCATATCTTTACTTGTTTGTAATACTAGGGACGATTGAGAATACTCAAACTTTTTGTTTTATTAGTAGTATGGTTTTACTTGATGAAAAAGAATCGGGGGTTGCAAAAACTTATGGAGTAATTCCTTTAGCAGGTTACCAATTTGTTTTGTCTCGTATTTTATTTCCTTTTTTGATAACTACTTTAATTAATTTTATTTTTTTGCTGGTTCAGCCATTCTTTAGTATCGGGCTAATAAGCAATCTTCTAATATCACTTCTTCTTTCTTTGGTTGTACCTCTTTATGTCTTAACCCTAAATTTATTTGCAAAGACGAGAGTTGAGGGACTAGTTTTTGTTAAAGCTTTTAATATAGTGGTTCTTATACCAATTGCATCATTTTTTATGCCACAATTCTTGGAATATATTTTTAGCTTTATTCCTACTTTCTGGGCTTTTCAAAGTCTTAACTTTATTATTGAAAATAATTCTTTCTGGGCACCAATGATATTTGGTTTCGGGCTTTATTTTACTTTAATTTTCATTGTTGCAAAGCAATTTCTTAAAAAACATTTTTTATAGAAACATATATTTAAACATCAAGGATAAAGAGTATTTTATCTAAAAACTCAGTTCTAATGTTTTTTGCTAGTCTGTGCTTAAAAAAAGAACACTTTTTCAAAGTGTTCTTTTTTTTGTAAATTTGTCTAGGTTAGTTTACATCTGTAGAAACTGGGTAAAATCTTAATTGAACATGTTTTAGTCCATTGTTGTCATATTCCCAGAAATAGTCTTGTAAAGCCTCGTCGAATAAAGGGTATCTTTCAACCGTTCCATCGCCCTCTAGGTCAGCAAAGATATATAGCAGTTCTTTGCTTACGTTGGAAAATGAACTTTTACCTTTTTTTCGGTTTAGCTCTAACTCTAACTCGGCAAGTGTGCACACCTCCTCTAGAGTGACTGCACCAGAAAGTGGATCTACAACCTCTTGCATAGCACAAGTAGTCATAGTAGCATGTCCGCCTGGTTTACCTAGTGCTCTCGCATAAACACTGTAAGTAGTAAGACCATTGTTTTCTGGATCGGGGTTAGGTAGTTGAAATTTTGCTCCGTTACGATCTGTTCCATTGGCGTCTAGAACAGAGAATGTGTCACCTTCCGCTAGCATAATTTTTGTTTTACCCTCAAGATTTATAAATATTCTGTGTCCAGAATTTGCATCCATGCTAGCTGTTTTGCCCTTAGGGACTCCTATAAGGTTTAAATTATAGTGAGTGCCACTTGGTGCACCATTTCCAGCAAGGACTGGCATGATTGTTATGACCCCTAGTGAAAACACTAGAAGAAAGACAATAATTTTTTTCATAGATTTTTTCTTTAGTTAATTAAAGTTTATGAAAATAACACTAAATATTAGTTCATCGAAGAATATTTGTCAAGCAATAGGGGCAAAATTAAAATATTAGTCAGTATTAGTTGTATCCTTCATCAGCTGAAAAGTTATATATAATACCTAGCATTAGAATTAAAGACATTTGGTTTTATATTGCGAGTATTTTAGCTTACGTTTAAGAATCATAACCAAAAAGATAAGTGGTGCATTTCTATAGAATTATATCGTAAATTTGATATAGTGTTATTAGGAGAAAATATTATGATTTAGTATGTTAGGTGCCGGGCAAGACATATATTTATTTTTACAACAACATGGTTACTGGATCATGTTGCCTTTGATGATAATTGAAGGGCCTATCGTAACAGTAGTAGCGGCGATGCTTTCAAGTCTTGGCGCTTTTAATATATATGTAGTTTTTGTTTTATCTATAATGGGTGATGTCGTTGGGGACGTCATTTTTTATTTTCTGGGATATATTTTTGGTTTACGTTTCGTTAAAAATTTCGGGAAGTATATAGGGGTAACAGAGAAGCTTGTTGATCAAATGGAAAAATATTTTATTCGACACGGGGGTAAAACTATTTTCGCAGTTAAGGCGACCACCGGCCTTTGTTGGGCGACATTTACGGCTGCTGGAATAATAAAAATGAGATTTTATAAGTTTATAAAGTATTCTCTTCTTGGTGGTTTCGTCTGGAGTGGTTTTTTGGTCGCGATGGGATATTTTTATGGCTATCTTTGGAGGGAAATAACGGTTTATATTGAATGGGTGGGTTGGATAATTTTTGTGCTTACAGTAATGTCAATTATTGTGATTAGTTTTTATAAAAAACAGAGGGGCAAAAAGATTTTTTTGGAAAGGCTGTAATGTTAAATTTGAAGCTTGACTCGGGTTGTATTAATTGGCTTAACAAAATAGACCAAATAGGTCTATTTTTTAATTTAAAATTAATGTATTATTTATAAAATTGTAATGATAGCTAATAGGGCAATTATAATAATCAGTCCAATGTTTTTATCAAAAGACTCAAAAATAGAATACATTTTTATCCATGGCTATACTGGGGGGCCAACGGATTTTAATGGGTTTCCAGAGTTTTTGAGCAATCGATACGGCGTAGACGTTAAGGTGCCTCTTTTGCTTGGTCATGGGACAGATGTGTCAGATCTGGATGGAGTAGAGTTCGATGATTACATAAAACAACTTAAAGAAATAATTGAAATTGATCTAGAAAAATATGAAAAAGTATTTTTAGTTGGTGTCTCCCTGGGCGCTATTTTGGCCCTGGATCTGGCCTCAGAATATCCAGTTTCAGGAGTTCTAAATATAAACCTACCGACACGTTTACGTTTCCCATTAAATTTTCCGGGACTGTATTCACTGAGACATTTTAAAAAATATTGGCCAAAGGTATTTTTAGAAGAAGAACTAGCCATGAAAAATGGTACAACATATTATCCCCATATGAATATCAGGGGGCTAAAACTTATAAAAGACGGAAAGAAATTACTTAGAAAAAAATTAGGAAATATAAGGGCTCCAGTTTATTCTGTGCACTCTGTTTATGATAGGATAGGTAGCTATAAAGCATTGTTCGATTTAGATAAAAAAATTAAATCACCTCATAGGAAAATGCTTTTTACTGAAAAAATTCATAATGTATTTTTCATGAAAGATAGTCATGGATTTTACGCAAACCTAGCTGAGTATTTTGAGAATGAGCAGGACATAAGCACAAGAAGAAAAGTGGCCGCCATAGTTCCTGCATACAACGAAGAAGAAAATATAGCAGGTGTTTTAAAGGTCTTAAAAAATGTTTCAAAACTAGATGAGATAATAGTTGTCGATGACGCTTCTACAGACAACACCGGTGAGGTTGTTTTAGCTTTTGATGAAGTAAAATATTTCAGAAATGAAGTAAATAGTGGAAAAGCTTTTTCTATGCAAAGAGGGGTGAATGGCACAGACGCCGATATTATATTTTTCTGTGATGCTGACTTAAAAAAACTTACTCCTGAAATTGTAAATTCAATAATAGAACCGGTTTTTAATGAACGATATGATATGTTTGTAGGCTTAAGAAATAATTTAACTCAAAAAATGATAAAACTGTTTGCACTAAATTCTGGTGAGCGGGCGATAACCAGAGAGATGTGGGAAATGATTCCGGATAAATTCAAATATCGCTATCGAATTGAAGTCGGTATGAATTATTTTGTTCAGACCTATGGGAGAGGTTTTGGTTCTAAAAAGTTCGACTATTATCAAACTTTTAAAGAGAAAAAATATGGACTACTTAAAGGTGAATTACTGCGTTGGTGGATGTATCTGGATGTGTTGGTTGCCTATTTTCTTACCTTTGAAGATTATTTAACTAAATTATCAAAGAAAGATTTATTTTCTTCTTTCAAAATATTTGACTTATGGGGGCATAAGCGCTAGTAATTATTTCTTTAGTATAAATTTATAGATAAATATTAAAAAACATATTACTAAACAAGTGAATTATTGTAATTTCTTAAAAAATAGCTAAAAATAGCTATTTTTTTATAAATATATTTTTTAGTTAGACTTATAAATCGAAATATTTGCCAATATTTGATATAATTTTGACATTGTTATAGAATTATTAGAAGCATATACAGCGTAGAATAATTTGGAAAAAACATTTATATTGCTATTCGTGTATGTAAATTTTACAATCATAAAAACTTAAGAAAATAAAATGCTTGATAAAAAATTTATTAGAGAAAACATAGAATTAGTAAAAGAAAATTCAAAAAACAGGCTAGCAAATGTTGATATTGACAACTTTGTCGCACTCGACAAAAGGGTTCGCGACCTGGAAAAAGAAATTAATGATTTGCGAGAGAGAAGAAATAAATCATCAAAGAAAAAACCAAGCCCAGAGGAAATTTTGGAAATGAAAGAAGTCGGCAAGAATATCAAGAAGTTAGAAGAAGAGAAAATAGAAAAAGAAACACAATTAAAAGAAATTTGGATGGCCATCCCTAATATGACTCATAAGGATGTCCTTGTGAGCTTAGATGAAGAAGAAAATCCAGTAGTAGAAATTTTTCTCGAACCTACCAAATTTGATTTTGAAGCCCGTGATCACGTTAAGTTGTCAGAGATTAATGATCTTATTGATTTTAATCGAGCCACAAAAGTAAGCGGAGCAAAATTCTATTACCTGAAGAATGAATTGGCTTTAATGGAATTTGCATTAATTCAGTATGCCCTTGAAGTCGTAACAAAGCATGGCTTTATACCATTTTCTACTCCCGATCTTGCAAAAAGAGAAGTTCTTGAAGGGTTGGGCTTTAACCCAAGGGGAGAGTCTACTCAAGTTTATAACATTGAAAACAATGATCTTTGTCTTGTGGGTACAGCCGAGATTACCATGGGTGGCTATCACATGAACGAGATTTTAGAGAAGAAAGAATTGCCAAAGAAATATGTTGCAGTTTCTCATTGCTTTAGAACTGAGGCTGGGTCATATTCTAAATTTTCAAAAGGAATATTTAGGGTGCACCAGTTTACAAAAGTCGAAATGTTTCAGTATGTTATACCTGAAAAAAGTGAAGAAGCACACAAAGAATTGCTAGAAATTGAAAAAGAAATATTTATGGGACTTCAAATTCCGTTTAGAGTTGTTGACCATTGCACAGCAGACCTAGGGGCTCCTTCTATTAGAACTTTTGACCTAGAGGCTTGGATGCCAGGAAAACCAAACAAGGAAGGTGGGATGGGTGACTGGGCCGAGATAACATCAACCTCTAATTGCACGGACTATCAATCAAGGGGCTTGAATGTTAAGTATAAAAAAGAAAACAACGAAAAGGAATATTTGCATATGCTTAACGGGACTGCAGTTGCTGTAAGTAGGGCTCTTATTGCAATAGTGGAAAATTTTCAGCAGGAAGATGGTAGTATTGAAATACCTAAAGTTCTCAAAAAGTATATGCCTGATAATTTGGAAAAAATATCAAGAAAAAAATAGAGTTGCCTTGTATAGTAAAAAGTTAATGGTTGTAAACTATTGTTCCTAGGCTATTTTCGCTAGGTCTTGTTTCGTTCTTGGTGCTAGTCAGGGGTAAAACTTCAGAAAAGATATGTTCTGCATCGCCTTGTGTTAGGTTTGTGCAACCCGCACTGCGAACAGTCCCGAACTCGTCATGCCAGTATGTTCCATGGATTGCAAAAGAACCTTTGTAATACATTATCCAAGGAACATCAACTAAATTATATGTGTAAGGAACCAGAGGTGGCCCACCAGACATGCCACCTTTTTTTAGTTTTACCCATATCCTGTAAGTCCCACGAACGGTTGGGGACCAGGCTCTGCCAGTCGAGACATATGTTGCAAAAACCGGTTCATTAAATTTGAATAATGTTAAAACTTGTTTTTCAATATTTACGTCTACCCAGAATTCTCCTTCTTTAATTTCTTTAGGGATTTCTGGGTTTGATTCGGGAGTCGGCTGAGGGATGGCTTCTACATATGATGAATTTATAAAAGCTCCTGGGTATTGGCCACCGTCAATCATGTACCATAAATTACTGCCATTAAATAATGTTCCAGATTTTTCTTCTAAAACTTTAATTCTGTTTATGGTGTTTAAATATCCGAGAATTGATGAAGACGCGGTAGGGGATTCGTGCACTGGAACATCAGTGGTATTTATTTTTCCCCACCATCCTAAGTATTGCCACTTATTTGAGGTGGCTGTTTTTATTTTTTCATTATTTTCTGTATTTATCTCTGCCACAGGAATTTGTTCCAGATCATTAGAGTTTATTCCTTGTGAATAATTTCTCATAACAAAAAATGCCGTTTTAGGATCTCCTAGGTATATAGCTTCGCCGTTACTTGGATTGATGTAGAATGCTTTTCCTAGATCGTGAGGTTTTATTAATATCTTTCCCCAGAGTTTTTTTGGAAGATTTTCGCTCATAGAATCAAAGAACTCATTTGAGACTCCCAGGGAAAGATTTTTCATAATATTTATAGCATCCCTTGGTCTGCCCAGATAATAACGATGAAGATCTTTCGGGTTTAGGTACCAGGCCTCACCGTTGTTGCTTGTGTCAAGAAGAATTCTTCCTGAGAGACGGCTTGAAATGTTTTCTTCTGGAGTGGCAAAAGAGAAAATAGGGGACAATATCAGTAAGAATACAACCATTAAAATAGATTTTCGCATAATATTAATTTTACGTTAACATTAATATTTTATAATAATAAAATTAAAATAATATTAAGCTTTAAAGATAAATTACCTTTTTTACTGCTAACAGTAATATTTTTATTAATTTTTAATATTTTTTTAATTTTTATAATTTACTATTATTAGTATAAAATTATCCAAAAACATAAACTTATTAATAATTTAATCATATGAAAAAAATTATTTATTCTTTTGTTGTTATTTCCATGGTTTCACTTAGTTTACCCATCCCTTTTCAGACAAGTCCTGTTTTAGCAAATGGACAAATGTGTTATGAGATTGGAGATGCACCAGATGGAGATGAATTTGCATCGATAGTTGTCGATTTTAGTCAAGGGGACCAATATGATGGTGATCCCGTAGATCCCGCTCGATCAGTCCCTGAGCAAGGCTTGGCACTAGAGAATGGTGAAGATGTTACAAATTTCTTTAGCTTGGGATTTGGCGGGGAAATAATTGTACAGTTTAACTACCCAATCTATAATGGCACCGGAACAGATTTGAAAATAACTGAAGATACATGGGGGACATATCCTTTAGAAAAGGCAGAAGTTTTTGTTTCTCAGGATGGTCTTGTGTGGACTTCTCTTGGTTTTGCTGATAATACAAATTTAGTTGGTATACACACGACAAGCGAATTTGATTTGCCAGTCATGATGGAGTGGGCCAATTATGTAAAAATAGTTGATGTAAGTATTTTAAGTGATTTTAGCACTAAGCCAAATGCAGATGGTTATGACCTTAATGCAGTTGAGGCTTTATATTCTGCTGTTCCGATACCGTGTGATTTTGATTATGCTTGTGGAGATGGTTTTTTATACCTAAACTCGAATGCTAGTTCTGTTTCTAGTGACCTTTATATTGTTAGTAGTATTGATGGCTCAGCTGAATACAAAAAAACATATTACGGTAATTTTCAGAACACTCTTGCTGCTGATGTTGATGGTAATATATATTCAATTGATCGAGACACATTAAAGATAATGCAATTAATGCCTGATGGCACAAGTTTGGAAATATCCCAAACAACCCTACCTGCTAGCGAAGGAACTTTAACAGTCGCCCCTGACAATACTATGTATTTGGCATTAAATGATGAGCGATTATACTCGATTGATATAAATTCTGGCACTAGTACATTACTTGTGGATCTTACAGCAGAAGGTGTTGATGTCCAGGGGGGAGATATTGCAGTAAATTACAATAATTTAATGACGATAATAAACACTTCGGGTGAGGTTTGGACTGTTGAACTTGGAAATGGATATGCTGTAGATTTTCTTGGAAACATTGGTTCCTCTAGAATAACAGGGATGACAGTTATTGGAGATGTATATTATGTAACAAATGATACAAATGATAAAATATACACCTTTACTCATGCTGATCCAGTGGCTACTCAGTTGGGTGATTTTGGTTATAATTTTGGAAGTGGTGATGCAGCAAGTTGCGCCCCAGAAAGATTAGAAGCTGGCATAGAAATTGATAAATCTGCTGAAGGTTTTGGGGGAGATCCATTTGAAGTATTCTCCTCTGAAGAAGTTACTTATGTTTATGCCGTTACAAATACTGGTGAGCTTCCATTGTTTGACGTGGAGGTTAGTGATAATAAATGTTCTCCAGTTATTTACGATAGCGGTGATGACGGAAACAACAAGTTGGACATTAGTGAAACCTGGAATTACTCCTGCGTAGTTGAAATGAACGAAGAGGGTTCTATTGAGAACATAGCAACTTCGACCGCAAATGATCCATTTGGAGTCGAAGTAAGTGATAGTGATTCTTTTGTAACAGTCGTTAAGGGGCCTGGTTGCACCCTAACCCAGGGTTATTGGAAGACGCATGGTGATCCAGAAAATGAAAAAAAATACGATTCTACTTGGGACGAGTATTTTGATAATTGGTATGAAGTTATTTGGACCGCACCTAAAGGTGGTAATGCATATTATATTTTAGCTCACCAATATATAGCTGCTCTTCTTAACTCAGAGACGGCGTTCGTTCCCGAGGAAGTACAAGAGGCTCTAGATGAAGCGGGATTATTACTACAGACTTATTCAGAAGAAGAAATCGGTGCCTTAAAGGGCAAAAATGGCAAAGAGTTAAGGTCAGAGTTTATTTATTTAGCTGGATTACTTGGAGGCTATAATGAAGGAATGACGGAAGTTCCACATTGCTCAGAATAAAGAAAAATAAATTTTAAAAAACAGACCTTGAAAAACAAGGTTTGTTTTTTATATCAGATTAATATAATATTGTAATCTTTTTTTAATAATATTTTTGCTATAATTTAATAAAAATTATGTATGAAAAAAACATATTTGACTCTATTATTTATAGTAATTTTATTCTTGATGACATTCATCTTTTTACTTCCAGATAAAGATAAAGGTAGATTATCAGATGGATTGGAACAGAATATTGATATATCCGAGGAGATAAAAATAGAAGAACCAGCGACTCTTATAGAAGATGTAGAGCACCCAATGTCAATTAGTTCTCTAAGAGGTGGAAACTACCCTGGGGGCGACTTTGTTGTAGAAGAAGAATTGGCGAATGGTACAAATTATAAACAATCCATTGTTTCGTATTTGTCAGAAGGTTTAAAAATTTACGGCCTACTAACCACACCTCTCGGAGATGTTCCAGTGGGTGGATGGCCGGGAGTGGTTTTTGTTCACGGGTACATTCCCCCAGAGCAATACTCTACAACGGGAGATTATCCAACTTACCAAGCAAGACTTGCCAGGGCAGGTTTTATTACTTTCAAGCCTGATTTACGAGGTCATGGAAACTCAGAGGGAGATCCAGTGAGTGCTCATTATTCTGAAAAATATGTAGTAGACACCCTTAACGCTATTTCTTATATAAAAAAATATCCAGAAGTGAATCCAGGTAAAATTCTATACTGGGGTCACTCAAACGGAGGGGAGATTGGCTTGAGGGTTTTAGTTGTCTCTGATGACATAAAGGCTGCATCTCTTTGGGCCGGCGTTGTTGGAAGCTATAAAGATATGTTTGAAACTCATAATGATAAAATACCATTCTTACAAGACGCTTCATCAACTGATTTAATCTTAAAAAATGGACTACCAAGTGAGAATCCAGATTTCTGGGATGAGTTAGATCCATTTAATTACATCTCTGACATATATACACCGGTTCAATTGCAACATGCTACGGGAGACGACCGTGTGCCAATTGAACTTTCCTTAAGCTTAAAAAATACACTAGAAGATGCTGGTAAGGAAGTTGAATATATTCAGTACGAAGGAGATGATCATAATATTGGGCAAAATTCAAGTTTGGCCTGGGATAGAACAATAGAATTTTTCAATAAGACTTTATCAGAAAAATCTGTAAAAACTTTAGACTATTCTATTAAAAGGATAACAAAAAAAGAGTTTGGAACATATGTAGACGAAAATAATTCTCCTGTTCAAAACGAAAGGTTTCAAGGTTACCATACAGGGGTAGATTTTGAAGTTTATCCTGGCGAGAAAAATATAGAAGTTCAAGTTGAGTCTGTGTGCGATGGCCCTCTGGTTTACAAAGATTATGTTTCTGGATATGGAGGGGTTGTAATCCAAGAATGCACTATAGACAATGAAAAGACTACAGTTCTTTATGGTCATTTAGCTCTAGAAAGTATTTTAAAGAGTCAAGGGGATAATCTAGTCAAAGGTACGTATCTAGGAAATTTAGGTGAAGACAAAAGTGTTGAAACCGACGGAGAAAGAAGACACCTTCATTTGTCTGTTCACAAAGGAGAGGAAATTGAATTAGCGGGATATACAAGCTCTTTATCTAGTTTGTCCGAGTGGAGAGACCCATGTGATTATTTTTGCCAGGAATAAATTATTTAAATAACTAGAAAAGCAAACTTTAACTTTTATTTAATATTTTTTGGTACAATTAATTTATTCACAAGTTGTTACTTTTTTATAATTTTTACGTTATTATATTTATATAAACTATTAATGAATAATTAGTAATTAATATAAAAATTATGGCAAAAGTTATTGAAAAAACAAGCTGGGCAGTAGGAGGAGGTTTATTAATGGGGCTAGGGATTGGATTCTTTTTTCTTCCCAATGCGCTTGCATTTGTTGGGAGTCTTTTAGCGGGGCTAGGGATTGGTCTTGTTGTTTCAGCGTTTATAGCAAATTCTTAAGGATAGGGATTCTAAATTAATCAGTGATGTCTATCAAATAATATGAAAAAATATTTTTTGCCATTTTTGTTTATTCTAATTAGTCAGTTTGCTGGAATTGTTGGGTCAATTTTTACAAGCTCTAAAATTCCAACATGGTATGCTTCTATTAATAAACCCTTTTTCAATCCTCCTGGTTGGCTCTTTGGTCCTGTCTGGATTGTTTTGTATGCTATGATGGGGTATGCCTCATATCTAATTTATCTTCGAAGAGGAGAAAATTCTTTAGTGAATGCGACCTTGATAGTTTTCTTTATCCACTTAGCCCTAAACGCTCTTTGGTCGATAATATTTTTTGGTCTTCAGAATCCAATGTGGGCATTCTTTGAAATTATTATTCTTTGGATAATGATTGTTTTATTAGTTTTTCTTTTTTATAAAATTGACAGGAGGGCAGCTTATTTATTAATACCTTATTTATTGTGGGTAAGCTTTGCATCAGTTTTAAATTTTGCAATTTGGAAATTAAATTGAAAATATGGAGTTTAGGCAAGTAGTTGTAAATGATAAAATGCAGAATGGTTATAAATATTTCCTTAGCGAGAAAATGGGTGAAAATTTTCACTCTGATTTTAGACCTGAGCTTACTCCAAAAAAGATGCTTGAGCTTGGTGTTTTTGGAGGGAAATACATGACTGATTGCAAAGAAGAGTTCCCAGGAAGTTGGTATGAAAACGCCAAGTTGGCAGACAAGGGATACGACCCAGAATTAAATTTTTTTAGAGTTAGAGCATCTCAATCTCTTTTGGTCTGGAGAAGAAAAGAGTGGATACACCTAGATGACCCAAGGGGGTGGTTCCAGTGGTATTGTCGTTATTATATGGGGCGGAGACATGAAGATGATGAAAGGCAAATAAAAAGATGGAAGGCGTTTAGAAGACATTGGTCGGCTGTTAAAAATAATTGCCTCAAAGGAGACTGGGATTGTAGACCCAGACAAAGGCAAGCACTCTTGCATTGGGCTTATGATAGTCGGAAAATATAAAACCCTAAATTAATACTTGCAATTTTCGTTTGAATATGGTAATCAAAACAAAGATTGTTCTTTAAAACAACATATATGGAGGAATAAAAATGGGAAAAGTGTTTTCATGGAATGAAATTGAAGAAGGAAAAATACCAGCTATTAACGATTTTCATATAGTTTGTGAAAAAATGAAATTAAAATTTTCTGAAATGAGAGAGATAGTTGGTGCAGCAATCTGCGGGTCTATTTTGAACGAAGGGATTGATATACGAAGTGACATTGACGCTGTAATAGTTTATTCAGAAAGTTCTAGGAGTATTGTGATAAAAGCAATGCAAAGTCTTTCTCTAGTGGCGCAAGAGCTAAACGTTCCAATTGAATTAGTGCTTATAAGCGATGGCCAGGCAAGAAGAAGTGGTCATGGTATAGATAGATCTTTCTGGGAACATCTTGAGCACTCTGTAGAAAATAATGGCGTTATAAAGATTAACCCCCAAGAACTAATTGAAACAAAGGATACTGTTCTAAGAGATACGAAGTATTGCATAGCCAGGAAGGGGTCTGTTCTTGAAAAAAGATGGGCCAGAGCCAGCATTGAAGATGCTGGCAGATATCATTTTCTGGAAAAACTTCTTTCAGCTCCGGTTTATGTGGCCAGAAAAGTTCTTCGATGTCATAACTCTGATTTGCTAAAGAACGGCGATAGTAAGAAAAAAGTTTTGGAAGCATATTCTAATCTCTTTGGAGATAATCCCATGGTAAGGCTCTTGCATGAACTTGTTGAATTTGACAAGGTCTATACTGAGCACTTGAAAATGCAAATAAAAGAACCACAGAACAAGCTTTATGTAAAAATGCTTGAAGAAATAGAAGAGCAGGCTCCTAATGTTTTATTATTCTTACAAGAGAACTATAGATTCTTAGAAGACCTTGAGTGAGGATAGACCCAGCTAAAACAGCTGGGTTTTTTGTTAATCGAGAAGTCTTGACAACAAGTTTAAAATAGTGTATCATTGTATTAATACGATAATACAAAAATATCTTAAGCTTATGAAGGAGATTAATAACAAAAAACAAAATTTATATAAAGCAATAACTCTATTAAAAAACAAGAAGGAAGTAGAGTGTTTTTTAAGAGACTTGTGTACAGTATCAGAAATTGATTTAATGTCTGAGCGTCTTAGTATTGCCATGAAACTGAGAGACAAGCTTAGTTACAGGAGGATTGCTAAGGAATCAGGAAGTAGTACGGCCACTATTACAAGAGTTGCTCATTGGCTTCATCATGGTTTAGGTGGGTATGTTTTAGTGTTAAAAAAACTTAAGTAATTTAATACATTAAATTTTAACCCACCTTATATGGTGGGTTTTTTAATTTATTAAAAAAGTATGAAAAAATTTCAAATTGGAGTCATGGGATCAGCCGCTGATCTAAAATACTCAAAAAAAATCGAAAATATTGCAAAAAAATTAGGTGAAGAAATAGCAAAGAATGATTGCATCTTGGTATATGGGGCTGAAAAAGATTCAAGTTCACTGTCTACTGTGGCAGCAAAAGCCGCCAAAAGAATGAATGGTTTTACAGTAGGAGTTACCTACGGCAAAGGAATGGATATATGGGAAAGAAATTATGCAGATGTGATAATTGCGTCTGGAATGGAGAGAGGTGGAGGAAGGGAATTGGCTCTTGTGAATAGTTGTGATGGGATTATCGCAATTTCAGGAGGCTCGGGGACACTAACCGAGATATTAATTGCCTATCAATTAAATATTCCGATAGTAGTAATTAAAGGCACTGGTGGCTGGGCCGATCAAGTTGCTGATAAATTTTTAGACTCCAGAAAAAGACTGAAAGTTATTGGTGTCTCCGAATATAGCGGGGCAGTAAAGAGAATGATTAGAGAAATTAAGAAAAAAACAAATGAAAAATAAAAAGGGACTGATAATCTTTGATCTGGATGGAACTTTATATAGTTATGGAGAAAAAGTTTTTGAAAAATCATTTTTGGGCTTAGAGGTTAAGAAAAATATTATAGATTTAATCAAAAGACTAGAGGACTGTGATGAGAAAAAAGCAATTAAAAAATATTCTAAGCTAAAAGCTGAGTTTGGCGAAAATTTTAGTGTCGCATTTGAAAATAGATATTCTATAAAAAGACTGGACTACTTTAAAGAAGTTTGGAATATAAATGCTGATAATTATCTTAAAGCATCTTTTAATTTAAAAAAATTGTTATTAGATCTAAGCGCGAACTATGTGTTGGTGCTTTTATCAGATGCTCCTGGAGTTTGGATCAGCTCAGCCATCAAGACCCTGGGGGTAAAAAATATTTTTACAAAGATATATTCAGGAGAAACAAATATCAGAAAAAATAATTTTAGAGCATTTGAAGTAGTGAAAACAGATTTTCCAAAAATGAAAAAATATATATCCGTTGGTGACCAGGAGACAACCGATATTATCCCTGCAAAAAAAATTGGCATGATCACTGTGCTTATAGCCGCAAGAAATAATAACCAGAATGCTGACTATGAGATAAATTCTGTTTTAGATCTGGTAAAGATAAAATGTTTTTAGATTAATCTTTAATTCGTGGTCTGTATTGAAAAATAGCAATATTTATGCTTAAATAGCAATAATGATATAAAAATAAATAAAATAAAGTTATATGAAAAAACCAGTAACAGTCAAACCAGAATTAATGGGAGGAGTTAGAGACATGTTGCCTGAAGAAGCAATAGTGTTTTTTGATTTTGTTGAAAAAATTACAGGTGTGTATAAGAAGTTTGGTTTTGTTCCTCTGGAAACTCCATGCATGGAAAAGTTACCAACCCTAACAGGCAATATTGATGATTTTGATAAGTCAATTTTTAGAACGAAGGTAGTCAAGGGGATGGAGGATAAATCTCTAAAATCTTCAGACCTTGGAGAGGAGTCCGCCCTAAGATTTGATCTCACTGTTCCATTGGCGAGGGTTGTTTCAGCCTATCCGGAAATTCCAAAACCTTTTAAAAGGTATCAACTAGGTAAAGTTTTTCGAGGTGAAAGACCGCAGGCAGGCAGGTACAGAGAATTTTACCAGCTAGATTTTGATATAATCGGGTCATCTTCATTGGCTGCGGATCTGGAAACAATTCAAATAATGTATGAAGTGATGAAAATTTTAGAAGTTGATAACTTTTTAATAAAGTTTAATAGTAGAAAAATTTTAGCAGGACTTGCTGATTCTTTGGGCGAGGGTGATAAAATAGAAGAAATTATAAGAATAATAGATAAGCTAGATAAAATAGGCATGGATGGGGTAGTGGCAGATCTCCAAAAGTCCCCAGGGGAAAGCTCTTCTGGTTCAGCTCTCCTCAATAAAGAGCAAGCAATTAAGGTTAAGGACTTTTTGGAAATAAGCAGAGAAAGTAAAGATATTGTTGGTGATTTAAAAACTTTTTTTAATGGAGTGTCAGGTCTTGGAATGGAAGGGGTGTTAGAAATAGAATATCTAGCCAATGGACTAAAAAATCTTGGTGTGCAGCAAAAGTATTGGGAAATTGATTTGTCTGTAGCAAGGGGGCTTGGATATTATAATGGTCCAGTATTTGAAGTAATATTAAAGGACCTCCCAGGCCTTGGAAGTGTATTCTCTGGCGGAAGATATGATGGCTTAACTAGTCGCTTTATAAAAAATAGCAACATAGGAGGAGTTGGGGCTTCTGTTGGTCTAGACAGGCTGATTGTTGGTTTGAAGCAACTTGGAAAAATCAATGAAAAAGTTTCCCAATCTTCTGTGGTAGTGGCTGTGTTCAATGAAAGCTTGAGCCAAGATTCTATTTTGGTGGCAAACGAGCTAAGAAAAGCTGATATAAACACAGAAGTATATCTTGGATCAGACACATCTCTAAAAAACCAGATTGCTTACGCCTTAAAGAAAAATGCAAAATTTGTTGTAATAATTGGCCCCGATGAAAAAGAACAAGAAAAGGTTCAATTAAAAGATTTAGATGCAAGGATTCAGGAGACAATAACAATGAACGAGTGTGTTAAGAAAATAAAAAAATCAGTTAATAAATAAAACTTTGTACAGTCCAGAATTATTTTAAGGTTATACTCTTTTTGAAAAGGCTGCCCTCTTGTGGGTAGTTTTTTTTATTTGAGAAAAGCTGAAAAATCGAAAAATGTTCTAAAGTTTGCTATAATTTACTTAGAATTTTATATAATTACTTTGTAAAGCAGTAACTTAGAATTGCATGGTTTTTAGTTCAGCTATTTTTTTATTCTTGGGGAGATCCGAAGTTTACCCTATTTTTAGTGATAACCATTAGTTTGGATTATCTATCGATTCGTCTAATGTGTGCTAGTAAAAAAGATAAAAAGAGAACATGACTCATAAAAAGCAATTTTCTAACTATGTTATTTAGGAGTCTTTAACGAAAAATAAATGATTTCAGTAAAAACTATCATTGCCAATAAAAAACAATTTGCCAAATATTTTATTACAGGAGTGAGTGGTTTTATTCTTGATATTTTGTCTTTGTATTTTTTGAAAGAATATCTGCATCTAGCAGCCGCACAGTCAGTTATGATAAACCAAATATTTATTTTATTTTATATTTTTCTTTTAAATAAATACTGGTCATTTAATTCTAATAATGGAGGACTCGCTGAACTTAAAAGATATTTGGTTGTAGTTTTTGGAAATTATTTATTCTCAATAGTTTGGATTTGGTTTTTTTCTGACTTGATTGGATTATATTATTTGGCTGTTAGAACTGTTAATATAGCATTGGCGGTAAGTTGGAATTTTGTTTTATATAAAAAATGGGTCTATCGAGAAGTGAAAAATATTTCTGAAGAGGTATTAAAAGATAAAGTATGTAATGAACAAATATGAACGAAAAAAATGCCATGTGTCCCAATTGTAATATCTTGATGGATGAGGTTCTTATTTCATCACATTACAAAGTAAATATTCCGATAGATCAATGTAGTCGTTGTGGAGGTTTGTGGTTTGATGAATTAGAGCATCTTAGGGCCGATCATGATGAGCACAAGAAATTTGCTAAATTTGATCAAGAGAAGTTTCGGGGTGGTTTTGAGATAAATTCAAAACTTTTATGCCCCAGAGACGGTCAAGAGCTGAGAGTCCTAGAGGATGACTATTTTACAAAAGAGGTCGAGGTGGAGTATTGCGAAAAGTGTTATGGTTTTTGGTTTAATTCAGGCGAGTTTGAAACATTTCAAAAACAAAGGAAGAAAAAACTTGGAGTAGTTAGTAAAACGAAAAAAGATAATCTTGAAGAACAACTAGAGGCAATGTTTATGGCAGAATCTGTCGCCAATAAATACAATACAATTGGGAATATTGGAAGATCACTTTCAAGTCCGGTAAGTAGAATGCCAGGAAATATCTTTTACAAAAAGAGCCATGCCAATGATCCCATTGCAAATCTTATAGAGGGTATATATTTGGTTATCACATCGCTTATAAGAATAATTTCAATAAAAAAATAAAATTTGGTACTATTTGGCAGAGTTTATAGCCAGGTTAATTCTTTTTAAAACACTCTTTATATAATTGACTTTTAGCATGTTTTATGCTAATTTTAAAAAAAATCTGACAAGGAGGTCGGACTTTTTTTGTTTTTTGACAAATAAATATTTTTTGTTGTAAAACTACATAACTTTACCGAGAGGAGGAAAAAATGTCTAAAAAGCTTCGAATTGGAATTCTAGTTTCAGGTGGTGGCACGAACATGCAGGCGATTGTTAGAAATTGTCTTTCTGGCAAGGTAGATGCGGAAGTAGCTTTTGTTGCCTCAGATAACCCTGGCTCAAAAGGGCTCGCCTGGGCAAAAAAAGAAAAGATTCCAAACTTTTTAATCGATCACAAAAACATCAGAAAGAAAGTAAAAAGCGGAGACTGGTTGCCTGCAAACAAAAAAATGGTTAACGAGGTGCACGAAAAAAGCACCTGTGTTCATTCTTTGTTCAAGGGTGATGTTGAAAAGCAAAAGAGCCACTTGGCTTGGAAAATTCTTGCAGAAGGGGCTTTGCTGGTAGAAGTTAAAATGTATAAAATTGACTATTTGATTCTTGCAGGGTTTATGCAACTCTGCACCGCTCATCTGATTGATGAAATGAATGAGGGAAAAGTTTATCCAGGAATTATCAATATTCATCCGGCACTTCTACCTGCATTCCCTGGAGTTGATGGCTATGGTGATACTATCCGCTATGGTTGTAAATTTGGGGGATGCACTGTTCATTTTGTCGACTATGGTGAAGATACGGGGCCGATTATCGCGCAGAGAGCTATTCCCGTTAACCCGGGGGATACAAAAGAATCATTCATGAAAAAAGGCCTAGAAGAGGAGTATGAAGTTTTTTCGGAGGTTATTCATGCCTTGGCTCAAGGACGAGTTACAGAAGTAACGGACCCTTCACAGAAAAGAAAAAAATATTGGCTCGATCGACGTGTAAACTAAAACTCTAAAAAGACAGGAGAGAAAAATGTCAGGGAAAACAGCGTTTCAAAAGATTATTGATAGCCATTTGGTAGGAATTTTACCTGATGGAAGCATGCTTCTTAAGATCGACAAGCGTTTTTGTCATGAGATTACAACTCCAAATGCCATTATCGATGCTCAGAGTCGAGATGCTGACGTTGTGTATGATCCGCAAAATATAAAAGTAATGATTGATCATGTGAGTCCAGCCAAGGATACTCAGTCTGCAATTCAGGCCAAGATTATTCGTGACTGGTCTCGTAAGCACGCTCTAGAGTTCTTGGAGATTGGCAACAATGGTGTTTGTCATGCTATTATCCCTGAAAAGGGATGGATCCTTCCTGGTGAAACCGCGGTTATGGGTGATAGTCATACTTGCACCCATGGGGCTTTTTGCACATTCTCTGCTGGAGTGGGAACGACCGATTTACAAGTAGCTATTGCAACTGGTCTGTGGGTTTGCCCTCCTCAGAAAGTTATTCGAGTAAATTTCAATGGTGTGCTCCCATACAATCTTTTTTCGAAAGACCTTGTTCTTGCCTGGATCGCTCAAGTGGGAGTTAATGGGGCTACAAACTGTGTTGTTGAATTTGGTGGTTCGGTTATTGACAATATGTCAATGGACGCTCGAATGACCATAACAAACATGGCAGTCGAGGCAGGAGCAACTTCAGGCATGATAAATGTCGACGATGTTACTCTTGAGTATCTGGATTATTGTATTTGGGATATTTTGGAAAGAGACTTGAAATCAGATACACAATCCATCAAAGAAGAGATGATGAGCTGGAATAGTGATCAGGATGCAAAGTACGACAAAGTGATTGATATCGATGTGAGCAATATGGAACCAATGATAACCTTTGGCACAAGTCCTGAAAATGTAAAAACAGTGAAAGAAATGGAAGGTGGCCATGTAGATCAGGTTTATATTGGCTCATGTACCAACGGCCGGATCGAAGATCTGCGTGTTGCAGCAATGATTCTCGGGAAAAACAAAGTGGCCGAAGGAGTTCGTTGTATTATAAATCCAGCGACAACTGAAATATGGAAAATGGCCCTGGAAGAAGGTTTATTTAAAACCTTTTCTGAAGCCGGTTGTTCAATTACGAATCCCAGTTGTGGAGCTTGTCTTGGTATGTCATGCGGAGTTTTAGCTCCTGGTGAAACTTGTGTTTCTACGACAAACAGAAACTTCCCAGGACGCATGGGGAAAGATGGAACAGTCCACTTGGCATCTGCGGCGACAGCAGCTGAGACTGCAATCAGAGGAGTGATTTCAGTTCCTGAATCTGTAGAAGATTTCTCATATTGTTCTAAGCTTCCTGCGTTTGCTGAAAGGACAGCTTATGTGGGACCCGAATGGGATACACCAAACTTTGCTGAAATTGCTGCAAAGCAATCTGGAGAGGGAAGAGACTTTTCTGGAAAGGTGTTTATCCATCCAGATTCGAATGTTGATACAGATCAGATAATCCCGGCAAAATATTTAACAGAAACAAGTAAGTCCGTGATGGGGGAACATTGTTTGGAGGATGCTGACATTCCCGCAGATCTTAGAGAGAAGCTTTTGTCATCTCAGATTTTAATTGCTGGTGAGAACTTTGGTTGTGGTTCAAGTCGTGAACACGCACCATGGGCACTTGAAGCGGCTGGCATTTGTTGCGTTATTGCGCCAAGCTTTGCACGCATTTTCTATGAAAACATGTTTGCCAATGGCCTGCTTTGTATCGTCTTGCCGCAAGAGATGATTGATGAGATTGTTAAAGAACGAGCAACTACAATAAACATTGACTGGGAGGCAGGAAACTTATCTCATCACGTAAAATTGATTGGCAAAAAAGACCCAGCTGAATATGACTTTGAGTTATCAGAATTTCAGAAGGAAATGATCCGCAGTGGTGGCAAGGTTGCCTATATGTTTAGTCTGGCGGCCGAGCTAGTTGAAGAAGGTAAACTCTAAAAAAAATGTGGAGGTTGAATTGGAACAAAAAACGATAGCTTTAGTTACCGGCGACGGTTCAGGGCCAGAGATGATGGCGGTTGCTTGCAAAATTGTAGATGAAGCAGCAAAAAGTTATGGGCTTGAAATAATTTGGGAAGAAACTCCTATGGGATGGGGTGCTTACCATAAATATGGCGACACCTTGCCTCCGGAATCTCTCAAGCGGGCAGTAGAAATTGGCACCATCTTTTTCGGCGGTGTTGGGGATTTTGAAAACGACAAGACCATCGGAGCTGAGAAACCGGAAATGAAGCCTGAGGCACGAGCCCTTCTTCCTATCCGTAAACAGATGGGATTACTTCTTAATTTCCGTCCAATGATTTACTTCCCAGGACTTGAGTCACTTTCGAACGTCAAACCGGAAAACATTCCTTCTGGCGGAGTAGAACAGCACTTTATTCGCTTCCTCCTCCAGGACAGCTATTTCGGTAATGCAGATTTTCTTGGAAGCCCCATGGTTGACTCTGAAACAATGAAGCACCTCGGAATCAAATTGAAAAAAGATGTCAAAGCTACAGATTATCAGGTAGCTGACCTGGCATATTTTACTGGAGATAGTGTTCGACAGTATTTGTATGCAGCATTTAAGTATGCCGGCGCTCTTAATCTTCCTCTTATTTCAATCGATAAGGCCAATGTAATGGCTCGATATGATTTTTGGCGGAAGATTTGCAATGAGATTGCTCTGGAATTTCCCGAAGTAGAAGTGAAGCATCAGCTGGTTGACTCTGCTAATGCACTTCTTTTTTATCCCGGTGAACTTCACGGAGTTATCGCATGCGGAAATGAGCATGGTGACATTCTCTCCGATGGAGCGGCTGGTGCTCTTGGAAGCATGGGAATGATGTGCTCATCAGCAATTAATCCCGACACTGGCGCTGCCATGTTCGAAAGTGGTGCTGGGACTGCTCCTGACATTGCTGGCCAAGACAAAGCGAATCCGATCGGTCGTATTCTCACAGGCGCAATGATGCTTGAGCACCTCGGATATATTGAGGCTGGCTCTAATATTAAGGGGGCTGTCAAAAAAGCTCTTTTGTCCGGATACCGAACAGCTGATATTTTCTGCAAGGGCAGTGACGATCCGAAAAAGATCCTTGGCTGTCAGGCCATGGGTAAAAAAATCCTTGAAAACATGTAAATTGTTCATTTGAAAATTATTTTAGCGCTATCAGAAATGATAGCGCTTTTTATTTACCAAAAGACACTGAAGGTGTATTGTGATAATATAATAATATGATAAAAAAATACAAAATTTTAATAGGTATTGGTATATTACTATTTATTTTATTAATCTCATGGTTCTTGGGGACAGAGCTTTATGATAAGAAAGTTGTTTCTGAGACGAATAAATGGCTCAGTGATCAAAGAGAATATCTTGAAACCTTTCCCGGGTATGTAAAAAAGGCTCCAAAGAATATTTTTTTTGATGAACGTTCAGCCGAGGAAGCATCGATAAGCAAGAAAGATTTTTTGGGGATATTGGAAAAACAAGATAAAAATAACTTCCTACTAGATGCTAGGGAGGATTTTGAATGGGATGAGGGTTATTTCGAAGGTAGCCTGCATATGAGAATGATAGATATTCTGATAGGCGGATGGCAAGATATTCCTAGGGATAAAAGAGTTTATGTAATTTGTTGGACAGGGGCCAGAGGAGGCGAGATTGCTAACTTCTTAAGAGAGAAAAATATTTTAGCTTATTATTATGATGGAGGAATAGATGAATTAGGGAGTGTTGATACCTGGGTAGAAAACACAGAGCAGATTGATAAACACTCTGCTCCAAATTATAGAAAGCTATTTAGAGCCAACGAGTTATCTATTGAGATTGACAAAGGGGTCTTTGTTGTCGATACTAGGAGTACAGAAGACTTTATGAAGTCACAGATAAAAGATAGTATAAACATTTCAATACTTAAAACACCAAGCGATCAAATAGAAGAAGTTCTTTCAAATATTACTGGAGATAGGGTTATAGTAGTTTGCAATAGTCTTGTATCATGTTTTGATGCAAAAGCAAGTGCCGTGGAAATTGAAAAAAGCAACAAAGTTATTTTAGGATTTTTCAAAAGTATTGAATAGTCTAGAAAATAATGTTACTTTGTTTATGTTTCCGAGAAATATAATATTTTTACAAAGGAGATTTTATGTCAAAAACAGAAAGTGAAATGGAGTTGGAAAGAAAATTTCTAATTAAAGAAATTCCTGGAGATGTTTTGAACTTTCCAAATACCGAAATTGTTCAAGCGTATCTAGGGCTACCGGGCAAAAAAGTTGCTATGAGAGTTCGACAATACGGAGAAGATCTTTTTTTTACAATTAAGGCAAGTCGGGAAGAGGGAGAAGAAGAGTTGGAGCCCAGAATAACAAAAGAAATGTTTAATGATATTCTTGAGATTTGCTCGGGGATAAAGATTTGTAAATTGAGGGTTAAAATTCCCTTCGGAAAAGTAACAATAGAATTAGATTTTTTCCGCAATGAGCTAAGGGGCTTAGTCTTGGGAGAAGTAGAGTTTGAAACTGTCGAGGATAAAAAGACATTTATTCCTCCTGATTGGTTTGGGCAAGAAGTGACAGATGACCCTAGGTTTAAAAATGTAGTTTTATCAAGGGAGGGAATTCCTAAGGGCACAGCACTTCATAAAGTTGATGCTATTATCTGATTTTCTGAAACCATAGCACTTTTCAAAAAAGTGCTTTTTTATTTGGACTTGAAAAATTGCAGAGAGTGTGTTAGAGTAAACTCAAATTTGAAGCTAAACCAAGGAGAAGGTTTAGCTTTTTGCTGTTTTAAAAGTTAATATTCAATGCAAAAATAGAAAGGAGGAAGTGCTTAAAAATATGAAAAAGCTCACCAACACTTACTAAAAGGAGGAAGAGATGCAAGTTGGAACGATCTTGCCAGACCATGGTTTTAAACGAGGGAAGAAGGTTGATGCCGGGAAAACGAAAACACTTTACAGAGTTAAAGGCCGACCAGATCTTTTGTGGGTCGAGAATAAAGACAAGATAACTGCTCATGATAAGAAGGAGTTTACCAAATCCTTTGACACAAAAGCGGGCTATGCCACTAATACGACTTGTCGTGTGTTTGAACTTCTCGAGGCAGCTGGAATCGAGACAGCTTACGTTTGTCAGGTTTCACCGACTGCATTTATTTGCAAAAGACTCGACATGATCAAGCTGGAAGTTGTTGCCCGCCGCTCAGCAGTCGGTAGTTTTACTGACCGCAATCCGCACCTGCAGAAAGAAAAGGGTGAAGAACCTCATCGTTTCCACAGTCTCGTCAGGGAGTTTTTCCTGAAAACGAGCAATGGAAATCTCAGTGTGAATGGTGAGCCTTTGGTGAAAAACCTTCGGGGCCTGGTCAAGGATCCTGACACCAAGAAATTCAAGATGGGAATAGTGGATGATCCTTTTATCCCTGATCCGTACAACGAACTTGGATGGGCTCTGGTTAATCCGAAGTTGCCTAAGTGGCACGAGAAGTATGATCTTGGTCAGAGCATTGATCCACGGTTTGTTCTTCGGAACCAAACTGCTGATCTTTTGAAGATTGATGAACTTCTTCGGAAGATTTTCTATGTTCTCGAAAAGGCCTGGGCTGTTCTCGAGATGCGCTTGATCGACTTTAAGCTAGAATTCGGCTACGACATGGCCGGCAATCTCGTGGTCGGCGATGTTATTGACAATGATTCTTGGCGTATCCGGCTCTTTGATTGGACTGACTATTCTAAGCAGGCCTTCCGTGATGGTGAGAATCTGGATGAAGTCGAGAGAAAGTATGGCTATGTTTCACGATTGGCCAATCAGTTCCGCATCCCCAAGCAGGTCATTGTCTTTTGGCGGGGGTCAGACAAAGATGATTGCTTTGACAAGATTCGGCAAGAAATCGAAAGTCAGGCCAAAGGGACAATCGAAATTGTCGATATTGTCCTTTCCGGACATAAAAAAACCGACAAGTCTCTCAAGATGCTTAACAGTATTATGAGTAAGTATCTGGGTGGTGGTTTTATTATTACCAATGTCGGTCGCTCAAATGGTCTAGGTCCGATAGTCTCGGCACATACCTCCTGGCCGGTTATGTCCATTGCAGCCACATTCGAGAGTGACCCCAATGACATTTTTAGCTCGATTAATATGCCTTCGGATACGCCCCACACGGCCACTCCTTATGGCAAGCTGGCTTTCTTGTCTGCTCTCAATCACTTGTCACTGAACAATCCAGTGGCCTACATGATGAGGCAAAATGTTATCGAAAGTCTCGATGACCAGTATTGATTAGTTGACGCGTTTTTTTACTAGCGCCCACAAAATATGTGGGCGCTTTTTTATTGACTAAAACAGTATTTTTTGATATACAGTAAGTATATGAAAACAAATAACCTAAAATTAAATAATCTTCAATTGAGAAGAAGAGAAACACCTTGGTTTGGACTAGGTTATTTTTCGTGTGTTTCATAGTATAAAATAAAGCACACCAAGAGAGATGGCTCTAGTCGAGCCATTTTTTATTTTGGAAAATTGTTCATTTAAACACCAACAAAGAGAGGAGAAAGGAAATGAAAGAAAAGCTAATTTTTGAAAAAAGTTCTTCAAAACATTTGCAGTTTGTTGAAGAGGTAAAAATCCTAATAGACAGGGAGGCCCGTAAGGACAATATGGTTTATCAAACAGAGGAAGCTCTAAGCGAACAAATAATGAATGAAGATGCAGTTTTAGTTTTTTCAGAGTCACGACTCGTCGGATACATCTGCCTTGAGTATTGGAAAAACTATATTGAGATTGGGGGCCTAGTTGTCGACCCCGAATATAGAGAAAGTGGTATTGGTTATCAGTTGACGGTTGAAGTTATCGAATTGGCTTTGTCAAAGAAATCTGACAAGGAGATAATTATTCTGGCCAATAGCGTTTCTTGTCTTATTCCCAAAAAAATTGGCTTCGTGGTTAAGGAAAAAAATTATTTTCATAGCGAGGTTTGGGAGTTATGCGAAATGTGTGAAAGTAGACATAAATTTCCTGATTGTCGTTGTGTTGGTCTGGTTTATCCAGTGTAAAAATAAGGAGAGATTTATTCTCTCCTTTTTATTACTCAATTGTTATAAAAGCTTAATATTGCTAAAATGTATATATAAGAATTAAAGCATATTATGAGACAAGAATACAAACCAAATAAAAATGCCTATATATTTTCTAGACTTATTTTTCAAGTCTTGGTTTTATTGCTTTTGTTTGTTGGTGTTTATATCTTTCTGAAAGTAATTACACCTGAGTATTTTTCTTTATTATATATTATAGGAGCTATAGTTTTCTTGGTTGTTTTTTTGTATTATTATCACCTAGTTGCACACAGAAAATTAATTTTTTATTTTGAGGGTACAAAAATAATTCAGAAAGGAGGGACCATTTTTTCTGATTATGAGACGGAGCTAAATATTAAGAACATCACACACCTTCGCTTAAGACTTCCCTTTATTGAATATAAGTTATTTAGAACAGGCCATGTTGATATAGAGTCAGCGGGTTCAGCTAGTTCTGAGATCCACTTATGTTCAATGTTGGAGTATAAAGATATTCATTCGCTTGTCCTAGAAATGATGAAGACTAATGGTTTTAATATTGGAGGAGGTACTCTAGCTACACTAGAGAGGCCCAATAAGCTTGGGGTGTTTTTTGAAACTTTTAAGAGTCTAATTGGTTCCTTGTTAGCTGTTTTTTACATAGTATCAAGTATTATGTATGATGATGATGGAAATAGAATAGAAGTTATTTATGATCTTGTTATTGCTTACGTCATCCCTTTTGCAATTCTTTTAGTGTTAGTATTTTCATTCTTTCACATTTTTAAATTTCTTGATTTACAGAGAAGAGTTTACAAAATATACACAAACGTTATTACCTATAAAGAAGGCTTTTTATCAAAAAACTATTCGATCCTCCCTTTTGAAAATCTTACAGACTCCAGTGTTACTCAAACCTTGGTAGATAAAATATTTGGCTTGTATGATGTTAAATTAAGTTGTCAGGGGGCAGGCCAAGAGATTCTTTTTAAAAATATTAAGAACGGGCAAGCGATGAGCGACAAACTTGATGAATTGATAAGTGCTGAAGTTAGTGAAGAGATAGAGAGGGAGGAGGTAGTTCAAACAAAAAAAGCGCAACAGGAAAGGGCTATTAACTATGACACTGAATTCAAGAGTGAGTATAAAATGGATTATTTTAGAACCGTTAAATTCCCCATGCTGCTTGTCTTGGGAGCAGTTTTGTTTTTTATTCTTTCACTCCTGATAATCAAGTTTGTTGCCTCGACTTTTGTATTGGTATTATTCTCATCCCTAAACGTTGTGACTGGTATTATTGGTTTAGTGTCTATACCAATCACTGTCTATGGATATATTCAATACATATCAACAAAGTATATAGTTACAGATAAAAGTATTCAGTATAAATATGATTTTCTAGAAAAAAGAGACAAGGAATACAATGCAGATAAAGTCACCGGTATTATTATAAAAAGAAATTTTATAGATGAATGGTTTGGAACGATTAGTATAAATTTTTGGTCTATTGGGTCAAGTACTAGTCTTTCATTTCGTAATGTTAAAAGAGAAGATGTGGACATCCAAAATATTTTAGCTAAATTTGGGATTAGAAGAGAGGAGGCTCTACATGCTATTCACCCTAGTTTTTCTTTCAGAGAGTATATAAAGAAATCCATTGTTACTTTCTCTTTTTTTGCATTTCTGGTAATTAGCTTTGGGTTGATTTTCTTTTTTATTGCTCCACTTATAACATTCGGGTTGATATTAGCCATTACCTTTGTCGTTTTTGTTTCCTTTGTTTATAATAAGGAATACTTTAAAAGGACAAAATTAATTTTTTATAAGAATTATGTTTATTGTCAAAAGGGTTGGCTATTTAAAAATTATGTCTATGTAAAAATGAATGATATAAAAGATATTGAGACCGTTAGATACCCATTTTCAAGTGAAGGTAAAATTAAGTTTAATATTTCGGGAGACAGGATACAGATTGACCCAAATCATAAAAAAGGGAATATGGTTTCCAATAATTTTTACATAGACTTTGTGGAAAATATTAAGTCGATGGACGAGTGGGTTGACTATATTCTTTATAAGAGGCCCAGAAAAGAAGAATTAAATGATTATAATAGTGAAATAAAAAATTTATCCGAAGTTTTTTATACAAGTAAACCCTCTCTACTAAACACTATGATTCCCTTACTTTTTGTTTTAATTCCAGTAAATCTTTTATTTTTATTTATATTTATTATAAATTCAAGTTCTTTTATTTTTGTTGTGGCTGTTTTTGTTATTTTTAACTTGGTTAATGCTATGGTAATTTTACCGGTTTATCTTCCAATTAAAATGACAACTTTCTATATGGACAGATACAGGGTGATTTCAAAAAGTGGTGTTATTTACAAGAAGCAAGTTTCTATAATATTTGATAGAGTTGATTTCATTCGTAATACGCAGGGACTCATAAATAAACTTTTTAAAAATGGTAATATAATAGTAAATACTGTAGGATCAACAAAACCCGAACTTACGATATATCATATACCTGATTATAAAGAATTTTATAGTAAACTAAAAGAAGAATACGAAAAGCCCTAGACTTGATTTTTTTCTATTTTTAGGTTAATATTCAAACAATTAAATAAGCTCACTAAGGAGAAATTAGTGAGCTTTTTGTTTAGAATATAGGTCATTAAAATTTATTTAAAAATCAACCCTAGACGAGAAGGAGTTTACAATGAGTTTTTCGATTAAACAAACCTGGATAGAATGTATCGGCTGTGGTTTTCAAGCAGAACTACTTCAAGAAAGAAAGTTTAAGTGTCCGAAATGTGGGAATCTTTTTGATATCAAGCATAATCTGGATCTTTTGGAGATGTACCCCGCCGGGTGGACTCAAAAGTTTGATGCAAGGGCCAGGAGAACCGATCTGGGGAAAACTGACAACCCCCTTTTTCATTCGGGAGTTTGGCGTTTTAAAGAATGGATCATGCCTTATCTGCCGACAAATGACATCGTTACTCTTGGCGAAGGAAATGTTCCTATCACAAAAGCGGGAAAAAATCTTTTGGAATGGATCGGAGGAGATATTGATCTGCATATCATCCAGGAAGGGATGACTCCCACAGGGTCATTCAAGGACTTTGGAGGAACCGTTATGATGAGCCTCGCAAAAACAATGGGCATCAAAACGGTTTGCTGTGCTTCAACTGGAGATACTTCAGCGATGGCAGCGGCATATGCTGCAAAGGCCGGGATTGAGTGTGTGGTAATTTTGCCTAAAGGACTGGTTACTCCAGCGCAAATTGCACAGCCCTTGGTCCATGGAGCGCTTGTAATAATGCTACCGGGGGACTTTGATGACTGTATGCGAGTTCAGCTTGAACTCACAACTAATCACGGGGTGTTCCCAGCAAACAGTATAAACCCCAGTCGTATCGAGGGTCACCAAGCAACGGTATTCTTGTTGGCTCAGCATTTTGGATGGGAGCTTCCCGACTGGATCGCAGCACCTGTTGGAAATGGCAGTAATGTTTCGTCTATCGGCAAAGGTTTGCGACTTATCCAGGAACAGCTTCCAAATATTGGATCTTCAAATATTCTTGGCTGTCAGTCACGGGCAGCCAATCCTTTGGCAAGGTCCTGGAATCTTGCCAATAATGGTCGTTGGGATGAAGGAGTCGACCGCAGGAATTTTTGGCTTGAAAAATATGTTGACATCGAATGTGGAACCACCACAGCTACTGCAGCCAGAATAGGAGCGCCTGTTTCAAGAGATAAGGTTATGCGAGAAATTGCTTTATCTAGAGGGGCTATGACTGTTGCTCAGGAAGAAGATCTGAATCAGGCAGTGTTTGTTTGCGGTCGTGATGGTTTGTTTGTTTGCCCACAAACGGGGATAGCACTTGCCGGGGTTAAAAACGCAGTCAAAAATGGTTGGATCAAGGCAGGTGATAGGGTCGCTGTGGTTTCCACTGCCAATGGTCTTAAATTTACAGAATCAGCATCAGAAAATCCCGATCGTCGTATGATTGATTCTAGTGACTGTAGTGTTGAATCTGTCCTGGATTTAATAAGTGCTTATTCCTAATGGAAGGAGGGCTTCGTGAATAGAAATGGAGGTTTTAGTGAACGTGATTTTCTCATAATTATTGTAGTGGTATTTATCCTATCAGCAATTGCAATACCGCAGATCGCGAAATATAGAGAATCTAAAGAAGTAGCCAAGGAAAACTCTTACAATGTATATGACAGTGGTAATAACAATATTGTCAGAAAAGTTGATTGATTCATAAAAAACCCAGAGGCATGTTTAAAACATGCCTCTTTTTTAAAAAAAGAAATATATATTTTAATATATATTATAATATGTATTAAAAAAGCCCAGATATTCATCTATATAAATGGTGTGATATAATGGATATATGAATAAAAGATTTTGGGAAATTGATTTTTTGCGAGGGTTAGCTATTATTATGATGGTTATTTATCATGTGGCCTGGGATTTAATATACTTTTTTGAGGTCTCTGTAAATATAAATCAAGGCCCTTGGAAGATTTTCCAGAGCCTAACAGCTTCTTTATTTATTTTTTTGGTTGGGGTTTCATCATTTCTTAGCTATCAGAGAAAAAGATCATTGTTGGTATTTTTAAAAAGAGGAACCCAAGTATTTTCTTTTGGTCTTTTGATTAGCCTTGTTACCTGGTATTTATTTCCTGATGAAGTTATTGTTTTTGGCATACTCCATCTTATCGGTGTGACTATTGTTCTTACATATTTTTTTCAAAGTTTGAGGTATCTGAATTTAGTTTTTGGCTTTTTGTTTATATTTATTGGCAGTGTTTTTAGAGTTACTTTTAGTAATTCCCTATATCTTCTGCCTTTCGGGATTGTTCCAGAGACCTATGCTTCTCTAGATTATTTTCCAATATTTCCATGGCTTGGCATCGCCTTGGTGGGAATTTTTTGGGCACAGCTTTTCTACGAAAACAACCAAAGAAACTTTGACTTTAATTTAGTAAATAATAATTTTTTAACAAAAAGCTTTGAATTTTTGGGTAAAAAATCTCTTTTAATATATCTTATCCACCAGCCAATATTATTTTTGGTTTTTTATTTAGCTAAATTACTAATTTATTGATATGGAAAAAATAAATAATCTAGAACAAAAAGAAAAATATATTCCTAAGATAGAATTTTATACTTCAGTTGAGGATGAACTTCAGAATTTTATGTATTTCCTAGAAGACGATCCTGATTGGTTTAGAGGTAGAGAGATTTGTGTAGACCTGGAACATTTATTGGACGAGCCAGACAAGGAAAAGGCAAGAAATGAGGCTAGAGAATATTTTACTAAGTTTTTTAGAGAAAACAGCGTAGAAGTTGAAAGGCGACTCAAAGAAGCTAGCGATAAATGGAGCTTGGTTAGTGAAGAGTTTTATTCTAAGGTGAACAAAATATATAAAAATCATTCTTGGCCGGAAGGAAATTATCGAGGGCTCATTTCTATTATGCGAATGTATCCAAGAAACATTGAGGATAAGACTTTTTCATTTCCATACAAGGAGGATGGGGAAACCAATGTGACTATTGCTCATGAGATGATGCATTTTATTCAGTATGATTATTTGGAGAAAATAAATGGACTTGAACCTTCAGAGGCGCATGATAAAGATAAGCGTTTTTGGGAATTCACAGAAGAGTTTAATAGAGTCATAGAGAAAGATTCTATATGGGACTATCTAGGGGGCAAGGAAAGAGAGTCTAGAATTTCTCCAGAATTACATGAAAAAATTAAAAAATTATGGGAAGAAAAGAGGGATGTTGACTATGTCGTAGAAAACATCTTTCCTGAGGCAAAAAAGTCTTCTAAATAATGTAATGATTGGCTAATTTATGTGTATTATATAGTACGGAGGTATTATAAATAATATACATATATGAAATCTGGAAAAAACTTTTTTACAAATGTGGCTCTTGTTTCGCTAAGTTTAGTGCTTGGAGCCGGTGTGCTGTTCGCAGTTAATGCGGGCCCTAATGATTATTACTTAGATAGTGACGGAGATGGTTTTGGTGATCCCGACACGCTTATATCAACGACGACACCACCAACAAACTACGTTAATGACAACACAGATTGCAATGATAACGATGAAAACATCTACCCAGGAGCTGAAGAAACAGTAGGAGATGATATTGATAGTGATTGCAATGGTCAAATTAATGAGGTTGTTTTTTATAAAGATAGTGATGGAGATACTTATGGTTTAGCCTCGTCTACTGTGATTGCGGTCACAGCCCCTACCGGGTATGTAGATGATAATACAGACTGTGATGATAATAATAATACTATCTACCCAGGAGCTGAAGAGATATTGGGTGATGATATAGATAGTAATTGTGATGGATATACTAACGAACAAGAATTTTATTTAGACAGTGATGAAGATGGATATGGGACAGATGAAACATTTGTTGTGTCTACTTCAACACCAGAGGACTACGTGGAGTTAGGTGGTGACTGTGATGATACTAACGTTTCTGTTAACCCGGGAGTATCTGAAGTTTTAGGGGATGAAATTGATAACAACTGTGATGGCAATATAGATGAGATGGTTTTTTATGAAGATGGTGATAATGATGGACATGGCTCATCTCTTGCAACAACCACTGCAACAACAACACCAGATGGATATGTTGATAATGCTGATGATTGTGATGATGATAATAATAATATAAATCCTGACGCGGTTGAGTTATACAATCAGATTGATGATAACTGTGATGGTTTTATTGATGAAGGTTTCACACACTATTATCTTGACAATGATGATGATGGTTATGGAACTGGTGCTGAGTTTGAAATCGCAACAACAAGTCCAGAAGGCTATGTAGATAATGATGATGATTGTAATGATGACAACCCTGATATTCATCCTGGGGCAGAAGAAGACAGAAATAACGGCGTGGATGATGACTGTGATGGGCTAGTAGATGAAAATAGAAATTTCAGCATATTCTATAAAGACAGTGATAATGATGGTTATGGTTCTGATGATGACACTGTTGAGGCTGTAAATGCGCCTACAGGATATGTTTCAAATGACGATGATTGTGATGATAACAACAACACCATTTATCCAGGGGCTACTGAACTGAACGACGGGATAGACAATGACTGTGACGGCTTAGTAGACGAAAACATCAGAACATATTATATTGACGAAGATGGTGATGGTTACGGATCAGATGAAGATAGTGTTGAGGCTACTGAGGTACCAGATGGTTATGTGTCGAATGACAATGATTGCAATGATAACAACAACAAGGTATATCCGGGGGCACCTGAGCTAGATGACAATCTAGATAACGACTGTGATGGATATGTAGACGAAGGAGTACAAAATAATAATTGTGGTGATTGTGATCATGATTGTGATAATGAATATAAATACAGAAACCAGAATAGATATAATTACGACGAAGACGATGATACTAGTGACTGGGATGAGGGTGATTTCAAAAATCATGGACAGTATATTAGTAATATGGCCCACTTTACTAATTATCTAAAAAAGATAGGGAACATTACAGGGAAAGAAAAAGGGCAAATGATGAAAAACGCCAACAAAGGCAATGGAAACGGAAAAGGAAATAAGAAATAAAGGAATCCCATTTAAATAGCGAAGCCAGTTGAAAAAAAAGTGATTATGGTGTAATATTCAATAATTATTCTAGTATTCAACTGGTTTTATGTCTCGAGAAGACAAACAATTCATAGCAAATTATAATAAATACCTAGATAAGATATATAACTATATCTGGTATAGAGTTGCCTTTGACAAGACAGTAACCGAAGATCTTTGTTCCGAGGTATTTTTGAAGGCTTTTAAGGCTTATGATAATTTTGATGAATCAAGATCTTTTCAGTCATGGATATACGCTATAGCTAAAAATCATCTTTCAAATTATTACAGAACCAGAGGGAGAGAGGTGGATATTGAAAATGCTCTAAATCTTTCTTGTGAAACATTGGAAAAAATAAACACCAAGATAGAAGCTGAAGAATTATTTTCTGAAATTGATAAACTGGATTCATACTCAAAAGAAGTAATAATTCTAAAGTACGTTGACGAGCTGAGTACTAAAGAGATAGCAGAGTTATTGGAAAAAGAGGTCAATGCGGTCCGGGTTCAATTAAGTAGAGCAATCGCAAAATTAAAAGAACAGGTTAATTAATATGGATAAATTAAACATAAAACTAAATAAGCTTCCGAGGGCCAGAATGGGGTTTGGGAAAAGAACAAAACTAAAATTTAGTTTGTATGTTTTGATTTGGCAAAAAAAATCTAGATTATTTCTTTTAGGACTGAAAAACTTGAAACATGTTCCAGCAGCTCTATTGGTGTTACTATCTTTGGTGTTTAGCATCCCAGCCTATGCCTACAATAGTCCTAGAGTGACTGAGGGCCACATTCTTTATCCTGTGAAAAAAGTTATAGAGGAAGTAGAAATAAAAACGGCTAGCACAGAGATAGAAATTGCCCAAAAATATGAGAAATTTTCAGAAAGAAGGCTTGATGAAGCAAAAGTAATTAGTGAAAATATTGACAGTGATGAAGACAGGGAGAATTTGTCCAAAACCATTGAAGCAGCCGTTGAACTTCAAGCGAAAGCCGAAGTGACTACAAAGTATGTACCTGGCAAAGCCCTGGGTCTTGAAAAAAACATGCAGAGAGAAAAACTAAATAGTATAGCCGAGGCAGTAGGGATTGAAGAGAAAGAAGAGTTGATAGAAGATATTGCGGAAGCAATGGATCAAATTGACCTAAAAGAAAAACAGACCAAGTTTTTCCAAGAGCGCTTGAGAAATGCAAGCACCACTATAAATACAAAAGAAAACGAAAGAAAAGAGCAAAAGAAGGAAAATTTTGACGACTTAGATTATTCGCAAAAAGCAGAAGAGCTAAAAGAAAGTATTAATAGCCTAAAAACAGAATTTACCAGTGAGGATTTTGAAGAAAAAGATTTAGAAACCTTGTTTGAAAGACTGGATAGAAGAGTGGAGAAGGTTGATGAGTCTATAGGTGAGAAAGATTCTAAAAATATAAATGGTTTGATTAACTCAACAAAGGCAATCACAAATAATGCTGAGCATTTTATAAAGAAGAAAGGTAAAGGAAATTCTGGTAACTCATCTCAGGGAAGAGGGAAATCTGGAAAATAAACACAATTGACTAAAGCGTTTTTTTAGGGTAGTATTTTTAATCGTACATTGAAAATACTATTTTTATTTTAAAGAATAAACCGATAATTAATAGGAGGTAGTCATGAAAAATAGAGTTCAAAAGCTGAGAGAAATTTATCGCTCCAAGGGTTTTGATGCCTATCTGGTTTATGGCAAAGAATATATCCGTTATTTCACTGGGATTCGATTCCGCGAAGACAATGAAGCATTTTTATGTGTAACTGATTCCGATATGACTGTTATTACAGACACACGGTACAAAAGTGTGGCTGAAGAGCTTCGTGCCAAGACAGGTCTTTTTGAAGTCGAGCTAGCTTCTGGTCTCAAAAAACCAGAGAAGATTGTTGAAGTCTTTTTAGGAAAAGCAAAGAAAGTTGGTTTTGATGGTTATTTTCTATCCCATGATTTGATTGATATTTTGCGTAACAGGGGATTAGTCTGTGATTCATCTCATAGAGATTATGTTGAAGATATTTCAATTGAGAAAAGTATAGAAGAGCAAGAAAAGTCAAAAGAGGCATTGGCTATTACTGAGCTTGTTTTTGAACAAGACGTTCTACCTGCTTTGAAAGAAGGGATAAGCGAAATAGAACTATCTGGCATTATTAGCCTCGCTCATAAAAGGCGAGGGGCCGAGGGGGATTCTTTTGATCCGATAGTTTTGTTTGGCGAAAACACGGTTCTTCCTCACGGATTGCCGGGGGCGAGAAGGTTAAAAGAAGGCGATATTGTTCAAATCGATATTGGCTGTGCTTTTGAAGGTATTTGTTCTGATTTTTCGAGAGTGGTTTCTTTTGGACAACCCGATCATGAAGCCCAACATCTTCACAAATCATTAGTGAAAGCACAAAGACTTGCTGTGGAGTATTTGCAAGAAGGGAGAGACTCTTTCACTTTTCATAACACTGCCGTAACCTCTCTTAAGGCTGATGGATATGATTTTAACCTTCATGGCATAGGGCATGGCGCAGGGATTGTAATCCACTGCCAGCCACATATTTCTTTACATGCTGAGAAAACAGTGCAAATCCCAGACGGGGCAATTTTCACCGTTGAGCCGGGAGTGTATATTGAAGGTTGGCTTGGCATGAGAGTTGAAAACATGCTTTTAATGACTTCTTCAGGGCCGATTGTTCTAAATAAATTTCCAGACGATTTGATAATTCTTTAACTGAAAAGGAGGAAGATAATGTCGGACAATGTACGGAATATTGGACCAGGGATTGCGCTTGAAGGTGACTTGAAATTGTTTTTTAGTGATGGTGGAATCCTCCTGCACAAAGAGTATCGTAGTTTTGCAGAAGAAAACGTAAAAAGCGGTAGGGTCTTTATAAAGATTTTCGGAAGAGTTTGGTCCAACGGCGAAGGACTTTTTAATGGTCCTCATCTTGGTAGCATTGAATTCGTTTCTGGCAGGAAGTCGATGTGTGTCTTTAAATCTCTTGAAAAAGGATGTTTCAAGGATCGTCTACTGGGCCCACAGTTTATGGAAATAGTCGTAAAAAGACTTGGGGAATTTATGAATGAAGAAATGAAAGAAGCGCCTCAGTACATGCAGACATGCCTTAAAAACTTTTTGGAAAACCCAGAAAACCTGGAATAAAAGATTCATAGAGCAGCATCACCCAGATGCTGCTTTTTCTTTTAGATTGACAAGTAGTTTATTTATTGATATTTTGAAGCTGTAAACATGGTGTTTACAATTGTTCCTTAATAGCTTTACAAAGCCGTCATAAAGGTCGGCAGGTAAAGGAGGAAAAAAATGGGTGAAAAAGTTTTGAAGTTAAGAGAGGGTTATAAGTTACGTGGTGATCTGCAATTCAGGTTTTTACTGGAAGATTCTGAAGTTTTGTACAAAGATTTTAAATCAGCAATGGAAAATATGGTTGGCAATGAAAGAATGTCTGTAGTAGTAAGTGGAAAGCTCTTTCAAGAGAATGTAAGTGGGGAAGGAGAGCAAGGACTAAGGATTTTGATCCAGATATTTTTTCTAACTTACTCGCGTTTTTCAGAATGCACCTGGGGGCCTTTTCAAGAAGTAATGCGGCCAATATTGATTACCCCGAAATTTATAGAGTTGTTCCAATCTTCAGCAGAAAAGTTTTACAATAAAGTAATGAAGGATACACCAAATCTCTACAGATTGCCCTTTAATAGATTTGTAGAACGATTAAAAAATGAAAAAGAAACCTATCCTCAGATTTCTGAGATTGAGGGATATCTGAGGAAAATTAGAAAAAGGGGGCTGGAAACTGAAGATATGAAAAAAATTCTAGAAATGGTTGAAATAGCCAGGAGATAATAAAAACATAAGCAGCGTTGTAATAACGCTGCTTTTTCTTTGTATAAATATGATTTATTGCTAGTATGTAGATATAAACAATAAGGAAAAAATATGATTGATTTTTCAAATACACTTGTAGTTGGCATATCTTCGAGAGCTCTTTTTGATCTGGAAGAAGAAAATGAATTGTTTGATGAGAAAGGTATTGAGGAATATAGAAAAAAGCAACACGAGAAAGAAAATGATACTCTAGGACCAGGAACAGCATATCCTCTAGTAAAAGCTCTTTTGGGTTTGAATAAGCTGTCCAAAGATCACCAAATAGTTGAAGTGATTGTAATGTCTCGGAATAGCCCTGAAACGGGAGTAAGAGTTTTAAACTCTATAAACAAACTAGGTCTTGATATAACAAGGACGGCCTTTTCTGGAGGTGAAGCTATATCGAAATATGTTGAAGCTTTCGGTGTTGATTTATTTCTCTCAAAAAATGAAGAAGACGTTGATGAGGTGATTGATTCAAAAAGTGCAGCAGCAGCTCTTATTCTTGAGGCTCCTGATAATTATAAATCAGATGACGGTGAAGTGCGGATTGCTTTTGATGCTGATGCTGTTCTTTTTTCTGATGAGTCAGAACAAATATTTAAAAAAGACGGTCTCAAAGCATTTAGCGATAATGAAAAGACTAAAGAGAATAGCCCTCTAAAGGAAGGTCCTCACGGTAAATTAATAAAAACTTTATCAAGGATTCAGAAATTCATGAACACTAAAGTGGAATTAACTCCTTTGAAGCTAGCTATTGTTACTGCCAGAAACGCACCGGCACACATGAGAGTAATAAAGACACTTAGGAATTGGGATGTTTATGTTGATGAGGCATTTTTTCTGGGCGGGCTTCCAAAAGATAGAGTATTAAAGGCCTTTAACGCGCATATTTTCTTTGATGACCAAGATCATCATCTAGATGGAGCGAAAAAAGTTATCCCATCTGGGAAGGTGCCATATGATTCAAAGTCTCCGTTAAAAAAGAAAAAGTAAATTACCTATATAAATAAATTACTTGAAGTATATATGAAAACCACCAAATGGTGGTTTTTTCTTTATCTAGTATATTCTTAGAATTTTGTATTTGACAACACCTCTTGGTAGCTTGATAGAAATGATATCTCCAAGTTTTTTGTTTATTAAGGCTGAGCCTATTGGAGAATTGTGGGAAATTACTCCTTCTTTTGGACTAGTCTCACTTGAACCTAGTATAGTATAAGTTCTTTGTTTGCCATCTACCTCAAGATCAATAGTTGACCCAATTTCAACTAAACCAGAGTTGGGTTTTTCGATAATTATTGCTTTTTTAATTTGATTTTCAGTTGCTAGTATTCTTGCATTAAGGCCACGCAATTTTCCTTTTGCTAGACTGTAGGCATGGTTTTCAGAAAAGTCTCCATCAAGGGCGAGTCTTTTTACTTCGGCAATTAAGGCGGGGCGTGCTTTTTTTAGTCTTTCTAGTAAATTTTTAAGTTCCTCAAGCTTGGCCACAGTTATTAAGGGGTCTTTTTTATCAAATGTATATTTTCCTGGTTTTCTGATTGGTGTTCTCATTTTAATATTATATATGGTTTATGGACAATTACCAGCTTTTCTCCACCCAGCTAACAGAGCCTCTTCTTCTGTACAAAACCACTTTTCCCCTTTGGCTTCGTTAACCACGGTTTTATTATAATCGTCACAATCTGGTAGGTGATATATTTTTTCTTCAGAGGTGTAGGAAATGTTTCCTTTGATTAAGCAGGTTCTTTCTTGTTCACTTAGGTTGAGGATTGTATTGTCACAAACTCCATCGGCCCACAATCCTAGTTTCATATCTTTAGCTAAATTTTCTGCTAACCGGAAGTCTTTTTGAAAGTTGTAAGGGGTTAAGTAGGTGTACTCATAAGCATAGCCATTTTCGACCAACCATTTGTTTATAAACAAGCCATCATCTCTATAGACATATCTTAAGAGGCGAGAGTATTTATCTCTATTGTCTTGACTAGCGTCTGCCTCTAGGGTGACATATGTATTATCAAGCAAAGCTTTGAGCTTTTGGGAAGCTTCAAGACCAAAGCATTCAACAGGTTTTTCCGGGTGGACAGTTTCTGGAGTGTCTATGCCGATTAAACGGATAGTTTCTATTCTGCTTGATAAATCTACTTTTATAGTATCTCCATCAATAACTTCTACTACTCTGTACTCTGCTGGTTTTTGTTCATTTTCTTTTGTGATATCTTCGATGAGAGAATTTTCTGGGCTTGAAGAGGAGATGATGCTTACTGAATTGGTTGAGATAGCCAGGTCTTCTTTTTGATCTTTATTGTTAGTTAAAACTAGATCTCGACTGTTAAGTATATTAAATAAAAGGAATAATATAATAATAACCAGAACCCTATGAATATTATTAAAACTCAATGAATAGCTGCCCCCAATTCTTTGTTTTATTTTTTTATAAAATGGTTCAAGAGTAAGTGAGGCGACAGAGAACATAATAAGAGCGTTTATTAGATCTAGGTCTAATAAAAATATAAAAGAAGAAAAATAAAAGAGAAAGGCTAAAAAAAGAATTAGAGTTTTTTGCTTAAAAAATTTTTTCATAATTACATTATATATTGTTTTGGATGATATAAGCAATTTTATGTTATAATACAAACATGAATAACTCTCAAGGAGGAGCCATTCTTAAATATGACAAAAAAACAGCCGGGAAGATCATGACTAAAGATGTTCCTGTTGTTGGTATTGATGAAACAATTGGAGGCATAGAAAAACTAATTGTAAAAAAAGCAGATAGTTTGGCTTCTATTAATTATGTCTATGTTATAAACAGAAGAAACAAATTGGCTGGGGTGGCTTCGATAAAAGAAGTTTTTAGACAAAAGAAAAGACAGAAGATAGTAGACATAATGACAACTGAATTAATAGTGGTTAGGTCTAGCACTGATCAGGAGAAGGTCGCCTATAGAGCACTAAAAAACAACCTTAAGGCGATGCCAGTTGTTGATAAAAATGGGGTGTTTTTGGGAGTTGTTCAGAGTGATGATATTTTAAGAGTTTTGCATGAAGAAAATGAAGAGGACGCTTGGAGGATGATTGGTGTTGTAAAACCAGAAGGGGATTTCGATAATGTCATGAACTTGTCAGTCTTTACTTCTTTTGCTCATAGATTCCCTTGGTTGTTTGTTGGTATACTAGGAGGACTGTTGATAGCAAAAATAATAGGGATTTTTGAAAAAACTATTTCATCCAATATTATATTAATTGTTTTTATCCCTTTGGTTACTTATATTGCCAGTGCCGTCAGCACTCAGATGTCAACTTTTATTATAAGGGACTTGGCGCTCGATAACGGCTTTAGATTTTGGAGATATTTTTTTAAAAACTTTATGGTAGTTTTTCTAATTGCTATTTTTTCAGCTTTCTCTTTTTTCAGTCTAGATATGATTCTTTACAAAAATCTACATATTGGGATAATACTCAGTGTGGCAATTTTCACCTCTATAATTTCAGCCCTTTTTACCGGCTTGATTATTCCTTTTGTTTTGAGTAAAATGAAAGTCGACCCAGCCAATGCCAGTGGTCCCTTTGGAACAATAATGCAAGACACCTTGTCAGTGACGATATATTTTTTGGTGATTTCTTGTATGCTATAAAAAATAATTGAAAAATAATATGCCAGAAGAAACAACAGAGAATGTAGAACTAGAAGGAGTCTCAGTCCCTAATGACGATATGGGAGATCTTATAAGTGCGCTTTTTCGTGCTGGCTTCTCTGATGAAGAGACCGATATGGTTTTGGATTCTGTGAATGATATGCAATCTATGCCAGAAGGGGAGATGATGCTAGATGAGGAGATAATGAAGCTTTTTGATAAGTTTGAGATTGAAAATATTGAATTGAGTGAAGAAGATAAGGCCTGTATCAGAGAGGAGCTTCATAAAAGGTTTGTTTAATTCCTTGACACCCCTTGGGGGTGTATGATAAAATGTTTTTGTATTAGAAAAATATGAAAACTACAGAACAATTAATAAATAATATCATCGGTCAAGCCAATGGGATTAAAAAAATGATTGATAATGATAAGGATTGTTATCAGGTCATTAACCAGATGAAGGCGGTCAGAGCAGCTATTACTTCTTTGATGGACAAGTTCATTGAAGACAACATGTCACAATGTTTAAGTAATCCTGGTAAAAAAGAAAACAAGGATACACTACAAAAGCTCTTTAAGGAGATGACAAAAAAATAATTATGTACAAAATAGATTTTAACAGAGAGGAGTGTTTGGGCTGTGGAGCCTGTACTATGTGTAATAATTGGGAGTTTTCAGCCGATGGTAAGGTGAGTCCCGTGCAAAATGAATTTGAAGAACCAGGGTGTAATATAGAGGCTAGTGAAATTTGCCCAGCCCAGGTTATTAAAATAATAAATAATTAATGAATATAATAAAAAATATGGAAAAACATTTCACAGATGATAATTTTGAAGCAGAAGTAATTACCGCTTCAAAAGAAAAACCAGTACTAGTTGATTTTTATGCAGACTGGTGTGCTCCTTGTAAAATGCAAGGACCAATTATCGAAGAAGTTGCAAAAGAATTAGCTGACGAGGCTATTGTTGGCAAGCTCAACACAGAAGAAGCCATGCAGACTGCTGCAAAGTATGGAATAATGAGCATTCCGACATTATTAGTATTTAAAGGTGGAGCAATTGTTGAGCAAATGGTTGGAGTTCAACCAAAGGAAGGTTTGATTGAAACTCTTAAAAAGCATAAATAATTTTAAAACCCTTTCTTTTTAGAAAGGGTTTTTTGTATCTAAATGAAAAAAATATATTTACTCAAAATAATGTCTAGTGTTTATTGTAAGATGGTTTTTGTTCTGGCACTTTTGATTTCATTTTTTCTTTTACCAGAGGGTGTTTTCTCTGGCACTCATAAATACATAGCGGTTCTGTTTATGCTAACATTTTCTTTTTCAGCCGCCTGTATTGTTAGGAATATTAAGAACAAGATTGTATTATCCAGAACCTATAAAACCTCTGTTATTAGCGCAATATTATCTGTTTTGGGTTTCTCTGCTTTCCAGGTTTGTGGCATTAACGCAGCAGTGTGCACCGCCTCGGTAAGTGCGGGGTTTGTGGCAACAATATTTCCTGGATTTCTCTTTAATTTTTTGAAAGACTATGGTCATCTTGTGATTTGGTTTTCAGTGATTTTGCAAATCATTGCTTTGTACATGATGAAATGTTTTGAGAGGAGAAGTAGAATTTCTTGACTTAAAAGTCGATGTCTATTGGCTTTTTGAAAAAAAATATTGTATAATGACCATATTGTGGATAAGTGAATCCCCATGTATAATAAATAATTTAAAATTATGGCAAAAATGACTAAGTCACAATTGATGACAGCTTTGTCTGAAAAAACAGAGTTATCAAAAAAAGACGTAGTAAATCTAATGGACGAGCTAGCAGCACTTGCTTACTCTGAAGTAAAAAAGAATGGTGAATTCGTAGTTCCTGGATTCGGGAAAATGGTAAAAGCAAGAAGAGCAGCTAGAATGGGTGTTAACCCAGCAACTGGTGAAAAAATTAAAATCGCAGCAAAAACAGTTGTTAAGTTCAGATTAGCTAAAGCAGCTAAGGACGCAGTATTATAATAGATTTTTCAGTATATAAAAAGACACCTTTTATTAGGTGTCTTTTTTTATTTGATATTTAACCAAATAATAGTAATGAGAGAAACCCCCAAAAGAAAAAGGAAGGGGTTTCCTCTTTTTTTCTTTGGGATAATGTCTCTGGAGATAATATATAAAAGCATCCCCATGATGAAAGCAAATAAATATGATTTAATATGAGGTTCAACATTGAGTGATATGGAAGACAGGGCACCGACAAAAGGCGCTGAAGAAAGAATCATTTTATTGAATTTCGTTTTTTCTCTTTTGTCCATATATTCAAGAGAAAACGATGAAGAAATGGTTTGTAGAAAAAGAGGTACTAAAATAAAAAATTTAAAGTTTGAATCAAGATTTAAAGTGCTTGATAAAATAAAGCCGATCATAAAATGATCGACAAAAAAACCGATCTGGTGGAGATATTTTAACTCTTTGTATAGTTTTTTTCTGTCATGATTGTGTTGATATAGGAATTTTTCAAGTACGTGAAAAAAGGTAAAGCCCAACAACAGTAGAAACAAGACAATATTTAATTCAGATTTTTTTAAAATCTCTGGAAGAAGAATTAGAAATATAAGGGCTATAAGATTTCCAGCTCCAAAGCTTAATATCTGAAACTTATGTTTAATGAAGAGTTTTGAAAATTTGCGACTATAGAAGTTTGAAAAACTTAGAATTAAGGCAAATATTAGTATTGTTATTTCTGTTGATAGAAGCATCGTATTTTTTCTTTATTGGGTTATTTTAGCACTTTTTAAATTATTTCTCAATGATTAATTTTTAAGATGCGTTTGATTTTTCTTTTAATTAAACTATAATCAAGGTATGAATAGAGAGATATTAAAACTAAGAATTCTTTTGTGGGGAGGGCTATTTCTGCTGGTTGTGTTTTTTGTTTATAAGTCAATTGTTCCTAGCGGTCACATTTCTTATAAATATGACTTTAGTAAGAGAAATTCTTTTATTTCAAGACTTTCTCCTAGCGATAGGGTTCTTCAGATTGAGAATGGTGAGCAGGGGGTTATTGGCGACCCGGTTTATTTTTCCCTAAGGACTTCCAGACCTTTTAATTCTGCTTTGATGACAATTAAATATAGGAACAATAATCAAGAACAAAATCCACTGGTTGAGAGTGGCTTTCTAGCAGACGCCAAAGCTTGGAGATATAAGCTAGAACCTGTTGAAAATTATTTTCTAAATGTCATTGAAGATAATTGGGAAAGCTTAGAGCGTGACGGTCTTAAACTATATATAAACCCAGAAGCTAGTAGTACCTATCAAGCAGTTGATGATTTTCTAAAATCACCACCAGCAAGTGATAAGATTGCTACTTATAATTATTCTTTTGATACTAATTACATTTTGGATAATTATGCATCCAGTTCAAAAATACTGACAATAGAGAAAGAACTAAGAGCAGATTATCAATTCTTTACTTACATTGATAATGAAGATCTGTATTTTAAATTTGTTTTTGAGGATATTAATCAGAATAAAGACAGCGATGATATCGATTTATTTCTTTATTTTAATAATCAGCTAATTCAATCCAAACATCTAGATGATGATGGGATTAGCGAAGATAGTGGTGAGATAGCTGAGGAGAGAGAGATTATTTATGATTTGGTGAACATGCCATCAGGAGCCTACAAGATTGAGCTACGCGCGGGTGATGATGTTTTAACTAAGAGCATTGAAACCAAACAGAATAAACTTTCATTTATAAACAAAATTTGGATATCTGATCAAGCGCTTGAAGATTTTTCTGTTATTACAGATTCTGACGTGGTGCATTTTCAAACAACCAACCCTGGTAGTTTGCAAAATATTAAATTATCATCAAGCACGGTTAATCTGGATGAAACATTTAGACAATTTTCTCAGGAGACAAATGGATCTAGCACGGAAATTATTTTTGAGAAAGGCGATATAATAATAGCGGGTAATGGAGTTTTTAGTTTTAGTGGTGAAGAATTTTTGAACCCTAGAATTAAAAAAGTTGATTCGAATTATGATATTGATGATTCTTCGATTGATTATATTTTAGCTAGGTACCAAACTCCGGAAGAGACAAATAATCTAAAAACTCAACATTTGGAATTTGATATAAGTGGTGCCTATAGGGAAGACTCTAAATATAGTTTTCTTATTTCAATCCCTGGACTTAAGGCCGATGATGAAATTGACGACTCTATTACTATAGATGAGATAGAGTTTGACTTGTATGGAGTTAGTTTATTTGAGAAAATACTTTCAATTTTTAATAAAAATGAAAAATAATTTAAACAAAATTCAGCCGTATCTAAGAGAGGTTTTTTATTTTTTGACCGCCGCTCTCTTCGTGTTTTATATTTTAGAGCTTATAAAACCTAATATAGTGATTGCTTATCTAAATTTAGCCTATTTATTGATAATCTGGATTTTAGTTGCTATAGTTATAATAGTTAATAACAAGTAAAAATATGCGTGATAAAAAGAATTTAATCCCCATTTTAATATTTATTGCTATATTTATATTGCCCTCAATATTGGCAAATAGGTTTTTGCTAATGTTAACAATATTTATTGTAATTATATATTTAATATTTAAAAAATCTAATAATTTAATTAATAAAAATATGAGCCAAACAATCAACATTGATCCAATTTCAGGAGCAATCAAGGGGACTAAGAAAGTTATTGGAACTGTAATTTTAGTTTTAGCTATTATTATTTTTCTGATTAACGCCGTAAGAATAATTGACGCTGGCGAGACAGGTGTTTATTCGTTATTTGGTAAAGTTAAGGATAACGAAGTTAGATCAGGTATCCACGTTATTAATCCGTTTGCAAAAATTACCACAATGTCCATTAGAACTGAAGAGTATACAATGAGTGTTACTCAGGGTGAAGGTAAAATATCTGGAGCAGATGCTATCACATCCTTAACCAAAGAGGGATTGAGTGTTGATCTTGATATGACAGTTCTTTATAGAGTTCAAGAAGAGAAAGCTTCTGATATCTATAAAAATGTTGGTTTAAATTTTGAAAATAAGATATTGAGACCTTCGATCAGAACATCAATTAGAGATGTAATTGCTCAATACGAAGCAAAGGACATTTATTCTGAAAAGAGACAGGAGGCCGCAGAAAAGATCAAAGAAAACCTAATAGCTGATTTGGAACCAAGGGGAATAATTGTAGAGGATGTTCTTTTGCGAAACGTGGCTCTTCCTGCTAATCTAGCTAATGCAATTCAAGAAAAATTACAAGCAGAACAAGAGGCTCAGAAATATGAGTTTATTTTACAGAGAGAGGAAAAAGAGAAAGAAAGAAAGATTATTGAAGCGGAAGGTCAAAGAGATGCTCAGAAGATTATAAATGAAAGTCTTTCAACTAATTATCTGTACTATTTATACATAAATGAATTAAAGGACAGAGAAGGCACTATATATGTACCAACAGGAAACACTACCGGCGTGCCTCTTTTTAGAAATCTCGGTAACTAAATGAGAAAAATTGGATTTGTAACTAGCAACAAGCATAAGTTAGCACAGATGCAAATAGTTTTATCTGCCTATGGTGTTGAATTAGAGCAAATAAAGATTGATTATCCTGAAGATAAAGAAAAGAACATGGAAGAAATCGCAAGAGAGGCTAGTAAAAATTTAGCTGAGAAACTGGGTAGGGAGTTGATTGTTGAGGATACTGGATTATATTTTGAGGCATACAATAATTTTCCAGGAGCACAACCAAAATTTGTTTATAATAGTCTTGGCTTTAAAGGTATTTTTAAGCTTTTGCTGGACGAGAATAGGGGGGCATATTTTAAGACAGTCATTGGTTACTGCAGTCCGGGCAAGGATCCCAAAACTTTTGATGGACAAATGAACGGCGTCATTGCAGAGGAGGTGCTTCTTCCAGAAAAAGAAGCTATGCCCTATGAACATATATTTATCCCAGAAGGTTATGCTAAGACCATGGTTGAGATGGATGTAGATTTGAAAAATTCCTTTTCACATAGAGGTAAGGCTACAAGAAAATTTGGTGAATTTATAAAAAATAATTAAAATATATGGAAGATTGTATATTCTGTAAAATAGTAAATCAGGAACTAGCTTCATATAAAGTTCATGAAAGTGACAAGGTTTTAGCCTTTTTAGATGTTTTGCCAATGAGTTCTGGTCATACGATAGTCGCCCCTAAAGAACATTTTTCCGATGTTGAGTCACTGCCCAATGAAATACTTTCAGAAATGGCCATTATTTTTAAAAAAATAGGTAAAGCAATGATGGATAGTTTGGGAGTGGAGGGTTATAGTGTTTTATTGGATAATAAAAGTGCAGCCAATCAACATGTTCCTCATGTTCATTTTCATATTGTGCCCAGAAAAGAAGGTGACGGTTTTAAAAGATGGATGCAAAGCGCTTATGAAGAAGGAGAGGCTAGAAAAATTGCAGAGCAGATTTCAAGTAAAATAGAGTAGTATGAAAGATTGTATTTTTTGTAAAATTGTTTCAGGTGAAATACCAAGTAAGAAAGTTTATGAAGATGGTGATTTTTTGTCCTTCCTAGATATTAGGCCCTTAAATCCAGGGCACATATTGATTGTCCCTAAAAAACATTTTAGATGGGTTTGGGATGTTCCGAATATAGGGGCTTACTATGAAATTGTGGGAAAACTTGCCAAGGTTTTAAAAAAAACCTTTGATACAGAACAAATTGTTAGCCTTGTGTTTGGGGAAGAGGTTCCCCATGCTCATATATGGCTTGTTCCAAGATTTGAGGGTGATGGCCACGGAACTTCTATCGATACAAAGAATTTCAAAAATATTAGCGAGGAAGAACTTGCAGAAATCCAGTCTAGAATTAAAAATCAAATATAATACTTGAATTAAACTGAATTATTCTTTTTTTGTCTAGATTGACAAGAGAGTATTTTCGGTTTAATATTTTTTTACTAACAATTAACAAAAAAATAATGTTCGCTATGCAGGAACTGAACAGCAAAATAAATATAATAAGGGGGTTATTAGAAAGAAAAGCATTGTCAAAAGCCGAAGCTCAGAAATTGCTTGGTTTGGATGATAAAAATTTTTCGGCGCTTTTTGAACTGTCTCTCGACTTAAGTGAGGGTGTTAAAAATGTCTTAGTTTGTGGTGGGGCCGGTTTTATTGGATCAAATTTTGTTAGGCACATGCTAGAGGCACATCCCAGCTATAAAATTGTAAATTTTGATAAGCTTACCTATGCTGGTAATTTGGAAAATTTAAGAGATATAGAGAAAAATCCTAACTACACATTTGTTCAAGGAGATATTACTGATCTGGAACAATTGAACAAAACTATTCAAGATCACAATATAACCCACGTTATAAATTTTGCAGCAGAGACTCATGTTGATAGATCGATCCACGGAGGAAGTAAAGAATTTGTAATGACTAATTCTTTGGGAGTGCAGATGATTCTAGATGCTGTTAAGATGAACAATATTGAAAAGTTTGTAAATGTTTCTACCGATGAGGTTTATGGAGCTCTAGAACTAGAGTCAGAAGACATGTTTAGAGAAGATACTCCGATTATGCCAAATATGCCCTATGCGGCTGCAAAGGCTGGTGGTGATTTGATGTGTAACGCATATTGGAAAACTCACGGTACGCCAGTCGTTGTAACTCATTGTTCAAATAACTATGGACCTTATCAATTTCCTGAAAAACTGATTCCATTTTTTATATTTAAACTTATTAATGACGAGAAGGTCCCAGTTTACGGAGATGGGTTAAATGTTCGTGACTGGATTCATGTTCGGGATCATGCTAGTGCGCTCGATCTATTACTGCACAAGGGAGAACCTGGCGAAGTTTATAATATTGGTTCAGACAATGAAAGAAATAATATGGAAGTAACAAGGTTGATGCTAAAACTTTTAGGTAAAGATGAATCTAGCATTGAGTATGTCACTGATAGACCTGGACATGATAGAAGATACGCAATTGACGCCTCAAAGATATTTAGTCTAGGTTGGAAACCGGTTTATACAAGGGAAAAATTTGAAGAAGGACTTAAAGAAACGGTTGATTGGTATCTAGCAAATACAGAATGGGTTGAAGCTTTAAGAAAGAAAAAAGACGAAATGAATAATTGGCAAGAATCTTATTTCAAAAATAATAAAAAATAAATGAAACTTGATTTTAGGAGGCTTGAGATCAAAAAAATAGATACTCCAACCATGACCATGAGTCCTATGGAGTTAAAAGAATATATTGATTTTGAAGTAAAAAGAATTTATTTTATCACTAATCTAAAAGACGGCATCGGGAAGCATTGTCATCATAACGAAAAAGAATTATTTGTAATGATACAAGGCTCTTGTATTGCCACCATAGATCAAGGTAGAGGATTTGAGAAAATTGAAATGAAAGCGCCAACTGATGCAATTTATGTAGGTAATTATGTTTGGCACCAATTTGATAAATTTTCTGAAGACGCTATTCTGTTAGCAGTGTCTTCAACTAATTATAGTGCAGACAGATTAGATTATATTGAAGATTATAATGAATATAAAAAGTATTTATTAGATAATAAATAACAGTTCTTTTTAATCCCCGGGAGGATGCCATGCGAAGATATACCAACTATCCGATTTTAATATCTGATGGAATGAACCCCTTTTCAGTCACTGTTGGCTTTCGCTGCGGAGAATGCGGCCAAATAAGTGAAGATATAACCAAGCATAAGTGTAAACCAATTATTTCAAGAGAAAAAGAGGATTCAATTTCATTTTCGTCTTTATTGCGGGAAGTGTTTAATTTCAAAAACAAGCTTTCCGGGGAAGCAATTTAGTACAAAAAAACCAGTTTAATAAACTGGTTTTATTTTTATCTACATTCCAGCTCTAGAGAGAACGACTGAGATTGTTTTTAAGAGTATAGAAGTATCAAGATATGGAGAGCGATTTTTAACATAGTAGAGATCGAATTGCAATTTCTTCATAGTGTCCTCCTCGCTTGGAGAGTGGTATTCTCCAGACACTTGGTCCCAACCAGTGAGACCGGGTTTGACCAACATTCTTTCCTTGTAGAATGGAATTACTTTTTCTAATTTTTCTATCAACTCTGGTCTTTCAGGCCTTGGTCCAACAAAGCTCATTTCGCCTTTAATGATATTTAAAACCTGGGGTATTTCATCTATTCGGCTTTTACGGAGGAGGGACCCGAACCTAGTTATCCGAGAATCATTTGTTTTTGTAGGAGAGAAATTATTATTTTCACTTTTCATCGTTCTAAACTTTAAGATAGTGAATTTTTTACCGTTTTTCCCTTCTCGGATTTGTTTGAAAAATACAGGACCCTTGCTTTCAATTTTTATAAATATTGCAATGATAAACCAGAGAGGGAGAGTTATCAAAAGGATAGATAGTGCGAAGAGAAAATCAAAGAGTCTCTTGATGTGGTCAAAAATGACCTTATTTGCTTCATTTAGATTTTCTAAAAACCACATTTGGTTAATAGCTTTAATGGGTATTTTCCCTATTATATTCTCGTAGAAGTTGATTGAATTGACGAATTGGAGCTTTAGAGAAAGTGAAGAAAATAACTCTTGCCTTAGAACGCTAGAGTCTTCAGGTGAATCTGACAAAACTATTGTGTTAATTTGGTGTTTTTTTATCAAATCCTTGAATCCAGATAACTCATTTATAACCCTGATTTTTTTATGCTCTATCTCACTAGAATCTTTTGTGGCTAAGATTAATTTTGGTAGATAGCCGGTATTGGGATTTATTTCAATAAAATTAAGTATTTCTTTTACTTGGTTATCATAACCAATAAAAGCCACCTTGTTTTTTGGAAGATATGAGTCAAGAAGGGTGTTGTATAAGGCCCGCCAGAGAAGGAAAATAATGGTAAAAACTAGAAGAAAAATAAGAAGGTTTGTTTTGGGGGCAATTGCTATATTGGGATTCAAATAGAAGAAAAGAGCTGCCAGGGCGCCAGCCAATAAAAGACTTTTTGTAACTGACCTAAAGAATATTTTGCTATTTTGAGCAATATAGAGATTATAGAGGCCAAATAAGTAGAAAAGGAACAGCCAGGCTACAAACACATATGAGAAGGTTATGTAGTGGTTTTCCCAGACTCTAGAATTAAAATTGTCTCGATATCTAAGAAATAATGCAAGATATAATGACAAATATAGAGTTGATATATCTCCCGTGAGAAGAAAGAATTTTTTAATTTTGTTATGCATATAGCGATTATAGCAAATATGCTCTAAAAATCAATTATTTTTAACAGAAAAACTCCCAACATTAAATAAAAAAATAAATTTATACTATTGAAAAATAATATGCAAATTGATATAATTTTACTATGAAAGAAAAGCAAAAATCAAAGTATAGCTGGCCATTAATAGGGAACCAGAAGAATATAGATTTTCTTACTAGAAGCTTGGAAAATGATAAGTTGTCTAGCGCCTATATTTTTTCAGGTCCTGATAATATGGGGAAGACAAAATTGGCTCAACACTTTTCTCAGATATTGCTTTGTTCTCAGAAAGCCACATTAAGTTCTCAGAAGCCATGTTGTAAATGCCCCTCATGTAAGAGCTTTATCTCCTCTAAAGAAGACGAGGAACTGGATATGGAAACAGCTCGACAAGATTTTTATGTTTTAAAAAAAGAAAAGGACAAAAAGAATATTTCTATAGAGCAAGTCCGAGATTTAATCTATTCACTTTCGATGAGTTCCTTCTCCGATTCTTATAAAATTGGAATTATTAAGCATGCTGACACATTGAGTGAAGAAGCATCAAACGCTTTGTTGAAACTGTTGGAGGAGCCAAAAAAGAAGGTGATTATTATCTTGATTTCAAGCAAGCTTGAGAAAATGTTGGAAACCATAAGATCTAGATGCCAGGTTTTGGAATTTTCTTCAGTCTCCACTGATGATATCAATAAATATTTACTTGAAAACTACAAAGTTACTAGAAGTGCAGCCAAGAATTATTCTAGAATATCTTTGGGAAGACCAGCACTTGCCCTAAAACTTCTTGAGGATAAAGAATTTTATGAAAGCTATCTCTCTCGTTTAGAATTATTATTAGATGTTTTGGAAAGCAATGACTTGAATGAAAAATTTTCAAAAATCGAAAATGTTATAGATAAGAAACTATCTAGCCAAGAGTCGGTCGCAATCTTAAAGAGGCTCTTAGAAACACTCCAGGGGCTTTTTCGTGATTTGTATCTAATCAATTACGGCCTTAATGATTTGGTTCAGAATGAGATTGTTGACCAGCGACTTAAGAAAAGTCAGATAAAAAATGATATAAAAAAAATATTAAACCTGTTGGATGAAATTGAAAAATCAGCTGGCTATATAGATGCTAATTTAAGTCCAAAATTAATTTTAGAAAATATAACTTTATCAATATAAAAATATGAAGAAAATCAAACTTTTAATTTTTTCTCTTTCTCTTCTTTTCTTTCTGAGTGCTTGTTCGATTAATTTCACTGGGTCAGAAAAAAAAGAAGTAAATACTGACTTCGGAGGAATCTTCAAGTCGGCAGACAAAGGAGACACCTGGAAACAAAAAGTATTAATCTCTGGGGTTAGTCAAACTCGTGGCAGCCTGGGAGCAACAAGTGTTAATAATTTCAAGTTTGACCCTAGTGACAACAAAGCATTGTATTACGCTAGTGTATCTAATGGTTTAGCCTATACATATGATGGTGCTGACAGTTGGCAGCTGGCCAAGGGCTTGGGGCCAGTACCTATACTAGATGTTGCCGTTGATTCGAATTCAAAGTGTAGAGTTTATGCCTCCACCGGTAACAAAATATTTAGGACTGAGGATTGTTCAAGAAATTGGGTACAGGTATATTTTGATAATGAAGCAAGGATTAAGGTAAATTCGATAGCCATTGATCATTTTGATTCCTCGAAGGTTTATGCTGGACTAAGCAGAGGAGATCTCTTGAAGAGCTCCGATTATGGTAAAAGTTGGCAAACCATTCATAGGTTTAAGGTCAATATTTCTGGAATACTTATAGATCCAAAGGATAGTCGAAAAATGTTTGTTATTACACCAAATAACGGTTTATATAGGAGTGTTGACGGAGGAGAGAATTGGGAAAGTCTGAAAAAGATTTTGACAGATACTAAGGTTGGTAATAACATCAGAGATATGGTAATATTAAACACTGAACCAACCATGATTTACCTAGCTAGTGCAAAGGGAATGGTTAAATCTCTCGACAATGGAAGCACTTGGGAGAAGATTGAACTTATCACCCCGGATGCGAAATCGCAGATAAATGCGATTGCAGTTAATGAGAGTGATGTAAATGAAATTTATTATGTAACAAATACTACATTTTTTAAATCTAGTGATGGGGGAGTTAATTGGACACCTCAAAAACTGCCGACATCAAGAGCGGGCTGGAAATTGCTAGTAGATCCGGAAGATCCTAAGGTTTTATATCTTGGTATAAAGGCATTAACTAAATAATTGAAATAATATGAATTCATACATTGAAGAAAAACAAGGAGACTTTGAAAATATTTTAGATTTCTTTAAAAAAGATATTTCCAGCCTGAGAACCGGAAGAGCAAATCCAGCAATTCTGGAGGGAGTTTTTGTTGAGGCCTATGGAGTTAAAACACCCCTAAATGGAGTAGCCAATATAAATGTTTTGGACTCTCAAAGCTTAACAGTAGCTCCTTGGGATAAAAACATTATCAAAGATGTCGAAAAAGCAATTGTTGATGCTGATCTAGGCTTCGGAGTTGTAAATGATGGAGATAAGCTAAGGTTAACTGTCCCACAGATGACAGAAGAGAATAGAAAAGATTTGGTTAAAAAGCTAAATGAGAAAATGGAGAAATCTAGAATTTCGGTAAGACAGCTGAGAGATGATATTAAGGATAATATTGAAAAAGATGAGAAAGATAAGGAAATCACAGAAGATGATAAGTTTTCATTTATTAAAGAGCTTGATGAGAAAATAAGAGCTTTTAATGATGAAATAAAGGCGGTTCGTGATGCTAAGGAGTCTGATATAATGACTATTTAGTTTAGTTAATTTCAATCTAATAAAAATAAGATAAAATATCTATAAAAACAAACTATGTTTACTGTAATAATATTTTTAGCTGTACTATCTGTTTTAGTATTAGCGCATGAATTAGGACATTTTTTAACAGCTAGAAGATATGGAGCAAAAGCTGAAGAGTTCGGTCTGGGATTTCCTCCTAGAGCGGTTGGAGTGTATAAAAGCACTGACGGTTCTTGGAAGAAAGTTTTTGGTTCAAGAGAGGTGGAGGACGCAGCAGACACAGTCTATTCTCTAAATTGGCTTCCCCTAGGAGGTTTTGTGAAAATAAAAGGTGAGGACGGTGAGAGCGAAGATCCGGATAGTTTTGTATCCAAAAAGATGTGGCAAAAGGCGGTCATTCTGGTTGCTGGAGTTACAATGAATATAATTCTGGCTTTTGTTTTGATCTCTTTTGGTTACATGATAGGCTTCCCTCAAACCATAGATAATAACTCTGAGGGGAAAGTAATCGATCAGCAGATCCAAGTAGTGGACTTGTTAGAAGGCTCAGCGGCTGATTTGGCAGGCGTTAAACCAGGTGATGTTGTAACCGGGATAGACGGGATAGACTTTGAAAATTTTGAAGCTCTCCAAAATTACGTAAATGAAAATGTAGGCAATGAAATTACATACGAGGTTAGAAGGGGATATGAAGAAATGGAATTTGTTTTGATCCCGGAAGTTAGAGAAGAGACAAATAGAGGTGGGGTAGGTGTTTCTATAGTTGAGACTGGGACTGTGAAGTATTCTTTCTTTAGGGCTATTTGGGAAGGAATGAAAACAACCGTAGTTATAACCTGGATGATATTTTTGGCCTTTTTGGGTCTTATACGAGATCTAGTTATGGGTTCTGGAGTTTCTGCAGACGTGGCAGGACCCGTGGGTATAGCAGTTATTACGGGCCAAGCGGCGAGACTGGGCTTTGCACATTTATTGCAATTTACAGCGCTCCTTTCTATTAATTTGGCAATTATTAATATCCTGCCTATCCCTGCACTTGATGGAGGTAGATTACTTTTCTTGGCGATCGAAAAAATAAAAGGCAAACCAATGAAAAAGGAAACAGAAGCGCTAGTGCACAATATTGGATTTTTACTTTTGATGCTTTTAATTTTAGTGGTGACCTTTAAAGAAGTTTCAAAATTCGGAGGAGCGATTACCGGTTTATTTAGCAAGATAATTAATTAATAAAAATAAAAATATGCAAGTAAGAATAAAGGCGACAAAAATTGATTTAACAGACAGTATAAGAGATTATGTCCAGCAAAAAATGGACATGTTGGATAAATATTTAGGGACTTATGATGTAGTGAATTGTGATGTGGAGGTTGGAGTAACCACAAATCATCATCAGAAAGGTAAGATTTTTAAAGCAGAGACAAACATTCAATTACCTGGAGAACTATTGAGAGTAGAAAAAGAGGCAGAAGATTTATATAAAGCTATTGATAAGGTTAAGGACCACATGACTAGGTCTATTAGAAGGTATAAGGAGAAAAGAAAATAGTTTGCCTTTCTACTTAAGAATGAATGATTTGCCTAAAAAAACTCAACCCGAAAAGCGTATATAATATTAATTGTAAATATTTTTTATAAAAAAACGCCGTTTTAAAAACGGCGTTTTGTTTTACTTAATCAAACATTTTTTCCCAAGAGACAGTTGTTGTTAGGTTTTTTGATCTAGCAACAACGTAGACTCCATTTTTTAAAACAAGATCTTCATGATCTGGTGCAGATATTGTACCTGATGCAAGATGAAAATCTATTTGGGTGTTTCTATCTGGTTCTTGTCGCGTTTTTCGTGATTTTTTCTTTGGAGAAATTTTTATAGTTTTACTAGCTACTAAAATTCCTCCGCCCAAAAGATGATTAGTATTGAACAGGGGGTGGTTATTAGCCTCGATATAATGTTTTGTTTTCGTGCTAAGGCCAAGGTGGAGATTTACCGTATTTACTGCTTCATGCCAGGTGTCTGCTAGCTTGGTTGCCCAAATGTCTCCTTGTCGTAAAATTGGTTTTCCAGCCAAAGCGAAAATTTCAAGAATTTCATCAGGGATAAGAGAGGAGTAAAAAGCTTTTTCACCTTGTGTTTTGAATACATTCCAAGAGGTTCGGGTGACTCCTGTCATAAAGGGGTTTTCATCCATCCCAAAGAAAATGTAGCGGCAGGGCCCCTTGTAATCAAATCGGGCTATTGCCTGCGTCCCATCATTAATCATGTGAATTTCTCTTAAGAGATTTCTTGGAAGAATAATATGTTTCCCCCTGACGTTTAGAAAAATTTTGGGGGGAGACATAAAAATAGAATCTCCGTGTAGCTCTATCATTCTTTCAAGTGAGTGTAAATCAATTTCACTCCAGTGAATTTTGGCGCCTCCAACATATTCTGGAAAAAATACTTCATGCTTTTTATCCATTTCAGACTCCTTAAAAGGAAGTGTTTTGTTTCTAATAGTCCGAAATGATTTAGCAAGTTGCGATGGAATTTTACCTTCTTTCGCTAAGTGATCAAGAGTTTTGTAAAGGGCGTTTAAGTTTTTTTTAACTAGTCTTTCACTTTTTGTGTTTTGCCTGATACTCTCGATCACAAGAGCTATAATCATTTCAGACAAATAAAGATCCGACGAATTAAAAGTGGTCATTCTGAGCCTCCTTTTAAAATTGATAGTCAGTTCCCGCCATGCTGGTCGGTATTCACTCTCGTGAAGGTGACTATGTGTGCTAGTAAGCTAACATAAGTGCATGTCTCAGTCAAATAAAAAACACTATCTATTTGATAGTGTTTTGTTTTAAGGTCTCAGAGACAGTTTAACCATTATTTTTATTTAGCTTGCATTTGTGGGTGCAGTAGGTTGAGTTTCTTTTAAGACATTCTCCTGTTTTTGTGCATTTTACATTTTCAGGAAGCATTCGATTGTTTCCGCATTTTTGGCATTCTGGATTTCCATGTTTTTCGCAGACTGTTTTACATGAAATATTCATCTCTTCTCCTGTTTATTTGGTTAAAATGATCGACTTAATTTTAGAATATATTTATACAAAATTTCTTAAAAGTTGTCAATAATCAAAACAAGCTTTTAACATTGATTTTTTTTGCTATTAGGAATATAATTACAATTGATTAAAAAAATAAGAAATATACAAAAAAAATGGGATTATTAGATAAAATTCTCGGAGATCCGAATGAAAAAGTGATTAAGGAAATTAGGACGGTTGTAGAAAAAATAAATAGCCTGGAAGATGGAATAAAGAAAAAAACCGATGAAGAACTTAGAGCTTGTACTGAAGATTTTCGAAAAAGACTTGATTTAAAAAAAGATTCAAAACTATCAAAAGAAGAATTGCAGAAAAAACTGGAGGATATATTACCAGAGGCTTTTGCTGTCATTAGAGAAGCGGCCTTTAGAGTTATTGGTCAGCGGCCTTATGATGTCCAGCTGATTGGTGGTGTTGCTCTTCATAGAGGTCAGATTGCTGAGATGAAAACTGGTGAAGGTAAAACCTTGGTGGCATCTCTTGCTTTGTACTTGAATGCTTTGGCTGGCAATGGATCACACTTGATAACGGTTAATGACTATTTGTCACGAGTTGGTGCTGGTTGGAATGCTCCCGTTTATCACTTTTTAGGACTTACTACAGGTGTTATTATTCATGACAAATCCCTGAAGTATGATCCAGATTTTAGTGATGATGCTGAATTTGACGAGAGATTAAAACATTTTAGACAAGTTGAAAGACAAGAGGCTTATGCATGTGATATTTTGTATGGGACTAACAATGAGTTTGGCTTTGATTATCTAAGAGACAACATGGTTGCTAGTCTTGATAAGATGGTTCAGAGAGATTTGTATTTTACAATTGTTGACGAGGTTGATTCTATTTTGATCGACGAAGCTAGGACGCCCTTGATTATTTCTGCTCCAGCTGAAGAGTCTACTGATAAGTATTATCAATTTGCTGATTTAGTCAGAAGGCTAAAAGTTGACCAGGATTATAATATTGATGAAAAAATGAGAACGGTGACATTGTCTGAAGAAGGAATATCGAAAATGGAAAAAATGTTGGGAGTTGAAAATATTTACACCTCAGGAGGAATAAGAGAAGTCCATCATATTGAACAAGCCTTAAAAGCTCACGCTATTTTTGCACGTGATAAGGACTATGTTGTGAAAGAGGATGAAGTTATTATAGTTGATGAGTTTACTGGCAGGTTAATGCCTGGAAGAAGGTACTCTGAAGGCTTGCATCAAGCGATTGAGGCTAAAGAGGGGGTTAAGATCCAAAGAGAGTCTCAAACATTGTCTAGTATTACTTTCCAAAATTATTTTAGAATGTATGACAAGTTGGCCGGCATGACCGGTACGGCCGTTACGGAGGCTGAAGAGTTTTCAAAAATATATGGACTAGAGACGGTTGTAATACCTACTAATAAACCTGTCGCTAGAGATGATAAAAATGATTTAATCTATAAGACAGAAATTGCAAAATACAAAGCGGTAGTTGAAGATATAAAAGATAGACAAGAGAAGGGTCAGCCTGTTTTAGTTGGTACAATTTCTATTGAAAAAAATGAGCAGTTATTAGCCTATATGGAAAGAGAGGGATTGCGACCTCAGGCTCTGAATGCCAAAAACCACACTAAAGAAGCAAGGATTATTTCAGACGCTGGTAAATCGGGGGCAGTAACTATTGCTACTAATATGGCCGGTCGTGGTGTTGATATTGTTCTTGGAGGAGCTGAGCCTAAAAAAGATGATCCAGAACATGCTAAATGGGAGGAAGACCATAAGAGGGTTCTTGAACTAGGCGGCCTACATGTTATCGGTACAGAGCGTCATGAAGCAAGACGTATAGATAATCAGCTTCGTGGTCGTGCTGGTCGTCAGGGTGATGTAGGATCATCACAGTTTTTTGTATCAATGGAAGATGATTTAATGAGAGTATTTGGTGGCGATAGAATGAAAAATTTAATGACCACCTTGAGAGTACCAGATGATATGCCTATTGAAAACAAAATGATTTCGAAGTCTATAGAGTCGGCTCAAAAGAAAGTTGAAGGAAACAATTTTGACATCAGAAAACATTTAGTGGAGTATGATGATGTTATAAACAAACATAGAGAAGCAATATATAAAAGAAGAAAAGATATTTTATTAGCATCAGAGTCAGAGGATAATAGAAATGAATTGTCTGAAATGATTCAAGAAATGGTAGAGGCGGAGATTGAGCAGGTGGTAGCTTTTCACACTGCATCAGACTATGTAAAAGAATGGGATCTGAAAGAAATTTATCAGGTAGTCTCTACTATCTTTAAGGTAAACGACGAATCTGGAAAAAAACTTATAAGCAACGAAGAAGATGCCCCAAAACTAGATAAAGCGAAAGTTAGAACAGAGATAATTGAAAGTTTGGTTAAGCAAGCAAAAGAAAGATACACTGAAATAAAAAAGAATGCCGATGGTTTTGGACTAGACTGGCCAGACATAGAGAGGTCTGTCTTGATACGTTCTATCGATACTCTTTGGATTGAGCACCTAGAGGCAATGTCGAGTGTTAGACAAGGTATCGGTCTTCGAGGCTATGGCCAGAGAGATCCATTGGTGGAATATAAAAAAGAAGCTTATAAACTTTATAATGAATTGAATAATTTGATTCAGAGAGAAGTTGTATATAGCATATATAAGATTGCTCAGATTGATGATGTGATAAGTAAAGGATTTACAGCGCCAACGCTTATGGATAGAGCTGTCCAATTTAGTGCTCCTGCTAAAACAATGTCCAAGGAAGAACCCGGGGGAGCACAAATAATTAAACAAAAAGACAGGAATGAAGAAGGGGAAAAGATCGGAAGAAATGATCCTTGTATATGTGGTTCAGGAAAGAAGTATAAGAAGTGCTGTGGTAAATAAGGTTTAGCTACTTTATGATAGACAGAATAAAAAAAATAGCGGAAGAGGAAATGAAGGAATGTGCGGCGCATGATCTCGATCATGTTATGCGTGTACACGCTCTATGTAAAAGTATCGCTAAAAAAGAAAAAGACGTGGATTTAGAAATTCTAGAGATTGCTACGCTTTTACATGATGTGGGTAAAGACAAAGAAAATAATGACAAGTCCGGGGCAACAGATCATGCTGTTGTTGGAGTAGAGCGAGCTGAGGAGATATTGAGAGAAATTGGTTACCTCGAAGAGAAAATTGATTTAGTTAAACAATGTATTTTAACTCATAGGTATAGAGCAGGCAGAGAGCCAAAGAGCTTGGAGGCAAAAATACTTTTCGATGCCGACAAACTCGATTCTTTAGGTGCTATTGGGATAGCTCGGTCTTTCGCTTGGATTGGAAAACATAGAGCTAAGGTTTATAAAAAAGTAGCTGATCTTGATAGATATATTGATGAAAATATGGAGGGGCATAATAAAGGGAAAATTCAAGACAAAAGTATTCATAGCGTTCAGATAGAATATGATATAAAACAGAGAGATTTGCTTGAAAAGTTCTATACTAAAAGTGCAAGAAAAATAGCAGAAAAAAGGCATGAGTATTTTAAAGATTTTTTAGATCGTCTAGAAAGAGAGATATTGGGGGAAGAATAGGTTATATTAATAAGTTTTTCATATTGGGCATAAAACAGTAAAGCTATAACACTAGAATTATTATTTGTCAATATTGCAAATATTAGCAATTTACTCTATTATATTTGTATAAGTTAATTAAATTAATACCTTAGATAAGGTATTTTATTTTATGTCAGAAAATATTATCTCTAGAATTTTAAAACCAGGTGTTCGTGGAAAAATTTGGCGGACTTTTATTGTAATTATTGCAATTTCGTTTTTCTTATTAATGATTGATGCCGGATCTTATTATAATAAGTCGGTTGGCTATCTTGATGGCAAATTTGGTATTTCATTGCCGAGTGCTCCAGAAATTCCATTCAAGCTTGGGCTGGATTTGCAGGGTGGTGCTCACTTGGTTTATAAAGCGGACATGAGTTTAGTTCCGAGTGGAGACGCTGGATCTGCTCTCGAAGGAGTTAGGGATGTTATTGAAAGAAGAGTTAATGTTTTTGGTGTGTCTGAACCAGTTGTTCAAACCAATGTTTCTGGCGGAGAGCACAGAGTGATTGTTGAGCTTGCTGGGGTAACAGATGTAAATGAAGCAATTCAACAAATTGGTGAAACACCTTTACTTGAGTTCAAAGAACAGGCAACAGAAATTAGAGAACTGACTGACGAAGAAAGAACCGAGATGGAGACATTTAATATTAATGCCAAAGAACAAGCTGATGAAGCTTTAGATAAAATTAAAAATGGATCTGATTTTATAGAAATATCAAAAGAGTACAGCACAGACGAAAATACTAAAATAGCAGAAGGGGACTTAGGTCAGATTACAAATCAAGATAATCAGAGAGTAGTTTCTCTTATAAGTGACTATGGGGAAGGAGAATACTCACCAGAAGTTATTGATAATGGAGATTCTTATGAAATATTTAAGCTGGTAAGCAAACAAGAAAAAACAAACCCTTTTGATGATAATCAGGTGGAAAAAGAAGTAAGAGCGTCTCATCTTTTGTTGTGTTATGACGGTATTGACGGTTGTGAAACTGGCCTAAGTAAAGAAGAGACTTATGAAAAGATTAAGAGCATAAAAGAAGAGGCAACACCTGCTAATTTTGCTAACTTGGTAGTTGATCATACTACAGAGCCCGGTGGAGCTGCTAGAATGGGAGAGTTGGGATGGTTCTCTAAGGGCATGATGGTTGAGCCTTTTGAAGACACTGTTTTCTCTCAGGAGGTTGGTACTATCTCTTATGTAGTGGAAACTCAATTTGGTTATCACCTTATTTACAAAGAAGAAGAAAGATCTATATATGAATATAATGTTAATGTAGTGAGAATAAATAAGATTACAGAAACTGACATAATTGGGGCTGAGGCAGAATGGAAAAACACAGAGTTAACTGGTAAAAACCTTGATAGAGCGGTTGTATCATTTAATCCAAATGATAATACTCCAGAGGTTTCTTTGGAATTTGATAGTGAAGGAGGAGATTTGTTTGCAGCGATAACAGAAAGAAATATCGGGAAACAAGTTGCAATATTTCTTGATGGGTATCCTATAAGCGTCCCAACAGTAAATGAGAGAATACCAAGTGGAAGAGCTGTTATTTCAGGAAACTTTACTATAACTGAAGCGAAACTGTTAACGCAAAGGCTTAATGCTGGTGCCTTGCCAGTTCCTATTGAGCTAATTAGTCAACAGACTGTTGGTCCAAGCCTTGGTAAGATTTCTCTAATTGAGAGTTTGAAGGCAGGGATTGCTGGATTGATTTTGGTAGCAATCTTCATGATCCTGTACTATAGATTATCTGGGCTCTTAGCAGTATTTTCTTTAACTATCTATGGAATATTAATATTGGCGATATTTAAGCTTTGGCCTGTAACTCTAACTCTTTCAGGAATGGCTGGTTTTATTCTTTCTATTGGTATGGCCGTTGATGCAAACGTGCTGATATTTGAAAGATTAAGAGAAGAGCTTAAAAGAGGCAATCCATATAGTATTGCACTTGAAGAAGCCTTCAAAAGAGCTTGGCCTTCAATTCGCGACGGTAATGTCTCAACACTGATAACCTGTTTTATCCTTATTCAGTTTTCTACAAGTGTTGTGAAGGGATTTGCTATAACTCTTGGTCTTGGTGTTACTGTTTCTATGTTGACCGCGGTGGTTGTTACTAAAAACTTTTCTAAAATAGTTGATACTGACTTCTTTTCTAGAAGGGCTTGGCTATTTGGAGCTAAGAAATAATTAAAGAAATAAAAATATGTTAAAAATAATTCAAAAAAGAATAGCCTGGATTAGCATTTCAAGTTTTTTAGTGGCCCTATCAATAGTTTTTCTCTTTAGTTTTGGATTGAAGTTAGGTATAGACTTTACCGGAGGATCTTTACTAGAAGTAAAATATAATGAAGCAAGACCAAGCATTGCAGAAGTTCAAGATAAACTCTCATCAGTAGAAATAAATAGTTTAGTAATACAACCTGTTGGAGAGGATGGAATCCTTCTACGTTTTCAGGAAATAAGTGAGGAGAAGCACCAAGAGGTTATATCTGCCCTAAAAACATCTGACGGAGAAGCAGAAATAAGTTTAGATGAAATGCGTTTTGAGGCAGTCGGACCATCAATTGGACAAGAACTTAAAAAGAAATCAATTTATGCGATAGTTTTAGTTTTATTAGCAATTGTAGCCTATATTTCTTGGGTATTTAGAAAAGTTTCAAAACCAATTGCTTCATGGAAATATGGAGTTGTTGCAAATATTGCATTGTTTCACGATGTTGTTATAACTCTCGGGGTTTTTGCTATCTTGGGCAAGTATTTTGGAGTTGAGGTAAACACTCCCTTTGTAGCAGCCATTCTTACTGTTATGGGTTATTCAGTTAATGACACTATTGTTGTTTTTGATAGAATTAGGGAAAACCTACCAATTAGTGATGATGATTTTGAAGATACAGTAAATAAAAGTGTTAACCAAACTATCACTCGCTCAATCAACACATCAATGACAACCATGTTGGTTTTGATTGCAGTTCTCATTTTTGGAGGTGAAACTATCAAATCGTTTGTTTTAGCCCTAACCATTGGTATTGCTGCTGGAACCTATTCATCGATATTCTTAGCTAGTCCGCTTCTGGTTTTTTGGGAGAGATTTAGAAAATAAATAATTCACAATTTAGATATAAAAAGACAGGAGGTTCTCCTGTCTTTTGTTTTTAGAATTTGCTATACTAATATAGTTCTTTTAAAATCTAGAACTGGGTGGAAGGTAAACATTTTTTAGTGGAGGATTTATGTCGTATATAATAGTAATTTTCGGGATAGCTTTTTTCTTTTATTGGACAAAGGGAGATGTTCTTTCTAGTCATTATAAATTTGAACTAGAGGAGATGGATTGTCATTCTACTGAAGAGATTATCACAAAAGTGAGACAGCTGCGGTTTTTTTGGCCATACATTTTCTTCCTCCTTAAAAAAGATAGAGTTTTTTTAAAAAAATTCTATTCATTACAATTCAATCAAAAACTAAGAAAAAGATTTGAGTTTATTGAAAGAGTTGATTCTCGGAATGTAATAAACTTCAGAATTCAGGGTGCAGGAGTTGTTTCTATGGATGCGGAAGAGTATTTTAGAAATAATTGTTTAAAAAAACATGCGAGGAGAGGGTATGATAGAATTAAACGAAGAGTCTCAGCGAAAATTGTATGAAAGAATAAAAAACACCGGCGGCGAAATTGATATGAGAATCAGCGGTTTCACCTCTCTCTATATATAAGCTTGATAATGGTGGGACTCAGGAAGAGCTCGACCAAATAGCAAGTGTTATTAATAGAGTTGTTGCTGGAGAACTTTAAATCTAGGGGGAAAAGTTCCCAGATTATTTAAAAGACCGGAAATAAGTTCTGGTCTTTTTTTATTAAAAAATGCAATATTTAATTATTTTTGACATTTGCAGACTTTTATGATATTGCTACCCAACTTTAATGTTAATATTTTGACAAGCATTAGGGGTTTAGGGTAAACTGTATGTATAAAAAGCTTAAATAAAAGCTTTTATTTTTGAGAATAAAAAATATGAGACAATCAAAAAATTTCACTAAGGCTACGAAAGAAATACCAAAAGACGAGACGAGTTTTAATGCCCAAACTCTTATTAGGGCAGGCTTTATCGATAAATTGGCCGCAGGGGTATATACTTATTTGCCTTATGGTCTTCGTGTTTTAACAAAAATTTCTCAAATCGTTCGTGAGGAAATGGATAAGATTGGCGGACAAGAACTTCTGATGCCTGCTCTAAACCCAAAAGAAAATTGGGAGAAAACAGATAGATGGGGAACATTTGATGCTCTATTTAAAATTGGAAATTCATCTGATTCAAAAGAGTATACTTTAGCGCCAACCCACGAAGAGATTGTCACCCCCCTTGCTCAGAAACATGTATTTTCATATAAAGATTTACCTATTTATCCATATCATATTCAAACCAAGTTTAGGAATGAAAAGCGAGCAAAGGCGGGACTTATTCGTGGTCGAGAGTTCTTAATGAAAGATCTTTATTCTTTTCATGTTGATGAAGATGATTTAAATAATTTTTATTTAAATGCTCAGAAGGCTTATTTTAAAATATTTGAAAGATGTGGCCTTTTGGATATGACCTATCTGACTTATGCTTCTGGAGGATCGTTTTCAAAATATTCTCACGAATTTCAAACAGTGGCAGAGGCAGGAGAAGACACGATATATATATGCGAGGATTGTAGCATTGCCGTGAATAGCGAAATAATTGAAGACCAAAAGGGTGGCTGTCCTAACTGCGATAATAAGAAACTAAAGCAAGAAAAAGCAGTAGAAGTGGGAAATATTTTTAAGTTAATGACAAAATTCTCTTCAGCGTTTGGTCTTGAGTTTACAGATGAGGAAGGAAAAAAGAACCCCGTTATAATGGGATGTTATGGAATTGGACCAAGTAGAATTATGGGCACAGTAGTTGAGGTTCATCATGATGATAGAGGGATTATTTGGCCAGCAGAACTAAGTCCATTCAAAGTACATTTAATAGAAGTTAAGAGTGATAATAAAGAGGTTAGGGAAGAAGCAGAAAAAATATATGAAGAACTTGTAAATAAAGATATTGAAGTATTATATGATGATAGAGAATTAAGTGCTGGTGCGAAATTTGCTGAATCAGATTTAATTGGTTGTACTTTTAGAGTTGTTGTAAGTGAAAAAACAATAAAGAAAAATGGATACGAGTTTAAGCGCAGAGACAGTGAGAAGTCCGAGATTCTTTCAAAGGAGGAGTTAGTAGATAAAATTTTAATTGCTTAGCAAATGTTTAATAAAATATTAGGAAAATTTAGTAAAGACGTTGGTATTGATTTGGGAACAAAAAATACATTGGTCTACACACAGGAGAAAGGGATAATGATAAACGAACCTTCTGTGGTTGCCGTGAATAAAAGAACAGATGAGATATTGGCAGTTGGGGTAGAGGCAAAAATAATGGTTGGGAAAACACCAGCTCATATTCAGGCAATCAGACCATTAATTGATGGAGTTATCTCTGATTTTGAAGTAACTGAAAAAATGCTTAAGTATTTTATAGACAAGGTGCACAGTGAGAGTTTTACTTTAATTCCTAGACCAAGGGTTGTTATTGGGATCCCTCTAGATATTACAGAAGTTGAAAAAAAAGCCGTGGAGGATGCTGCTAAGTCTGCTGGTGCTAGACAAGTTTTTCTTATTGAAGAATCTATGGCAGCGGCTATTGGAACAAGACTACCAGTTGCTGAAGCGACCGCTACTATGATAGTAGATATAGGTGGCGGGACAACTGAAATCTCTGTTATTTCACTCGGTGGTATCGTTGCTTCCAAAACCTTGAAATTAGCAGGAGATGAGTTAGATAATAATATAATCCAGTTCATTAGAGAAGAATTTAATATACTGATTGGAGAACAAGTGGCCGAAAGCATTAAAGTAAGGATTGGTTCAGCGACTGAGTTGAAAGAACCAATGGAAATGGAGGTTCGGGGTAGAGATCTTATTAATGGTCTTCCTCGTGCGGTAAATGTTGATGACTCTCAGATACGTGAAGCATTATCAAAGACAGTTGGAATAATAATAGAAAACATTAAGATAACTCTAGAAAAAACACCGCCAGAGCTAGTGTCCGATATTTATGAGCAAGGAATAGTTCTAACTGGTGGAGGTTCATTGTTGCGTGGTCTTGACAAGGAAATTGCCCAAGCAACCAAAATTCCAGTCCGTGTAGCTGAAGATCCACTAACCTGTGTTGCCCGGGGCACAGGAATACTCTTAAATGATCCAGAATTATTAGAAAAGGTTTTGACACCTAGTTCTGATGAACTCTAATATTTTTTCGTATGCCAAAGATTAAAATAAACACAAGAAGGTATTTTAGCTATTTGGCAGTTATAGGACTGCTTATTTTTTTACATTTCATTGGGATCCTAAGGCCGATTGAGGGCTTTCTTGTTGGCCTCACAAACCCTATTTCTGAATTTTTTCACAAATCTGGATCAGGTATTAGTAGTATATATGGCCAGCAAGTTGATAAGCGTGATCATAATTTAATAATTGCAGAATTACAAAAAGAAAACAGAGAACTGTTGGCTGAGAATGCTAGACTGGTAACCGTTGAAGAGGAAAATGAATATTTAAGGAATCAGATCGAATTCAGAAAAAACAATAATTACAAATATGTTTTAGCAGAAATTATTTCAAGAAATGATTTAATGAACAACTCTAGTGAAGAAAAATCAATTATTATAAATAAGGGTTCTAATGATAATCTAGGTAACGGGATGGTCCTGATTGATTCTGAAGGTGTGGTGATTGGAAAAATTATTGAAACCAGAGAAAATGTTTCAAAAGCCTGTTTAAGTATAGACAGACAATGTAAATTTGCATCAGCAATTCAAAATGTCGATAGAACATCAGGTGTTGTAGAGGGAGAATTGGGGCTCACTATTAAGATGGACTATATTCCACAAACTGAAATATTAGAAGAGGATGATATTGTTGTTACTTCCGGGCTGGAGGAGAATATACCAAGAGGTCTTGTTTTAGGTAAGGTTTCTGAGGTGATTCGTGACAATAATAGCCTTTGGCAAAAAGCGGTAATAGAGCCTCTTGTCGATTTTAATGATCTCACATTAATTAGTGTTGTTTATTTAGAATAATATGTATTTAAAGATATTTTTAAATATTTTGCTTATCGTTTTTCTGGCCTTGCTTCAGGCTTCATTCGTTTCAGCTCTTCCTTCCCCTTTTGCTAATATAAATATTTTATTAGTAGTCTTAGTTTATGTCTTGATAGTTGGAAGCTTTGAAATCTCTTTTATTTACGCCCTGTCCTTCGGTTTTTTAATGGACATGTTTTCGTTTATGAGCTTTGGTTCTCACATTTTTGGATTTTTATTTTCAATTGTTGTGGCTAATTTTCTTCTAGTTAATTTTTTTACTAACAGGTCTTTCTATGCATTTTTAGCCCTGATTCTTTCGGCCTCAGTTCTTAATTTTTTTATTGTGTATATATATTCTAATGCAATTTCTTTTTTTACAGACGCTGATTATATTATTTTCAATCAATCTTTTGCGACATTTGCAATAAAACAGCTAGGATTGAATATGGCGTTAATGCTAGTCTTGTATTATTTAACAAATTTCTTGAATAACAGATTTAGACCAGTATTCTTGTCCACCAAAAAGTAACTAAATGTTGAGCAATTTTCATAAAAACAAAAAAACCATAAATTCAGATCCTTTTTCTATTAAAGAGGGTGGTTTTCGAGATGGTATTTTAAAAAACACTTCTTTCAGAAGAGAGTGGACAGAGGAGTCATTTAACCTTGGGGGCGGGAATAGAGACACGATAGGGAAGAATTTTAATTATCAAAAGTTATATATCGTAGGAGTATTATTGATTTTTTCGATGTCCATTTTGTTTGCCAGAACAGCCTGGTTGCAAGTTGTAAAAGGCGATTATTATTTTTCGATGGCTGAAGGAAATAGAATAAGAATTGAAAGAATAGAACCAAAAAGAGGAATTGTTTATGATCGAAATGGCGTTTCCTTAGTGAGGAATAAAGCAAATTTTATTTTGTATTTTATCCCCATAGATATTCCAGAAGATATTGAAAAAAGAAACTATCTTTTTAAAAAAATAATTTCTGTTGTTGGTGATTTGTCTGTTGATGAACTAAATGAAATTTATGGTTCTGTGAAAATAGGATCTCTAGAGTCTTATCGTCCTCTTTTTGTAAAGGAAGATGTCGAGTATGAAGATGCAATAAAGCTTTATCTACAATCAGATAAGATGCCGGGAGTTATGATTTCAAATAAGATAAGAAGAGAATATAATTTACACAGTATGACTCTTTCACATGTTTTGGGTTATACCGGGAAAATAAATCCCGAAGAACTCAAGAATTCAGGTGATGAGTACAGTATGATAGACTATATTGGTAAAATGGGTATTGAGTATTTTTGGGAAAACGAACTAAAAGGGGTTAATGGGAAAAAACAGATCGAGGTTGATGCTCTTGGTTATGAAAAGAAAATTATTAGCGAGGTGGAGGCTGAAGATGGTCATAATTTAGTTTTATCTTTGGATGTTGCTATGCAGAAAAAAATGGAAGAGATAGTGGTTTCATATTTAGAAAAGCTAGATTTAGGTAAAGCGTCAGCTGTTGTTTTGGATCCTAATAACGGAGAAGTTTTAACTCTTGTTTCTTACCCTTCGTATAATAATAATGCTTTTGCTCGTGGGATTACCCAAGAAGAATATAAAACCTTGATTGAACATCCAGATAATCCTCTTTTTAATAGAGCGGTGAGTGGAGAGTTCCCTTCGGGATCAACTATTAAACCAGTTATGGCAGCTGCAGCCCTGCAAGAAGGGGTTATCAGTGAGCACACGAGTTTTTTAAGTACAGGTGGTATTAGGATTGGTCAATGGTTTTTCCCTGACTGGCTTGCAGGTGGTCACGGAGTTACTGATGTTCGGAAGGCTATTGCTCAGTCTGTTAATACTTTCTTTTATTATATTGGTGGCGGTCATGATGGTTTTACTGGGTTGGGGCTTGAGAGAATTATTGAGTACGAAGAAAAATTTGGCTTGGGAGCACAAACCGGGATTGACTTAGCTGGGGAGGCCGACGGCTTTCTACCGACTAGAGAGTGGAAAGAAGAAGTCAAGAATGAACCATGGTATATAGGAGATACTTATCATCTTTCAATTGGTCAAGGTGATTTATTAGCCACTCCATTGCAAGTTGCAAATTTTACAGCATTTTTTGCAAACGGGGGCATCATCTATAGACCACACCTAATTAAGCAAATATTATCAGGTGATGACGAGTTACTTGTAAATGTGGACGGAGTGGTTGTTAGGGAAGGGTTTATAGATGACTATAATGTAGAGGTGGTGCGACAGGGAATGCGAAAAACTGTTACAGAGGGCTCAGCTAGAAGTATGAGTATTTTACCAGTTTCTTCGGCTGGAAAAACCGGGACAGCTCAATGGTCTTCTAAACACGACAATCATGCATGGTATACAGGATTTGCTCCATATGAGGAACCCGAGCTGGCCTTTACGGTTCTTGTGGAAGAGGGTAAAGAGGGAAGTGCAGTAGCGGTCCCGATAATGCGTGAGTTTTTAACCTGGTATTATACAGAATATAAGCCGATAGAAAAATAAATAACATAAAATAAAACCCGCAGTTTAGCGGGTTTTTTGTTTGAAATTTTTTCAGAGGCAAATACTTCTACTTCGTTTGTGAGTTATTTCTTTTGCAATGCTTCCGTTTGGAGTCCTGATTATTTTTGGAATAAATCCAAAAGGCTTTCCAATGTCATCGATGATTTCTTTCATCTCATCATTAAGAGCGGAATAAACTGTTTCCTCAAGCAATATTCCAAGATTTCCATCTTCCATTGCTCCAAAGGTTCTTGGAAAAAAGATGACAATCCCATCATTAATCCTTCTGTTGTTTTTTGATTGCTCGGTGTCAATTGCTTTGACATAAAACCAAACATTGGGAAAATCACAGATAGTTGAAACGTTACAAACATTGTAGTCAAGAGTCTTTCTAAGAGCTGGTGAGAGTAGTAAGCAAAGTCTCTCTAGACATTTTAGAACATATCCTAACTCTTCGTTATTAATGTAGTAATGGCTTTCTTTTGACATAGCACCCTCCCATAGTTTTATGTGATATGTTTTTTTATAAATAAAGAGCTGACGATAAAATTTAGCAAAAAATGAGAAAGAAGTCAATATTTAGCAGAGGTGTATTTTAGCACTCTTGACACTAGACTGCTAAGAGTGTTAAAATGTTCATAGTTCAAAAAAAATAAGTTTATGAACGACAGAAAACAGCTAATATTAAATACAATAATCAAGGAGTATATAAACACAGGGAATCCAATAAGTTCTGGGTTTTTGGTTGAAAAATATAGTCTAGACGTTTCTCCTGCGACAGTTAGAAATGATATGGTTTTTTTGGAGAACGAGGGGTATATTGTCCAACCACACACATCTGCTGGTCGCATACCTACAGAGGAAGCTTTTAAATATTTTTTAAAAAACTTAAAAGATAAAAAATTAAGTACCAAAGATTCAGAGCTGATTGATGATGTTATGATTGGTATGGAAGAAAAGAATTTAAAACAAACCGCTAAAGAGGTAGCTCGGATATCGGGACAAACTGTTTTTTGGGCTTTTCATAAGAATAGTCTTTACTATACAGGTGTTTCAAATCTCCTAAACCAGCCTGAGTTTAAACAAGAAGACACTATATATGATATTTCTTTAATAATTGATCACATGGATGATACCATTGAAAAAATTTTTGAAGGAATCCCTCATGAGAACAATGTAGTATTGCTTGGATCAGAAAACCCTTTTGGAGATATGTGTGGGACCGTTATGTTTAAATATAAGAGAGGAAAACAGTCAGGACTTTTTGGTATAATGGGTCCGGTTAGAATGGATTATCAATACTGTGTGTCTATTTCGAATTTTATTAAAAATAAACTAAAGGATAAATAAAACATGGAAAAAGAAAAAAAATATCCGAGATTAGTAGTCTCAGCATTTATATTCAATGACAAGGAAGAGCTGCTCCTGGTGAGACATCCAAGATGGAATAATCAATATATTATTCCTGGCGGAAAAGTTGAGTATAACGAAAATCTTGAGGCAGCAGTTATAAGAGAAGTAAAGGAAGAGACAAACTTGGACGTAGTTGATATAGAGTTCTTGAAAATTACCGAGAGGCCAAACCTTGGCGATAAATACCTTAAAGACGATAAGCATTTGGTTTCCGTTCAATATTTAACAAAAGTAAAGAATGAGAAAAAGTTTAAGGAAAGTGACGAGGCGAAAGATCCAAAATGGTTAAAACCACAAGAATGGTTGAATGAAAAAGAAGTTGAGGAGAGTGTGATTGAAGTAATAAAAACAAAATTAATTGATAGGTCTAGCTTTGAAGACATGTATAAAAGAGCTTTGGCTGATTATCAGAACCTTTTAAAACAAAGTGCAAAAGAAAAACAAGATTTTGTTAAATTCGCCAACGAACAAATGCTATATGAGTTAATCCCTGTTTTTGATAATTTGAAATTGGCGATTAAGCATGCGGACGATGAAGCGCAGAAAAACCCGTGGTTTGCTGGAGTGGTTCATGTAACGAAACAATTTGAAGATGTTTTATCAAGCATAGGCCTGGTTGAACTAAAGGCTGAAAATGAAAAATTTGATCACAATACGATGGAAGCATTGGAAAAAGAAGAAACAGATGACAAAAAGAAAGACGGCTTGGTTAGTAAGGTGGTAAAACCAGGATACAAATTAAAAGACAAAGTAATAAGCCATACCAAAGTTGTGGTTTATGAATATAAAAAATAATTAATTATTTAATAGATCTTTAAAAGATTTATTAAATAAAGAAAAAAAATATGACAAGATTAGTAAGATGGTCACCATTCTTCGATGGATTCGAAGATTTCGATGAACTATTTCCCTCAGTTAGAGGAGACAAGTCTGGTTTTGTCCCAGCGGTTGATATGTATCAAGATGAAAAGAATGTTATTGTTGAGGCTCAAATGGCCGGAATCGATCCAGAGGATGTTAGTATCTCAATTGAAAATGATGTTCTTGTGATAAAAGGCGAAAGTGAAAAAACCAGCGAAGTTGATGACAAAAACTATTATAAAAAAGAAATAAAAAGAGGTAGTTTTTTCAGAAGCATTCCTCTGCCAACAAAAGTTGATGGAGAGAAGGCTGATGCAGAGACTTGTGATGGAGTTCTAAAAATAGTTATTCCAAAAATAAGTGAAGTGAAATCAAAAACAATTAAAATAAAAAATAAGAATAAAAAATAATTAATCTAATAACTTAAGTATATGGATGGACTTAACCCAGTAAAAAAGAGTGCGAGCAAAAACCCCGCGCAAAAAAAGGTGAGTAAATCTGTAGGAAAGAGTATGCCCCAAAAAAATAGTTTATTGAGCAATATCCTTGCCGTTGTTATAACAGCAGTCATAGTTGGCGGAGCAATTTATGTCTGGCAAGACAGATCAAACGATGAAAGACTTAGTGAGATTGAGAGAAATGCCAAAAACGTAAGAGATGGCTATGATAGAAGCCTGAAAAACCTTGAAAACGAAAACAGAAAAGCATCTGAAGAGGTTGATAAACTCTTACAAGAGAAAGAGGACTTAGAGTCAAAGGTTAAGTTGGTTGAAGGAGCTGTTAAGAAGTATGAAAACGAGGAATTGGGAATAACATTCTCTTACCCTGCGATCCTCGGTAATCTCATTTACGAAAAAAAAGCAGGACAAGCTGGAGAGAAATTTATTGCAAGATTTGATAATAACCCAAGCTTTGTCATGGCTGGAGTGAGTGAAGACTATATTGATTCAGAAAACTCAACAAGCACAGAAACAAACTTCGAAGATTTTATAAGAATTGATAAGAACAGAGATGAATATAGTTATTTAGTGCGTTACATGGGAGAAACAGTGGAATACGCGCTTGAGCCGCTTGAAGTGATAGATTTTTCAGACGGTGAGGCTCTATTGGTTGATAAGAACTCTTTCTTAGGCGAACCCGGGACTGCAGCGATTGGTATCGGTGAGAACTTGGGAGCGCTTATCAGCACAGACAAAGAGGGCTTTTCAGGAATCGCAATGTTAAATTCTGATTTTGGAAGACTTTCTCCAGAATCGTTCAAGGAATTATTAAAAAGTATAGAAATTAAATAAATAAAATAATTAAGTATCGTTTAACGATAAAAAAACAGTATGGGAAAAATATTAGGAATTGATTTGGGGACCACAAATTCTGCGATGGCAATCATCGAAGGTGGTCAGCCAAAAATCTTAGAAAATGCTGAAGGAAATAGAACAACTCCTTCAATTATTGCAGTTTCTAAGAACAACGAAAGACTGGTTGGTCAAACTGCAAAAAGACAGGCAGTTACCAACCCAGCAAATACACTTTATGCAATCAAAAGATTGATTGGGAGAAAGTTTGAAGATGAAGAAGTTCAAAGAGACTTGAACACCTCTCCTTTTGAGATTGTCAAAGCAAATGGCGGGGTAAAAATAAAAATGGGAGATAAGGAATATACCCCCCAAGAAATATCAGCCATGACTCTTGGAAAACTAAAAGCTGATGCAGAGGCAAAAATTGGTGAAAAAATCACTGAAGCAGTAGTAACAGTGCCTGCTTATTTTAATGATGCTCAAAGACAAGCCACAAAAGACGCTGGTAAAATCGCAGGGCTAGATATTAAGAGAATTATCAACGAACCAACCGCCGCAGCCTTGGCTTATGGATTTGATAAGAAAAAAGGTCAGCAAATCGCTGTATACGATCTTGGTGGAGGAACATTTGATATCTCTATCTTAGATGTTTCTGAGGACACAGTTGAAGTTAAATCAACAAATGGAGATACTCATCTTGGTGGTGAAGATTTTGATCAAAGAATAATTAAATGGATTATTGAAGAATTTAAAAAGGATCAGGGAATTGACTTATCAAAAGATCCTCTTTCTCTCCAAAGAATTAAAGAAGCAGCCGAGAAAGCTAAAATTGAGCTTTCAACAACAATGGAGACAGAGATAAATCAACCATTTATCACAACTGATAATAATGGGCCAAAGCACTTGGTTCTAAAAATGACTAGAGCAAAACTTGAAGAATTGGTTGGAGACCTAATCGAGAAAACATTAGAGCCTTGCAAAAAAGCATTGGAAGATGCTGGTATGAAAACTTCTGATATTGAAGAGGTTATTATGGTTGGAGGAATGACTAGAATGCCTATGGTTCAAGCCAAAGTTAAGGAATATTTCGGGAAAGAACCACATCTTGGTGTAAATCCAGACGAAGTAGTTGCTCTGGGAGCGGCTGTGCAGGCTGGCGTACTTCAAGGAGATGTTAAAGATGTTCTTCTTCTGGACGTTACCCCGCTTACCCTTGGAATTGAAACACTCGGTGGTGTAGCTACTCCATTAATCGAAAGAAATACAACAATCCCAGCTTCAAAAGCTCAAACTTTTTCAACTGCAGCAGATAATCAAGCAAGCGTTGAGATTAACGTAGTTCAGGGAGAGAGACCAATGGCAGCAGATAATAAGAGTTTGGGTAGATTTATGTTAGATGGTATTCCACCGGCACCAAGAGGTGTTCCTCAGGTTGAAGTAAAATTTGATATTGACGCTAATGGTATTTTGAATGTTTCAGCTGTAGACAAGGCAACAAACAAAGAACAAAAAATTACCATTACAGCTTCATCGGGTCTATCTGAAGAAGAAGTTGAGAAAATGAAAAAAGAGGCAGAAATGCATGCTGACGAAGACAAGAAAAAGAAAGAGACAATTGAAACAAAGAATCATGCTGATGCTGTTGTTTTTCAAACCGAAAAACTTATTCAAGAGTCTGGAGAAAAAATGAAAGAAGAGGATAAGAAGGAATTAGAAGAAAAGCTAGAGGAATTGAAAAAAGTAAAAGACTCTGATGATACTGAAGATATTAAAGCTAAAATGGAAGCTCTAAATCAAATTGCTCAAAAAATTGGAGCCGCTATGTATCAGCAACCAGGACAAGAGACCGCTGGAGCTGAAGCGGGTGCTGAATCAGGAGAGGAGAAAAAAGAAGAAGGGCCAGTTGAAGGAGAATTTGAGGAAGGATCTTCCGATGATTCTAGTAAAGAAAAGAAATAGTATTTTTATAGGTTACCTCTTTTTATAAAAGGGGTAACTACTTAAAAATATAATAAACTAAAGTCAAATATGTCTAATCAAAAAAAACAAGTCAAAAAAGAGATTAAAATTGCTGATAATATACCAGGAGCAGAATACGCCAATGCTATGCAGGTAAACCATACAAAAGATGAATTTCAGATGATGTTTCTAAATATTTTTGGAGCAAGCGGAAGAGTTACTAATAAGATTATTTCTAGCCCGGGTCATGTTAAAAAAATGGTGCTAGCTCTAACAGAAAATATTAAGAAGTATGAAGATAATCATGGAAAGATCGAGGAAGCTGAGATTGGTGGTAATGAAATTGGCTTTAAAGAAAATAAATAAATGGGAAAAGACTACTATAAAATATTAGGCGTTGAAAAAAACGCTAATGCTGATGAGCTTAAAAAAGCCTTTAGAAAAAAAGCACATGAGTATCACCCTGATAAAAAAACTGGTGACGAAGCTAAATTTAAGGAAATAAACGAGGCTTATCAGGTTCTTAGTGATCCTAAAAAAAGATCACAATATGATCAATTTGGATCAAATTTTCAAAATGGCCAAGCTGGTGGTGCCGGGTTTGGAGGTTTTGACGGTATGAACATAAATATGGATGACCTGGGAGACATGTTTGGTGGTTTTGGTGATATTTTTGGATTCGGGGGTGGCGGAAGATCAAGGTCAAAGAGGGGGGCTGATATTGAAACGAATATAAATATTAATTTCAATGAGGCTGTTTTTGGCACGGAAAAAGAAATAAGCATTAGAAAAAAAACCAAATGTGATAGGTGCGATGGAGTTGGCGCTGAGCCTGGAACAGATGTAAAAACATGTACTACCTGTAACGGGGCTGGAAGGGTTAGCCGTGTTCAACAAACCATCCTTGGTTCCATTCAAACTCAAACAACTTGCCCAGCTTGCCATGGAGAAGGCAAGGAATTTTCTAATAAATGCACTAAGTGTTCAGGGCATGGAATTTCTCTTGAGAATGTTAAACTGAAAATAAAAATACCTGCAGGAATTGATAATGGTGAGGCTCTTAGAATGCCTGCCAATGGAGAGGCCGGGGAGAAAGGAGCGCCAGCCGGTGATTTGTATATAAGGGTAAATGTTGAACCAGATAAAAGATTTGTGCGTGATGGGGTAGATATTGTATCAAAGCTTAATATTAGTTTTACTCAGGCAGTTTTAGGTGATAAAATAAATGTAGAAACCGTTGATGGGCCGGTGAAGCTTAAAATACCTGAAGGGACTCAAACAGGAACAATATTTAAAATGAGGGGACGAGGAGTTAGTAAATTAAATGGAAGGGGTCGTGGAGATCACTTAGTTCATGTGAACATACTGACACCTAAAAACCTTGATAAAAAAACAAAAAAAGCATTACAAGACTTAAATATTTAACGTAATTTTATGATAAATGAAGGAAGCTTTGGGGAAAACAAAGAAAAAAACTTTGAGATAATGCTTGATGGAATTATAGATGGTGTAAAAAATGAAGAAGTTTTTTTGAATCAAATAAAAAATGGAGAAAAGTTGGGGATGGATTTTGTTATGAATGTTATTCAAAGGCTAGATAGAGAGACGGGACAAGATTCTAGTATGAATCCTGAAATCGAAGAATATTACAAAAAAATAGTAAAGAGAATAAGAGAACGTATTGGCAGTGATGGCTTTTTTATGTCAACGGAAGAGTCGAAAGAAAGCAAGGAGAAAAGTGAGACGAAAGAGTTAGAAAACGATCCCCAAGAGAAGAGAAAGGTGGGCATTGAGAACAGTGCTGAGAAAGAGCTTACAGAAGAACAAGAAGCAGATATAAAGACAAAGCTAGAAAACACTGATCCTAAAACCTGGGGGAAAGATGAAAGCTAATATCACTTCAAAAGTTATGTAACAAACTTGGCTAACTGTCAATATTGAAGCAAAATCATTCATTTATTATAATGTGTATATAACTAATAAATAAACTACATTTTTTGTAGTTTTATTTTTGAAAACCCATGATTGAAGTAAAAAATCTAAGCAAAAAGTTTGGTTCAACCAAGGTTTTGGATGACATCAACTTTTCTGTGGAAAAAGGAGAAATCCTAGGTTTTCTTGGTCCGAATGGAGCAGGAAAGTCCACAACAATGAAAATCATCACTTCTTTTTGGGCAGGTAGTGATGGAACCGTCCATATTGACGGTAAAAATGTTGCCAATCAGTCACTTTTGACTAGAGAAAAAATTGGCTATTTGCCCGAGAATGTCCCTCTTTATGATGAAATGAGGGTTTTTGAATACTTAAAGTTTATTGCAGAAGTTAGGGGTATAGGCAAAGATGAACAAAAAAAGGCTATCACTAAAGCCTCAGAAGCCTGTGGCCTTTCAAAAGTTCTCAGAAAACCTATTGATGAACTTTCAAAATGTTATAAACAAAGAGTTGGCTTGGCTCAAGCAATAATACATGAGCCGGATATTTTGATTTTAGATGAGCCGACAACCGGTCTTGATCCAAATCAAATCGCTGAGATTAGAGATCTGATCAAGAAGATCGGCAAAGAGAAAACGGTTATTTTTTCTACCCACATTCTAAGTGAGGTATCAGCTACTTGCGACAGAGTGATTATTATTAATGAGGGTAAAATAGTCGGTGAAGGAAAACCGGAAGAACTGATGAATAAATCTTCGCACAAAGAATTGGTATATATAAAAATAAAAGCAGACAAAGAAGCGGCTCTTAAGCGTTTGAAAGAACTTGAGAATGTCGAGAATGTTGAAGTGAAAGATAAGGAAGCTTCAAACATTTATGGATATTCTATAGAGCCAAAAAAAGGTGTAGATATTCGAGAATATTTATCAATCGCAGTTACTCAGCAAGGTTGGCCAATTTTAGAACTCAGAAGAAAGAAAACTAGCCTTGAAGACGTCTTTAGAGAATTAACTAAATAAAAATATGGATAAAAATTATATAAAGATAATCTATTCACTTTTCAAGAAAGAGCTGATGTCTTACTTTAACTCTCCGATAGCCTATATTTTTATTGGAGTTTTTCTAGTTGTTGGTAATTGGCTTTTCTTTAAGTGGTTTTTTCTGATTGGACAGGCTAGCATGAGAAATTATTTTTCATTGCTTCCTTGGATTTTTCTATTTTTAGCACCAGCACTTACTATGCGCTTGTGGGCAGAAGAGAAAAGGAGTGGAACAATAGAGTTTTTACTGACTCTTCCGGTGACAGACTGGCAGGTGGTTCTGTCTAAGTTCTTGGGAGCTTTGAGTTTCTTATTTATCGCTCTTTTAATGACATTTACCCTCCCTATTTCAGTTCTTTCTCTTGGAAATGCAGATTTTGGTCCTATCTTCGGTTCATATTTGGGGGCATTATTCTTGGGCGGGTCTTACCTGGCTCTAGGCTTATTTATTTCCAGTGTAACCAAGAACCAGATTATCGCTTTTATTCTAGGGGTTATGGCTTGTTTTGCCTTCTTTATGATTGGCGCTGATTTTGTTTTAGCTGGGGCACCCGCATCAGTAGCACCAATAATGAAATTTTTAGGCTTAGGCAGTCACTTCAATAGTATTGCAAAGGGTGTGATTGATTCGAAAGACGTAGTTTACTACATTTCATTTATATTTATCTTCTTATGGCTTAATGCTCGAGTTATTGAGAGCAGAAGTTGGAAATAATAAACAAAAATATGAAAATGATCAAACAAAGTAGAGAAACATATATTGCTTTATTATTTATAATCGGCATTATAATTTTAGTAAATTTTTTCTCTTATAAATTATTCTTAAGACTGGATTTAACTCAAAATAAAGAGTTTTCAGTCTCAGGAGTGACAAAAAATACTCTAAAGAACTTAGACGATATTGTGAATATTAAAGTATATTTTTCAAAGTCCTTGCCAAGTCAATTTATTTCTCTTAGGGAAAACGTTGGTGACATATTGGACGGGTATACTAATTATTCAAGTGGTAATATAAAGGTGTCATTTGTCGATCCGTCAGATGATGATAATTTGGCCAGCAGCCTTTATATGAAGGGTATCCCTGAATTGCAGTTTGAGGTTTTTGAAAAAGATCAAATGCAATTAGTGAAAGGTTATATGGGTATCTTGATAGAATATGGTGATGCATTCGAGGCTCTTCCTGTGGTTCAGGATACAAAAAGTCTTGAATATCAAATAACCCTAGCTATAAAGAAGCTTAGCTCAGGTGAACTGAGAAAGATTGGTTTGTTTAATGGGTATTCAGCTCTTAGTAGAGATGAAATGGGTGAAGCAATTTCAAAGCTTGAAGAATTATACGAAGTTGTTGATGTGGATTTGGCTGGAGTTGAGGTGGTAGACAAAACTCTTGAAACCTTGATTATCGCTGGTCCTAAAGAGCTTATCTCAGAAGAAGATCTTAAAAAAATAGATGAATATGTAAATACTGGTGGGAATTTATTGGTATTGGACGAAGGTATTGCTATCACAGAGGGTCTTCAGGCCAGTACAAAGGATGATGGTTTGAGTAGCTTGTTAGCCTCATACGGAATTACTATAAATAAAGATATGGTTTTGGAGACAAAAGCAAACTCAGGAGTCGCTTCCTTCAATCAAGGATTTTTTACTTTTCAGACAAATTATCCATACTGGCCTAAAATATCCAAGGCAGGTTTTGATCAAGATAACTCAGCGGTTTCAAAATTAGAAAACGTTGTCTTTCCTTGGGCCTCTAGTATAGATATCAATGAAGATAAATTGGGGGATAACTTTACTGTTTCTTATATTGCTCAAAGTTCGGATAAGTCTTGGAAGAAAACGGAGTCATTTGATTTAAACCCTCAGCAATTATTTGGTCCTGGTAAAACAGAGGTGAGCACCTTAGCTGTGGATGTTAACGCAAAATTTCAAAGTCCCTATGGTCTTGAATCAAATAATTTTTCTAGAGTTTTGGTTGTAGGTGATTCAGATTTTGTCTCTGGGAATTTAGTGGGACTTACAGACAATCTAGTATTTTTCCAAAACATAACCGATAGCTTGTCTCTAGACAGCGATTTAATAGAGGTTAGGTCAAAAGGAATAACAAGCAGGCCAATCACCACTGATATTAGTGATGGACAAAAATCTTTAATTAGGTATTTGAATGTTTTTGGTGTAACAGTCTTGGTTATAGTTTTTGGTCTTGCTAGGTATTATTTTAGGAAGAAGTCAAACTTTGTAGACGAATTATAAATAAAACATAAATATGAGAAAAGAAAATCTAATTTTAGGAGGGGTATTTTTAGTGTTACTTCTCTTGGCCTTTGTTTTCGAGCCCTTAATGGACTGGAAAAATAGCCTAGGAGGACCTGATAATTTTTTCGAAGATGTAAATTTCGAAGATGTAACTAAAATCAACATCGAAAAGAACAGTGAAAAAATTTCTCTTGAAAGACAGGGAGATAAATGGAAAATTGGTGGTACAAAAGACTTTTTTGTACGTGATACTGATGAAATTTTCGTTTCTTATGTTGAGGAGGCGATTGATGCAGATTTTGAACTAGCGGGTAATAATATTGATAAAAAGTCAGAATTTGAAACCGATAACAGTGGTGCTCGTGTTTCTTTTGAAGAAGATGGAGAACTTATTGTTGATTTTATTGTAGGAAAAATGACAAGCGACTTTTCTGGGTCATATGTTTCATTGCCAGATTCAAGTGAGACCTATAAGGTGGCTGCTAACTTGAGTTACGCTTTTAATAAAGATGTAAATACCTGGTATGATCTTATGATTTTCTCAGATGATGCGGAGAATGTAAATAAAATAAGATTTCAATACCCAAATAGTGAATTTACTGTAGAAAAAATTGATGATGTCTGGTCGGGAACTCTTCCTTATTCATTTAGTGTTAGTGAAGAAAAAATTCAAAGTATTTTAGAAATTATGACTTCATTAAATGCCAGCAACATCCCAGCACAAACATTCGAGGGGACCGGATTAGAAAAACATTTAATCATTATTGAAGCGAGTGGTGATGAAGTTCAGAATGTTTTGATGATTGGAGATGCAAACGAAAATGGAGAATTCTTTACTAAAAAAGGCAACAGCGACAATATATATTTGATTAGCCCGGAAACCAAGGAAACGCTTGATACAAGAATAAGATATCTAAGATAACAACAAACCCCAGGAGGATGAAATGGAAAAGTTTATATTGTATTATTCAGAGCTCTTTAAGATTGACTATTTTCTTACTCGGAATTTGATATTTTTACTATTCGTTGTTTTTGCTCTTTTCTTGTTATATATTTTCTTGCTAATTTTTGATTGGAGATTTATGAAACGCTTAAAGAAAGCTCAAGAGAAAAGAAGTAAAGAAAACGTTAAAGAGGCTGTAATGAGGGTATCGAGTGGTGATTCATGCTAAGCTTAATGAGCAGATTTAAAATCTGCTCATTTTTTTATAATTTTAATGTATATTGTGGTATAATATTATAAATAATCATTCAAAAACATGAATAACTTAAAAATTATTACTATTGGTGGGAGCACAGAGGATATTTCGGTTTTTACAGAGGAGGGAGTATTAATTGACAACAAAGAGGATATTTTAAGACAGAATCTTTTAGCGTTCGAGTTTGGAGCTAAGGTTAAGGTAAACAAATCGAAATCTAGCTTTGGAGGAGGCGCCGCCAATGCCGCAGCTTGTCTGTCCTCCCTTGGTTTTAATGTGTCGATCTTAACAGCAGTTGGGAGTGATGACAGGGGAGTACGTATAGTTAAAAACCTTAAGGACTTTGGGGTTAAGTCTAAATTAATTAAAAAAATTCCTGGTGAAAGTAGTTTTTCTTTTATTTTGGTTGGACCAGAAAATGAACATATTGTTTTTTCTGATAGGGCAGCAAATAATCATTTGAGAATAGAGGATAATGACCTGAGATTAATTAGTTCAGCTTCCTGGCTCTATGTCTCGTCACTTTCAGGATCTTGGCAAGACGTTTTAAATAAAATATCTTCGACCAATAAAGCAAAAATAGTTTGGAACCCCGGGGGAGTTCAGCTTAAGGCAGGAATAAAAGTTTTGAAAAAATATTTAGAGAGAACCTATGTTTTGAGCCTGAATAAGGATGAGGCAATCGAGTTAGTTTTATCTAACGAATATTATAGAGGAAAAGATCATAAATTTTTGAATAATACAAAAAATCTCTTACATGTATTAAAAGAATGGGGCCCTCAAATAGTTGTTATTACAAAAGGGCAAAATGGAGCAGAAGTGTATGACGGAACTAATTATTATTCCGAAAAGGCCATAAAAGCAAAAAGAACAAGCGACACAACAGGCGTTGGAGATGCCTTTGCATCAACCTTTCTCGCTGGATTGGTTTTATATAAAGATGATATTAAAAAGGCCCTGAAATTAGCTATGTATAATGCTGCTTCAGTTATTGAAATGGAGGGAGCCCAACGAGGCTATTTAACTAAGAAGAAAATTCCTAAAAATTTATGAAAGCACTGATGTTATTATTTAAAACAGGACTTTTTCTTATTTTTTATCTATCCTTAGTTTTTGGATTGTTCTTTTTGGGGAATATGAAAGTAGTGCCTTGTGAAGTTAGTTGCGAAGGCGGTCACAGTATTAGTGTTGATGGGCTTTGTTCTCTATACAATCCCAACATAAATCCATTTTGCCACATCGAGTCTACTTTTGTAGATCATTCCAGTGGTACTTATTTGTTTATTTGGGTAATTTTTATAACTATATTCCCATTTTATTTAAGCAGAAAAATCGTTCCGGTTATTTATTATAAAATTACAAAAAGAAAATTTAATTAATTTATGAAAAATTTCAAAATAAGAGTTGAGGTTTCAGCTAGACACTGCCACCTTAATGAAAAAGATTTTAAAAAACTTTTTGGGGCAAAAGCAAAATTGACCCCTATTAAAAAGTTAACTCAAGTAGGTGAGTTCGCCTCAAAAGAGACTATTGCCCTTAAAACAAAAAAAGGAGAAATTTCTAGGGTTCGCATAATTGGTCCACTTCGAGACTATAGCCAGGTTGAGCTTTCTGGAACAGATTCTTTTAGATTAGGGCTAACACCCCCAGTAAGAATGAGTGGCGATCTTAAGTCTAGTGCTCCTGTTACGATAATTGGTCCAAAGGGAAAAGTTAATAAAAGAGATGTAGTCATAATTGCAAATAGACATATTCACGCAAATCCAGAGCAAGCAAAGAAATTGGGCTTAAAAAATAAACAGATTGTTAGTGCTGAGATTTTGGGAGACAGGGCCCTAGTCTTTAAGAAAGTAAAAGTTAAGATTCATGAGAAATATGATTTAAGCATGCATATTGATACAGACGAGGCTAATGCCTGTGGTCTAGACATGAAGAAAGCATTTGCAAAGATTATAAAAAACTAGATATGCCAAAAAACATTCTAACAATAAACACAGGTTCTACATCACTTAAATACTCACTTTTTGATGAAAATGAGAAGGAGATACAAAGTGGTGTCTTTAGGGATGTGGTTAGTCATAGTGATGTGATTAAAAAGCTTTTAAGGCAACTTAAAAATGTTTCAGATATTTATGCTATTGGGCATAGAATTGTTCATGGTGGAGAACATTTTGTGGAGTCAGTAGCCCTGGATACAGAGTCGATTGATAAATTAAAATCGTTAAATGATATTGCCCCATTGCATAATCCATATAATTTATTAGGAGTAAAAATATTTTCTGAATTTCTACCAAATACTCAGCAGGTTGCAGTTTTTGACACGGCCTTTTTTGCCGACCTACCTGATAGGGCAAAACTTTATGCTATACCCAATGAACTCTCAGAAAAATACAAAATCAAAAAATACGGTTTTCATGGAATATCTCATAAGTACTTAACCCAAAGAGTATCTGAAAAACTGGGCAAGCCGGAAAATAAAATAAACCTTATAACCTGTCATCTTGGTGGTGGATGGTCTATTAGCGCGATAAAAGGAGGAAAGCCTATAGATACCTCAATGGGATTCACCCCCATAGAGGGCTTAATGATGATGACCAGAGCTGGAGATCTTGGTTCAGGGGTGGTCTTTGAGCTTTTGCGAGAGGGCCTTGGCACGAGTAGCGATGTAGAGAGGCTTTACGATATTTTGAACAAAGAATCTGGGATTAAAGCAATCTCAGGAGGAATTGATGACTATCAAACATTATTAAGAGAATTAAATCTTGGTAATACCAAAGCGAAGTTAGCTTTTGATATGGCTATTTATAGAGTATCGAAATATATAGGAGCGTATTATGTAGCTCTGGCCGGAAAAGTTGATGCTATAGTTTTTTCTGGAAGTATTGGTTCAGGTAATCCTGTAACAAGAAATGAAATACTAAAAAATATAAAAGTTTTAGGGAAACTAAAAACATTTGCCATAGAAACAAATGAGGGGCTTTTAATAGCAAGAGAAACTAAGAAAATAGTAAATTAATGATCAGGAAACTGCTTTGTAAAATTGATAGTATAAGCATTGCAGCGCTAATGGTAGCGCTCTCTTCTTTGTTAAGTAGATTTTTGGGTATATTCAGAGATCGTATTTTAGGATCTGAGTTTGGTTTGGGTGATACATTAGATATTTATTTTGCTGCCTTTAGAGTACCAGACCTTATTTTTAATTTAATTGTTTTGGGCGCTCTGTCCGCGGGATTTATCCCTGTTTTCTCTCAACTCCTTAAAAAGACAAGTGCTAAATTAAACCACCAAAAAGAAGCCTGGGAGGTCGCAAATATTATTCTAAGCATTTTAGGACTTTCCTTAATACTTTTGTCCGGTTTTGGTATATTGTTTGCTCCATTTTTAACAAAATTAATTGCTCCAGGTTTTGACCCAGAAAAAATGAGGATAACGGCAAATGTGACAAGAATCATGTTTCTTTCACCGATCTTTTTAGGAATTTCAAGTATTTTAGGCGGTGTTCTTCAGTCTTTTAAAAGATTTTTTATATATTCATTAGCTCCGATAGTATACAATGTTGGTATTATCTTTGGAGCTCTTTTTTTGGCCCCTGTCTGGGGAGTCTACGGGCTTGCTTATGGCGTGGTTCTTGGAGCATTCTTTCACATGTTCATACAGGTGCCAACTGTTTATAATTTGGGACTTAGATTTCGATTGAGTTTTAACTTTAAAGATAAAAACGTTCTAAAGATTGCAACCATGATGTTGCCCAGAACATTAAGTCTGGCTGTTGGTCAGTTTAATCTTTTAGTTATTACAGTTATCGCCTCAACCATGAACAGTGGGTCTTTGTCTGTTTTTAATTATGCCAATAACTTACAAACTTTTCCTGTTGGAATATTTGGAATATCTTTTGCTATAGCGGCCTTTCCAACGCTTTCCGCTATTGCCTTCGATAAGAAAAAGCTTGTTTCAAGTTTTTCATCGACCTTCAGAAAGATTTTATTTTTTGTGGTACCCTCGACTATTCTTTTGTTAACCTTGAGAGCTCAAATTGTTAGAGTTGTTTTTGGTGCTGGTAGCTTTGATTGGCAGGACACACTTTTGACAATGGAGACTTTGAAATATTTTGTTATCTCTCTTTTTGCTCAAGCAACAATCCCTCTTTTAGTAAGGGTCTTTTATGCTAGACATAATTCCAGTACACCATTTTTTGTGGGCTTGGTTTCTGCTATAATTAACGTCTTTTTGTCTTTTTATCTAGGGAAAAGAATGGGGGTGGCTGGTCTAGCTTTGGCTTTCTCTATATCAAATATTATTAATTTTGTCTTACTTTGGATTATTCTAAAATTAGAAATCGGGTATATGAATGAAATGAGGATTCTAATATCAACCATAAAGTTCTCAATATCAGCCATAGCAGCCGGGCTTACTGTCCAGGGAGCAAAGCTGATAGTATGGCCATATATAGATATGACAACAACTTTAGGAGTTTTTATTCAAGGCTTTTTTGCAGGCATTTCTGGTCTAACAGTATATATTGCCTACTCAGCTCTTCTAAAAAGTGAAGAGCTCTTCGATTTTTGGTCTTCTATAAAACGTCGTTTTCATGGTAAAAAGATTGACACCGGTGACCGGGGAGAAGCTAGAGGGATTTAATTTACTAGGGCAGTATAAGGACAATGATTAAATTATTTAAAAAGACCATAATTAGAAATATCTTTAAGGTGCCCAATAATAATTGGGTTTTTTATTATGAGAAAAAAGCTTAGCATACAATCTATTTTTCTTAATCTAATTATTTTATTTTTATTTATAGTAATAATTGTTTTGTTGTATAGATTTTTTGAATTAAAAAATACATACAACAATATTCTAAATACTAGAATCATCAAACAAGAACAATTTTCCTATAAATACTATATTCACCCCGGTTATTCTCCATATAAGATTGTAATAGGTGATGTTATTGGCATAGATAAGCCTTCTTACAATTTTGTTGAAGAGCAGGGCAGGGATTCGCCTGAGTCGGCTTTGTTTATTCCAGGAATAAACAAAAATTACGACATAATTACAAAAGAAAACTTCCTAGATCTTGCGACAAATGAAAACAATATATTAATTTCAGATAATTTTTGTTCAGATGCTTGGCAGAAAGAAGCGGGGCTCGAAATCTATCAAGCCGGCAATATAAGCAGAGGACCATTTTGTGGAAGTGAAAAGGAGGTCGTCTTAATTGATAAACTTATTAAGCAATATAATCCTGAAAAAATTGATATATATTATTCAAATGATGTTTACCGAGAACTACTTGGTGGATTTTTAGTTTATTTAGACGATCTGGGATTTAATTATGAATTAATTAAAGTAGATGAAAAATAAACATAAAATAAAAATAATAATATTTGAATTTATTCTTATTGTGATATTATTGGTCCCGGTTTATCTTAATTCTTATTCTTTTTTCTTTTTGATAGTATCCGATTCGATGAATCCGCTTATTGTCAAGAATGATATAGTAATCGTGAAAAACAAAAATATAGAGCTAGAAGATTATTCAGACAAAATAATAGCATTTTTCAATCCCCTAGAGTCAAAAGTGTTTGTTCACAGGGTAGTTAGAGTTGATGGTGAATATTTGATAACCAAAGGGGATAGTTCTAGCTTTAGTGATGATTATTTGGTTTCAGAGGAATATGTAATTGGCGAGATTATAAAAGTATTTAAAACTTCTAAAATATTTTAGCTAATATTAGTTTTAATATTGACAAAAAGATCTATTGGTGTTAATCTTTTCTGAGTGAAAATAAATCGATCTTTAATAATATAAAAAGGGGGAAACAGTTATGAAGGATGATTTGAGAGATATGACTTTTAAGGAGAAGCTTCTTTTAAGTACAGACAAGATGTTCGAAGCAATAGAGAAGCTTTTGGAAATCGTAGAGGCGAATGGTGGAGATGCGCTTGAAGTACTTCAAAGGTCCTCTGAACTAGAGATTGAAAATAAAAGTCTCAAGAAGGATTTGTCTAGAGCAGAGGTTTTAGCAAAAGAACGTGAGGATGAGATTGATCGCTTAAGCGATGAGCTTTACAAAGCTAAACTCCAATTAAGCGAGACAGTTGAATCCGCCCCTCAGGAAGCACTCGAGAATTCACAAATTGCCGAGGAAAAAAGTGAGACAGAGGAGAATTCCGAAAAGCCAGAGGAAGAGGTGGATCAAGTCAGTAAAGCAGAAGACTGTCCTCAAAATGAGGAGAGGCCCAAGAAAAGGAAAATCGGTTTTAATTCTTGGGGTATCCCACTGGATCTATTAGAGAATTCTAAGTTTTCATTAAAAAAGCTTCAAAAGAAAAGAAGAAGCAAGTCAGAATTGACAAGCTTGTTTAAAGAACATGTTTTCGAGATAGTGTATCAAGATTATGAATATGGGGAAGATGAGGATTTAATTGTTGAATTCCTTGATCTAAAACCTGAGGACAGGGATAAAGTAATGGAAGAAAGAGTTTTTTCCAGAGTTTTAAATACTGGCGGAAGCCCTGTTTTGGCTGGCCTCACAAAGATTCTTGAAGAAAAAATACCACAAGAAAATCGCTACAAAAATCTGATTCGTAAATTTGGAGAGTTGATATCTTAAAACAGAAGCCGTTATTGAAATAACGGCTTTTTTCTTGCATTTTTATTGTTTTGAAGGTAAAATAAAAAAGATTAAGTGACATTAGGCTTGCTAAAACAAGCCATTTTTTGATTATATGAAGGATAAAATTAGAAATTTTTGTATTATTGCCCATATTGACCACGGAAAGTCTACTCTCGCAGACAGAATGCTTGAATTGACAGACACGGTAGAGAAAAGAAAGATGCAGAATCAGATTTTGGATGGGATGGACATAGAGCGAGAAAGAGGCATTACAATAAAACTACAGCCTGTAAAAATGTCTTATAAAGGTTATGATTTGAATTTAATAGACACTCCAGGTCATGTTGATTTTTCATACGAAGTATCTAGATCCTTAGCAGCAGTTGAGGGAGCAATTCTTCTGGTTGATTCAACTCAGGGGATTCAAGCTCAAACTCTTGCTAATCTATATTTAGCGATTGAGCAGGATCTGAAGATAATTCCAGCAATAAATAAAATAGACTTGCCGGCAGCTGATATTGAGAAGACGAAAAATGAAATAATAAATTTGTTAGGTTGTGATGAGTCAGAGATTATTAGTGCCTCTGGTAAAACTGGTGCCGGAGTCGAGGAAATATTAGATAGAGTGGTTGATACGGTTGAATCTCCACGAGGCAATGAGGATAAGCCTGCCAGGGCTTTGATTTTTGATTCAAATTATGATGAGTATAGAGGGGTGGTAGCTTTTGTTAGAGTAGTTGATGGTTCTATAAAAAAGGGAGAAAAGATTAAATTAATGGCCACGGGAGCAGAAAGCGATGCAATCGATGTTGGATTTTTTAAGCCGAAATATGTATCTTCAGGGGAGCTAAAAACAGGGGATATCGGCTACATTGTTACGGGCTTTAAGGGGGTAGCTGAGTGTAAAGTAGGAGATACAATTTCTTTGCAAAAAAGTGTTCAAAACAATGAAGTAGTAGCACTAAAGGGCTATTCTGATGTAAAACCAATGGTTTTTGCTGGAGTCTATCCTCAGGAGGGTAATGATTATGCAGCTCTACGAGAAGCGATAGGGAAGTTAAAACTAAATGACTCAGCTCTTTCTTATGAACCAGAACAATCCAATGCTCTTGGTTTTGGTTTTCGTTGTGGTTTTTTAGGGATCCTTCATTTAGAGATTTTTCAAGAGCGCTTACGTCGTGAACACAATATAGAATTGATAGTAACTCTGCCAAGTGTGGCCTATAAAATTCATAAAAGCAATGGGGAGGAAGAGGTAATCCGGACTCCGCAGAAATTACCAGAGAGAACCAATATTGAATCCATTGAAGAACCTTGGGTAAAACTAGACATAATAGTTCCGAAGGAGTTTATTGGAGCTGTGATGAATTTAACTCAGGAAAAAAGGGGGATATATAAAACAACTGAATATATTGATGATTCCAGAGCGGTCGTTCATTATGATATCCCGATGGCAGCTATTTTGACAGATTATTATGATAAACTAAAAAGTGTCAGCTCTGGTTATGCTTCAATTAATTACGAATACCTTGGCTTCAAGGATGCAGACGTGGTCAAGATGGATATATTGGTGGCAGAAGAAAAAGTAGAAGCTCTAGCTACCATTGTTTATGATGACGAGGCTTTTTTGAGAGGGAAAGAGGTTGTCCGAATTTTAAAAGAGAGTTTACCGAGGCAGATGTTTGCAGTTAAATTACAAGCAGCAGTTGGTTCAAAGGTTGTAGCTGCCGAAAGGTTGAGCGCTATGAAAAAAGATGTGACAGCAAAACTGTATGGTGGAGATGTAAGTAGAAAAAGAAAATTATTAGAAAAGCAGAAAAAAGGTAAAAAGAAAATGGCTGAAATGGGTCGTGGGAAGGTTGATATTCCGGCTGACACCTTTGTAAAATTACTTAAAAAATAAATTACATACTATGGCTAAAAAAAGAAAAAAAATTGTTAAAATTGTTTGGGCAATCTTGAGTATTATGATTATATTCTCAATGGTTGCTTGGTCAGCAAGCATAGCATTTGTTTCTTTTTAACCTCCTAATTCAAATAGAGATACTGCTTACAAGCTAGTATTGTTTTGCTTATAAAAATATAAGTAAAAGTTTGAAAATAAAAAATATGAGCAAAAAACAATGGGAGGTTTCTAAAAAGGCTTCAGAAGACTTTTTTAAAGAAAACCCTAAATATGACAGGGTTAGTCTCCAACTCCTCTTCAATAGAGGAATGAAAACTGAAAAAGAAATAGAGGATTTTATCAATCCTGATTTTTCTTATGACACCCATGACCCATTTCAGTTTAAGGAAATGAATACTGTCGTTGATTTGATAATCAAACACATTAAAGAGGGAAATAAAATAACCGTTTACGGTGACTATGATGTTGACGGTGTGACTTCAAGCTCCCTGTTGATAAACACTCTAAGATCTCTAAAAGGACTAGTGGATGTCTATATACCTGATAGAAGACTTGAAGGCTATGGTATTCATAATGATGCGATTGATCAAATTATCGAAAAAGGTACAAAGTTAATAATTTCTGTTGATTGTGGCATTAGAAACAAAGAAGAGGTCGCATATGCAAAAGAAAAAGGTATCGATATTATTATTACCGACCATCATACCAGTAGCGAAAAAATAGAAGATTTACCAGACTGCCCTATTATTAATCCAAGAACCCCAGGAGAGACCTACCCATTTAATAAACTCGCTGGGGTGGGAGTCGCTTTCAAGGTTTCGCAAGCTCTTATTAGCAAGGCTAAAATTGATGATGAAATGAAAGACAGACTTTTAGAGCGAGGGATGGATCTATTTGCTATAGGGACAGTAGCTGATTGTGTTGAGTTAGTGGGTGAAAATAGATCGCTTTTAATAAAAGGTCTAGAGATCCTAGACTCTACAAACAGGGTTGGAGTAAGGGAGCTCATGAACATAGCTAAGATAAACCAAGATAAAAAGATAGAGTCTTGGAACATTGGTTTTCAGATAGCCCCTAGACTAAATGCTGCTGGCAGAATGAAACATGCCATTACTGCTTTTAACTTGCTTATTACAGAAGACAGAGCGGAGGCGAAAAAGCTTGCTAGCGAATTGAACAAAAGGAATGTTGAAAGACAGGAGATAACAGAAGAGATAATTAACTATATTGAAAAAACTCTTGATCATAGTGATGACATTTTGGTGGCGATTAGCCCAGAAGGAGAGGCTTGGGAAGAAGGGGTTGTTGGTTTAGTTTCTGGTAGAGTTACAGAAAAATACTATAAACCGTCTCTTATTATTACTAGAACCGAAGAAGGTTTTAAGGGCTCTGGCAGGAGTATTGACGAGCTTAATATCCTGGATTTGCTTAAAAAATGTGAAGGAACAATTGAAAAATATGGCGGACACGCCAAGGCCTGTGGTTTTAGTATAAATGAAGACAAGATTGAAGAGTTTGTCTCTCAGGTGAAAAAAGAAGCCACCAAGGCTCTTGCCAGCAAAGAGATTAATCCGAAAATTGACGTGGAATTAGAGCTGGACTTAGATCTGGTTAATGAAGAGCTGATAAATAAAATTCAGCGTTTTGCCCCATTTGGAGAAGCAAATCCAGCCCCGGTTTTTTTATCTAGAGAAATTAAAGTGATGGACAAAATGGGAATGGGAGCGGACGGACAACACCTAAAGATGAAGTTGAAAAATGATAAATCAGGACTTATTAGTGCACTTGGTTTTTGGCAGACAGAAAAATGGAAAGATATAGAAATTGGTGATACTATAGATATAGTATATACCCTTGAAAATAACGAATTTAATGGCAGGGTAGATCCTCAAATGAGGATAGTTGATATAAATTAATCTTAGCTTATGAAAATACTTATACATTCTGACGGTGGAGCGAGAGGCAATCCAGGCCCAGCGGGAATTGGTGCAATTTTAAAAAATGAGAGCGGAGATGTTCTAGCGACCGTTTCAGAATATATAGGTGAGACAACCAACAATCAAGCAGAATACAAAGCAGCAATCGCAGGGATAGAAAAAGCAAGAGATTTGGGAGCAACTGAGCTCGATATGTTTTTGGATAGTGAACTAGTAGTAAAACAGCTCAATCAAGAATATCGTGTCAAAAACAAGGACTTAGCACCACTCTTTGTAAAAATATATAACCTTTCTCAGGGTTTTAAAAAAGTAAGCTACACTCATGTTAGACGCGAGCAAAATAAGGAGGCAGATCAGCTGGCTAACGAAGCAATGGACAGAGGAAAATAGAATATAAATCTATCAAAAAGGACTATCAGAAATAGTCCTTTTTTAGTTTTTATGAGTGAAGATATTTTGGATGTTCAACTCGTTCTACACCCAAGACTTTTTCAAACTCTTGTATAAGAGTCTCTGTCTCCGTCCTTGAAGTAAAAACCCCCAGAAAGCATTCATCGTTCGCAAAGTCGTCGCAGCTTAATGCTAGTTTAATGTCAGAATTCTGTATTACCTCAAGCGCACGATGGCTTACGATGTATATCAATGGTTCTTTGTCGAATCTTTCCCAGATAATAACATCATCAATTTTTCTTCCCAGGAGAGCAAAAATTTGTGCTCTTGAGATGGTGGTAGATAGTATCATTCAATCCTCCTTATTCTTCTGCGTTTATAAGTTCAGAGTTACATACTGGGCAAAGTGGTTTGCATATAGTTCGTTTTTTACCCTTTAGAATTTTTTTGTTGTCTCTATCGGGGTTTCTGAGAATGCTAACGCATTCTTCGCAAATATACTCACTAGTATGGTAATATGAATCTTCGAATTTTCCTGAATGTAGTAACTCAGACATAGCCTGGGCTAAGGCTTCAAAACCCTTTATTGGTTTTTCGCTGTCCAGCTTTAAGTTGAGTCTTCTGATGTGGGGAATTACTTTGTCTAGGGCTAAGTCTCGGCTATCTTCTGGGAGAAGATTTCTTAAGGCCTCAATGTATGAAAAAGCATTTGGACACTTTTTAGCGATCGACTTCGCTGGATTTCTTAGAGTGAAAGTCCCCTGACATTTTAAGCATTTATGTTTGGGAAATTTATTCATTAGATATCTCCTATTTAAAGATCATTTATTTTTTCCAATTTTCAATGTATTTTGCAATACCGTTATTTTCTATTTTGTTTTTTAATTTTGTGGATGTGTATAAGTATCGTATAACAGATCCTAGGTCTATTGAATATCTGTCATTGATGACTTTGTACTGAACAAGGTCGGCCTGGATTGCTCTTCTTATTGTTTTGGATTGAACACCACCTATCTTTGCTGCCTCTGATACAGACACCCACAAAGGCTCAAAATTGGTTTCTGAGAGCGGTATCTCTACTTTGTATCTTTCGGTATTGATTCTACTCTTTTTCTTTTCAGGGCTGCTTATTGGAATCGGTGAACTAAGCTCATTTATTTCTGAGTTTTGAGGAGAATTTTTAGAAATATTTTTTCCCACACTGTCTTTCATGTCGACTTAAGTCTAGTAAAATCTGGACTTAAATAAATAATTATCTAAAATTAGTTAATAAATATTTAAGTCTAATAAATACTAGACCTAAATAAAAAATTAACCAATATGAGCTTGATAAAATTATATTTTTGTTTTTTAATTATTTTAAGTCCATGTTTACATAGACTTAAATAACAATTTTTTTATATACTTGCATATTTTTTGATATAAATCAATAGTCCATAGTATTTATAAATTTACTATAAAATCACTTATAATTTTCTGTATTCAGAGGACTTTGTTTTTAGAAATTTTTTATAAATTAATTCTTGCTATTTGATTATTTTCGTGCTAAATTAGTTAATAGATTAATTAGAAAAATATATTAGAAAGTGACTCAAATAGGTCCTTTTTTTATTTATTTATTTTACTGTAACAATTCTTTTGTTTTTACGTATTATTAAATGAGTTTATTTAACATAAAAGATCAGTCACTTCTTTCTAGACTGAAAAACGATAATAAAGAAGCTTTTATAGAAGCTTATGATTTATACGTAGATCAAATTTATCGTTTTGTTTTTTTTAAAGTCGGAAGCAAAGAAGAAGCTGAGGATATAACCTCGGCTGTTTTCCTCAAAACTTGGAACCATATCCAGGAAACAGACAAGCTTGTTGAGAAAACTCTCAAAGCACTTCTTTATAGGATAGCTAGAAACACGATTATTGATCACTACAGAAAGAAAAAAGAATTGAGCGATATTTCTATCGATGCTGAAGATTCTGATTTTGATCTTCCAGATGGTTCACAAGATATTGAGGCGAAAATCCAACTGGATAGTGAGATAGAAATTGTTCACGCGAAATTACTTGAGCTAAAGGATGAGTATCGAGAGATTATAATGATGCGCTACATCAATGAAATGAGCATAGAAGAAGTAGCCACTATTTTAGAAAAATCAAAGGGGAATATTCGGGTTCTGACCCACAGAGCATTAAAAGCCCTAAACGAATTAGTAGGGGTTGATGAAAAAAAATGAACGAAAAAGACATATTAAAAAAACTTAATAGTTATAAAGCAATCAAAGCTGATAAAACCTGGAAGAAGGAAAATCGTCAGGTTTTGTTTAATCAAATAATGAATTCCAGCTCAGGCAATGAGGCTGATTTTTCTTTTGCAAAAATTGCTAATGCGTTTAAAATTTATTCAGATACTTTTTATAATGGAATCGTTAAGAGAATGGGACAGCCCGTTCTTTTGACTTCTATGATTGTTTTAGTGGTCTTGGGAGGTGGTGTTATGAGTATTGACGCTTCTCGTGATGCAACCCCTGGAGATTCACTATATATTGCTAAGAAAATTTCTGAGAAAACAAAGTTTGCTTTAACTTTTAGTGAGAAGAAAAAGGCACAATTGAATGTATCTTTTGCAGAAAACAGAGCCAAGGAGATTGCACAGGTGATGGCAGACGAGAAACCAGAAACTGAGAAGCAGGAAATAGTTGAAAGACTAACAGGGGATTTTAAAAAGGAAATTAGCAATGTCAAAAATAGAATCGAAAAAATCGCTAAAGAAGTAAAAGAAACTGAAGAGAATGTTGAAGTGATTGAGACTGAAGAGTCTCTGGAAGAAAATATATTTACTGCTAATTTGGGCAAAGGAGATGAGGGGCTTTCTATAGAGTCTGAGGTGGAGGTTGTAGAGCTAGCCGAAGAGGACCTTGCTGAAGAGCTTGCTCAAGAAGAGGAGACTGAAGTAGAGCTGGAAGATGAAGAGCTTGTCGAATTAGCCGAAGAGACAGATACAGAGGGAGCTAGTTCAAGTGATGCAGTTGAAGAGGAAGCAGTAGAGACAAATTCTCAGGAAATGTTAAGTGAAGTAAGAGAATTAATCGAAAGTGATGATTTTGACGCTACCCTCGAAAAGCTAGACGCAGTTTCAGTCAGCCTAGATAAAGAAATAGAAAGTGGAGAAGTAAAGGGTGTTGAAGAGTCCTTGGAAGATGAAACTATTTCATCTGAGGTAGTCGAGGAGGCTGCTACCAGTACCGAAGAAAATTAATTTCAATAAAAGCTTGTCGTAACTTACAAAATTGAATAAAGAATTTAGTGTTGATTTTTTTGAGGTGAATATTTCACTTTAGAAAAATCTACATTATGTATTTAGTGTAGAGGTAGTGAAACCAGGTCGATCTCGATTAGAGAGTTTTGCTAAAATCCTTCTTCGGAAGGTGTGCGATCATTTTTAAATGAACAAGCTTTATTCCCCGCGTTTATGTTTATAAACATAAACGCAGGATAAACTTCCCCCATGAATTTTACCTACGTATTTATAAATATAAATGCGGGGATAATGGGATTCCAGTTTATTTGAAAATATTTAAGGTCGTAATCTATAAAATAAAATTGTTCTGTTTGGACTAGGTGCACTTATCCAAGCAAACAAAGAAAGGACAAATCTTTATGAAAAGATTGAAAAAAATGATTGTCTTAAGTGTCATGATGATGACAGTTTTCTCAATGAGTGTTGTTGTAGCTCCAGAAGCTAGCGCAGCATCTGCAGGAGACTTAATCAAAATGGATGGTTTATCATCTGTTTACTATCTTGGCGCTGATGGCAAAAGATACGTTTTCCCTAACGAGTCTACTTACTTTTCATGGTATAGTGATTTTTCTGGTGTTGTAACAATTTCACAAAGTGAATTAGAATCTTACAATCTTGGTAAGAACGTTACAATGAGACCAGGTACAAGTCTTGTTAAAATTACTACAAATCCTAACGTTTATGCTGTAACTCCAGGTGGCGATTTACTTTTAATCCCTTCTGAAGAAGTAGCTATGGCGTTATACGGTGAAGCTTGGGCATCAAGAGTCGTTGACATTGCTGACTCATTCTTCACAAACTACGAGATCGCTTCTGGTGAAGCTTCTGCTGATATGTTACCAGCTGGTTCTTTAGCTAAATTCGGTGGTGCTGATGTTTATTACATCGATGCTGACGGTTCAGCTAGACTAATTGTTGACGAAGCAGCTTTCGAAGCTAACAGATTTAACTTCGGTTTCGTTATCGATTCTAGCCTAGACATGCCTGCTGCCGGTGATGATGTAACAGCTAAAGAAGATTCTTTATCTGATACAGCTCAAGGTGCTGGTGGTCAAGCTGGTGCTGGTACTGGTGTTTCTGTAGCTTTAGCTTCTGATACTCCAGCTGCTGGAAACGTTCCAACAGGTGCTTCAGTTGAGGTTTTGAAATTCAATGTTTCAGCTTCAAATGATGGTGATGTTAACATCAACAGCATTAAACTATCTGCTTTCGGGTTAGGTAGTGCTGGTGATATTGATGCTGTTGCTTTCTATGATAATGGAGTAAAAGTAGGTACTTCAAAAGACCTTAATGCTTCAGATAGATACTCAGTATTTAACTTCTCAACACCTATTAATATCCCAGCTGGTTCAACAAAAGCGTTAACTGTAAAAGCTACACTAGCTAATACAAGTAACTATGCTGTTGGTATCAAAGAGGCAGGAGATATTATGACAAACGGTGCTGTTGTTTCAGGTTCATTCCCTATCGAAGGTAATGTTGTATCTGGAGTTACTGCTTCTCTTGGAGCTTTTGACTTCGATAATGTTGAAACAACTGATACAAACAACCAATTTGGTGAAGATAATGTTCTATTAGCTGCTTTTGATGTTGATGTTACAGCAACAGAAGATGTGCTACTTGGAGCTATTAGACTAAGAAATGGTGGAACAAATTCAAATGATATTGTTTCAAACATCTCTTTAGTAGTTGACGGTGACGAGGTTCAATCTGGACTAAGCATCGTTGATAGATATGTAAACCTTGATGCAGGCGGATACCTAATCGAAAAAGGTCAATCAGCTTCTGTAGAGGTTTATGGTGATATTGGAATTGGCAATGCTAATGACACTATCGGTCTATACATGAAAGAAGCAACTGACATTTCAGTTGTTGGAAAAACATTTGGCTATGAGCTATCTGCTACAGCTGATACTGACCTAACAACTTTGATGACTTCTAATGGTGCTATCGTAGTAACACTAGATGCTGGTGACTTCGCAATTGATATGGACAAAACAGCTACTCCTGCTAAAGATATTAGAGCTGACTCTACAAATGTTGTTTTAGCTACAATTAAAATGACATCAAATTCAGAGAACGCTACTTTAGACGGAATTGGAGCTGGTCTAACTGTTACTGGTTCTAACATCCAAGGTGATGAGCTAGATTCATTTGAATTAGTTGACCTTGATTCTGGATCAGTATTTGATCTTACAGCTGACGGTGTAGCTGACGCTACATTCAATCTTACAATGACTGACGAAGTCGCTTTTGTTAAAGGAGTAACTAAGACTTTCGCTCTAAGATGTGATGTTCTAGCAGCTGCTGACGTTAATGACGTATTCAAAGTTACTTTAGCAGGTTCTGCTCTAACACTAACTGGTGATACTTCTGATGCTACAATTTCAGATATCACTCCAAGTTCAGTAACTGGAGCTAACCAAACTGTTAAAGGTGCTACATTAACATGGACAACATCTGTATTAACTGACAAAACAGTTGTAACAGGTGCTTCTGATGTGATTGTTTATCAAGCTGGTGTAAAAGCTGGTGATGTTTCACCTATCACAATTACTTCTATTAAATTAGACGTTGTTGCTGATGATGGTGATGTTAACGGTTCATTTATTGATAACAATATCACTAAATTGGATCTATACATGAACAATGTATTAGTTAAGAGTCTTTCTAACGGAATCACAGAAGCTACTGCTCCTAATGGTTACGTTACATTCTCTTCACTTCCAACTGCTTCAAGAACTGTTGCAGCTGGTGCTACTGTTCCAGTTGAAGTAAAAGCTACTTTTGCTTCAAGCTTCGCTACTACTTCTACATGGAGTGTTGGTGTTGTTGCTGCTGGTTCAGTTAGTGCAAAAGATGATCAAAACACTACTGTATCTGCCTCTGTTCCTTACGTTCTAGGGTCAAGAGATGTTACTTTAGCTGCAGCTGGTTATCTAAAAGCTACTTTACTAACTGATGATCAAATGGCTGACAGAGATACCTACATCGTTGCAGGTCAATCTACAGATGCTGATGATTATCTAGGTGAAGTTGAGCTAAGAGCTTATAACGAAGGTATTACAGTTCAATCTCTTGTTCTAATGCAATCTGGTACAGCTACTGGTGCTGATATTTCTATGGTAAATCTATATGATTCATCTGGATCTTTAGTTGCTAGCGCTCTACCAACAGTTGAAGGACACGCTTTCTTCGATTCATTAGACCTTGACGTTGCTGCTGACGAAACAGATTCTTATTTCATTGGTATTGATGCAAAATCAATCAATGCAAATGGTGATGCTAATGGTACAGCTACATATGGAAAAGTTGCTCAATTTGCTTTTGCAAGTTCAACTGTTCTAGCTCTATCAAGCATTGACGAAACTGCTGCTGTTACTGCAGTAGGAGCTGACTCAGGTGATGAAATTGTAATGACTGAAGATGTTGATGCAACTCCTGAGAACAACGAATACTCAGTTTCAACAACAAACACAAAATCAGCTACTGTTACTGGTTCTAACCTAACAAGCGTTGTAAACGTAATGGATGATGCTACTCTAACAGGTGGTACTCTAACAATTGGTAAATACAAAATGGTATTTGACAATGCTGCTAATAGAACTGCTACAAACGAAGAGCTAAAAGCACAATTAGTAACTCTAGACCTACAAATTAGTATGGGATCTGGTGTTTCTGCTACAAGTGTTCAAGCTTACGTTCTAGGTAACACAACAAAGACAGCTGTTGCTGTTAATGTTGATGATGCTGGTGACGCTTTCGCTGACGGTGAAACTGCTAGAATCACTCTATCAACACTTCCAGGTTCTGCTTTAGTAGACGGTGAAGTTACATTAGTGATCGTTGGTAATGTTACATCTGCAGCTAATGCTTACCTACAAACAAAGATCGTTGATATCAACACTGACTTCACATTCAGTGGAAATGGAGTAACTGGTGGAAACATCAACCCTCTATTGGATATCACTGACGTTGTTGGTGGTACACTATCTAACTAATTTTAGTTCAGATAATATAGCTAATTAACTTCGGTTAATTTGCAGACAAACCCCGCTCGAAAGAGCGGGGTTTTGTTTTACCTAAACTAAACAGAATATTTTATTTTTGTTATAATTAGAGAAAGATAAATAAATATATAATATGTTATTAAAAAAAATATCCTTACTATTTTTTGTGGTTTTAGGTTTTCTTTTTTATGCTCACCCAACAAAGGCTTTTGTAAACATTGAAGTGACAGGTTTCAGCTCATCTCCCCCGGAACCAGGTTTAAATGTTGAATGCGAGGTGAAGATGGCGATTAAAAATACTGGAGATGAGGATGTTTATAGTCTTGACGGGATAGCAGATTATCAATATAATTTCGAGTCTTTTAATATTATTGAGGCAGAGTTACCAAATATAAGTCAGGGGGATGCTCTTGGTGTTAATGAAACAAAATATTTTGTATTTCGTGGAATTTTTTCAGATATAGGCAGTAAGACCCTGTCTTTTAGTGTGAACACAGATAAAGCCTTAACTGAGAGCACATATAACGATAATGATATAAGGGAGGAAATAAAAGTTATTTACGCTGATGATATTAGTGTGGCTTCTGTTGAGGTCATGCCAAGAAAACCATCGGTAAACCAAAACATGGCGATAAAAGTTGCCGTAATAAATAATGGGCAAAAAGACCTAATTAACAAATATGGACTAGAGACCATAAAAGTGGAGTCTGACGATTTTGTCTTAATAAAAATTAGAGAGCCAAACATTACACACCTAGACCCATTTAAAATGAAAGAAAAAAAATATTTTATAATTGAAGGTCGATACGAATCTTCCGGTGAGAAAAATATCAACTTAGAAATTGATTTGAATAATAATCTGAAAGAATTCAAGGAGGACAATAATACTTACAACACCAAGGCAACGGTAGTTGAGAAATCAGACAAAGACGTAGCCTCCTATTTATATGATATTGAGCTGGGAGACGAGAAAGATCTTCTTGTTAACAAAAAAGTGGAAATAGTTTTCAGTGTTGAGAACATGGAGGATTATGGCTTTGGTGACGGAGAAGGTTTTACTCTAGTTGATATGAATTATATTTTTGATGATTTTAAGGTAGACGAAATTGTTTATCCGGATGTACCTTCTATTGATAATTATTTAGAGAAAGAAGAATCGCTAAGTTATATTTTTAAAGGCCATTTTACAAATACTGGAGACAAAGAATTGAATTTCAAAATAGACAAACAAAACAAACTCTTGGAGACCGATGAAGATAACAACGAAACCACAGAGACCGTACATGTTTACGCTGATCAGGGTGAAGCTGACCAGGTATTTATAAAAGACACATTCGTGGAGTTTATTAGTTCAAGCTCGGCAGTAATTCACTGGGAAGCTGACAGGGACTCAATTGGCCTCATAAGATATACTGAGTTTAATCAGTATAACTACGGGCTTTATAAGGACTTAAACGAAATAGATTGGCCAAAATCAACAGACAATAACACTCAGCATAAGCTTGAAATAAAAAACTTAGATCCAAATACAAAATATAGATATATTATAGAGGCTGAGAAGAACACAAAAATTTCGCCTTCTATAGAGTATTTTTTTACAACGCCCGTTGATGATTCTAAGAGTATCTCGGAGATAAAAATAGTTCAGCAAGACAACAAACTTTTCCTTACTTGGACTTCAGACATACTTATGCCCACTTGTTTAATGTTTTCTGCTCCTGGGGCTGATTTTAAAAAGCATTCTTTGAACAATAGCGTTTCTGCTCACGAGCTTGAAATTGAGCTTTCTGGTGCGGGAAATTATAGCTATTATGAATGTTCCAATGAAACCTTTAAAAAAACATTCACCCTCCAAGGGGATGTAGAGGCAGAGCCTTCTAGCACAGAATCTGCGGATAGCCCTGGTTCCGAAGATGGACAAACTAATAGTGGGGACGGGGATAATGGGGCGACTGGCAATGAGCCACTACATAATAAAATAGAGATAAAAAATACAAAAATGTATTCAAGTCTGGGAGGAAAGATAGTGTTGAAAGTAGAAGAAAACGGAGAAGCTTATTATATAAACCCAAGTAAACAAGAAATGTATTTTCTTGGTAGACCCAAAGACGCTTTTTCAGTAATGCGGGAGCAAGGAGTGGGTATAACGAATGATGATTTGTATAAAATACCAGTTGGAACAACAGCGGATGGCCCTGACACAGATGGAGACGGCTTACCTGATAATTTAGAAGAAACCCTGGGACTAGATCCATCTAAAAAAGACAGTGATGGTGATGGTTTTGATGATATGAACGAACTTATAAATGGCTATAATCCTTGGGGAAGTGGAAACCAAAGCTTAGATGAAGGTTTTGCAAATAAGCAGAAAGGAAAGATTCTTTTACAGGTTCAGAAAAATGGAGAAGCTTGGTATGTAAATCCTAATGATGGTAGGAGATATTTTCTGGGTCGCCCTGCAGACGCTTTTGCTCTTATGAGAACGCTGGGCCTTGGTATATCAAACTCTAATTTTAGTAGTTTATAAATATTAATCTGTTATTAATTTGACTTTTGTAGTATTTAGGGACACAACGATTATCGTTCATTTCTAAAGAAAGGATAGGCAAATGTCAAAAAAAGTAGTGTCACATTCAAGTGGTGGTCAAACAGAAACTAAAACATACGAAAATGGGAGGCTGGAAAGCATTCAGCACACAAATGACAGAACGGGGGAAAATCACGAACATGAAGTTTGCCGAGGCGGCGCCCTAGGTGCTCTAGGTCCATATGCTGGTGGGCGCAAATAATAATTATCCAGGGAGCGTTTGAACGCTCCCTGTTTTTTTATATTGTTGAATTTTAATAAACAATTTGATATCCTTTTAAGAAGACAAAAGCTTTGTCTTATTTTAGTGTTTATAATAATTTTAAGTATAATATGACTCAAAAACTATATAAGTATATTCTCCAGGGAGGGGTTTATTTATCGCTAATTTCAGTATTTTTAGTAAATAAAAATCTGTTATTTCCATTTATTACTTCAAAACAGCTATTTTTTAATGTTGTTATAGAAATTCTTTTTGTATTTTGGGTAGCTTTGATTGTTAAGTATCCAAATTGGCGACCAAAGAAAAACTATATTACTTATGGCCTGGGAGCATTTTTTTCAGCTGTTGTTATAACTTCATTTACTGGAGTTGATTTCAACCTTAGTTTTTGGGGTGATGTCGAGAGAATGCTTGGTGCTTTTCACTTACTGCATTTCTTTGCTTTTTACATGATTATTATTACAGCTTTCAGAACTTGGGACGATTGGAAGGTTTTTCTTCATATATATATTATATTTGCCGTTTTTGTGGCTTTTCAGGGTTTATCCGGCAATAACCATGTTTACAGTACTCTAGGAAACACAGCCTACGCCGCCGCATTCCACATCTTTAGTGCGTATTTCGCTATTCTTTTAATGGTCAGAGAGAAAACCTGGACCATTAGATCTATGTATATTCCGGCTGTTCTTCTTTTTGTCTATCATATGATCAAAACTAGTGTGGCTGGCGCCTATGGTGGTTTTGCTATGGGTCTTTTGGTGATGTTGTTTTTGTATGGTGTTTTATATAAAGACAAAAGAGTAAAGATTGCTACTGTTTCGACAGCGATATTTTTGATAATTTTTGGTTCTTATTTTTTCTTGATAAATAAAGACAACGTTATTACCAGGAATAATAAATTTGCAGCTCGTGTTGCCAATGAGCTTTCACTTGAAAAAAATACTTTCCAAACTCGTTTAATTTCTTGGCGGGCGGCGTTTAAAGACCTGCCAAGCCATCCAATAATGGGAACCGGTTACGGGAACTTTGCAATTACTTTTGATAAATATTTTGACGCTCATTTCTATGATGAAACCAGAAATGAAACCTATTTTGACAGAGCACATAACAACCTGATTGACATATTGTCAAACATGGGTATATTTGGGCTTTTGACTTATTTGTCTATATTTGTTGCCTTTGGATATTATTTAGTTTTGGGATACAAAAACGATAAATTTAGTACTCATGAGTTCATTGTGATAGTTTCTCTGACTACTGCATATTTCGTCCAAAATTTGGCTGTTTTTGATGCCATGGTGACCTATATGGCCTTTATGATGCTCTTGGCCTATGTTTATTATAGATATCAAGGAGAAGATGAATTAGAGCCAAGTAAGGATGAGGAGATGAATAATAATGAGATATTTGCATTGGCAGGGGCTGGAATTATTATGGCTTTAATATTATTTCAGTATAGTTATTTGCCTTATAAAATGCTTACTCTAACAATTGATGCTCAAAGGGTTAATTCTTCAGAAGGTTTAATGGCTGCGGTTGATAAATATAGGGAGGCATTGTCTTATGACACTGTTCTTGATAGGGACTCAAGAACCAGCTTGATGAGATTACTTATCTCAGACAGGGGTCAGCTTGAATCTCATAAAAACAGAGAAGAAGCTATAGCGGCTCTAGATTTTATAATAGAGCAGGCCGAGAGGAATATAGAATACAACAAAGAAGATAGTATGAACCAAATGCTTTTGGCTCAGGCTTACAATAAAGCGGCTTCTTTTTACAGAAATGATAATTCAAAATATGATTACTATATTATGGCGGCAATCGAAGCTATAGATAAGTCAATTGCGGCCAGTCCTCAGCGTGTACCGATTTACTTCCAAAAAGCACAAATATATATAACTAGTGGTCAAAAAGACAAAGCGATCGAGACTCTAGAATATGCTTATAGTTTAAATGAAAATTATTACGATTCAGCCTGTTCTCTGTCAAAAGCTTATTTCTTTTATCAGGACAGCGATAAGGGCTATGAGTATATGGACATTTGTATAGATAAGGGGGGAGCTACCCTTCTTGGACCTGGTGACTACATTCGACCGCTTATCGCCCACTATGCTAGCGATGAGAGCAACTTCGACAGAGTTCTATCTCTTTATGAGAGATTAGTCAAGATTGAGCCTAAAAATGCTCAAGCTTGGAGCAGTTTAGCAAAACTTTATGAAGTAGATGGTAGTATAGACAAAGCAATTAATGCAGCTACCGAAGCCGGAAAAAATGATCCAAAGCTAAAAGAATATGCTGATCAGTATATTGAAGAACTAAAACAAAAATAACTTAAATGAGTAAAATACTTGAGGTAAAGAATCTAACAGTTAGTCTAGCAGGGGAAGAGGTTATTAAAAATCTCTCCTTTCAGGTACAAAAAGGTGACTTTTTGACTATTCTCGGGCCAAATGGCACAGGGAAAACTGTTTTACTGAAGACTCTTTTAGGCTTTATAACTGACTATGCTGGAGAGATTAATTGGACAGGGAAGACCAGAGTTGGCTATCTCCCCCAAGGTCTTACTCGTGAGAAGGTGGGTGATATGCCACTTTCTGTTTTGGAATTTTTGTCTCTAAAGAATAAAAACAAAAAAGAAATACAAGAATATTTAGAGCTAGTGGGCGTCAAAGATCCTAAATTTCTTTCAAAAAAAATAGGGGATCTCTCAGGCGGGCAGTTTCAGAGAATGCTAATGGTTTGGGCCTTGTTTGATGAACCTGAGATATTGTTTTTTGACGAACCCACTACAGGAATTGATATAAAAGGGGAGGAGACGGTTTACAACCTCTTACATAAACTGCAAAAAGAAAAAGGCTTAACTATTATTCTGATAACGCACGATGTAAATGTTGTTTATAAGCACTCTAGTGATGTTTTGTGTATGAGTGGAGATTATTCGTGCTATTCAAAACCCGAGGAGATAATGGACCCTAAAAAACTAGAAGAGATATACGGGATGCCAGTTAAATTTTACAAACACAATCATTAAGATATGGAAATTAATTTAATTTACAGTTTAATAGCAGGTATTTCTATTGGAGGGGTTTCTGCTTATCTGGGTTCACTGATGCTTCAAAGGAGAATGTCATTGGCGGCGGGACCCTTGGGGCACCTGGCATTTCCTGGGGTAGCGCTTGCCCTTCTCTACGGCTTTGATATGTCCTTGGGAGCTTTTCCTTTTGTTGTTTTGGGTATAGTTTTGATCTGGCTATTTGAAAACAAAACAAAACTTCCGACAGAGGCTTTAACGGCAGTTGTCTTTGCTAGTGGCGTGGCGCTTTCTTTTTTGTTTCTACCGATAGATAAGGCCGAGGAAGCTTTAGTGGGGAGTATTTCAAACATTAATCTTACGGAGATGTTGGCCACCATGTTTATTTCAATGGGGGTTCTTTTGCTGATAAGATATATTTACAGGGAAATGACTATTATGAGTGTTTCTGAGGACTTAGCTTCTGTTGAAGGGATTAATACAAAAAAGTATAATTTCTTCTTTCTTTTGAGCATTTCGATTATGGTTGCGCTCGGAGTAAAGCTCGTTGGCGCTCTTTTGACCGCGGCTCTAGTTTCTATTCCGGCCGCTACAGCCAAGAATATTTCAGGATCAATGAAATCATATATTATGTTTTCAGTTTTGGCAGGTATTTTATCTTCGATAATTGGTATATTTATATATAAAACAACATATCTTCCAGCTGGGATTTTGATTATTCTAACTAGCGCTTCGTTCTTTTTGGTTTCTCTATTTTTTGTAAAGAAAAAATAATATGATAGATAAAAAATACACCTACGCTATAGTAGGTGCTTCCAATAATGAAGAGAAATATGGCTACAAAGTTCTTCGTGATCTTAAAGATGCTGGTTATAAGGTTGTACCAATAAATCCACGTGAAAAGGAGATCTTAGGGCTTAGAGCATATTTGAAATTGAGCGACTATAAAGAAGGGATTGACGTTGTGGTTTTTGTGGTCCCCCCGCAAGTAACTGAAGCAGTCCTTAAAGAAGTGAGAGAACTTGAAATAAAGAATGTTTGGATGCAGCCAGGTAGCGAGAGCTGGGAAGCGATAGAATACTGTGAAAAGAACAATATAAACTATATACACAACGCCTGTATAATGATAGACAGAAAACAAGTATAGAATTAATTCTATACTTGTTTTAAATAAAAAAAGACCAGCACTCGGGGCGCTGGTCTTTGAGATTTTGGTTCCTAGGCGGAAATCTCAGGGAGCTTGAATGCTTGATAGTGAGTCTCTTTGAGAACACTTTTTTCGAGGAAACCCCCGATCGAATACTCGATATCGAAGAAAAGGCCTCGGAGCATAAAGTTCCGAATGATTTTCTCGATTTCGACCGGATTTGTGCCGAAGATATGAAGATAAGGCATTTTCTCCCTTGCTCCATCACAGGACTCAGGCAGGGCGTTAGGGTGGAAGGTGGTGATAACTTCATGTTCAGCGCCCATGCTTTCGATAATCCTGTCTATTTCTTTTTTCAGGGGGGAGAACTCTTCTTCAGTGAAGCCAATAAGGTGGATGTTAGGCATAACAACTCCTTTTGATTGGGTTATGTTTCTAAAGATAAAATGTTCAATAACTTTAAAATATAGCATATTATTCAAATTTTGTCAATGTTTTTGTATAAAAAAAGAGGCGTTTTATTCGCCTCCGGGATTGTTTAGCCAATCAGGTAGCTTCTGCAGTTGTTATTTCTTACGGCATAGAGTCCTTTTTCAAAATATTCAAGGCGAAGAGCTCTCACTTCTTCTTCGCTTACTTCTGTGAAAGAGCTGAATTCGTAAAGTCCAAAACTTTTGCCGTCCTTGGTGTCGTTCATAATAGATTGTAGGCTGTCACCAGCAAAGTAAATATCCTTATCTCCATAGTTCTTAGCAACAAACCTAACAAAAACAACCTTTTTCATATCATCCTCCCTGGTAAATGGTTTTTAGTGAAAGTGAAGAACAGGTGATATTTATATCACGTTTTTTAGTGTTTGTCAATGTTTTTATAGATAACTAGAATAGATCCAAATATAATGCGTATATTAGTGCAATGAAAGATATCGAGAATATTGAAATGTAGTTCCATTTAGCGAGGCTTGTCTTGAGGCCTCCTAAAATATATGTAAGGGCATCTCGATCTTCTTCAGAGAGATCCTCTTTATTTTGGATTTTTTTAGCTAGATGAAGGTCTTCAATTAATTTGTCTCTTTTGTTCTCAACACGATATCTATGAGCAAAATACCAAACAAAGCCGATAGTTCCTGTATACCAGGCAATATTAACCCAAAGATCTGAATAGTGGTTAAGAATCACTATTATTCTGTAGGAGATTGTTGCTATTAGGGCAACAACAAACATCCAGACTCTATAAATTTTATGATTAAGTTTTAACATGCTATGATTATATCATAAATAGACAATCTAGCTATGACATTTAAAGAATCTGCCATAAAAAGCATAGACAATTTAAAGGGGTCAATTCCAATTATGTTTGGGATAATTTTTTTAGTTTCGATGATAAGCGTATATACTGACGGTAATTACGATTCATTTTTTATTGGGAACCCTCTTTTAGATCCGCTTATTGGGGCAATATCTGGCTCTATTTCTTTTGGCATCCCTATTACCAGCTATATAGTTGGTGGCGAACTGCTCTCGGAGGGGGTTAGTCTTTTGGCAGTGACTGCTTTTATTCTTTCTTGGAGTACTGTGGGGGTCGCCATACTGCCACTTGAGGCAAAATATTTCGGATTTAAATTTTCAGCATATAGAAATACACTAAATTTTATTTTTTCGATACTGGTTGCAATCTTCACGGTATATACTGTTGATTTATTAAAAATATGGTTTTAAAATAAAAACAAAGAGTACCATCGAGATATGTTTTTATATCATTAATTATCTTTTTGTATTTGTTGATGATTCTTTTTAATCCAGAAAATGCTCTTTTGGTTTGGATTAATTTTTTAGGTTTTTTAAAGAAGATAATTCCCATCCTGGTTTTAGTTTTGTTTTTTATGACAATCGTTAATAAGTTTTTGACAGAGGAAGTAATAAAAAAACACCTAGGAGAGAGCAGGGGGTTGAAAGGATTTTTTTATACCAGTATTGCCGGCATTTTGATTTCAGGGCCTCCCTATATTTTGTATCCGATGTTGAGTGATTTTAAAAAGAAAGGTGTGACAAATTTTCACTTAGCGGTTTTTCTTTATAATAGAAATATAAAAATACCTTTTATCCCTGTGATGATATTTTACTTTGGTCTTCCATATACAATAGTCGTTTCTATTTATATAATAGTTTTTTCTTACTTCAATGGTTACGCTCTGGAAAAGCTTGTTAAAGAATAGCTATCTTATTAGGAATAATTACTAGTTATCCACAGTTTATCACATTAAATTTCTTTAATGTTTCAAATTACCAGCCTGGCTGGTCTTTTTTTGTCTAATAATAGACAGATTAACAGACACTATATATTGTGGTATAATAAAGGTAGAACTACAATCTGTAGTAAAATAAAAATAATAGCTCCAAAAAAAATTGAGCTAAATAAACAAAAACATATGAATAATTTAAAAATTCAAAAAAGAAATGGTGATTTAGTTACTTTTGATAAAACTAAAATTAACAATGCTATAACAAAAGCATTTAATGCCTCGAAATTGATTCCAAAAAACTCTGAAGACCTTATGGAGAAAGTAATGATTGATTTGAACGAAAAGTTTATAAATCAAGACAAGCTTTTAACCATTGAAAATGTTCAGGACGTTGTTGAAGATGTTCTGATAAAACTAGATTACCATGATGTAGCTAAAAGTTATATTAGGTATAGAGAGGCTAGAAAAGTTCTTAGAGGAATTCAAAAAGACAAAGCCTTAGAAGATGTTGAAAACATAAAGATTATAACCGAAAGTGGCAAAGAAGAAGATTTCCGTGAGGATAAAATTAGTGTAAAGCTTTTGCGGTTGGCTAACGGACTTTCTCATATAGATATAGAAAAAATTATTAAAGAAACAAAAAGAAATCTATATAACGGAATTCAAGAACAAGAACTAAAAAAAGCCATCTTAAACTCAACTAGGATGTTTACAGAGAGTCATTATGATTATTCATCTCTGGCCGCCAGGCTTTTATTTGATGAACTTTATTCAGATATTCTAGACAAACACGCAGAAGATGATTTGGAAAAACTATATAAAGAAAATTTTAGAAAATATATTGAAAATGGGGTTTCTTATGGAATTCTCAATAAAGAATTAGCTGACTTTAATCTTGACTCTTTAGCGGATAGCTTGATTCCAAAAAGAGATAATTCATTTTTCTATCTTGGGGCTCAAACCATAAAAGATCGGTATTTACTTCGAACACCTGATAAAAAACCAAAAATATTTGAATTGCCACAATGGTTTTGGATGAGGGTTGCTATGGGTCTTTCCCTGAAAGAAGAAAAAAAGAATGAAAAAGCAGTTGAATTTTACAACGTTCTTTCGCAGTTTTATTTTGTTTCATCCACTCCGACTCTATTTAACTCTGGGACAACACACAGTCAGCTTAGCTCATGCTATCTAAACACTGTTGAAGATTCACTGACTGGTATATTCAAGGGTTATTCAGACGTTGCTCAAGTTTCTAAGTGGGCTGGGGGCGTTGGCACTGACTGGACTCCAGTTAGATCGATGGGATCAAAAATCGTTGGAACCAATGGAGACTCTCAGGGTGTTATTCCTTTTTTAAAAATATATAACGATGTCGCTGTAGCTGTGAATCAGGGTGGGAAACGAAGAGGTGCTTTGGCTGCTTATTTAGAAGTATGGCATTCTGATATAGAAGAATTTGTTGAATTGAAAAAAAACACTGGTGATGAGAGAAGAAGAACCCATGATATTCACCCAGTAACTTGGATACCAGATCTTTTTATGAAAAGAGTGGAGGCTAATGAGGATTGGACATTGTTTTCTCCCAATACAGTTCCGGAACTTCATGAAATATATGGCAGAGAATTCGAAAAAAAATACCTTGAATATGAAAAAGATGAGAAATTAGTTGTTAGAAGGATTAAAGCCCGAGTATTGTGGCAGAAAATGCTTACAATGCTTTATGAAACTGGGCACCCTTGGATTACCTTTAAAGACGCCTGCAATGTTCGCTCCCCCCAAGACCATGTAGGCGTCGTTCACGGATCAAATCTTTGCACTGAGATAACTCTAAATAGTTCAAAAGACGAGATAGCTGTATGTAATCTTGGTAGTATAAATATGGCTTTGATGATTAAAAACGGCGATATCGACAAAGAACTTCTGAGAAAAACAGTTCGGACTGGTATGAGAATGCTTGATAATGTTGTCGATGTAAATTTTTATCCCACCCCAGAAACCAAAAATTCAAACCTAGCGCACAGACCAGTTGGCCTCGGGATGATGGGTTATCAAGATGCTTTATATAAAATGGGAATAAATTTTGATTCTTTGGAAAATGTTGAGTTTTCAGACAGAAGCATGGAAATGATCTCATATTATGCTCTGGAAGCAAGCGCTGATTTAGCGTCCGAGAAGGGTACATATCAGTCTTATAAAGGCAGTAAGTGGGATAGGGGTATTTTGCCTATTGATTCCTTGGATCTATTGGAAAAGGAAAGAGGAGAAAAGATAGAGGTCGACAAATCTTCAAATATGGACTGGGATTCACTTCGTGCTACAATAAAAGAGAAGGGAATGCGAAATTCGAATTGTATGGCTATTGCGCCAACGGCGACAATTTCGAACATTGCTGGTTCTGTTCCTTCTATTGAGCCAATATTCAAAAATATCTACATGAAAGAGAACCTCAGTGGAAATTTCCTTGTGATTAATAGGAATCTGATAGATGATCTAATGAGCAAGGATTTATGGAATGAGAGTATTTTGAATGAAATAAAGATGAGAGATGGCTCCCTGCAAGGGATTGCCCAAATTCCTGAGTATATCAGAGCTAAATACAAAGAAGCCTTTGAGATACCAGCAGATTGGGTCCTAGAAACATCAGCCAGAAGAGGTAAATGGATTGACCAGAGTGCTTCAACCAACATATTTATTTCAACCACCAGCGGAAAAGTTCTAAGCGAGCTTTATACGAAGGCTTGGAAATATGGTCTGAAAACAACATATTATCTCAGAACTCTAGCAGCTTCACAGGTTAGTAGGGGCGGGGAAGTAAAGGCTACAGAAAAAAAAGAATTTAAAGCATGTTCAATAGCTGACCCTGATTGTGAAGCATGTCAATAATTAAAAATAAATAATTTTAAATTAGCGTGCTATGTACGTGAATATAAAAGAATGAAGAAACAAATTCAAATGAATGACCTTAAAAATGCTGAGGTTATCAACAAAAGAAGAGTAATAAACGGGGTAGACGATGGTTTGATGCAAGTAGCTCCCTTAAAGCATGATTTTGCCGACAAGATTTTTAAAGTAATGCTAAAGAACAATTGGGTTCCGCAAGAGGTGCCACTTCAAGAGGATATAGAGCAGTGGAATAGGCCTGGGTTTATGACCGAGCAAGAAAAGAGGGTTTATAAAAGAAGTTTGGCTTTTGTTTCAAACTTGGACGGTATTCAGACAGGTAACCTAACTACTAATATAGTTAGACATATTACATCACCGGAGGTTTCCCTGGCTATAGTGAGGCAGGCCTATGAAGAGGCTTTGCACGTTCATAGTTACGCCACTATGATAGAAGCACTCGGATTTGATCCAGACGAGATCTATGGCATGTATAAAGTAGACAAGGAGTTATACAAAAAAAACAAATATGTTTTAGAGGCAGTAAATAAGATATCTGATTCGAACTTCAAGACTGGAGACACCAAAAGTGATAAGATGTTTTTGGAAGCGGCTATTGGTAATATTATCTTGGAAGGAATATATTTTTATTCAGCTTTTCTTAATTTTTATGTATTAAGAAGAAACCATAAAATGCCTGGCAGCGCTCAGATGATTCAATTTATAAATCGTGATGAAGATATGCATTTGAGATTATTTATTGAAATTGTTAATGCGATTAAAAATGAAAATCCAGAAATTTGGGATGATGAAATGAAAGAAATAGCCAAGAAAAACATTATTGGTGCTGTTGAACATGAATTGGCCTGGGGTATATCTTCTATTGGAGAGGGTATTCTTGGTCTGAACCATGAAAATCTTAAGGATTATCTAGAATATGTTGGTGATCTTCGTCTGATGGCCATTGGACTGCCAAAACATTGGAATAAAGAGAACCCTTTCCCTTGGATAGATGAAATAACTCAAGGTAATATGATAGAGAGTAACTTTTTTGAGTCTACTGTAAGAGAATACTCAACTGGTAGTCTTGAATGGGAATAATAAATTAAAATACTAAAATTATGACAAAAAAATACGACGTTTATAAGTGTAATGAATGTGGCGCCATGCACCAGGCTGTTCGTGATGGAGCGGGTGACCCAGTTTGCTGCGGCAAAACAATGGTTCGAATGAAAGATAATTTTGTTGATGCTGCTACAGAGAAGCATGTACCAGTAGTTAATAAAATCGATGATAAAAAAATTGAAGTCACTGTTGGTGAAGTTGAACACCCAATGGAAGATGTTCACTATATTGAGTGGATTGAAGTTAGAACTGAAACAGTTTCAATTAGAAAATTTTTAAAACCAGGTGAAAGACCTCATAGAATATTCAACGTGCCAAATGCTGAGTATGAAGTAAGAGCATATTGCAATATTCATGGTCTCTGGAAAGCATAAATGCAAAGAAACACATCGCAAAAACAAGCAGTACGGGAATACTTAATGAGTGTGGACACACACCCTACAGCGGAAACGGTTCATAAATCTGTTAAGAAGAAAATACCCAATATTAGCCTAGGGACAGTCTATAGAATCCTTAAGTCTTTTGTTGATGAAAAGGAAATTTTAGAAATTCCTTCGGACGTTAGCCACTTTGACGGAGAAATAAAGGAGCACGCTCACTTTATTTGTAGAAAATGTGGCTCTGTTTCAGATCTTTTTGATAATAAGACAAAAGTTAGATATAATAAGAATATAAGTGCAGGTGAGATTGATTCTTATCAGCTAAATTTCTACGGTAAATGTAACAAATGTTTAAAATAGTTCAATGGATAAGTATGTTTGGAAAAAAGAACTCGAAACTGGTATAGCAGAGATTGATGAGCAACATGTTCATATGACTGAGATGGTTAATAATTTTCAGGAGCTCGATGCCGCCAAGATGAACAGAGATAATGTCTTGGATGTTTTTAATGATCTTATTTCTTATGCTCATAGCCATTTTACAGTAGAGGAAGAATATTTAAGAAAGTCACAATACCCCGAGGCTAAAGAGCATATTGAAGAACACCAGAAATTGTTAGCCCGAGTAAATGAATTGTTTTTTGACTTTTCAGAGGATAATATTCCAAAATCAGTTAAAGATATTTCTGTTTTTCTTCAAGAATGGATGGATGAACATTTGTTGAAAATAGATAAAAAATTTGCAGATTATTATTTAAATAAAGACACTAAATAGTATCCCTAAGGAAAAAGAGGTTTATAAAGACCTCTCTACAATTTATAATATTTTTTCGTGGCAAGAATTTTCTCAAGATTTATTTACTAGACTTGAGATTTTTCTATATGAGTGGAAAATAAACACTCATCTTGATATTGCCTGTGGGACTGGAGAGTTTGTGGACCTATTGCGAAAAATTGGAATCGAATCTAGTGGTCTAGATATTTCGAAGGAGATGATCAAAAAAGCTCGGAGAAATTTTCCGAATTTAACTTATAGGGTCTGTGATATGAGAGATTTTACTCTGAGGAAAAAAGTTGATTTGATAACTTGTAATTTTGATTCAATTAATCATTTATTGAAATATTCTGACTGGAAACTGGTTTTTAAAAACTCGTACGAAAGTTTAGCACCTGGAGGACGATTTTTATTTGATATGAATACATTATTTTCAGTAAATAATTATTCATATAAGACAAAGGTTGTGAGCGAAGAAGGGGAGATGCAATTTAGCGTTGAGCCAAAGGGCGGAAATATTTTAGAATTCAATATAAAATCGCAGCTGGGTAATTCTGGGGATGGGATATCAGCCAAAGTTATAGAGAAAGCTTTTGAGTATTCTAGAGTAAAAAAAAGTTTAAAAGATATAGGATTTTCTAGGGTAGTTATATTCAATAAAGACTTAGGAGTAAAGACAAATAAAAGAAGACTTTACATACTTGCCCAAAAATAAATCATGAAAAAGACTTTAAAAAAATATTTTGGATATGATAATTTTAGACCTCTTCAGGAAGAGGTGATTAAGCATGTTTTGTCAAAGAAAGATTGCTTGGTTTTAATGCCAACTGGTGGTGGAAAGTCTTTGTGTTTTCAGTTGCCAGCTTTGAAATTTGAAGGCCTAACATTGGTAATATCTCCTCTTATTGCTTTAATGAAAGATCAAGTTGATTCCCTGAAAGCTTGTGATGTAAGAGCAGAATACATAAATTCTAGTTTAAGCGCAGTTCAGATCGAGGAAATAATGAAAAGGGTGAAACAAAAAAAGGTAAAACTGTTATATATTGCCCCTGAGCGCTTGGCTTTAAAAGATTTTCAGGACTTTTTAAAAAATATTGATATTAGCTTATTAGCAGTTGATGAAGCACATTGTATTTCTGAGTGGGGACATGATTTTCGTCCAGATTATAGAGATTTGAGTAATTTGAAAAAAATGTTTCTAGGAGTGCCTATTGTTGCTCTCACCGCAACAGCAACCAAAAAAGTTAGGAATGATATCCTGGACCAGTTAAAAATAAAAAAAGCCTCTGTTTTTGCTTCAAGCTTTAACAGAGAGAACTTAAAAATAAAAGTTCTGGAAAAGAAACACGCTTTCCCTAAACTGCTTAATACTCTAGATAATTACAAGAACGAATCAGTGATAATCTATTGTTTTTCGAGAAATGAAACAGAAGAAATAGCTGAGAATTTGAGCTTGAACGGCTTTACTGCTAGGGCGTATCACGCCGGTCTTAGCTCCGATAATAGAAAAAATGTTCAAGAACTCTTTATTAACGATAAGGTGAATATTATAGTTGCTACTATCGCCTTTGGGATGGGAATTGATAAACCCGATGTGCGACTGGTTGTTCACTATACCTTTCCCAAAACACTAGAAGGCTACTATCAGGAAATTGGTAGGGCTGGGCGTGATGGTCTGCCTAGCGAGTGTGTGCTGTTTTATACCTATGCCGACACCAGAAAACACCAATTCTTTATAAATCAAATTTTAGGTGATAGATTGCGAACACAGGCTGAAGAAAAATTAAGTGAAGTTTTAAATTATTCAGACTTGGCAAGTTGTAGAAAAGAGTATCTTTTAAAATATTTTGGAGAGAAGTTAAATAAAAAAAATTGCGGTGCTTGCGATAATTGTTTGGAAAAGAAACAAAAAGTTGATGTCAGTGAAGTTTCGAGAAAAATTATATCGGCCGTGGTTAGAACAGGAAATAGATATGGTAAAAACTATATAATTGATGTTCTTTTGGGAAAGAAAAATCAAAAGATAATAAGAAATGGGCATGATGAACTTTCGGTATTTGGAATAGTTAATGATTTCTCAGAAAATAATTTAGGGCAAATTGTTACTCAGTTGGTAGCTGGCTCATATTTAGTTAAAGACAGCGGCATGTACCCAACTCTCTCAATTTCCAAGAAGGGGGCAGCCTTTTTACAGTCCCAGGAGAAGTTTTCAATCAACCAGGCAGAAAAAGAGCTATTTGTATTAACCGAAAAACACAACCCGCAGCAGGCTTACAATAAGGAGCTATTTTCAGAATTAAGAAAACTCAGGAAAAAATTATCAGAAAAACATCAAATTCCCCCTTTTATGATTTTTGGCGACAATAGTCTTCAGGAGATGGCATATTATCTTCCAACTACAAAAGATGATTTTTCTAAAATATCTGGAGTTGGAGCTAAAAAACTAAGTGAATATGGTCCCTTGTTTATTAGAAAAATTAGCAATTTTGTTAACAAAAATAAGCTAGAAGTACCGGAAAGGGAGGATAGATCAGAAAGAAAAGAAATAAAAATGAGAGCACCTAAAGAGAAGTTTTACAGCAAAACCAGAGAGTTGATTACAAAAAAAATACCTGTCAAAAGAATTGCAAAAAACCAAAATATAGGGATTGATACAGTAATTAATCATATAGAAAAAATGATAGACGCTGGGTTAAAGCTGGATCTGGAATATTTAAAGTTACCGGCTGACAGATATAGAAAGATAAAAAAAGCCTTTGGGGACTGTGGCGAGGACCGTCTTCGTCCGGTTTATGAATATTTGGATGGAGATTTTTCTTATGATGAAATAAAGCTAGTGAGAGCGCTTATAAGATATTGATTTTTTTGTAGTTTATCTATATAATAAGCACTGATTTAAAAAATAAAAATATATATGGCAGAAGAAGTTGTTTTAAGATTCGATAATGTTAGTTTCGAATATCTTCACAAAAAACCAATTCTTAAGAACGCTAATTTTAGCGTTAGAAAAGGATCAAAAATTACCTTGATGGGTCAAAATGGTGCTGGGAAAAGTACAATTTTTGACTTGATTGAAGGTAAAATAAAACCTAAAAGTGGAAAAGTTTCTGTTCAAAGTGAGGCGACTATCGGGACAGCCAAACAGACTGTTGATAGAGCGGATCTTGATTTGACGGTTGAAAAATATTTTGAAAATGCCTTTGAGGTTATTCCTCCCGGGATAAAAAGCGAAATAAGCAAGGTGATGGATGCAGTCAACCTAGATGTTCCAGTAGATAGAAGAGTTGGAGATCTTTCGGGCGGGCAACAAGCCAGGCTCCTTTTGGCTTTTGCCTTAATTCAAAATCCCGACATTTTACTTTTGGATGAGCCTACAAACAATTTAGATGACGTAGGTATAGGTCATTTGATTGAGTTTCTAATAATGTATGATAAAACGGTTATTGTTATTTCTCATGATGCCGATTTTCTAAACTGTTTTACAGAAGGCGTTGTCTATCTGGACATTTACAAACAGGTCACAGAAGTTTACGTGGGAGACTATTATTCCGTGGTTGAAGAGATTGCAAATAGAATTGAGAGAGAGAGGATGAACAACGCCAGAATGGAAAAAATGATAAAGGATAGAAAAGAAAAGGTAAACTTTTTTGCACTCAAAGGAGGAAAAATGAGAAAACTGGCTAAAAAAATGAAAGAGGAGACTAAAGAATTGGAAGAAAATATGGTTGATATCAGAAAAGACGACAAAACAATTAGAGATTTTACAATTCCGATGCAGGAGATTAAGGGTGAGATTGTCCAGATAAATTCTGTAAAATTAATTAAAAATCACGAGCCAGTTGTAGTTAAGACAGAAAGAATCTTAAGGAAGGGAACTCACATGATAGTATCTGGCCCAAATGGAATAGGTAAAAGCACTTTTTTAAGATCTTTGGTATCCGATAAAAACGAAGGAGTGAAAATACAGGATGGAGTTTTGATTGGTTATTATAGTCAAGATTTTGCAAACCTAGATTATAATCAAAAGGTTTTTGATTCTCTGAAAAGCGCTATGATAAATGAAGATGATGATCAGAAATTGCGGGCAGTGGCAGCTAGCTTTTTGTTAACTGGCTCTTTTATGGAACACAAGGTCAGCGACCTCTCTGAGGGTCAAAAAGGACTGCTGTCCTTTGCTCGCTTGGTTTTAATGAAACCTGGTCTACTTATTCTAGATGAACCAACAAATCATATAAATTTCAGACACCTCCCTATTATAGCGAAAGCAATAAATGAATTCGAAGGAGCGGTGATATTTGTAAGCCACATGGAAGATTTTGTAAAAGACATAAGAATCGATGAGTATCTAGAGTTAGGAAAAATGTAGCTCTTCTTAAAAGATCAAAAATGTTATAAAATAGATTTATGAAGTATGATCTTGTAGTAATCGGTGGCGGCCCAGCTGGAATGATGGCTGCCGGGAGAGCGGGCGAATTAGGTGCCCGTGTTCTTTTATTAGAAAAAAATTGGCGCCTTGGTAATAAATTACTAATTACTGGCAAGGGACGTTGCAATATTACAAACGACATTGAAAATGTCAGACAAATGACAGAGCATTTTGGAGTAAATGGTCGTTTTTTGTTTTCGGCGTTGAATAACTTTGGACCGGAAGATATAATTGAGTTTTTTAATAATAAGGGTGTAAAAACAAAGACCGAAAGAGGTCTAAGGGTTTTTCCTGAAAGTGATAAGTCGGAAGATGTTCTAAATGCTTTAATTTCATATCTTGAAAATTCTTCAGTAGAGGTTAGGACAAATATGGAGGTAGAAACGATCCTAAAAGAGGGAAAAAAAATAGAAAAAATCATTATGGTTAATGGGGAGGAGATTGAAGCAGAAAATTTTCTAATCGCTACTGGTGGTAAATCATACTCTGAAACTGGATCAACCGGGGATGCTTATAAATGGTTAGAGGATTTGGGTCACAAGATAGTCAAACCGATTCCTTCCTTAACACCAATAAGAGTAAGGGAAAAAATTGTTAGAGATCTAGAGGGTTTGAGTTTGAAAAATGTTGAGATTTCTCTCTATAAGGACAACAAGAAAATTGATTCTCGCTTTGGAGAAGCGCTTTTTACTAGAAGCGGTATGAGCGGACCTATTATTTTAGATATGAGTAAAAAAATTGTTGAAGAAGGTATCGAGGACATAGTGATGAAGATTGATTATAAACCGAGCTTAGATTTTGCGACGCTGGACAAAAGAATTCAAGAGGATTTTTCTGAGTCTAATAATAAAATGTTTAAAAATTCTCTAGCTAATCTCCTGCCCCAAAAACTAGTTCCAGTAATTATAGATCTCTCAGAAATTGATCCTGATAAAAAGGTTAATTCAGTCTCAAAGGCTGAGAGGAGTGTTCTATTGCACTTATTGAAAGAATTTAAGCTCCATATCTCGGATGTTGTTGGCTTCCCTAAGTCTATTGTTACCGCTGGTGGAGTTGAATTAAGTGAGGTAAACTCAAAAACCATGAAATCAAGAATTATTGATAATCTATATTTTGCAGGTGAAGTTCTTGATCTTGATGGTCCAACTGGTGGTTTTAATTTACAAATTTGCTGGAGTACGGGATTTGCCGCTGGGAGTTATCTAATTAATTAATATTATGAGAAAGTATTTTATTATATTTTTATTTCTTTTAACACCTCTTTTTGTTTTTGCTCAATCTGGAGAAAAGAAAAACAGGGGATTTAGAGTAACTCCCCGGAACACCGAAGAATTGCGGCAGGTAATGAACCTTAGGGAAGAGGGTTTTCAAAAAGAGCTCGCAGGGATGGAGGGAGAGCGTTTATTTGCCTATAGTAATCAAAATAAAATGAGAGCTGCCGCTCAAAACATGACAATAATGGAAAATATGATTGGGGACGGAGGAATTGATGTTTCTGATTTGGCACTTGAGATAAATAAATCAGTTGAAAAAACACTGGACCTAGAAGAGCGGTTCTTAAAAAGAGGTGGAATAAAAAAATTCTTCTTTGGTCAAAAAAAAGATGAAATTAACGATTTTTCAACCGAGATTTCTAATCGTGAAGAAAAGATTTCGAAAATTAGGAGTATTTATGAAAAATGTGAATGTAGTGAAGACGTTAGAGATATTTTTGGAGAGGAACTAGCAAACATGGAGAATGAACAGAACAGGTTGAAAGATTTTTTCGAAAAAGAGACAAAGCACAAAGGGGTCTTGTCTTGGTTTGCTAGTATATTTGATAAATAATGACTTTTAAAAAAATAACAAATCAATATAAGGGAATATTGGAGAACGAGGGGTTGAGAAGATATTTTAATTTTTCAGCTTTTATTTTTTTTGTGTTTTTTGTTTTGGGGATGATTTTTGCAAAAATGAACTTTGCAGAGGCAAAAGAGCTGTTTCTAGAAATATCAAAAAAATATGAATTTGCAATTGATTACAACTTTTGGCAATTGTTTGTATTTATATTTAATAATAATGTCATGATTGCTTTTTCAGCCTTTCTTTCGGGGATAATCTTTGGGATACCGACAATGATAATATTGATTACTAATTCATTTGTTATTGGGACAGTTGTAATGATAGCAACAGAGGATATGGATATATTTAGTATTATTTTTTCTTTGCTCCCTCATGGAATTTTTGAAATTCCGGCAATTTTATTGGCCTTGTCTCTTGGATTCTTGCTTGGGCGGCTTATGTACGGATATCTTTTTAAAAAGAAAAGAATAGATGAGAAATTTTCATTTTTAGTTAAGGTGTTCTTTTATGTGGTTTTCCCTCTGCTTTTTATTGCCGCCTTTGTTGAGGCAGCACTTATCTCTTTTTTTAAATAAATTCCTTTAGTGACTCATTTTGTTTATTAATGTAATATTAAATATATATGTGGTATGTATATATATTGCTTTGCGCAGACAAAACTTATTACACCGGTGTTACAAAAGATCTAGATAGAAGGTTGGATGAGCACAATAATCAAAAGAGTGGTTCAAAATACACAAAAGCCAGGCGACCAGTTGAACTAGTTTATAAAAAACGCTTCAAAACAAGGTCAAATGCTCAAAAAGAAGAGAGCCGCATAAAAAAACTTAAAAGAGAAGAAAAAATAAAACTTTTATGAAAACAGTCGATTTTTTTGCCCAAGAAAAAAAATCAATGAGCTTATTAGGATCGCTAGTGAGAAAACTAGGTGGTTTTATGGAGATTGTCTTTATTTTGTTAATTTGGTTCGCTATTTTCTTTTATTCTGATCTTCTTGGAGGTTTTGGACTTAGTGACATGGTGGCTTATCTGTTAATAGGAAACTTGATCGGCCTTTTCACCTCTTTTCTTCTTTCGAAAACCATAAAATTTAATATTGGTCATGGCGATTTCAAAATGTTTCACTATAGGCCAATATTTTATATTTTGAGAGTCTTTTCAAGAACACTTAAAAAAATTATTCTTCCATTTTTCTTGTCTATTTCTCTTAATATTACATTGCTATACTTTTTTGTTGACAGTCTTTATTTTAACCATGATATAAGGTATTTAGCGCTAATTGCGACCATTATAATCCTAGCTTTCGTAACTGAGCTTCTCTTAGCTCTTTTGATAGACTTGCATGTATTTTGGTCTTTTGAGTCTAGAGATTTTTTTAAGCTAATAATGAGGTTAAAAAAAATATTAGCAGGAGCATATTTCCCACTAAATCTTTTTGGTGCAGGGCTTCTTACGGTTAGTCTGCTATTTCCTTTTGCGTACTCATTTTATGTGCCTACTCAGCTTTATTTGAAGAATATGAGTTACGAGCAAGGCTTAATGGGCTTATCGGTGCAACTTATTTGGATTGCTATTTTATATTTTATTATTAAAATTTCTTGGCGAAAAAAAATAGAGAATAATAAAGAAACCCTAAAAAGGGAAGCAGTTTTATAGCAGTTTGATTGCACGGTCTAGGAGATATTCAAAAAAACGGTGGACTCTTGGTCTTTTTGACCATTGAGAAAAATTAAAATCTTCAGCATAAAAAATAGTGTGTTTAAAATGCTCATCTAGTTGATGAGCCATTTTTTTATTTTCGCCAACCAGATTAATTTCAAACTGAAGAATAGAGCTTCTAGGGTCTATATTGGCAGAGCCAAAGATAAAATACTGGCTATCAATAATCATTGCCTTCGAGTGGAGGACATTAGGTTTATAGCATTTAATATCCACCCCAATTTTATGCAAAATTCCGAGGTATTTTTTACTAGCGATATCGATTATTTTTACATCAGACTTTTTTGGGACCAATAGGGTTACTTTTACACCCCTCTTTACTGCCGCCTTTAGTTTTCTAACCAAGAGGGGTTCCGGTATGAAATAGGGAGTTTCGATGATTATGCTGTTTTGAGCTTTTTTAATAAGTTCTATCTTCTTTTTTCTGAAACGACGAATGCGAATTGAGGGGACATCACGTATTATTTCAATATCTTTGTATTTTATATTCTCAACATGCTTTTTCTTTCGAAAGACTATTTTGTTGTATATTCTAAAGTTTTGAAGAAAGATCTTTTTAAAAATAGGAGCAATTCGACCCTTCATTCTAATATTGAGTTCCCACCAATTAATAGTTCTATGACTAATGTTTGATGAGCCAAGGTAGGATATTTTGTCGTCTATTACCAATAATTTTCTATGATTTCTGTGATTGTTCCTTTGAATTAATTTTAAAGATAATTTTAATTTTCTAAAGAATCTAACTTTTCCACCGTAGCTAATAAGATTTTTAAAATACTTTTTATTTAGACTTGTTCCATAGTCGTCTAATAATATTCTTACATCTAGTCCTTCTTGGGCCTTTTTTTCTAATTCCTGTCTAAATTTGTCGCCAATCTTGTCTCCATCAAAAATATATGTCTCAAGATAGACGTATTTGCTTGCTTTTCTGATATCGTGAAGCATTTCTTTGTATAATTCACGATTTTTGTAGATAAATTTGAAATTATCCATATATATGAAATATATTATATCGTATCACTTTTTTTTGCTTTTTGCTATTGACCTAAAGCGGTTTTTTATATAAAATATAAAAAGATTCAAGCACCAGTGTTTGGGTCGTTTATTTTACTGAAGGAGGCTGTTTAAAAAATACCTTGTGCCAACATAGCTCAGCTGGTAGAGCAATGGTTTTGTAAACCATCGGTCGTGGGTTCGAGTCCCTCTGTTGGCTCCAAAAATTCCCCTAATTATAGGGGTTTTTTTATAGATATGAAATATAATATTATAACTCTTGGCTGTAAGGTCAATCAATATGAATCATCTATTTTAAAAAGTGCTCTTGATAGCATTGGTTTTGTCTATAGTGAGAAAAAACCGGATATTATTATAGTAAACACCTGTTCGGTGACAGAAAGTGCTATTAGGAAGGATAGAAGGATTGTAAATAAAATAAAAAAAGATAACCCTAAAGCTAAGCTTTATGTAATGGGTTGTTTGGTTAGAGTTGATGAGAATGCCAGTGAGTATTTAAAAGCTGATAAAGCATCAAGAAGTGTAGAAGCGTTAGAGATTCTCAATGATTTTGGCTTGGGCGATCTTGTTAGTGATAACAATCTGGAGCAATATGGAACTTTTGATAGAAGTAGATATTTTATAAAAATCCAGGATGGCTGTGAACAATTCTGCTCATATTGTATCATCCCTTTTGTAAGAGGGAAGATGCAAAGTAGAAAAGAAATGGATATAATCTCCGAAATTGAAAAGGCCGTAAATAGGGGGTATGGAGAAATAGTATTAAGTGGTATTCATATTGGTCTTTATGGCAAAGAGCATGGGAATGAGGAGAAAACTAGTTTGGCCAAACTTCTAAAAAAGATTATCGAAATAAAAAAAGACTTCAGAATTAGGATAAGTTCTATTGAAATAACTGAAGTGAACAACGAATTGATTGCCATGATGGCTGAGTCTGATAAGATTTGTAAGCATTTACACATATCCCTGCAGTCAGGTTCTGACAATATCTTGAGGGCAATGAACAGGCCATACGACAGGGCTTATTTTAAGAAAAGAATTGAAAAAATAAGAAAGGAAATTCCAAATATTGCAATTAGTACTGATATAATAGTTGGTTTTCCAGGTGAAACCGAAAAAGAATTTGAAAACACATGTCAGTTTGCAAAAGAAATTGAATTTTCAAAAATTCATGTTTTTAGTTTCTCCGCGCATAAAAAAACCAAAGCATATAATTTGGCTGGCCATCTTGAAAAAAGTGAAAAACAGAAGCGCTCTTCTGTTCTAAGAGGAATAAGTTCTGAGCTCGAAAAAAAATATAAGAAAAAATTTCATGGCCAAGAATTGGGTATCGTTGTGGAAAAGTTTGACGACAAATATATCTACGGAAAATCAGAATTTCATTTTGATGTCAAGATAAATAAAAATACCATAAATAAAGGGGATTTAAAATCTGGAAAACTATTAAATATTCAAAATTGACTTAACTCAAATAATCAGATAACCTAGTGACAACGAAATAGAAAAGTTCTTTTAACTGACCGCCTGGTCACAACAAGCAGAATAGGAGAAGTCATGACAACGAAAAAATTGAATGCAAAAAGTCGTGTTCCTCTGGACGGTATCGCTATGTGCGTCTATATTAATGGAGCAGAGGAGAGAGGGGTTCTTTTGGATGTTGAGCAGGTCTTTCCTTGCTCAAAGGCAAAAAACATGACAAGTGACACTTGCCCAGAAAATCATGGCCTTATCGTGGTTGCCAAGCCGGTTGACGGAAATATTTCTGTTAGCGACCGTGTTAGAATAAATACCGCTAGTGGTAAGATTGTTTCAGATACGATCTTCAGAATGGAGAATTATAAAGCCCCCGTTGAAACATCTCCAAAGGGGAAGCGTGTGGCGATAAATCTGCCTACTATCACTCCTAGTATACTAAGGAGTTGATAAGCTCAAAACAGTCAGTTATCTGACTGTTTTTTTATTGACTGCTTTTTGAAGAACAGACTTTGCAGTTTGCTTTATGGGTAGCTAATTCGTAGATAGCTGAAAGACCCACTAAAATATAGATAATTTTAGATATAATTGCGCTTTGTCCGCCAAATAACTCACCCACCTCCCAGTTAAAAATACCTAATAAAAGCCAATTAAGACCACCAATAACCAATAATATAAAAGTAACCATGTGCATATTTTTCATAAAATCACCTCCATTCTAGATTAAGTTATATTTTAAATTTTATAATTATATTATTGTAAGTACATTAAAAAAGGGTAATAGTAATAAAGTAACAGATAAGAGGCTCTTTCGGCTGCGTATAAAAATAAAACAACTTACTGTTGTGAGCTGTTCCATTTCTAGCCCGTTGGGGAGCCCCGCCCCAGTTTATGCAAACTAAAGCGGGACAAGTCGAGCTAAGGGGTTCTAGCAACTACAAACAACAAAATAAAACGACCCACTATCGTGAGTCGCTTTATTTTGTAGCCCGTAGGGGAGTCGAAGCTATCAGGGCCTAGGCGAGAGTTCATTTGTTTTTATCACCTCATAGATGGGACGGTTGATTTTGTGGATTGGATTATCAATAAGGGGTTCTCGACACTACAATCAACAATAAAAAAAGCCCAGCATAGCTGAACTTTTCTTATGGTAGCCCGTAGGGGAGTCGAACCCCTCTCTCCAGGATGAGAACCTGATATCCTAAACCGATAGACGAACGGGCCATAAAAAAAATGATGGTTTTCATCAATTCAAAAATATATTATCACATAAAATCCAAGTTGTCACTATAAAAATATTTATCTAATTTTAGCAAAAAAATATTAAAAAGAGGCTTTAATCTTTATTTAATATTTGCTAGGTATACTAGAATCATGAGAATATGCTAAAAAACAGGCTTGACAAGATTTGAAAAATAGTATAGGTTGATACGATAAGGAAGCAATTTCTTATTAGGATCAATTAATTGATCCGAAGCATGGGGATTAAAAGAGTCTGCGTATAGCAATATATGCGGGCTCTTTTTTTTGTGAAAAACACTATTTTAGCGAGGTCCCTAAAAGATTTTTATTTCCGTTTATAAAATCAACTCCTTTTATTGCTTTTTTACCTTCTATTTGAATAAGCTTTAGTAATAAGGTGCCTTTCCCACATTTTACATAAAGATTTTTATTTTCGGTAAAAAGTTCAGCAATATTTTTTTTAGGAAATTCTTCGGAGGCAATATCTGCTTCTAGGATTTTTAATATTTTAGCGTCTAGCTTGGTCCAAGCACCAGGCCAAGTCGTCATAGCTCTTATTTGTTTTTCTATATGATTAGCTGACATTGACCAGTCGATGCGACCATTTTCTTTTATAGTTTTTTTGACTATACTTTTTTTAGAATTATCTTGAGGTTCTGGTTTTATATTGCCTGAAACAAAATCAAAAACTGTACTGGGAAGGATATCTGCTCCTATTTGAGATATTTTGTTAAAAAGGCTGGCTGTTGTTTCTTTAGGTGAAAGATCGGTCTTCGCCTGCCTGAGAACATCCCCAGTGTCCATTTTTTCATCCATTAGCATTATAGTGGCTCCCGATTCGTTGTCTCCGTTTAAGATACTGGCCTGGATACAAGAAGATCCTCGGTATTTGGGCAAAAGTGAGCCGTGGACGTTAATGCAAGCGTATTTTGGGATATCTAGAATGGTTTTCGGGATGATTTGAGCATATGAAACAACTATAATTACATCAACATCTAAGATGGGGAATTTATTATTTGAAGAATATGAAGAAAAGTCTGAAATATTTTCGGGCTGATAAACAGGAATGCCATTTTTTATGGCCAACTTTTTTATAGGAGTTTCTTGTAGTTTTGAGCTCCTACCAATTGGCTTATCGGGCTGAGTAAATACTGCGACCACATCAAAACGAGAATCATTTAGAATAGATTTTAAAGAAGGGATAGCAAAATCTGCAGTTCCCATGAATATAGTTTTTATGGTTTGTTTATTTTTCATTTTCTTTTGGTGATATTATTGATATAATACTAGCATGGAAATAATATTTACAACAATATTGAATTTATTCTCCGGGCTTGGATACTGGGGTGTTTTTTTGTTAATGACAATTGAAAGCTCATTTATTCCTTTCCCCTCAGAAATTGTTATACCTCCAGCAGCTTACTTGGCAGCTCAAGGTCAATATAATTTATATCTAGTTGTTATTTTTGGAGTTTTGGGGACATTACTCGGAGCTTTAATTAACTATTTTCTAGCCTTAAAACTTGGTCGAAGCATTGTTTATGCTTTAATCGATAAAAAAATAGCCAAGATTTTTTTATTGGACAAAGATAAAATAAAAAAATCTGAAGACTATTTTTTGAAATATGGTGATATATCAACTTTCATTGGGCGCCTAGTCCCAGTAATTAGGCAATTAATTTCTATTCCGGCTGGTTTTTCTAAAATGAAGTTAAGAAACTTCATCTTCTATACTGTCCTGGGTTCTGGTATTTGGGTAGTGATTTTGGCAATTCTCGGATATCAATTGGGGGCAAACGCTGAACTTCTTTCAATGTATTACTCACAGATAAAATTAGTTATCTGGGGATTAGCGATTGTATTTGTTTTATATCTTGGCTATAAGATAAAAAAATAACTATTTTTTCTTTTGCATTCTTTCTCTGTCAATTGTAAGAATGCCATCTAGATGATCTATCTCGTGTTGGATAACTCTGGCCATAAAACCTTTGGCATCTATTAAAACTTCATCTCCATTGGGATCGACGTATTTACAGACCACATTTTTTGGTCTTTTTATTTTACAGAATATCCCCGGTAAGGAAAGGCAGCCCTCTTCATCCACGTCGGTTCTCCAGGACTTCTTTTTGATAACTGGGTTAATCATTGTGATTTTCCCATCCTTGGTGTTAATTACGATCATGCGGATATTTTTGCCAATTTGAGGAGCAGCAAGACCAACACCATCTTTTTTTGTCATTGTAAGCGCCATGTCAGAAACCAGCTCTTGAAAATCTTTGTCTTTTAGAATAGATAAATCAACCTCTTTAGATTTTTCATTTAAAGAGGGCGTTGGATGAGTTACAATGTCTAGTATTTTTGCCATAATATTAAAATTATAGTCTAATATTATACTAAGATTTATTATATTGCAAGTTTTAGCAATTTTTTAAGTGTTTTATTATATCAAAAAAAGCTTTATAATAGATATATGACACAAAATATAAAAAACAAAGAATATGAGCTAAATAAACTTTGGGCGAAGATTGAGAATGAACCAACTGATGGTGATTCTCTTTGCTACATTATTAAAAATGCTCCTCATTTACGAGACAAGGCTTGGAAAAAGCTAATTGAAGGTGAGTATACAAATAATGATCTACGTTATGTGGTGGAGAATATTAATGAGCTAAGAGAGGAAGCTTGGGAAATTTTAAGACAAGAAGACTTGAGTAATTATGAGTTAAAAAACATAATTGAATATTGTCCAGAAATTGCTGATGAGGCTTGGAAAATTTTACTTAAACAAAAACCAACAAATTACGAACTTCGTGAAATTGCTAGATATTCTAGTGATCATAAAAAAGATGCTTGGAAAAAGCTTCGAAAAAATAAACCGAGTACAGCAGATTTGGTGTATATTATGAGATTTGTCCCTGAACTAGTGGAAGATGCTTGGAAAATATTTTTAAAGAATCATCCAGACAGTGATGACTATTTGGATGTTATGAAATTTGTCGATGACAAAAGTATTGATGCTTGGAAGAAATTTATTGAGCTAGAGCCAGATAACAAAAAAATTATTGAACTTATTGTTGATTCAGAGAAATTTAGACACGATGCCTGGGTAAAATTGCTTTCGCATAAACCAGAAAACAATGAAATAGCAATGGTTATGAGAGATGTTCCTAGTCTCAGAAAAGAGGCTTGGTCTAGACTACTTGATAATAATGTTAGAAATGATGATTTAAGGTTTATAATATCTCAAGTTAAAGATTACTCTTATGAAGCTTGGAAAGTTCTTGCTGCAAGGCAGCCAACCAACTATGATTTGTGCCATGTAATAAAAGATTCTGAAGAGTATAGGAAGAATGCCTGGGATATGTTAAAAAACAATAAACCAACTAAAGACGACATTCATTTTGTTATGAAATTTGTCCCAGAATTTCGTGATAGAGCAGAAAAGTTATTGGCGGAAACGGATTTCGACACAATGAATAAAATAATTAATATTATCAAATAATGGAACAAGCAGATTTTCAGTCTATTGGTGATCTTTTTTCAAAAAAGAAAGATCAAAAAAAACCACCTGCTCATGAGTGGCAGGATTTAGCTTTGAGGATTATTCAGGAATTAAAAGTTCCTAATTTCAAGAGAAACTCGGTATTTAAAGTCTGTAAAGAAAATTCTAAACAGTTTATCGAGACTTGTCTCTCTGACACAAAAGAGCTCTGCAAGACAGGCTCTAAATGGAGTTATTTTTTTAAGCTAGTTAGTCTAGGGGGTAAACCTAAAGAATAAAATTCATTACTAAATAACCGACACCAAAAGGATGTTCATAAGAAAGCATCTTGGGGTCGTGTTTTATTTTGGATAATATTCCTTGAAGAATTAAAATAGATTTTAAACCACACTCATTAGCTTCTTTTATAAGGGTTTCTTTCATCTTTAGGATGCTGTCAATGTCGTTTTTCTTTAAGTATTCTATTAGTTTAGCATCGAATTTTTTACCTTTTGAGGAGTAGGGGGCTGGAGAGTCTTTTGAGAGACTGTGAGAAAGATCTCCAGAAGCTACGACTGCTATTCTTTCGTTGTTGTAAATAAGCTCTCTTTGCAGGAGAACCCCAAAGTCAAAATGTTCTTGGTGGCTAAGACCAGAATAATATATAGGGATAATTTTTAGGTTAGGTAGTTTTTGAGTAAGAAGGCTTATTGGGACTAAAGACCCATAGTCAAGTTTTTCATTGCTCATTAACTGGAGAGGGGCTTTGGTCTCGAGTCTTTCTCTTATCTTATAGGCAAGGCCAAAATCGCCTTTGTATTTTAGGGTTGTCGAGTGATCTCCAAATTCTTCAAAAGTCCCTGTAAACTTTGGGCTTAGATTCATTGTAAAAGAGTTGTTCTGGACTGAACCGTGGGGTGAAATAATAAAAATAGTATCAGGTTTAGATTCTATCAAACTTGATTCTAGTTTTTTAATTGAATTTAGGGTAGCACTAAGTCTGTTGGTATTTTCTTTCCCGATTGACTGGACGAGAATAGGCGAATGGGGAGAAATGGCAGAAAATACGATTGACATATTATTAATTTATTTCTTCGCTTGTCTCAGTTGTAGCCAGGTCAACCTCTTCGACTTCTTCTTCTGTTGAGAGTGTGGCCATAATTGGGTCACCCACTTCATAGAGATCAACTATTCTTTGAGGAACAGTTAGAATATTTTCCCATTTATAACCGAGGCCTTCAAAAACGTCAGCCGAAGCAATGCTGTGGAGCGTACCGTCAGCAATAACATAAACCGCAGGATGTTTGTCAGAAGTTATTAATTCACCATCTCCAAACTTATATGGGGCAATTTTTGTGTATCTATCTAATTCTTCTTGGCTAACTGGAGTTATTGTTCTATTTTTAAACTTTGTTTTTAAGAATATTGAATCAAGAAGGGGAGCCTTGGTGCTGCCTTCTACATAGTAAACACCTCCTGTAATGCTGTCTTGAAGCAGGGCTCCTGTTGCATGACTAGAGAGGGCAGTAATGTTTTCACCGTCTTCATAGTGTTTTATGTCTTCCCAGCTAGCATCGATCACTTCCTCTGGGTTGAAGCCAATTGCTCGAAATGCTTCTTGATTTTCAATCAGTCTCTTTTTATTATCTACTAGCAAGAATATCTTACCCATTGGCGATCTAACTAAAGAATATTGAGGGAAGCGAATTGCTGGACCTTTGGTGTATTTATCTAGTTCAGTTTTACTGACTTGAATGATTTTGTTTACATCAAATCTGGTTGTTAGAGCTCCTTTTGTTAGGAAGGGACGTCTTTCTCCTTTTTGGATTAGCCAAACACCAGGTTCGCCAATTGCTTGTAATAGGGTTCCATTTGGGTATGATCTTGTGAAATATCTTTGCCAAATTTTGTGGAAGTTGTAATTTCCATTGTAGACATGAGGGGTGTATATATATAGTCCAGCAGTTGCCTTGTTTTCAATAGTCACCACGTCTTCTCCTTGCTTTAGGGTGGAATATGGGTTTGAGAAAGTGTAGGTCTCTCCTGGCTTGAATGAACAGAAGTTAGCACCCGGAATATAGCCTGGTTCATCAATATCCTGACAACCGTTCATATAGTACATAAATTGAAGTGAAGCACTATTGATTTGTTTATAAAAACCTTTCCATCTCGTGTTGCAAGAAGCGCCATCGGGGCAGCCATAGCCAGTAGCCCAGTCTAGCTGTGTTTGCTTGGGGCTATCGTCTTCTATTAAGCTTTGCTCTTTTTGTAATAGTACTAATAAAAACTGAGGATTTATTTTGTTTTCCTGAGAGACATTGTAGATGGCTTCGGCGGCAGTTTCTTTCTCACCGTCTAGGTTGGTAGCTAAGTAGTTGCTTAAATATCCGTTTTTAGAGATTAAAAAATCTTTAATCTCAGAATATCCCATTGAATTATAATTTAGTATTTCATAGTCGCTTATAATATTGTTTGGGTTAAATTCAGCTTTTGCCGATTGGACCAATAAAAAAGAACAAAAGACCATGATTGAAACAATAGAAATTTTTTTCGGATTCATATTTATTTAAGTTATATGGATTTAATTTATAGCTTAAATTATAACACAATTTCCCTGAAAACAAAAAAAGACATTTTGATTTAAATGTCTTTTTTTAAAGGAATTTTTAGTTTGTTTGATATTGCACTGGGATCTCTACTAGATTTTTCTCTTGACCGTTTTCGTCTAATTCGTAAGCAGCTACAAAACCATCTTTAGTTGAGTTGAATAAGAAATTTAGAGTAATTTTAAAAGTATTAACAGCGTCATCGTTTTCAGAAACAACAGCGTAGCCTCTCACCTTTGAATTGTGCTCTGAGTCTCTAAGCTCAATAAATAGTTCATTTTTTGATGCTTGAGTAGTCCCGTTTATGGTAATCGGGCTAGAAATAGTAGAATTTTCTTCAATGTTGTCGATGGTGTTCGATGAATTTGTTTGTTTGATCTCTTCTTGTTTTGGTTCTTCTTTTTGTTCTTCCATTGCCTGATCATTTGGCTCTGGTGTTTCTTCTGGCACTTTAGTAGCACAAGCTGATAAAGAAAAAGTAAAAACAAATAAAAACGAGAATAAAAATAGTTTTTTCATAAATCCAATTTTATTTATATATAAACAATATTATCATAAAAGGTTTAAATTGCAAGAAAAATCGTCTTTTGTAGTGGCCATATAATGCAGTGGAGCTATTAGAAAAATATTTATAAGCTTCATGGATTTAAGACTTTTTGTTCTGCATAAAAATGTGTTATAATATATTAAATATAAAAACTATATTATGGATAAAAAAGTTAAGGTAAAGTATCTGATATTTTTCTCTTTACTATTATTAGTTTTTGTTTATTCATTCTTTTCCCCCACCTCTTTCTTAAAGGTTGTTTTCGCTGCAGACCTGCCTCCGGTTGTGAATATTCAATCTCCTGCAGACACGGGATATTTTGTAACAACTGATGTGGCTTTAACGGTTTCGGGCACCTCATCAGACGATGGAGTTATCCAGGCTACTAGATGGACAGATTCAGGGTCTGATTGGGCAGGGTCAACTGTTGTTGCACCTAGTGATGACTGGACTTTTACAACCAATTTACTCGATGTTGGTGTAAATGAATTAGTAGTAAGAACTAGAGACACAATAGGAAACATTGGTTCAAGTTCAATGACAATTATTCGTTTACCAGCAGATGGTGGTCTATTGGGGTATGCGTGGGCAGAAACCATAGGTTGGGTTAGCTTTTCTTCGCTAAATTGTGATCCGGATGGAAATCTCACATCAAATGATGGACTGCCAGGGTGCCCAGTTTACCCTAGCGATGTAACTGTGCCATATTTTTATCAAACAAAAATAGATCCAACAACAGGACACCTTTCTGGCTACGCTTGGTCTGAAAATGTTGGTTGGATAAGTTTTAATTATACAAACACAGGATATGCAAGTCTAAACCCTCCAGCAATTGGAGTTCAACCTGATGGCTATACTTTTAATAGTAATTGTAATATTTCAGGAACTTGCACGAGTGCTGCAAACTGCTTAGCTTGCTATAATAGTAGTGAAGAGTTAGGATCTACTGGCGATGGACGAAGAGCGGTTTATGGTTGGGCAAGAGTGTTATCTCTAGGTAATGATGGTTGGATAAAGCTACAAAGCCAAATAAGCGATGGGGGAGTTGATTATGGAGTAGAATATAATTTAAATACTTATGAATTTTCTGGATTTGGCTGGAGTGGTGGACCTCTTCCACCAGAGACGACTGGTATTGGTTGGTTGAGTTTTAATTGTATAAATGATAGCTCGTGTGTAGGCTCTGGCTATAAGACGCTAGCTTTTTTAAATCTTCCTCCAAGTACTTCCTTTGTAGCTGGTTCGCCCTCAGCCCCACCTCTTTCCGAACTTCCTTGCGGGCCTGGGAATGGTTTTGAGGGAGCATGTGCATCTGATTGTGAAAAATATCCATTGATAGATTGGGAATTTAATGACCCCGAGGGACTGCCCCAGAGTAAATATCATCTAATTATTGATGAATTAAGTGGATCAGGCTCATATGACAGCGGAGAAGTTCCTAGCTCTGTAACTCAGTTGAAACTAAATTCAAGTCACTTGACTATGAAATACAACACAACTTATGAGATTACACTAAATACCTGGGATAGTATAGGCCAAGAATCTGGAGAGATTGTTTATGCCTTCACGACAGATAAGCATAAATATCCAGATGCAAATTTTGAATGGTTTATTGACGAGGGGTCTGAAGATGAAGAAGTTAAATTCTGGAATAATAGTGTTTATTTCATAAATAGCTCAGATGATCCGAGTGCCTCAGGTATTTGCCATCCTGGTTATCCGGGGCCCTGCAGCTTTAATTGGGTTTCTTCTGATGCTGACTTAGTTGATGAGTCTTTAGCTACCACTACTGCGAAATTTAGGGACAGTGGTTCAAGTAGAGAAATAATTTTAGAAGCCACAGACGGAGATACGTATATGTGCGCTAGTTCTACTAGTCTAGATATTAATTTACGACTTCCTACGTGGACCGAAACTAGATAATATATAATTTATGCATAAAAAAATACCCCATGGACATTTGATTTTCTTCTCAATTGTTTTAGTTGTCTTTACATTTTTAGTTATCTTTAATCCTTTTTTAAGTCCATTAAAAAAGAAGTTCTTTGTTAATGTTGAGAGGGATAGTGCTAATCAAGAAAGTATCAGTAATAAAGAAAAAAGTCTCCAAAATAAGGACATAGAAAAAGAGCTTGCGCTTCAGGATCAGGTAGACAAAATTATTTTTGATGGGGAGCTAGAAGCTTGTGATAAAGTTGATGATGATTATTATAAAAGAGTTTGTGTTAATAATGTCGCCTATGAAATGGCAAAAAAAACTGGTGATGTGTCGTATTGTAAAAAACTAGATGATATTCTTGTCTCAGTTGAAGATTGTGAATGGAATGTTGTATTAAATAAATCTCTTCTAGGTAATGACGTGACTATATGTGAAGAAGCAGAAAATCAAGACTTAAGAGCTCAGTGTCTTGAGAACTTTTATTCTAACAAAGCCCTTAAAGAAGGGGAGGTTGAAAATTGTGAGCAAATAAATGAAATAATCAGAAGAAACAACTGTATTGATTCTTTTGTTTTTGAAAATGAGTTTTTATCTGATATCTCAAATTTTGAATGTGAAAAGTTTAGTGATAAGCAAGCAAGAAATGATTGCGCTCTTCTAAATGAGGAAGAAAATATTTTTACCAAAGAAGTTTGCATGTTTTTCAGTTCAAACCTGTTTGTTGATTATTGTTTAGTTAATAATTTTTAAATATAAAAATGATTTTAGATTCTTTTAAAAAGAATAATTTAATTTTATTATTTTTTACTCTACTAATATTTATTTCTTTTCATCTTGACGTTCAGGCGGCTGGGGGTGATCCAGTATGGGTCAAGACTTCTAATATTCCTGCTGTGAGAGAGGTTATGGAAAAGGTTGAATCTGACGCAACTGGTGTATACATCGTTGGCTCAGACCTTGTTCCGGGGAATTATCAGTGGGTAATAGAAAAAAGAACCCATAGTTCAGGTGCTCTCATATGGAGAAAAACATCTAATCCTAGCTCTGGAGCAGAATATCCTGAATCAATAGCAATTGACAGTACCGGAATTTACGTTGGAGGATATGATGCTGCTCCTGGGGACAATCAGTGGCGCATAGAAAAGAGGAATCTTAGCACAGGAGACCCCATCTGGGTGAAAACTTTTAATCTTAGTACCGATCCTGCCTATATAAAGGGCTTAGCGGTGGATGCAACCGGTCTTTATGTTATTGGTTATGATTCTGGTTTTGGGGACTATCAGTGGCGCATAGAAAAGAGAAATCTTAATACCGGTGATCCAATTTGGTCAAAGATAAGTAATCCTAGTGCCTCGGCTGACATGGCACAAGATGTTGCGGTTGATGGAACGGGAGTTTATATTGTTGGTTATGACTATGTCCCAAATGCTGGACGATGGCGTATGGAAAAGAGAAATCTTTCTACTGGGAATCCAATTTGGACAAAAACAGTTGATCCAGCTCCTTTGTTTGGGGATTATGCTCTGGCGGTTACGGTTGATTCTTCTGGTTTTTATGTTGGTGGAAGAGATTCCTCAACTGGCTCGGCTAATCCTCAGTGGCGTATAGAAAAAAGAAATATTTCTACCGGAGATCCTATTTGGACAAAAACTAGCAACCCAAGTTCTTCGTTTGATGAAATCTATGATATGGATGTTGATCCCACTGGACTTGTTGTTGTGGGTTACGACAGAGGTCCAGGCGATGATCAATGGCGTATTGAAAAAAGAGACCTTTCTACCGGAGACCCTCTTTGGACAAAAACAAGCAATATGAGTATAAGTAGTGATATAGCACGGGGGGTGGTAATTGACTCTCCTTATATTTATGTTACTGGTAGAGATTGGACTCCTGGAACAACAGATTGTCAAATTAGACTAGAAAAACGTTATCTTAATGATTGTTCGTCTCAAGGGGTTGTCTGTACTCAGGATGCAGATTGTTGTACCGGCTTCTGTCGATCTGATTATGACGGTTCTCCAAAGCGTTGTGTCGACAGTGCTACTGAGTGTGTATATAATACTGGGAGAGTTAGCTCGGGGACTGTAAAATGTGATAGTGGTAATAGTAATCTCCTTGTTTGTAATAATGGATCATGGTTTACCCAGGAGGATTGTGGTGTTGATTCATGTTTTGCTTATGGTGGTGGCTATTCATATTATAACGATTCAAGTTATGGTTATTGTAACGATGCCTTAGCTGTTCATAGCTGTGATGGAGATCCGAGGATTGCTTGTGCCACAGCTTACGCTTGTAATGGAACTGCCTCGAAAGAAGATGGTAATAATTGTGCCACATCTTGTACTGTTGATAACCAATGTAATACAGGCTATATTTGTTCAGCAGGTTCTTGTGTATTACCCGTATCTTGTACTTGGCAACCTTTTTTATATACTGATTATAATGTTTGGTGTAGCTCAGATTATCCCAGACCAGCATGCACACTTGCAATAGAGGGACAAACCTGGGGAGAAGAAGATGATCAAATGTATACATGTCTAGATAGCGATTTAACAAATTATTTCGGTGGTTCTGGGCATAGTTGGGGGGATTATGATTCGCAGTTTATATGTTCCTGTGGTTCCAATCTAGCTCCAACTGCCACAATATCAAATCCCACAGCTCCGCAGTCAGTTTTATTTACTGACTCTGTAAGCTTTACTGGAAGTGGAAATGATTTTGATGGAACTATTTCTAATTATGAATGGCGTGAAGGAAATTGTAATACTGGGGCGCTTCTTAGTTCTACAGCTAGTTTTTCAGATACTTTCACTGTGGCTGGGTCACCACATCAGGTTTTTTTAAGAGTTCAGGATAATAATGGTGATTGGTCGACAAATTGTCCATCAATTTCTATTACTGTTAGTGCTTTACCCCTATTATCTGCTTGTACTCAAAATAGTGATTGTGATTCGGGATTTTGTAAAACAGATCTTGATGGAATTGGTAGTTTTTGTTCAAGTGCTGACACTTCTTGTGTTTATGATGCTATCACTGGAGGAAATGCAGAATATATAAGAACCACTGGATACAATCAATGTATTACAGTTGATGATGGTTATTATACTTGTAGTGAAGGCTCGGCAGGTTATTGGGGCGCGCTTAATTCTTGCTCCAATCAGGATTGTAAATCAGATGGTGATAATACATACAGCGCTAGAGTAGATAGCCTTTGTAGTGGAGGCGCTTGTTCGGCAAATCCTTATGTTGATTGTGGTGCAGAGTATGCTTGTAGTGGGATAACATCTAAAGCTGATGGAGATGTTTGTGCTGTCAATTGTTTTCCAGATAGTGACAATCTTTGTGCAGATAATTTCCATTGTTATTCAGGTGATAATCTTTGTTATGATGGAAACAATGGTAGTTCTTGTGATTCAAACTCAGAATGTATTAGTAATTACTGTGATCCTACAAATGTTTGTGCTGATCTGGACGCAACTGCCCCCCTGGTTCAAATTATTACTCCAACCACTGAACCAATGCACGTAGTTACAACAGACAAAATTGATATTTCAGGAACCTCTTGGGATGCTAACGGTATAAGTTCGACTGATTTGGAAAATACGACAACTGGTGATAGCTGGAGTTGGGGGGCTTCGAATTCATGGTCTAGAACAAACGTAGATCTTGATTTTGGTCCAAACCAAATAATAGCGACGGCCGAAGATGGGATGGGTTTAACAAATACTGATTCTTTGGTTGTTTATAGACTTCCACCAAATGGAATTCTTATGGGCTATGCTTGGTCAGATTCAGTGGGCTGGATAAGTTTTTCATCTCTAAATTGTGATCCAGATGGTAATTTAATTTCAGATAGTGGTATTGTTGGTTGTCCCACCATAGTTGATGCACCTAATAATATTGTCAGGCAATACCAAGTAGTCGTTGATGGAGGAACTGGACATCTTTCTGGTTATGCTTGGTCAGAAAATGTAGGTTGGATTAGTTTTCAACAAGATAGTGCTGGCGACCCTCCGACGGTAGCTCCTCATCCAGATGGATACTCTTTTAACACGCAGTGTCGGACATATAATGATGGAGATTCAACTAATGATTGCGTTGCAGCAAATAACTGTATCTCTTGTTATAATATGACAGATGAATTAGGACTCCCTGGCGAAGGGGTTAGAGGCGTACATGGTTGGGCTAGGATTTTGTCTTTAGATAGTGACGGATGGATTAAATTGAGTTACGAAGTAGGGGACACAGGTGGTGTTGGGTATGGGATGAAATATACAATTCCAAACTTTGAGTTTAGTGGATTTTCTTGGAATGGTGATTCTCTAGGAAGTGCAGGTCTGGGTTGGTTTAGTCTGAGTTCAAAGAATTGTGATGCTGATGTTGATGGGTTTTCAGATGGTTTAGGTTCTTGTCCTCCGGCTTCTGTTCCTGTGGCACAGTACAGCGTAGTTGCTATGATAAATATAGCGCCAAGTGTTGCTTTTTCTCCAGGGAGTGGAGGAGCTATAACTGAATTACCATGTACTTCAGGGAATGGTTTTGAGGGAGCTTGTGTTAGTGATTGTGAAATAGAGCCAAGGATTACATGGCTTTATGATGATCCAGAAGGATTTGATCAGGAAGAATATCAAATAATCATTGACGCAGCGACGGGGCCTGAACAATATGACAGTGGAAGGGTTACTGGTAGCACATCTGAAATATTCCCTCATAATTTTATGAATATGGAATATGACCAAACATATGATGTATCTCTAAACACCTGGGATAATTTTGGTCTGGATTCTGGCTGGGTCTATATGACTTTCACTACAGATGAACATAAATACCCAGATGCAGCTTTTGATTGGTTTATAGACAGTGGATCAGAAGATGAGCAGATTAAATTTTGGGATAAAAGTATCTACTATATAAATGACACAGATGATCCAAGCGCGGAAGGTGTTTGTCATCCAGGGTATTCAAGTTCTTGTACATATAGCTGGTCTTCTGCAGATGCTGATATATATACCCCTACAACAGCAAGCACAACGGCTATTTTTAGAGATGCCGGCACAAATAAGCAGATAAAGCTAGAAGTTGCTGATGGTGATGGTTATATGTGTGCTAGTTCTACAAGTCTAGATATTAATTTACGTCTTCCAAATTGGATAGAGACAAGATAGATAATTTAAACAACAAAAAAACAGCTTAGAGCTGTTTTTTTGTTGACGATATATTATTTTACTTTTATTAGTATATTGTCTTTTACTCCTAGGTCTATGGTTATTTTGTCACCATCTTTAATTTTACCTTCGATTATTTCTAGAGCGATTTCATCTAGGATGACATTTTGGATAACTCTTTTTAGTGGTCTTGCTCCAAATGTAGGGTCATAGCCTTTGTCAGTTAGCATGTTTTTTACTTTGTTTAGGATCTTTAGACTAATGTTCTTGTTTTGAAGTCTTTTTTCAACTTTGGCAATTTCTACCTCTACAATTTTAGCCAAGGTTTCTTTGCTGAGGCTCTTAAATATAATTGTTTCATCGATTCTGTTTAAGAATTCAAGTTTGAAGTGGTCTTTTAAGATGGCATCAATTTTTTCACGCATTTATTCTTTTCTTATTTTTTCTTCTGTTTCTTTAGTCGAATTATCAGAAAAACCTATGCCGTATTGTTTAATAACCTCATTCCCTAGATTTGATGTCATTATAATAATAGTATTCTTGAAATTTACAACTCTTCCTTTTGAATCTGTGAGTCTGCCGTCATCTAGGATTTGGAGTAAAATATTAAAGACCTCGGGATGGGCTTTTTCGATTTCGTCGAACAACAGAACACTGTAAGGTCTTCTTCTTATTTTGTCTGTTAACTGACCTCCTTCATCATGGCCCACATAACCAGGAGGAGAGCCTATAATCTTCGCCACAGCGTGTTTTTCCATGAATTCTGACATATCTAGTCTAATTAGTGCTGCTTCGTCATTAAACATGAATTCAGCTAATCCTTTTGCTAACTCTGTTTTACCAACACCTGTAGGACCGACGAAAAGGAATGAACCAATAGGCTTTTTCTCTTCGTTTAAGCCGGCTCTAGACCTTCTTAGAGCATTGGCGACAGATTTTATGCCTTCATCTTGGCCTAAGACTCTTTTTCTTAGTTCATCCTCAGCTCTGGCTAATTTCTTTATTTCCGATTCAAGCATTTTATTTACAGGAATTCCTGTCCACTTAGAAACTATTTTAGCAATATCTTCTTCTGAGACATCTTCTTTTAGTATCTTTTGGCCACCTTTTTGGATCTTTGTTAGGTCTTGTTCTTGCTTTTTGACTAGCTTCTTGAGATTTGGAATTAAAGAATATCTGATTTCAGCCACCCTAGTTAAGTCATCACCTTTTCTTTCTGTGATTTCTGCCTCAGCCTTTAGTTCATCAATCTCTCTTTTGGACTCTCTAATTTTTGAAATAATTTCCTTTTCATTTTTCCAATGCAGTTCAAGTTGGTTGGCTATTTCTTTTTTTTCAGAGAGTTCTTTATTTAAGGTTTTTAATTTATTTACAGAATTTTTCTCTCTCTTTAGAGCCTCTTTATTTATTTCCAATCTTTTAATATCTCTTTTGAGTTGATCAAGTTCAGTAGGGGAGGAGTCAATTTCCATCCTAAGAGCTGAGGCTGCTTCATCAATCAAATCAACAGCCTTATCAGGGAGGAATCTGTCTGTTATGTATCTATCTGATAGTTTAGCAGCAGCAATAGCAGCATCATCAGTTATAATAACACCGTGGTGCACTTCGTATTTTTCTTTTATCCCTCTAATAATAGAAACCGCATCTTCAATACTTGGCTCAGCTACTTGAATTGGCTGAAATCTTCTTTCTAGAGCTGCATCTTTTTCAATGTATTTTTGATATTCTTTAGTAGTAGTAGCTCCAATAGTTCTTAGTTCTCCTCTAGCTAGAGCTGGTTTTAGCATGTTAGAAGCATCCATAGAGCCTTCTGAAGCTCCTGCTCCGACAATAGTGTGTAATTCATCGATAAATAAGATGATTTTTCCGGCTTGAGACTTAATTTCTTTTAATACAGCTTTCAGCCTGTCCTCAAATTCTCCTCTGAATTTAGCTCCTGCAATTAAGGATCCAAGGTCTAGGGAGATAAGTTCTTTATTTTTCAGATTTTCTGGAACATCACCGTCTACTATTCTTTGGGCTAGTCCTTCGACAATAGCAGTTTTTCCTGTTCCGGCTTCACCAATTAACACTGGATTGTTCTTTGTTCTTCTGGAAAGAACTTGCATCAATCGTCTTATTTCTTCATCACGCCCTATAACAGGATCTAGCTTTTTACTTCTAGCCATTTCTGTTAGATTGTTGGCGTATTTTTCTAGGACCTTGTATTTTGACTCAGGTTCTAGGTCAACTACATTTTGTGAACCTCTGATTTCTGAAAGAATCTTTAGGACTTCATCGTATTCTAATTTTTCAGAAAGAAGTATATCTTGAGCTTTAGATTTGATGCCGATTAGAGCAAGTAATAAATGCTCGGTTGAAATATATTCATCGCTTAGTTTATCAGCTTCTTTTTTGGCCCTCTCGAGTATCATCGCAACCTCGGCGGTCCCTTCTACTGCCCCTCCGTTTTGTTTGGATTTAGATTTTGGTAGTTTGTCGATTTCATCGTAAGCTCGATCTTCAAGTGATTCGGGAGTAATATTTATTTTCTCCAAAATTGGTTTTATGATACTTTCACTTTGCTCGAGTAGGGCAACTAAAATATGCAGAGAATCTATTTGTGCCTGCCCGTTGTCTTGAGCAATCATTTGAGCATTGATAATTGCTTCTTGGGACTTGTTTGTGAATTTGTTAAACATTTTATTTTAAAAATTAATTTTATTATTTAGCAGTCCTGTCTTGTGAGTGCTAATTAAAATATAATAAAGATTTAAATATCTGTCAATACTAATTATACTATCAATTTAAGATTAAAACTACTTTAAGAATAGTTAAAAAAATGCTTGATTTTTGGGATTTTTTTTGCTATATTAAGGTATAATTCTATTTTAAAATAATGCTAAATAAAATCCTAAAAGTAATAATTATTAGCACATCTATAATGTTGCTATTTTTTATTGTTTTACTCTTAGCATACTCTATCCATTTTAAAAATATATACTCACATACCCTAGAAGCAAAAGCTAGTTTAGAAGATTCTGTGGAACTAATTAAAATAAGAAACTTTTCAGCAGCGAAAGAAAAATCAAGTCTAGCGTATGATGATTTTAATGAATCACTCGAAGCCTTAGCGAGCGTTCAGGAGAGTTTTATATTCTCGAATATTCAAACTTCCAGAAATGTCCTTTCTGATTTTTCTTCAGTTTTGACTGCGGGCCGGAATTTATCTAGAGCGGCGCAAGCAATTTCAGAGATTGGAGTAAAAACAGAAATGCTTCTAGAGGGAAATACTGAGAGAAGTTTTGAATCACTTGATAGTGAAAGTAAAAAAGATCTTCTTAAAGTCATTTATGAAAGTTCCCCAGAGTTCTATGGGATAAAAGCAAATATTGATTTATCTGTTGACAGTCTTGGCATGATAAACCCAAATGGTGTTTTTTATCCTATTCGAGATCAATTTATTGATTTAAGACTTAAGCTAATAGACTTCAGTGAGCTAATGGATAAAATTTTGCCTATTCTAGATATGTTGCCTCAACTGGCTGGATATCCAGAGGAAGCAAATTATTTATTGATTCTCCAGAACCAAGATGAATTAAGGCCATCTGGCGGTTTTATCGGGACATATGGAATACTTCAAATGAGGGCTGGGGAGATTGAAAGATTAGATACACACGATATATATCATCTTGACATGCCAGTCAAAGACAGGGTTAGTATTGTACCCCCCGATCCATTAAAGAAGTATCTAGGGGTTGATAAATGGTATATGCGGGATTCAAACTGGTATCCAGATTGGAGTGAGTCAGCGCAAAAAATTGAATCGTTTTATAAACTTGAAAATTCTAAGCTAGACAAACCCGATGAAGTAGAAGATTTTGTAGGTGTTATTGGTATTACCCCTAGCTTTGTTACGGATTTACTTGCCTTTACAGGACCACTTGAAGTTAATGGCGAAATATACAATAAGGACAATTTTGTAGATTTGCTGCAATATAAAGTAGAAAAAGGCTATGTTCTTTTAGGCGTTCCTTCCTGGCATAGAAAAGAGGAGGTTGGAGACATACTTTCAAAGTTGAAAAAAGAAATATTGGGTATGTCTGTGGATAGTTTTCCAGAGATTGTAAATATTATTGATAAAAATCTAGCTAAAAAAGACATTCAATTTTATTTTAAAGACTTGGCTATACAAGAGATCGCCAAGAATGGGAACTATAGTGGAGAGATTTACGAAAATACAGGAGATTATCTAATGGTGGTTGATGCAAATATGGCTGCTTATAAAACAGACGCTGTTATGGGAAAAAGTATTGAATATTCTCTAAATCATGGCGTAAATGGTCTGTTCTCTAAGCTACAAATAAATTATATACATAGAGGGTCTTTTGATTGGAAGACCACTAGATATCGCTCATATACCAGAGTATATGTACCTAAGGGTTCAGAACTTATAAGGACAGAAGGGGTAAGTGACGGAGAGGTGCTTGTTAGAGAAGAAGGTGACAAAACTGTTTTCGAAGCTTTTATTTCAGTTGAACCCGGGAAGATAGGAAATCTAATCTTTGAATACAAACTTCCTGAAAAAATTGCTAAAGACATTATAACCAAAAAAGAATACAGGCTTTATACTCAGAAGCAAGCAGGTTCAGAAATAGAGGGTTTGAATATAAAATTAAACTTTGATAGTATAATAAAGTCGTATACACCGACAGGATTCTTTGTTGACAATAAGGCAGGTAATGGGATTAGCTGGGAGGCTGACTTAAATTCAGACAGAGAATTTACAATAAATTTTTAATTATGTTTATAAAAAGAATAGGAATTGATCTTGGAACCACATATACATTGGTTCATCTTCCAAAAAGAGGTATCGTTATTAACGAGCCTAGTGTTGTGGCAGTTTCCATGACAGATAAAAAGATTTTAGCAGTAGGAAATGAGGCGAAAGACATGCTTGGTAGAACTCCAGATACAATTATTGCCGTAAAACCACTTAAGGATGGGGTAATTGCTGATTATAGAACTACTGAGGCTATGATTAGATATTTTATCAATAAAGCAATCGGCGGAGTCCGTTTGCTTCGTCCAGAGGTAATGGTGGCCGTTCCTGCTGGTATTTCTTCAACGGAGAGAAGAGCTGTTATTGATGCTACAATTGCCGCTGGAGCTAAAGCAGCCTATATTATAAAAGAACCTGTTGCAGCAGCTATAGGGGCCGATATCCCTATCGGTTCTCCTTCGGGGCATATGATTGTTGATATTGGAGGAGGAACTTCTGAAATGGCCGTGATTTCCCTTGGCGGGATAGTCTCTTCTGTATCAGTCAAGGTTGGAGGTAATAAATTAGATTTAGCAATTCTTGAATACATTAGAAAGAAGTACAATCTTTCAATTGGAGAACGCACGGCAGAGGAAGTAAAAATAAATATAGGGTCAGCTTTGTACCTAGAAAGCAAACTTACTATGGAGATAAAAGGAAGGGACGTAATCACTGGTCTTCCTCGCAGTATTACAGCAACAAGCAATGATGTTACCGAGGCAATTCAAAATGAGCTTGAAGGAATAATAAATGCTGCAAAAAAAGTTTTACACGAAACCCCACCAGAGCTATCAGCCGATATTATGGATAAAGGAATGGTCTTATCTGGTGGCAGTTCACAGCTTAGAAATCTGGATCAGCTATTATCAAGAACAACTGGGGTCCCTGCATATTTGGCAGACGATGCTCTACTTTGTGTTGCCAAGGGGACAGGAATAGCTCTAGACAACCTAGATAGCTATAAAAGGTCAATACTAGCAACTAAATAATATGATTATTGGAATAGACGCCAGCCGAGCTAACAGAAAACACAAGAGTGGTGTGGAGTGGTATTCGTACCACATAATTCGTGAGTTAGCCAAGATAGATTCTGAAAATGAGTATGTTTTATATACAGACACTCCTTTGACAGAGGGCTTGGCAGATTTAACATGTGCTTGCGATGTTGGAGAAAAATGTTCAGAGGAGGCAGAGGGGGTTTATGATAAAGATGGTTATCAGACCTTAAAAAGCCCTCATGGAAACTTTCGAGGGAAAGTTCTTGGGTGGCATTTTACATTTTTTTGGACTCAAGGAAGATTATCGCTTGAGATGCTTTTAAAGAAACCAGATATTCTTTTTGTACCATCTCACACCTTGCCAGTAATTCACCCAAAAAATTCTTTTGTTACTATTCATGATATTGGCTTTGTGCGTAACAAGGGATTTTATTCGACCGACAAAATGGGGCCAAAAGGAAGTAAATTTAGAAAGGTTATTGATGTATTAGTTAGACTGTTTACTTTAGGTAAGCATGGAGCAAATACTACGGATTATTTATTCTGGTCAACAAAATATGCTCTAGCTAATGCAAAAACAGTTTTGACTGTTTCAGAGTTTACAAAAAAAGAAATAGAAGATGTTTATGGGACTGGTAGAGACAATATAGAAGTTGTTTATAATGGATACAATAATAGGATTTATAAAAAAATTGAGGATCAAGAAAAGGTTAATAAAGTTTTAGAAAAATACGACATAGATAGACCATATTTATTCTATGTTGGTAGAATTGAAAAGAAAAAGAATATCCCAGAGTTGGTTGAGGCATTTGCAATTGTCCGTGAAAAAAATCCTGATATAAAACATAGGTTGGTTTTAGTTGGAAATGCAAGCTATGGTTTTGACGAAGTGATGCAGATAGCAGAGGATTATAGGCTTGAATCTGAGTTAATCATCCCGGGATGGGTTGAAGAGGAAGATATGCCATATCTCTTTAGCGGAGCTGATGCATTTGTCTTTCCTTCAAAATATGAAGGCTTCGGCATTCCACTTTTACAGTCAATGGCTTGTGAGACTCCAGTTGCTGCTTCTTGGGCAGCCTCTATTCCTGAAATCACAAAAAAATCGGCCTTACTTTTTAACCCGAATAATGTAAATGATATTTGTGAGGCTCTTGAGAAAATAATAAAAGATGAAAATCTTAGAAAAGAACTGGTTGTTCTTGGAAGAGAGAGAGTGAAAAATTTTTCTTGGGCCAAAACAGCGAAAGAAATATTGGAAATCTTAAAAAAGTAGTCAAAAGGAAAAATAACTATTCAAAGAATTGAGTAGTTTTTATTTTGTTTATAAAACTTTTAATAAATGGATAAAATGTGTTATAATTAATTCAATATGAAAAAATTAATGAACAAATATTCTCTAAATATTTTTGTTTTTCTTTTTTTAATTCTAGCACCGCTAAATGGTGTTCTTAAGGCTGAAGAAAAGGTAAATTCCTCAATGATCCCAAGTGATTCGTACTTTAGTAATGCCTGGTATTTAAATAAAATAAAAGCAAGAGATGCTTGGAATATTGTTAGAGAGAGCCCTTCTATAACCATTGCCATAATAGATAGTGGTGTTCAGATCAGCCATCCAGATTTACGAGAAAACATTTGGACCAATAGAAATGAGAAAGCGGGTGATAATATTGATAACGATAATAATGGATATATTGATGATATAAATGGATGGGATTTTGTTGATGATGTTCCAGACCCTTCACCTAAGTTTGACGCTGGCTTTACAGAAGACGGGGTGGTTCATGGTACCGTTGTTGCTGGGATCGCCGCAGCTTCAGGAAATAACGCAGCGGGGGTTACAGGGGTTACTTGGAGGACAAATATCATGTCTCTTAGAGTGCTAGACGGTAAAGGAGAAGGGGATACAAGAAAAGTAGTTCAGGCAATTGATTATGCAATAAGAAATGGCGCAGATATTATTAATTTTTCTTTTGTGGGATTCGGTTTTTCAAATGATCTTAATTCTGCTATTAAAAGAGCCTATGATGCAGGAGTAATAGTTGTTGCGGCTGCAGGAAATGAGGGAGAGGATGGACGTGGCCATTCCCTGGATGAAGAAAAGATGTATCCAGTTTGTAATGACGGCGGGACAGAAAATTGGGTGGTAGGGGTTGCTGCTACAGACCCGCTGGATCAAAAATCAAATTTTTCAAGCTATGGGTACGATTGTATTGATATTTCAGCGCCTGGAGTGAGTATGTTTTCAACTTCTGTTTATTCTCCGGAAAATTCAACAGCAAAAGTTTCTTTTGATAGGTATTATGATGGATATTGGTCTGGGACCTCAATGGCAGCTCCTATAGTAAGTGGAGTTGTTTCTTTGATAAAACAGGTGAACCCAAGTCTAGATAGAGATGAGATCGTTAAGATCTTGCTCGAGACAAGTGACAATATAAACAAATTGAACCCTGATTATTTTGGAAAACTTGGTTTTGGGAGAGTTAATGCCTACAAAGCAGTTTCAAAGGCAAAGGAGACTTTTGTCGATTTTGATTATAAAATTGTAACCAGCCCAGCTTCTAAAATGAAGAGTGACATAAGCATTGTAGATAATCAAGGTAATCAAAGCGAATCGTTCTTGGCATATCCTCAAAATTTTCAAGGAGGAGCAAATATTGGAACTGGTGATGTGGATGGGGACGGAGAGGATGAAATAGTTACAGGGGCTGGTTTTGGTGGTGGGCCTCATGTCCTAGTTTATGATAAAGAAGGTAATTTAGAAAATAATTTTTTTGCATATAATCCATTTTTTAGGGGTGGTGTAAATATTGCCGTAGCAGACATCAATAATGATGGTGTAGACGAAATAATTGCTGGGGCCGGTCCTGGTGGTGGTCCTCATGTGAGAATTTTCAATCAAAAAGGAGAGGTGCTAGGGCAGTTTTTCGCTTATAATCAAAGCTTTAGGGGTGGAGTATATGTCTCAGCTGGAGATGTAGATGGTGATGGTGAAGTCGAGATTGTTGCAGGGGCAGGCAATGGTGGTGGCCCTCAGGTAAGAATATTTAAAAAAGACGGAAGAGTTTTAGGGCAGTTTTTTGCCTATGATGAGAATTTTAGAGGAGGAGTAAAGGTTTTTGTTGGAGATATAGATGCTGGCTCAAGTAGAAACAAAAGAGAGATAATAACAAGTCCTGGCGTTGGCGGAGGACCTCACGTAAGGATATTTAATAATCAGGGGATTGTTCTTAAACAGTTTTTTGTGTTTGATAAGAAATTTAGAGGAGGAGTAAATATATCATTGGGCGATGTTAACAACGACAAGAAAATGGAAATAGTTGCTGGAGCGGGTCCAGGGGGGACGCCTCACTTAAGAGTTTATAGCCCAGATGGAATTCTTTTGAGCTCTTTTTACGCCTATGACAAATCTTTCGATGGAGGTGTGAATGTTTCAGTCATAAAAATAAAAAACTAAAAAAATGAAAAAAGCAATTTTTGAAAAGAAAAATATCTTAATTGCCGGCGGGGCAGGATTCGTGGGCTCTCATTTATGTGATGAATTGGTAAAAGAGTCTAAAGTAATATGTATAGATAACTTCTAAACGGGGGAAGAAAGAAATATTGACCACTTGTTAGCAAATCCGAATTTTGAATTTGTGAGACACGACATAAATGAGCCAATTGATCTAGAAAATTTGCCTGAATTACAGAAGTTTAAAATTCAATTTCAGGGGATTCAAGAAATATACAACTTAGCTTGCCCTAACTCTCCTATAAGGTTCGAGGACAATGTTATTAATACGCTTTTGGCAAATTCTCAAGCTGTAAAAAATCTATTAGAAATGGCAAAGAAGTTTGAGTCTAAAATTCTTCATTTTTCTTCATCTGTAGTCTATGGTCCAAGAAATGAAGATATTAGAAGGATAGAAGAGTCAAACCCAGGCATTGTTGATCCGTTATCTAAAAGAAGCTCTTATGACGAGGGTAAACGCTTTGCAGAGACTATGGTCGTTAATTATAGAGATTTTTATAATATTGACGCAAAAATTATCAGGCTTTTTAGAACTTACGGACCAAGGATGAAACTGGACGACGGTAATATGATTCCAGACTTTATTAGGGATGCCCTAGACAATAAAGATCTGGAAGTTCCTGGGGACGAAAACTTTTTTTCTTCTTTTTGTTATGTGACCGACGTTGTTGATGCGGCAGTGAAAATGATGGATTCAAATTCTAAGGGACCGATTAATATAGGCTCAGATGTTGATATTAATGTCTTTACGGTTGCAAAGAAAATTGTACAAGCTATTGGCTCAGAATCGAAAGTAAAAGAAGCAGACAAGCATTACTTTATTACCCCTCAAGCTATTCCTGATATAACCAAATCAAGAACAGAGCTTGGTTGGCTACCTATTCAGACCCTGGACAAAGGATTGGAACTAACTATTCAGGACTTGAGGGCAAACAAGGGTATAAAAAGTGTTAAAGACACACTAGATAATTAAAAAATAATATGAAGCCGAAAATAGCAATTATTATTCTTTTATTAATAACAGCCCTTTCTTCGCTTACTACATTGATGATTGTTGTGAATAGCGAAAGAAGTGTTTCTGAGGTGGTTATGAATACAACAGACATTAGAGAGTCTAGTGAGATGGTTTACGATTCTTCTATTTCAACAAATATTCACCCAGAAAAAGACTATTCAAGTTACGATTTTCCAGAACTTGAAAAAAGAAAAGATGAGGCAAAAGCCAGGCTAAAAAAACTCGAAGAGTTTAGAGAACAAAAGGCTATTAATCCTAGTAATTGAGTAAATGAATTTTCAAGAAAACATAAATTCAGATCAAATTAACTATGACACCATGTTAAATGTTGACATGAGTTTTTTTGTTATTTTATCTATTATTTTAATAGTTATTTTTTTTATATTCAAAATATCTCGATATTTTATTAAATATTTTCATCAAAAAAATAAATATCATGGCCATAAAATGTTTTTAGTAAAACTTCCTAAAGAGAGGCCGGGAGATAAAGATAGAGAAGAAACTCTGCAAGAATTACAGGAAGACATTGCAGTAGCAGAAACTATTTTTGCTTCAATTGGAGGCTTGAGGGCGGAACGAGGTTTTAAGGCTTGGCTATATGGCCGAGAGGATCATTTTTCTTTTGAGATTGTGGCTTCAGAAAAACTTATTTCTTTCTATGTTCTCGCAACAGAGGGACAATCAAGATATTTGCAACAACAAATTCAAGCGCACTACCCAGATGCTTCCATGGAAGAAGTGGAAGACTATAATATTTTCCATCCAAACACACAAACAGTGGCTGGGGTCATGATAACAAAAAAGCACTATATATTCCCGATAAAAACTTACAAAACCATGGAGGATGATCCTCTAAACTCAATTCTGAATGTCATGTCAAAACTTGAGATGAATGAAGGTATGACGATCCAGTTTGTTGTCAGGAGCGCTAAGGGTGTGTGGCACAAGAAAGCCGGTGAAGTTGTGCGCAAGGCTCACCATGCAGGCACAACTCAAGAAGCATTTTCCGGACTCAATAGAGGGCGTGTTTTAAACTCATTTTTGGAGTTACTTAGCATTTCAAAACCCAAGAAGAAAGATGAGCTAAATCAAAACCAGATGGATCAAAAAAGACTAACTTCGATGGAAGAAGAGATGTTAAAAGAAATTGAAACTAAAAATTCTAAAGCCGGGCTAGAAATAAATATAAGAGTGGTTGTCAGCGCTAGCGATAAGGCCAAGGCTCAGATTTATCTTGATAACATTTCAAATGTTATGAGTCAGTACAATCATTATGAATATGGAAATAATTTTAATTCAAAATTCATTAAAAGAAATCAGAAAAAAATTGTCCATGATTTTATATATAGAAGATTTGATGAATCCATTGCTAGAATTTTTAATACTGAAGAGCTGGCTAGTATGTTTCACTTTCCTCTCAAGGGGGCTGAAACACCAAATATTGTTTGGTTAACAGCTAGACACTCGGCGGCTCCTTCTGATGTCCCAAGCGAAGGTATTATTTTAGGTAAAAATGTTTTTAGGGGTGTTAATAAAGACATTCATTTTAAAAAGGAAGACAGGAGAAGACACCATTATATTATAGGTAAATCTGGTGTAGGTAAGTCCGTTATGCTTACTAATATGGCAATTCAAGATATAGAGAACGGAGATGGGATATGTCTACTTGATCCTCATGGCGATTTAATAGATGATGTTTTGAAAAGAATACCGCCAGAGAGAGCAGAGGATGTGGTTTTATTTGCTCCAGCAGACACAGAAAGACCCCTGGCACTTAACTTATTAGAGTATGACCCCAAATACCCCGAACAGAAAACTTTTGTTATTAATGAGATGATAAAGATCTTTGATAAACTTTATGATCTGAAATCAACTGGAGGTCCAATTTTTGAGCAATACATAAGAAATGCAATGCTTTTGATAATGGATGATCCTAGTACCGGATCAACCTTAATGGAAATTCCTAAAGTTTTAGCTGATGCAGAATTTAGAAAGATGAAATTGGCTGCTTGTCGAGATCATACTGTGGTTGAGTTTTGGGAGAAAGAAGCCGAAAAGGCAGGCGGAGACGCTGCGTTGGCAAATGTTGTCCCATACATTACTTCTAAATTAACGACATTTATATCAAATGACACAATGAGACCGATAATTGGTCAACAAAAAAGCTCTTTCAATTTCCGGGAGATAATGGATGGTCAGAAGATTCTATTGGTTGACTTATCTAAGGGGCAGATTGGAGAACTAAATGCTTATCTATTGGGGCTTGTTTTAATCGGTAAAATTTTAATGGCTTCTCTTTCCAGGACTGATATCTCAGCGGAAAAAAGAAAGGACTTTTATTTATACATAGATGAGTTCCAAAATTTTACCACTGACTCAATTTCTTCTATTTTATCAGAGGCTAGAAAATATGGTTTAAACCTTATTATTGCTCATCAGTATATAGGTCAACTTGTGAACAAAGGGGACTCTACTATAAAAGATGCTGTTTTTGGAAATGTTGGCACCTGGACTTCATTTAAAATAGGATCAGAAGACGCTGAGGTTTTAGAAAAAGAATTCTCACCTACATTTAACCAGTACGATTTAATAAATATTGAAAAGGGGACAGCCTATATGAAATTGTTGGTCGATAATACAGCCACAAGACCATTTTCTATGAGAACAACTTGGCCAGTATTAGGAACTGTTCGGGATGGGGTCGACCAAAAAATCAAAACGCTTAGTAGATTTAAATACGGACGAGATCGTAGCATAATTGAAGCAGAAATAAAAAGAAGATCAAATATTAATTAAAAAAATATGTTTAAAACCCAATTCAAGTTTTATTTAACTGTGCTTGTAGTGCTTGGGGCATCTATTTCACTCCAATCATTTGCAGCAACCTGGACTCCTCCAGCGAGTTCTCCCCCCTTTGGCTATCCACAGTCATTATTGAGCACTGGAGACCTGGCACAAACTAAGTCCGGGCCAATCACTCTCAACAATAGTATAACCATTGCTTCCAGCACGATGGACGACTCACCGCAACTTATTATAAGATCGGGTCCCTCTAAATACGCATATATCGACAACTACTACGGCGACATGAGGTTTGTAAATAATTATGGCGGAACTGGTGCTGTAAGAATGTCTTTAACTGAGGAAGGAATTCTTTCTGTTAATGGCACTCAGACGAAATTTTCAAATCTATTTCCTGAATACAGATGGAAATGGGGCGGCAGTAACGCAGCTAACGGGGCTCTTAATTGGAAAAAAATTGCAGCCATTACAATGGATGACCTTGCTTGGAGAGCGGTAAGTTTAAAAGTCGATATAATGAATGCCGGTACAAATTTTGGTTCATCGGTTGAGGCAGAAAATATGACATTTTATGTAAGTTGCAGAAGATCAACCAATGTAATCGATTCCCTGGATGATGCTTTGGTCTCTGGTCCAGTTAAAGATGTTGTAAGAGTTGTAAAATTGGGAACAGGAAATTATGAATTGCAGGCAAGACAACCAAGTGATTGGAGACATATGACTATTAATGCTCGTGTAATCTCTTCTGGTGGAGGGACCACGGTAGCATACGAAGAGAATCCAGTTGACGGATCAACGGTCGGTACTATTTATGAGGCTGAATTAACGCATCATGACTTTGCGACAAATCTAGATGTTCTAGGCGATGTTGATGTAAGTGGGAAGATTGGTGTGAATACTCCAAGCCCGGGTGCAGATTTGCAAATCAACAAGGAAGGTGAAATATCTCAAAATGAATGGTATCAGGAGCACCCTTTTAAGATTTGGGGAACTGATCAAGTATTATTAATGGGTGTAGATACAGACGCTCGGGCAGCTTATCTTCAATCAGTTGATGTTGGTACAGCTTTTTCAAACATTATTTTAAACCGTAACGGCGGAAATGTTGGTATAGGTGGTTCTGGTATTGATAATAAGCTTGAAATTCAAAATGGAAATATCGAAATACAAAATAATGATATAGATTCCAAAATACGTTTTCATGATCCTGGAAACTACTGGTACTCCATGGGAATTGACCAAAGTGATTTAGGAAGATTTAAAATTGGCTATGGTGGGGATGTCTCTAGTAATAATTTCGTAATAGACCGCACTACCGCAAGAATTGGTATTAACACTAACGCTCCAACATATACTCTAGATGTTAATGGCTCACTTAGGTCAAGCACTTTGTATTATGGTGCTGGAAACTCAAGGACAGAAACTAGAGCGGATGCTGGTCTCCAGGGGGATGCTGGGGCGCAGAGTGGTTTCTTTCAGACAAGTGCTCCAGCCCCCGCCGCAAATTGGTACCCAGGCGCAACAAGTTGGCAACACCTTTTAGATGTAAGACATAGTAATCCTGCGAATAATTATGCTATGCAATTTGCTGGTGGTTTTTGGACTCAGGATTTATATTTTAGAAAAACAGCTAATAATCCAGCCACTCCTTGGAGTAGGGTTGTAATGGAAAATTCTACCGGCCTGGCTGAAATTGGAAAAACTAATGGAATAAATGGAGGAGAATTATTGATGTCCAGAAAAGATGATATCACTTTTGCTGGGGATACATTGGGAAGAATTTTATTTGATACTAGCGATTCTCCTTCGACACTTGATGCATCGGCTATGATTTTAGGGAGGGCTTACGGTAGTCCCACTTCTGTACAAAAAGGAGGATCTTTAGCATTCTATACAAAGGAATTCGGCACTCCTGCTAGTGGTTCAGCAACTGAAAGAATGACAATAGATGCATTTGGGAACGTTGGTATAAATGATACAAGTCCAGATGCGAACTTGGATGTAGAAGGAACTATTAGGGCAACCAGGGTTTGTGATCAAACTGGGACAGTATGTAAAACTCTTTCAACCGGTTGGGACGGTACTCCTTGGGAGAAAAAAACAACCCGTTTTACGGTCCAAACTTATATATCTGGTGGAGGTTATGGTACTTGGGTTTCTCAGTATGTTACCCTTCCTAAATATACAACCAAACTCACACTTTCAACTCCTGGCACTCTTATGACATATGTACATGCAGTGAATTTCATTGCTGGTGTTGAAACTAGGATTGGCCACTATGGTTATAAGTGTAGACCAGTTAATCCACTCAGTACTTCGTGTAGTAATTTTTATACCCCAGTAGTAGATGAAAGCCAACCCCCAATACCAAGTGACAATGTTATTAGGTTCGCAGTTAATGGTGCAGGTTTGGGAACACACACCGGTTATCTTGATGTTGAATACTGGGCACCAGTTACAGAGACTTTCTCGACCACTGATTTGTATCCTTATTAATAATAAATTTATTTTATGAAAATACAAAAAATAATACTTTCGGTAATTATTCCAATTGTTTTAATTTTGTTTTCACCCTTGGTCTATGCTCAAGAGGCTGGTTCAGAGGGCCAAGCACCATCTGATTCAACAAATCTAGAAGATTGGCCAGCAGTTACAACTAGACCAGAAGAGGACAACCAAGCTGACTTAAAAAATATTGAGCAATTTGAACCTGCAATGATAGAAGAGGAGGAACAAGAACAAGATCAAAATACCGCAAGTCAGGAAACTAAAACTCTTTATTCTCCTGAAGAGTTTGAGGAGTTAAAGAATCTTGGAGTATTAAGTGACGAGGCCACACCCTTGCCCACTGCAGAAAATATTTTAAGTAACCCTGGGGTTGAGGCAAAAACTTATGTTTCAAATAATAATCTAGATAGTTTGGAAAAAAAATATTATGTATTGGTTTATATTTCTTTGGTAGCTTGGTTTTTGGCCTTATTGTCTTTAATATTGTCTCTTTTGGTTATAAACAAGGTGAATAAGAAAACTAAAATAAAATAGGCCCATTATTAAATCTGTATTTCTTTGAAAACTTGAAGATGAATGATTTTGCTAACTTCTTTACAAGAAAATCAAAATAAAGTAAGATGTAAAAACAAAAAGACTTCAAATAATTATAAAATAAACACCAATATTAAATAAATTATATGACAAACACAAACACTTTTTTCTCTTCAGATGAAGAAGAAAAAGACCTAGGAGATGTCGAGCTTGATTTTAATGATTCAGAAGAAGATGTTTCTTTTGAATCTGAAAATAAGATAGACGATCAACTAGAAGATAAAAAGGAGGAAAATAATGATGAAGAAAAATCAAAAGAGGATAAAGATACAGTTTGTTTATCAAAAACAAAAATAGCTCTAATCAAGAAGCTTTTACAAAACGCCAAGGAAAACAATGAAAAGGTTGTTGAGCTTTTATCCGTTTTTTCTACAGACGAATCTGATCGGGCAATGATTTCACAGATGAGTGATGATGCTTTTTCCAAAGAGAAAGAATCCCAGGAGGGGAATGAAGAGGGGAATATCGTTGAGGGAGTTTTTGATGGAGAAAATATGATTGGACCAGATGGAAAGCAATATTCCATACCCGCGAATTATGCGTCTAAGTCTAAATTAGTAGAAGGTGATATTCTAAAATTGACAATATTAAATAACGGTACATTTATTTATAAACAAATTGGACCTATCGACAGAAATAGGGTAGTTGGCGAACTCGAGAAAGGAGCAAGTGGTCAGTTTATAGTTAGCTCCGATGGCAAAAGTTGGAAGGTCTTAACTGCTAGTGTTACTTACTTCAAGGGTAATGTTGGGGATGAAGTTGTAATCTTGGTCCCTAAGAATGCTGACAGTCAATGGGCGGCTGTCGATAATATTGTAAGAAAGGAGACTTACTAAAAGAAATTGATGTCAACTTTATATAGAAAATATAGGCCACAAAATTTTGATGAAGTTGTTGGCCAAAATCACATAAAAATTACATTAAGCCATGAAATAGAAGCAGCCAAAATTGCGCATGCCTATCTTTTTTGTGGCCCTAGAGCTGTGGGTAAAACTACTCTGGCTAGAGTTTTTGCTAAATCTATTAATTGTACAGATTTAAAAAAAGGCAAACACGAAGCTTGTGGGAAATGCGCTAACTGTGTTGATATTGCAGAGGGGAGAAGTATAGATATAGTAGAAATAGACGCAGCTTCTCACACAGGAGTTGATAATGTTAGGGAAAATATCATCAACGCGTCTCGAATAACTCCCAGTAAATCAAAATATAAAGTTTTTATTATAGATGAGGTTCACATGCTTTCCATTAGTGCTTTTAATGCCCTACTAAAAGTTTTGGAAGAGCCACCAGCTCACGTGATATTTATTCTTTGCACGACTGAAATTCATAAAGTCCCTTCTACTATTATATCTAGGTGTCAAAGATTTGATTTTAAAAAAATTGGGATAGAGGATGTTGTTAAAAAACTTTCATATATTGCAAACAAAGAAGGTCTGAACGTAGACAAGGAGGTATTAGAAGCCGTGGCTAAGAGGTCTGATGGGTATATGAGGGATGCTGAGAGTTTGTTTGGTCAAATAGTATCCATTTCATCAACTAAAAAAATAACAAAGGAAGACGCAGAATTAATTGTGCCTAAAAATACATTTGAAGAAGCTGTAAAATTCGTTGAGCTTTTAACTACAAAGGACATTGCAAAATCCATTACCTTTGTTAATAAATTGATGAACGATGGTGTTAACCTTATTATTTTTTTAGACGATTTAAATGAAGTTCTGAGAAAATTAATGTTTATTTCAGTAGACCCAAGTCTTGATGGGAAGGTTGGAATAAATTTAGGTGAGAACCTAGAAACCAAAATAATTGATTTGTCTAAAAAACTAGATCTAAATAAAATTATAGATTTTATTGAGAATTTCTCTAATGCAAAGCAAAAAATAAAAAACTCGTTTATTATTCAGTTACCTCTAGAAATTGCAATCATTAAAACCTTAAGTACATTTTCTGATAATAGGCCAAAAACAGTGGTGAGTAATAATGTTGTAGACAACAAAGCTAGCGTAAGCGCAAAAGATACTCCAAATGAAACTCCGGAAGCTACAAACGATGAGGCTGTGGTTAAAAGTAATTCAAATATTAGTTTGAGTGATATAAATTCTAGATGGTCAGAGGTTATTGCAAAAATAAAGAGAATAAACCACTCTTTAGTTTTGGTAATCCAAGCTTCAAGGCCGAAAGATCTTATAGGCTCAAAGTTAAGACTTGCTACAAAATATAAATTTCACAAAGATAGGATAGAGGATGTTTCTATTAGAGCTACTCTCGAAAAAGTTCTTCACGGAGTTTTCGGTGAAAAAATAGAGGTTGAAGCCGTTGTAGAGGCTGGCTTAGAAACTAATCCTGTAAACGATTTTGTAGAAAAAGAGCCTAGTTTTGAAGATGTGCAAACAAAAGAGAAGAATGACGAAAAAGGTAATATGATGGACAATCTTTTAAAAACTTTTGGGGGGAAGGTTGTAAACAATTAATTCTATTCAGTGTTCTGGGATCGTCTAATGGTAGGACTGCGGGTTCTGGTCCCGTCAATTGGGGTTCGAATCCCTATCCCAGAGCCTTGGGTAGAATTTTATGTTTAAAGCTATAAAAAATTTTGTTTATAAGAATGAAAAATATTTGTCTCCCGGGGCAATTACTTTTGGTTTTATCTTCGACAACCTTACCTTAAGAAGAATCGATCTCTGGGTTGAAAATTTTGTTATAGCTTTTTATCTTGCTTTGTCTCTTTTTTCGATTTTTGTTTTGAATTTTTTTCATGCTGGCTATTTAAAGCACAGATATTTTAGAAAAACCGATGCTTTCTTATCAATTGTTCTACAATTTTCTTTTGGTGCTCTTTTTAGCGCTTTTTTTATTTTTTATTTCAGAAGCTCAAGCATTATTGCAAGCTGGTCTTTTCTTGTGCTTTTGATCGGTTTATTGATTGGTAATGAATTCTTTAGGGATAAATATAAACAACTTAGTTTTCAATTATCTATTTATTTTATATTGTTTTTTTCTTATTCAGTTTTTTTAGTCCCTCTAGTAACAAAGAAAATTGATGATTTCTCGTTTATTTATAGTAATGTTTTTTCGATATCTTTTATATTATCCATCCTCTTAATTTTATATAAATTATTCCCAAAAAGATTATTGTTAAATATACGCTCAATTACAGTTAGTATATTTTTTATAATTTTTACTTTCAATTTTTTTTATTATTTTAATATAATCCCTCCCATTCCCTTATCGCTGAAAAGCGCAGAACTAGTTCACTCAGTTAAACATAATGGGGGTATTTATGAAATTGAATATGAAAAATCAATTTTCCCTCTTGGAAGTAAATCAAAAAAAAGATATTCCTGGGTAGAAGGGGAGCCTGTTTATCTGTTTGCATCCATTTTTGCACCAACAAAAATTTCAGTTGAAATATTTCATAAGTGGTATTTTTTCGACGAAACCAATAGTGAGTGGACGCTCCGAAGCTCTATTCCTTACCAGGTAATTGGAGGCAGAGACGGTGGCTATCGTGGTTATTCATATAAATATTCTCTACAAGAAGGTCTCTGGATGGTTGATATAACAAATACAAGAGGTCAGTCTCTTGGAAGTAGAAAATTTAGAATAGTAGCCGTTGAAGACACTCCCGACCTTACAAAAGAGGAGTGGTAATTGCATTATTGAATATTGATTTCTTGAGACCGCTGAGGAGGCGGTTTTTTTGATTGAGCGCAGTAGGGTTTTGTTGTATAATATATAAATAAGAATATAGCGATGCAACTAAAACAAAAGCTAGATAAAAGCTTCTTTTTTGTGATTGTCTTAATGGTTTTAATAATTATTTTGAGTTTTTTTGGTATTTATTTAACTAAAGAATATCAAGGAAAGCTTAATAGAATAACAGAGCTTTCAGATAATTTAGTTTTGGAGAGATTAATGTTGAGGGACTATTCGGAAATTATTAGTAATGATGTTGAGTTGCTTGCAGAAGAAGAGAAAAACTTTGAAGAAAATCTAGTTAAATTTAATTCAAGAATAATAACCTTATTGGATGGTATAAATAATGACTGTGGAGATGAGAAATGTTTTGAATTAGTAGAGAATATTAGGACTAATCAGATTTTAGTTTTTGATTTTATTACTGCAGCAAAAGAAGGGTTTTTGAAGAACAGCACAGCAGAGGAGAGGGTGACTATGGCGAGAGAATTAATAATTGGAAGAAGGGAGTCTTTTGAAAAATCTATTTTTAATTCAGAAACCAACGCTAGCTCCTCAAAAGAATTTTTATATGAATCTTTAGTGCTTTACAATAAAATAAAAAGACAGGAAAATGATTTTCTGTCTAACAGCCAGGACCAGCAATTATTAGATGATTTAATGCTATCTGTTAATGAGTTAAAAATAGTTGTAAACAAAAGCGATCTTTTCAGCCCTCAATCTAGGGTTTTTTCATTCTTTGAGGAATATTCGGATTCTTTAAATTCTTTCGCCATAGAAGATGCTGGATATACTGGAGGATTTTCATTGGGAAGGATTGAGAACTTTGATAATTATATTTTATCTCTTTTTTCAAGAGATTCTAGCAATTCCCTGGTTATCGCTAGATCAAATATTGGTAAGCAAATTTCTTTTATTTACACAGTTTTGTTCATATTGTGTTTCTCAGTTATTGTTTTGTTTATTATTTTTCTTCTATATATCAAGAGAGTGTTAAATAAAGACATTCTAAGGCCACTAACAAGTTTAAAGGACTTTGCAATTAAGATTGGCAGAGGGGAGGTCCATGAAATGCTTAAATATAAAAAGGATAATGAAATAGGGGCACTTTTTAATGTATTTAATGAAATGGACAAGGAATTAAAATCTAGCAATAAGGAGTTAAACAAAAAGATTTATGAACTAAAGTCTAAAGAAAATATTGAATCATTGGTGCAGGCACTTACAGATGGCGTAATAATGTATGACATTGATAAAAATATTATACTTAAGAATTGGTCTGTTAAAAAGATATTAGGGCTTGATAACGAAAACTTTTCTTTAAACAACTTGTATAAAATGTTTTCAAAATATAATTTAGAATTTCATGTTGATCTATCTTTAAGGACTGAAGAGCTCTATCGTATACCTAATGTAGAGCTTATTGGGAGAAAATTCGAAATATTAATAACACAGGTAACGGATTATAATAAAAAAGTTGTGGGAGGGGTTATGATATTACATCAAAAGGGGGAGGAAAAGCAAGGATTTCGAAAAGAAAAAAATGATTGTGATTTCAAAACAATTTTATCACCTAATTTTAAAAACCCTCTAGCTTATATTAAACTTTTTACAGAAATGTTAAGTTCAGGCAAGCTGGGCGATTTGACTAACGAACAAAAGGACTGTATTGATAATATACACAGGTCATCGATGACAATGGACACCATAGTGCATAAACTTGAAGATGTTGCGATGGTTGCCAATGCAGAAATTGATCTTCAGACAGAGGAAATCACTATAATCCCTTTTCTAAAAGATCTTATTAGAGAATACTCGGAAAACAAAACTATCGAAAATGTTGACTTTAGTTTTCGAGAAACAATAGACGAAGAAGTTAAAATAAATTTGGATAGAAATATTTTTTCAAAAATTTTTCACTCGATAATCGATAACTCAATTCTCTATACCAATGATATTAATACTTTAATTGATATTGAGATTAAAGAACTTGGTTTTAGTTATCTTTTGAGCATAAAAGACAATGGGATGGGAATTCCGGATTCAGACCAAGATAAAATTTTTGGTAAATTTTATAGAGCGAGTAATTCAATATCAAGAAACATAAAGGGGTCAGGAACCAGTTTGTATGTAGCTAAAAAACTTTTAAATAGATTTGGAATAGAAATATTTTTTGAATCAAATCTTGGAGAAGGAACTACATTTTTTATAGAAATCCCAAAAGCGGGGATGAGGTCATAGAATTGAATACAAAAAAAGACCATTTTTTAGGTCTTTTTTTGTATAGTATTTTATACGTCTAGATTTTCTACTTTCTTTGCATGAGTTTGGATGAAATTTTTTCTTGGTAAAACATTACCACCCATTAACATGTCAAATATTTCATCAGCTCTTGCAGCATCTTCAACAGTCACTTGCTTCATCTTCCTTGTCTTCGGGTCCATAGTTGTTTCCCAAAGTTGTTCAGGGTTCATTTCACCAAGACCTTTGTATCTTTGAATTTGAATCTTGGCACCACCTTTTTTTGTTTCAACAACTTCTTCTTCCTCTTCATTATTATCATCCTCCTCATTGTTTTCCTCAGCAGCTTCTTGAACCTCACCACCGAGCTCTTTTATTCCGGAAACCTTCTCTTCTTCAGTGTAGACATATTTTACAGTAGACCCCTTTTTTAGTTGGTATAAAGGCGGTTGAGCGATATAGAGATGACCATTTAGAACCAACTCAGTGAAATGTCTATAGAAAAGAGTTAAAAGCAAGGTTCTGATATGAGATCCATCAACATCAGCATCAGTCATAATAACAACTCTGTGATAACGTAGTTTTTCAATATCAAATTGTTCGTCAATGTTTGTCCCAAGGGCGATAACCAGATTCTTTACTTCGTTATTAGCAAGCATTTTATCTAATCTGGCTCTTTCTACGTTTAGGATTTTACCGCGCAAAGGAAGAATAGCTTGGAACTTTCTATCTCGACCCTGTTTAGCAGAGCCACCAGCAGAGTCTCCCTCAACAATAAAAAGCTCAGATTCCTCTGCTTTTCTACTGGAACAATCTGATAGTTTCCCAGGAAGGGTCATGCCATCAAGAGCTCCTTTTCGTAGAATACTGGCTCTTGCAGTTCTAGCGGCAATTCTTGCTTGAGATGATAGAATACATTTGCCGATGATTGCCTCAGCTTCTTTTGGGTGTTCTTCAAGGAAAATAGTAAAATTTTCACCGAAGACAGATTCAACAGCTCCCTTGACTTCAGCATTTCCAAGCTTTCCTTTGGTTTGACCTTCAAATTGAGGATCAGTTATTTTTACACTAATTATTGCAGTTAGACCTTCACGTACATCATCGCCAGTAAGATTTTCGTCTTTTTCTTTTAGGAGGTTGTGATTTCGGGCATAAGAGTTAAGAGTCCTTGTAAGGGCAGTTCTAAAACCAACCATATGAGTTCCACCCTCAAGGTTGTAAATATTATTAGCAAAGGCAAGTGCCGTTTCGTTGAATTCGTCGTTATATTGAAGAGCAACTTCTACCTTAGCTTCTGGAGTGTCTTTTTCTACATAATAAATAGTTTCATTTTTAACAGATTTGTTGTGATGAAGTGCTTTAATGTAAGACTTGATACCCCCCTCGAAATAGAATTTGTAATCTTTTTCCTTGTGACCATCTCTTCTGTCATGAATACTCATGGTGATTCCCTTGGTGAGATATGCTTGCTGTCTTAGTCTGTCTAAAATTTTACCCCAATTGAATTCTGTTTCGGAGAAAATAGAGTCATCTGGTTTAAAGGTGATTATGGTCCCGGTTTTTGTTGTTTTGCCAGTGCTTTTAATTTTGGCTTTTGGTTTTCCAATTTTATATTCTTGAGACCAAATTTTGCCATTTTGATGAACCTCGGCTTTTAGATAGGTTGATAGGGCATTTACTACTGAGACACCAACACCGTGCAATCCTCCAGAAACTTTGTAGGCTCCATCTCCAAATTTACCACCAGCGTGGAGTTTTGTTAAAACTGTTTCCAGGGCAGAGATACCAGTGGCCTTATGAACGTCGACAGGGATACCACGACCATTATCTTCTACTTCAACCATTCCATCTGAGAGAAGGGTAACTTTTATTTCTGTAGCATATCCGGCCATTGCTTCATCAATTCCGTTATCCACAACTTCCCAAATTAAGTGATGCAGACCAGCTGAAGCAGTTGAACCAATATACATTCCTGGTCTTTTTCTTACTGGGTCAAGACCTTCAAGGACTGTTATCGAATCAGCGGAGTATTCTTTACTGCTGCTTTTTTTAGCTTTTTCTTTCGCCATAATATATAATATTTATTACTAATTTTAGATTAAAAAGCAAAGTCATAAATGACTTTACTGTGTATATTTTATCAAATAATAACATATATTACAAGCTTATATAAGTTTAGTTTTGATTGTGAGTTTTTGCTAAAATGTGCTAAAATATGATCATGCAAAATGAAAATAATCTAGACAATTTAGAGGATTTAGACCTAAAAAAAGAGGAAGATAGTATTTCAAAAGTTAATATCGATAGATTTAAGGAAAGAGATGGAGTCTCACTTAAAAAGTTAGGTTTTGGTCTGTGGTATTTGGAGCACCAGAAAGGCCTAATGTTGACTGTTTACATATTTCTTGGTTTGATTGGCTTTGTGACTTGGTTTTCCTTTTTTAAAACATTTGGTCATTATGTATTAATTGGCATGAAAGAAGATCAGGCCTTGGTTGCTAGTATGATAAATAATTCTGGAATTAAACATAGTGAAGTTGTAAAAACCGCTCCACAGGAGCTGCAGGTCGGGACAGCTGAGGTTTTGTTAAATTCAAATGGAACTTATGATATAGTCATTAAGATTAAAAACATCAATAGTAGGTATTATTCAAGATTTTCTTATTTTATTCTATTTAACAATGAAAAGTTAGGACCTTTTAATGACTTTATTCTCCCTGAAGAGGAAAAATATCTAATGTTACTAGATCAAAAACTTTCCAGGAGGCCATCCTCAGTCAGCCTTGAAGTTGAGCATTCTTGGACAAAGCTAGATGGGCACAAAATTAAAGAATGGGCTGAGTACAGAGATAATTATATAGATTTTATAGTTGATAATAAGGTTTTTTCAAACCCCAAGGAAAGCAATTTGTCAGAGAAGTTAAATTTAAGCTCAGTTAAATTTGACCTTACGAATAATTCTGCTTATTCTTATTACGAACTAAGTTTAGATATCCTGTTATATTCCAGAGGGCGTTTAGCCTCTGTTAATCAATATCCAATTGAGAGGATAGAGTCAGGGGAAACAAGAGGTATTGATATTACTTGGCCAGGAAAGGTAAACAGAGCTGACAATATTGAGGTTGTTCCCAATATTGACATAATGAAAGACAATATTACCTATATTCCTTAATTATGAAAAGTTGATGTCAAAAATAGTATTATATTTAAAAAATCTCGACTGGGTACTGTTTTTTACAGTACTTCTTCTTTTGAGCTTTGGTTTGGTTGAGATATATAGTGTTGCCCTGGGTCAAGATAGTTTTAACCTGGTCTCATTTAAAAAACAAATTTTGTTTATAGGAATTGGTCTTTCTTTGTTTTTTTTCTTTGTTTTTTTTGATTATTTTAATCTAAGAAGTTTTAGCACTTATATTTATATTTTTGGCATCTTGCTTTTATTAGCGGTTCTGTTTTTTGGTGTTGAAGTTAGAGGAACTAGGGGATGGTTTAGTGTTGGACCTTTTAATATCCAACCAGTTGAATTTATAAAAATAGTTCTTATAATATTTTTAGCTAAATATTTTTCATCGACTTCTATTAAATTAAATCCCTTGAAACATTTATTTATATCTGGACTAGGCACTTTTGTTCTGGCAGCACTTGTTTTGAGTCAACCAGATTTCGGTTCTTCTTTACTGTTGTTTGCCTTGTGGGGAGCATTGGTTGTTGTTGCAGGGTTCAAAAAGAGATATTTTTTAATAATTATAGGAATTGTGTTCTTTGTATTTATTTCTGGTTGGTTTGTCTTTTTTGAAGACTATCAAAAGAAAAGAATTTCTACTTTTCTTAATCCTTCTTTTGATCCTCTGAACCAAGGTTATAATGTCACTCAAGCAATAATCGCAGTTGGCTCGGGGGGCTTGATTGGACGTGGTATTGGCTTTGGCTCTCAATCTCAGTTAAAGTTTTTACCAGAGGCTCAGAACGACTTTATATTTGCTGTGATTTCAGAGGAATTAGGATTTTTGGGTGTTTCGCTAGTTTTAGTCCTTTTTTTGGTATTTTTCTTCAGATCTATATATATTCTTCGAAAAATAAACAATGATTTTGGTATTTTTATTGTCCTTGGTATAGTGGTATTGATTTTTATTGAAATGTTTATTAACATAGGTATGAACATCGGTATATTACCAGTAGTAGGCATTTCCTTGCCTTTTATTAGTTATGGAGGAAGTGCTATTATTTCAAGTCTGGTAATGGCCGGAATTATGCAAAATATTATAATTAAATCAAAAATTAATACTTAATAAATTTATGACCCAAAAAATCGTTTTAAATGCAAAAAAAAGAGAATCTGGTGAAAAGATTAGTGAAATTAAAGAAGCCGCTGGAGTTCCTGCAGTTATTTACGGACAAGAATATGAAAACATGTCTTTGAAAGTAAATTCAGTGGAACTTGATAAAATCTACGGAGAGGCAGGATCTTCTGCTATGATTGATCTAAAAGTTGATTCATTAGAAAAGCCCGTAAAGGTTATCATAAAAGATTTGCAATATAATCATAAGAACCAAATAATACACGTTGATTTTTATAAGATTGATGAGTCAAAGAAACTTTCAACTTCAATTGCTCTAGAGTTTATTGGAGAATCTGAGGCAGTTGAGGTTAAGAAAGGGATCCTGCTTAAAAATATGGATGCTATTAATGTGGAGTGCTCTCCAGCTGACTTAGTGTCTCATTTTGATGTTGATATCTCTGTTTTGAAGGAAGTTGGAGACACAATAACAGTAGCTGATCTTAAAATTTCAGAGGCATACACAATTGCCAACGATTCTCATGATTCTGTGGCGACTGTTGTAGAACAAAAGAAGGAAGTAGAAGAGGAGCCAGTAGAAACAGCAGAAGCGACTGAAGAAGGGAAAGAAGAAGTCGAGAAAGCAGAAGGCGAAGATAAAAAAGAAGAATAAAATATTCTCAATAATGGAGGCGAATAAACAAAAAAATATCTGGAAATATTTGGATGTTACTCTTATTGTAATTTCTCTTATTTTAAGTTTTTTCGCCTACAAAATTATTACAAAATATTACTCAAATATTGAGGAGGACTTAGTGAAAGTCGTTGAAGAGGAGAAAGTAGAGGAGTCTAGTTGCCTTGACTGCGTTGAACGGGGAATAGACGGTGTTTTAGTACCAAAAGGAGAAGAAAATATATTCCCAGTGGCTATAGTAATAGAAAACCACTTAGAGGCAAGACCTCAAGCCGGGATTGCAGATGCTAACTTAGTTATAGAGGCTGAGGCCGAAGGTGGTATTACTCGTTTTTTAGCTTTTTTTGCTGACCTACAAAAACCAGACAGAATAGGACCCATTAGGAGCGCTCGGCCATATTTTATTGATTGGTCTCGAGGACTTTCGGCTCTATTTGTCCATGTAGGAGGAAGCCCTGAAGCTTTAGCAAAAATAGTAAAAGAAAATGTAGTCAATTTAAATGAATTTTATAACGGGAAATATTTTTGGAGAGACGGAGTGAATGAAGCTCCTCATAATGTTTTTAGTTCAGGTGAAAACATAGATAAATATTTAGAAAGAAAAGGACTTGATAAGGGTGAATATATTTCTTGGATATTTAAAGATGAAGCAGAATTTGACGATAGAGGTGACTCGAGTTCAATAGTTATTAATTTTGAAAGAGATCTTTATGCTGTTGAATGGAAATACAACAAAGATGAAAATTCATATATTAGATACACAGCTGGTGACGAGCATAGAGATGAGGATGGTGATATGGTAAAGGCAAAGAATGTTCTTGTTGCCTACATGGGGGCAGAAGTTCTAGATAGTGAACTGAGATTAAAAATTGACAATATTGGTGAAGGCGAGGCGGTAATTTGTCTTGATGGTTTTTGTCAAAAAGGCTTTTGGCAAAAAAATAGTTCTACAGCTAGAATGCGTTTTTATAATGAAGATAAGAAAGAGGTAGAATTCAATAGGGGAACTACCTGGCTAGAAGTTCTTAAGCCAGAAATAGAAGTTGTCTATTAAATTTTTTGTGCAATAGATAAAACAGCAAAACGATTTAGGCCTCTAAGGTCTTTTTTTATTTGGATAGAGAATTTTGGGACAAGTAATTCTCTGGCTATTTTCCGGATGCCGCTTACTTGACCAGGGTCTATTTCGCAGATTAAAAATATGCTTGATTCACTTCTTATTTCTAGTAATGAGCTTATTTGTTTAAAGAGTTTTTTGTAATATTTTAAGCCATCAGCCCCAGCCAAAAGTGCAAGACGGGGCTCTTTTTTTATTGAAGGAGAAGCAGAAATTTGTCTCGCAGTTAAATAGGGGAGGTTAGCTGTAATAATTATGTTTTTATGAAGAATTGAATTGGGATTTTTTAAAATATAATCGAGTAGATCACTCCTTCTAAAATCTATAGTAGTGTCAAGCTTATTTAATCTAGCATTCTTTTTAGCAGTACTTAAAGCTTCTTTTGATATATCTAAGGCAATTACGTTTTTATTTGGTGAACTTTTTGCGATGGAGATAGCTAAACAGCCCGAACCAGTTCCGACATCAATAACAGTATTTGGCTCTTTGGTTTTTTTTAGGACTTCTTCAACAATAATTTCAGATTCAGGCCTTGGGATCAGAACATTTTTGTTGACGAAAAAATTTAAACCAAAAAAACCTTTTTCACCAATTATATAAGCTAGAGGCTCATTATTTATTCTTTTTTTAAATAGATTCTCAATTTTTTGAATTGTTTTTGCATTTAAAGGTTTAGTTGGATAAGTTATAATGTACTCTTTTGGTTTTTTTAAAACAGAAGAAAGTAAGATATCAAAGTCAAATGAATCTATTCTATTAAAGTATTTTTTTCTTAGTTCAGCTATTGTCATATTAAAAAAACTGCCTCTTAGACAGTTTTCTTTAGTTCTTTAATTATGTCAGAAATACCGCCGTCCATTATTTTTGGAATATTGCTCCAGTTTTTGCCTATCCTGTGGTCCGTGATTCTGTCTTGTGGGAAATTATAGGTACGTATTTTTTCACTTCTATCTCCTGAGCCAACTTGCTCTTTTCGGGCAGCTGCGTCTTCCCGAGCTTTATCTTCTTCAATTTTGGCAAACACCCTAGATCTAAGTACTTGCATCGCCTTTGCTTTGTTTTGTTGCTGTGATTTTTGATCCTGACAAGTCGCAACTACATTTAGGGGAAGGTAGGTGAGTCTAACCGCTGAATTAGAAGTGTTGACGCTTTGACCGCCAGGCCCAGAAGCTGAATATACATCAACCTTTAGATCGGCGTCTTTTATTTCGAAATCAACCTCTTCCGCTTCGGGTAATACAGCGACAGTTATTGCGGAGGTGTGTACTCGGCCTTGTTTTTCAGTCTCAGGGACTCTTTGTACTCGATGAGTGCCTCGTTCCCACTTAAGGTTTTTAAATACATCGCGGCCTTTTACAGAAAAAACTATTTCTTTGAAACCTCCTATGCCAATTGGGCTCGAGCTAATAATCTCTAATTTCCAGGAATTGTTTTCAGCGAAGCGTGAGTACATACGAAAAACTTCTGCTACAAATAGTGCAGATTCATCACCGCCTGTCCCAGCACGTATCTCTACGATAACGTCTTTCTTATCATTTGGATCTGCCGGATTTAGTTCCTCATAAATTTTCTTATTGAGCTTCTCAAATTCTTCTTCTAGATTGATGTTTTCTTCTTTGGCCATTTCAATCATTTCTTTGTCATTCTCTTTTGAGATTAGCTCTTTGTTATCGCTAATCTGTTTTTCTATATCATTTGCACGATGAATCATCTCAACTAGATCTTTTAATTGAGCGTGTTCCTTTGAAACTTTTGAAAAATTATTAACATCTGAAACTATTGTAGGGTCAGATAGCTTTTTTTCTAGTTCGTTAAATTTTTTGATTATATCTTCGTGCATATATAAAACGGCTATTTTTATTTATACTAAAAAATTAACATAAATAAAAATAGCCGTAAAATATTTATTTCTCCTCCTCTTGTGCTTTGACTTCTGCTCTAGCTGCTCGTTTTACTTTTTTACCTTTTCTGACTTTTGCTGTCTCTTTTTGAGCATCTACTTTTGCTTTAAACTTCTCAACTCTTCTTGCTGTATCAACTAGCTTTTGCTTGCCAGTGTAGAATGGGTGGCAATTTGAGCAAAGTTCCGTTTTTGTTTCATCAACAGTAGAACCAGTTTCAATAACATTTCCACAAGCACAAACAACCTTTGCTTTCGTGTTGTAGTTTGGGTGAATATCTTTTTTCATATATTAACTAAAATTATAATAAATATAAAAACAAGCGTTCTTCACTTGTCCGCTAGAATATTAACATAAATAAAATATTATTGCAAGCATTAAAGCCAGCTAAAGACTAAGTTAAGTTGATTTTAGGGTATTGACATATTTTGAATAATGTACTAATATGATAGTCGCGATATAGATCATTATAAACAAACACTTTTTGGACAGGCCGGCTGCCTGTCCCCTTAGCCCTAATCGACCTAACCCTCCTGGTCATTAGGGCTTTTTTTTGAAAAAAAATAAGTCTTGGCGAATAATTAATTTTTGTGTTATAATTTTATAATAATAAATCCCTAATGTGTATAAAACATGAACAAGCAAGGAGTTAAAAAATTAGTAAGCTTAAAAGTCTTAGCACAAGATAACGGTTTAACAATTTCCTTTTTAACAGAGCAGATAAAATTAGAAAGGCTTAAATTTGAAAAAAAATCTAACACAGTCTATTCTTCTCAGGCCTGGCTTGATGAGTATAGAAGAGATTTTACTTTTTTTGGTTATATGGTAAATAAGAATTTTCCAGAAACCAATAAAAAAGAAGAAAAGAAAATTGAGACAGGGAAGATAATTCAAGAAGATAAAGAGACAATAGACATAGAAAAAGAATTCGTAAGTAAATGGAATAAAGAATTCAAAAAAATTAACGATGATTTTAATTCTTTAGTTACTTCAAGTCCAAAGTCAAAGAAAAGTAAAAATGACTTTGCCAAAGCTCACAATATCCATAGTGCTATTATCGCCTCAGCCATCCTGTTGTTACTTTCGTTTTATACTGTCTTTTTATTCCCAGAGGCAGCAGATTCTTTAACCAGGAAAATAGATTTCCTAGTCAGGGTTCCTTATGAAAAAATAAATTCCCTTGTTTTAACTAAAGTTATAGATGAGGAAGCATCAGTTGCAAAGAAAAATACTCCAAGCAGAGAAGAATTATCAAATTATATTAAAGAAAAATCTTCTTCTATTTCATACCCATCAGGATCTGTAATTCCAGTAAATGAAAATGACATAGTGCTTGGAGAAGTTGCCGGGATAGATGAAGGTTTCGAGGATGAAGAATCAACAATCAATGCTAGGGGCTTAGCCTTAACTTTTTTTACAAGTTTAGCAGAAAAGCAAAAAAACGCTTCTTTGAAATTAAATGACAAGCTTAGCTCTTGGATAGATTCGATTAAAAAATAAAAATTTCATTATAAAAGGAAAAAAGGTTTGCACATGGCAAACCTTTTTGTTTTATTGGGCGTAGCTTTGGGATGCTAAATCAAGACTGGTGTTTAATAAAGAAAATATCTTTATTAAAATCTCATTTAGTATCTCTGCTACCTCTGGTAGGGCTACACGAATAACCAGTATGGCTAGTGCCAAGCTGAGAGCCCCAGAAAATGCTTTTACCATATATTTATCTTTGGGCATCCCGGCGACTAACCCGGTATTCTATGATCATTGTGATCATGCCCTTGAGAATGTGAGTTTAGACAAGCTCACATACTTAAGAGCTGTAACGAATTTAAAGGACATTTTATACTAGCATAATATTAATAATTTGTCAATAATTTTGTATTTACTTTTCTTGTTTTAAAATAAAAAACCGGATAAACTATAAAAGTTATCCGGCTCACACTTATAGGTGGATACTTGGAGATCGTGCAAGTTTTTCGTTTTTTTCCTTGATCGATCGTCTCTCGATTCCTGAAAGGATGTTGAAAAAAACAGCCAAGAGCGCAGACCCGTAAAAAGAGACTAGAATGTTTATGGGGCTTGCGAAGAAGTTTTCGTAAAGACTTACATTGTATTCTTCGTAAATTCCGTGTCCAATAGCGGTCCCCACAGCAATTAACCCTGCAAAGATAGAAATAAAAAAATAAATATCCTTTTGCATTTTCTCTCCTTTGTAATAAGTTTTCGTAATTTTAATAAAAAAGAACCTTTTCTAGGTTAACACAATAATAAATATATGTCAAGAAGGCTTCCAGCAGAATTTGAATTAAAAATTGAAAAAATCTCTAATAATGGAGAGGGTGTTGGGTTTCTTGGGAAAAAAGAAATCCATATTTTTGGAGCATATCCAGGTGAAATTATATTAGCCAAACCAACTAAGAGGAAAAAGAGAGCTTGGAAAGCAGAAATTATTGAGGTTAAGAAAGCATTGAGAAAAAGAAGAGACCCAAAGGAGAGTCATTATCTTAGCTGTGGTCCTTGGCAAACTATTGATGAAAAATATCAGCTGAAGATTAAAAAGGACTTGGTGGTAAAAGCATTTAAAAATGAACTCTCAAAGCAAAAAAAACCAAATCCAAAAATAATTCAAAGCCAGGAGAAACTTCATTATAGAAATAAGATGGAGTTTAGTTTTACAGAGCTAAATGGAGAATTAAGATTGGCTTTACATAAAAGATATAGACATGGTTTGTATTCTGATCTGGATTCATGCTGTTTAGCGCATGAAAAAGTAAATAAAGTTGCTGATCAAGTATTACAAATAATAAAAAACAAAAAGATTACTAAGGATAAATTGAAAAATCTTTTGATTAGATATTCAATTTATGAGAATAAATGCCTTGTTGCGCTCTATGTTACTGATAAAGATTTTGTGAAAATAGATTTAGACAATGCTGACATTAAGGGTTGGCAAATAATTTATTCTGACCCACAATCACCTGCGACTGTTTGTACGGAGATTTTGCATAAAAAGGGAGAAGATTCAATACTAGAAAATATTGATAACAAGATTTTAAAATACTATTATGATTCATTCTTTCAGATAAATCCTCAAGCTTTTGAGGAGATTGTCACGTACCTCAAAAAGAATCTTAAGAGCAATAAAACTTTAGTTGATTTGTATTCTGGGGTTGGGACTATTGGTATTTGTTTGGCTGATTTGTTTACCGATATTCATTCTGTGGAGTTTGATAAAAAAGCTTCTGAAATAACCAATGAGAACGCAATAAAAAATAATATATCAAACTTAAAAACATATGGCGGTGAAACAGAAAAACAAGATTTGACATCATACCTATCTAAGGGTGATACTTTGATAGTTGACCCACCAAGATCTGGGATGCACCCCAAAGCAGTTAAGCAGATTATGAATATTGGTCCAGAGACATTTGTTTATGTTTCTTGTAACCCATATACTCAGTTAAGAGACATGAAAGAATTTTCTAAAATATATAAAATAAAAAAGTGGCGCTTGTTTGATATGTATCCGCAAACTCCACATTTGGAGAGCGTCTTAATGTTGAAATTAAAATAAAGTCAAAAATAAATTAAACACTTGACTAATATTCTATTTTCGGTTAATATAAAAAGGTTGTTCTTTTAATAAAAATATATAAACTAAACACAAATATAAGGGGAGAGAAATTGAAAACAAACATTAAGATAGAAACTGGGTTTAAGTCAAACCTCCAGACAAGGTGCGGTGCCAGGATAAAAGTTACCAAGATTGACTCTATTAACAAAACCTTCGAAGGAGAGGTTCATACTGACAAATCTACAGCCCTAAGAGGGAGCATGACGTCTTCATGGCAATTTAATGGAAGAAACCTTGAGGGTATTTATGATTTGAATGTAGTTTCACTATCGAGCGTTCGTTCGCTTTCCAAAAAGTCTGCTGTTGCTTAGTTTATAATGTACTGCGATCAGTTTCTTGATCGCTTTTATTTTTTTCTAGGAGGTTTAGTGATAAATTTATTAGATTTTTATGGTGTTGGAGACGTTTTGCCGAGAAGAGATGGAGGTGAATTAGAGATTGTAGAGAGGTTGAGTAAAAAAATATTTTTAGGCGCAATCTTGTCTTCAATTGGTGGTAAACGTGAGTTTATAGTTAAATTCGACAAAGAAGGGAAAAATATTTATGGGGTTAATAATTTTGGCGCTGATGTCGATTTACGAAAAGCATTACATGGAAAAACACCCTTATCAGGACAGAATAACGAGACTTTCTCAGATAAAAATAGAATAGCAGTATAGACATACAGGCGATCTAAAATAGGTCGCCTTTTTTATTTAAAAACTCCGTGTTAGTATAGAAATATGAAAATAGCAATTATTTCAGATGTTCACAATAACGAAGTGAACCTCAAAAAAACTCTAAATATTGCAAAGGAGTATAGCGTAGAGAAGCTTATCTCTTGTGGGGATCTAGCGTCTTCAGAGATGCTCGATTTTATTGTAAGTAACTTTCAGGGCGAAGTTTATCATGTTTTTGGGAATATGGACGATGCTCACATGTCTGAACTGAAAGGTCGTAAAGAATATAGAGGTGTAAAGATGTTTCCCAAAAAGGGGGAGATAGAAATAGGGGAGAGGAAGTTGGCTTTTACTCATTACCCAAATGTTGCTCGCAATATATGTCAAAAAGGAAAATGTCAAATTGTTTTTTATGGACACACCCACAAACCCTGGGAAGAGAAAATTAATTCATGTAGAATGGTAAACCCAGGTTGTGTTACAGGAGATTATTATCCAGCTACTTTTGCTATTCTAAATACAGAGAATGATGACTTAAAACTAATTTTATTAGATGATGAATAAATGATTATTAATATTATCTCAATTGGAAAAATCAAAGAGCCTTATATAAAAGATGCGGTTTTAGAGTATAAAAAGCGTTTAGGTCCGTACGTAAAAATTAAAGAGCTAGAATTAAAAGCAGAGTCTTTTGGTGCGGATATTAAAGAAAAAGTGAAAAAAATTGAAGGGGAACGTTTACTTAAATCTCTTGAGAAATACAATAAAGAAAATATTTTTCTCTTAGATGAAAATGAAAAAGAATATAGTTCTATTGGGTTTTCTCGTTTACTTGAGTCAAAAGATGAGTTGGTCTTTGTAGTTGCTGGCTCTCTAGGTTGGAGTGATGACTTGCGACAGAGTAGTTTTAAAAAAATATCTTTGTCGAAAATGACCTTTCCTCATGAGTTGGCCAGATTATTGCTTTTTGAACAAATATACAGAGGAGTAACTATAATAAAAGGGAAAGATTACCATTATTAATAGAATTTATCCCAATATTGTGATAATATTTAAGCATGACGATTATTTATTACATTTTATTTGCTGCAGCGTTGTATTATTTTACTGTACTGTTGTTTGATTTTCTCCTAAGAGGTTTTGTTCCTTTTATTTCTTCGAGGCCTTGGGTGGTTGATCAAATTAATGATCAATTAAAAAAACTAAAGCTAAACAATTCTCCAAATTTTAAAGCAGTTTCTTTGGGCTCTGGTCGTTCTGGTTTTTTTGCATCTCTTGAGAAAAAATTTCCAGAGGCAGAATTGGAAGGCCATGAAAAGGGGTTTATCTATTTTTTGCTTTCTTGGCTACAGGCCTTCATTAGGAGGTCAAAAATTAAGGTTAGAAGAAGTAGGCATTTTCATAGAGTGGGGGTGGCAGATGTTGACCTGATTTATTGTTACGCTCCAAGTTCGGAAACTATTCGTGAGCTCGGAGATAAATTTAAGTTTGAATGTCGACCAGGTACTATTGTTTTGAGTAATGGCTTTGTTGTCCCATTTCTTGATGTTAAAGAGATTTTAGAGCTCAGTGATAGTCGTGGTAGATATTCATTTTTATCGAAAAATAGATTTCTTTTAAAAAAGAATAGACGCTCCAATAAAGAGAATAAAGTTTATGTTTATGTAATCTAGTCTTTTCTTTTATTTTTCGAATGACTCCAATCTTGATTGGAGTTTTTTAATATTGATATTTTAGCTAAAAAAGGGTAAAATAATTATATATGATAAAGAGAAAGAAGATAATAATTCTGTTATTATTAGCCTTTTTAGTATCCGGGTGCTCTAGGAATATAGAAACTTCGGATGATAATTGGCAGGATGAGGTTCTTTTTGCATCTGAGTGTGGATTGGATGGTTTACAGTGTTGTCAGGATTCTGGTCCGGAATGTATCTATGGACAGGCATGTTGTGTTGACCCAAATGATCCCAAGCTTACATATTGCGCTGATGAGTGCGTTTTCGGCTCTCCCAATACTTTCTGCAGGGCTGAGGATCCAAAATGTGATGAAGGTTCAGTCTGTCTAAATTCCTATTGTCAAAAAGCAGGAGGCGATAAACAACCATGTTATAAAGATGGTTCCTGCAATGGTGGTTCAGTATGCGATGGTGTTTACTGCGTAGAGTGTGGTTTACCCGGTAATCCATGCTGCGAAAATGAAGTTACTTATAAATGTGTTTCAGAAAATAATTTCGATGAATCCAGGACAGCCTGTTTTGAAAATAATTGTTTGGAATGTGGTCATTCTTCTGGGATAGCTTGTCCTGAGGACCCATTTTGTAATTCAGGCCACTTGAACAATAACAATACATGTCTAAAATGTGGCAATTACAATCAACCTTGTTGTCAGGAAGGGAATCAATGCCCAGGATCAGAAAACCTTTCATGCCAGTCCGGCTTTTGTTTATAAAACTTTTAAAAAATATTTTATGATGAACTTAATAAAAAACATTAGAAAAAAAGTAAATGGGATAATTAGATCTTTTACGATAACCGGGGTACTTCTAATTTTCCTTGGTATTTTGATTCTAAAAAATGATTACATATTTACAGTCTTAGTAGCTCTGTTTATGTTTATAGTGGCTTATACTTTTTTAAGTGGTGCGTATAAGTTATGGTCAATGAAGAAAGATTTTGATAAATATTTAAATAAATAGCTAATTATAGACAAAATAATTGATTTGTGCTATAAATTTACCTTAGAATAAATAAATGAAAAAGAAAATATATCTATTTTTGTCAGTAATTTTGTTTATCGCTCTGAGTTTTATAATCCATGCTGCTATAGAATATCCAATAATACTACTACTGGTTTCAGATTTTGATAAATATTCTTTTGGAATTACCTGGGGGCAGATGATGTTGGTGCATAGAATTTTTACTATTTTCTTATTACTTTCCATGTCTATTCTTGGTTATTTTGTAGGCCAAAAATGGTGGCAATATGTCTATGTTGATAGAAAATATAAAAAAAATATAAAAATATGAAAAAAATAACTCTTATAACGCTCTTCTTAGTTATCCTAACTGCATTATCAGCTTGTTCAAAAAAAGAGGAAACATATATTATGGACCAGTTGGCCTCTGATGGTAAATTCCATTACTCAAATCAAGACCTTGGTTTTTCGGTAGAGTTACCAGAAGAATTTGATCATTACCAAACACAAAGGATTTCATATTCTGATAATGTAAAAGTTGAATTCTATGTTCCTACAAGTGATCAAACGTATATACAAAAAATCCCTAGCTACGAAGAATTTTTGTCTGTGAGTGTTTATGACGAAGATTCTTTCAATCAGGATGATTTTGATCTCTCTCGGGAAAATCTAAAAACCATCAAAGGGAACTCGAAGGTTTACTTAATTAAATACTGGGAACAAGTTCCGAATGACTGGGTAAGTAAATGGAACAGTGAAATGAGAGATAGTATTATTTCAAGTATTAAACTATTAAAATAAAATGGTAAATCCAAACATTAGTTTAAAAAAAGACAAAGCACCAACCCTTACTCCTGACGCTAAGGCGCTTTTTAGAGCTGTTTATCGTGATGAGGGGAATGAAGAAGAGGCTAGTTCTAACGTCCCGAAAATAAAGGTCTCAACGCTAATTTCTAAAATGGCTTTTTACTATGAAAAGATTAGAAATTCAGTTGATTATAAAGAGGAGTATCTCCTAAGAAAAAACGCTATTGAAAGAATACTTAGAAGAGAAATTGTGATTCAGGGATCTTTTAAGTTTAGGAAAGTCGAGAGTGCAGAGGTTTCAAAAAGCCTTTTAACTGATTTGATCCGAGCTGGATATCTACCAAATAATAAAATTCCAGAATCAAAAATAGATGAGATAGCCTTGATTATAAAAAAATACATCCAGTTAAAAGCGGTAAGTATTCAGAAGATTAGACCGGCTGATTACTTGAAGAAAGGAGATGTAAACAAGGCAAATGAATTATTAAATATAAGAAACGAGTTAGCAACTTGGATTTTAGCGGTTGCAGCAAGTGACATAGAAGATAGATTAAAGATTGGTACTGTTGATAAGGTTATTACTGAAAACATGTACAAAGAGATATCCAAGACAGTTCAGTTGCCAGATGACACAAAGTATAATAAAGACTTGGAAATACAAGTTCTTTTGAGTATTTATAGAAACTACTTAAAATATGACCGAGATATGCTTGGGCATGTTTTAATGAAGTATTATGAAGGGGATATTGCTAAAATGGATGATCGTGACATCGAAAAGATTGCTCACAACATGATGAAGTTCAGATCTTTAATAGACTCTCAGATTGATCACCCACTAACAAACCAGTTAAATAGAATAGCTTCCAGATATACTGTTTTTTTCTCAATATTAAAAGAGGTTTTGTCAGATGGACCTGAAGAGGTCTATAACAATATAGTAAAAGATCCTAAATCATTCCCAAGACATATTAAAAGAGTTTGTGAAAGAATTTATGGCTCGACCAGGAAGAAGTTGTGGCGAGCTGCTATGAGAAGTTTTGTATATATTTTCTTAACGAAATCAGTTCTTGCTGTGATACTTGAAGTGCCAGCTACTAAATTTTTTGGAGAAGAGCTGAATTTTATTTCTCTGGCAATTAATGTTTCTTTCCCAGCATTGTTACTTATTTTTGTCGTTGCTATAACTAAAAAACCAAATGATGAAAATACGGCTAAAATTGTAGACGGGATAAATCAGGTGTTTTTTGAAGAAGCTCAAGATCAAGACAAAATAAAACTAAGAAAACCTTCAAAAAGGAGAAGTACAGTTAAAAACTTTATATTCGCAGTTCTATACACCATAACTTTCTTCACTTCATTCGGAGCAGTTCTATGGGTCCTAGATAAGATTCATTTCTCATGGGTCAGTATGGTGATATTTATGTTCTTCTTGGCCTTTGTTAGTTTCTTTACAATCAGGATTAGGAAGAGCACAAATGAGCTGTTGGTCGTTGAACCAAAAGAAAGTATATTTGGCTTGTTCTCAGATTTCTTTTATGTTCCAATAGTAGCATCTGGAAAATGGTTAAGTGAAAAATTCGACAAAGTAAATGTCTTTGTCTTTGTCCTAGATTTTATTATTGAAGCTCCATTCAGGATGTTTGTGGAGATTACTGAAGAATGGACCAAATATGTGAAAGAAAGAAGGGACGAGATAGTTTAATAAAAAAATATATATGGAAAATAAATTTCAAAATTGTTTAAAAAAGAAAGAAAAAGTCATAGGAAGCATCGCTTCTTTTTTAGCTATCGTTATGTTCGTAGCACTGATAGAGGTATTTATGTCAAATTTAAGAGGTGATAGCAGGATAATAATACAACCTTTAGCAACAGCCTTTAATGGGTTCTTTTGGAGTCTTTATGCTTACGGCAGAAAGGACTATTTTTTGTTAGTTCCGAATCTTTTAGCACTTATCCTTGGAGCTTTAACTGTGGTATCGGTTTACGTTTAGTATATGTCAATATTATATATAGTAGCAACACCAATTGGTAATTTGGAAGATATTAGTTTAAGAGCACTTCGCATATTGGGCGAAGTGGATTTTATTTTATGTGAAGATACTAGAGTAACCGGTGTTTTATTAAATAGATATGATATTAAAACAAAGACTATTTCTTTTCATCAGCATTCTGAAGATAAAAAAATAGACAATCTTTTGAGTTTGTTAGAGGAGGGGAAAAATCTGGCTTTGGTTTCCGATGCTGGCACTCCTGGAATTTCTGATCCAGGTGGAAAACTAGTTCAAGCTGTCATAGATAAATTTGGACAGGATGTTTCGATAGAATCTGTTCCAGGCCCTTCGGCTGTTACCGCCGCTCTTTCAATTTCAGGGATTCCAACGGATAAATTTGTTTTCCTAGGATTCCCTCCACACAAAAAGGGCAGGATGACTTTTATAGACAAAATATTCGATTCAGAATTGCCCGTGGTAGTTTATGAATCAAAGCATAGAATAATAAAATTTTTAGAAGAATTAAAGGAGCATAACAAAGAGATAATAGAGCACAACAAAAGAGTAGAAATGGAATTTGTAAAGTCGAAAGATATTGAAGCAAGGAGGAAGGCAACAGTTTCGTCAGTGGTGGTTTGTCGAGAGCTTTCTAAAATGCACGAGACAGTTTACCGTGGAGATATAGATCACATATTAGATAAAATACGAGACAACAAAGACGACCAGAGAGGCGAGTTTGTTGTTATTGTTGGAAAATAGCATGGGTGAATTTCAAAAATTTTTTGTTAGTCAAGTTGGTATTTTAATAAGAGACAGCAAGTGTTTAATTCTGGAGTTTTCTAAATCACCTGGTAAATGGGGGCTTCCAGGAGGAAGAGTCGATGAAGGTGAGGGAAAAGAAGAAGCTTTTCGGAGAGAAATAAAAGAAGAATTAGGGATCGATGAATTTCAAATCCATAACACAGTTGATTATGATTTATTCTATGTTAGACCATCAAAGACGGTATGTGGAATAGTCTCTTATATTGAAAACAGCTCCTCTGAAATTATTCTCAGCGATGAACACAAAAGCTTCGCATGGGTTACTGAAGATGAGTTAGATAATTACAATTTTATTTGGCCAACTCTTTCTAATATGATAAAAAAGGGATTTGAATATAATGAAAAAAATAAAATTAAAAAAGCACAATAAATATGAAAAATAAATACTATATTACGACAACCCTGCCTTATGTGAACTCTAGTCCGCATATTGGTTTTGCAGCAGAAGTTATCCGGGCCGATGTTTTGGCTCGTTATAATAGGCAATTAGGAAATGATGTATTTTTTAATACTGGAACAGATGAACATGGCTTAAAAATCTTTAGAAATGCTGAAGAGCAGGGGGTGACCGCTCAGGAATACTGCGATGGTTTCGCGGCTGAATTTACGAAACTCAAAGAAACTCTCAATCTTAGCTTTGATAATTTTATTCGAACTACTGATGAATATCACATAAAAGCAGCTCAGGAGTTCTGGAAGCGATGTGAAGCTAACGGAGATATATATAAGAAAAATTATAAAGTAAAATATTGTGTAGGTTGTGAGCTAGAGAAAACTGAGTCAGAGTTGGTCGATGGCAAGTGTCCAGTGCACCCTAATCAGGAGATTGAAGAAATTGAAGAGGAGAATTATTTTTTTAGATGGTCAAATTATCAAGAAAAATTATTAAAACTATATAAAGATAATCCTGATTTTGTTATCCCTAAACACAGGCTAACTGAAATTAAAAATTTTGTGGAGTCAGGGTTGAATGACTTCTCTATTTCAAGGTTAAAAGAAAAAATGCCTTGGGGAATTTCTGTCCCAGGGGATGAAGACCACGTAATGTATGTTTGGTTTGACGCGCTCACTAATTATGTAAATACATTAGGCTGGCCAGAGGGGGAAAATTTTAAAAACTTTTGGCCCGGGATGCAAGTTGCCGGGAAAGATAATCTAAGACAGCAGTCAGCCATGTGGCAAGCTATGCTTATGTCAGCGGGACTAGCGCCCTCTGAACAAGTTCTTATTTTCGGTTTCATCACATCTGGAGGACAAAAAATGAGTAAAAGTCTTGGGAATGTTATTAACCCTATAGAATTGGTAGAAAAATATGGCATAGCGGCTGTAAGGTATTTTCTTTTGTCTGAGCTGGTTCCTTTTGAGGATGGTGATTTCACAATAGAAAAATTTGAAGAAGCATACAATGTAAACCTGGCTAATGGCCTTGGTAATCTTGTCTCTAGAACCGCTAATCTGATAGGGAAGAATGAGATCGAAATAGATATTAAAGAAAACTCGGATAAGGATTTTGAAGGGAATGTTAAAAAGAAAATGGATATATACAGGTTTGATGAGGCAATGAGGGTTATTTGGGGAAAGATTAAGGAGAGTGATGAGTTCTTGAGCAATAAAGCTCCTTGGAAGATGGAGGATAAGCAAGAAATAAAAGAGGTACTTGAGATTGTTGCTCAGAATGTTTTGAATATAGCATATCATCTTAAACCATTCTTGCCAGGGATCGCAGAAAAAATCACAGAGCAATATACGCAAAAACAAATTACAAAGGGAGATCCGATGTTTCCCCGGGTTTAGGTTTTGGCCAATTAAATAAATATAACAAAAATTTTATGTCTATATTTGATACCATTTTACTTATCTCTTGGGCGGGTTTTGTTTTTTACGGTTTATTTTTTGGATTTATTAGAATGATTGGTAATTTTATTGGTCTGATAGTTGGTGTTTTTCTGGCAAGCAGACTTTATTTACAATTCTATGAGTCTTTTGATTACCTATTTGGTTCTTATGAGGGGCTGGGAAAGATAATCTCATTTATTTTTCTTTTTGGAATTATTTCAAAATTAGTTAGCTTCGGTTTTGCTATCGTCGAGAAGATATTCAACCTTTTGACAATAATTCCATTTTTGAAGTCATTCAATAAATTAGGCGGAGCAATTCTAGGGTTTTTTATTGGTGGGGTTGTAATAGGCCTGATTCTTTATTTAGGAACAAAGCATTTTATTATAGAGAGTTTATTGGGCTCAGCTTTAGCTAATTCGCAGATTGCACCGATTATGATATTTTTTGCTAAACTGGTTATGCCACTCTTGCCTGAAGCAGTGAAAATGATGAAGTCATTGATTTAGTTGGCTAGTTTTTGAGTACAATAAATTAAGTAAAAACTAGTGTCAATTACACTAGTTTTTTAATTGACATTGAGCTATTTAGAGTGTTGTAGTAGATAGTAAAAAATGTTAATATATGATTAAGAAAAATAAAACCCTCATGTTTAAATATTGGCTAAAAAGAGCTAAGATATTTTTTAAGTTATATTATAGAAGAACACTCCTAGCAAGTAAGGACTTGAGGAGTGTTTTATTTTCCTCAACATCAGATAATTACCTTAGGGTAGAGTCTTGTCGAAAAGAACAAGATGGTCATATCAAATGCACCTTCACTGCTAACTTTAAATCCTACAGAGCCCTAAAGAGATTTCAGAAGAGATTGAGGACGGCTACTCTTGGAACTGGCTCTATTGTGTCTATAGCGGTACTTTTTTTTATCACCGGTTGGTTTACATCTAATAATTTAGGTTTTCTAGATGCTGCTACTTATGACTATACTCAAGGCTCTTGGTCAGGGGGTTTATCAGGAGAAGTAGCTTGGCATCCTTTTGATAATTGGGACCATTATTCTTCTAGCTCGGATAATATAAAAATAGATACAAATGGATACTTTAGCTTGGCTACTACAACTAATTTAGAAATCCATACTAATTACACAGACTTTAGCACTACGACTGCTATTTTTAGCCAAGCCACTACTACCGATCAATCCGGAGATGTTGGGATAAAACTAAATAAAGTATCAGGAACATACACCTTAGTGCAGACTGATGATGGAGCAACCACAACTTCTCCAACTTCGGATTTTAACGACGCTCACACAGCCAATAAGGGTGGTTGGGGCAATAGAGGGGCAGGTGCTTTTCTAAATACTCTGCAAAATGGAGTGAGTGGAGAAGGGGCGAGTATTGGCCTAAGTTCTGTGGAGTTTGGTCAATTTAGTAGATCATTGAGTCATGTATGTGCTATAAATAATTTGAGTGGCAAAATGTTTTGCTGGGGGGCTAACAGTGATGGGCAAATTGGTAATGGCACTTATTCTTTAAATGCAAAAGAATATATACCAGATGAGGTAGAAGGCGGGCATTTTTGGATTGATGTTGACACTAGTCACAAGGTTACTTGTGCTATTAGGGTGGATAACAAAATACTATGTTGGGGTAGTAATATAAGCCGCCAATTAGGCGATTCGTCAATACTAGGAAAGGCTCTTTTTCCGAACGAGGTAGTTGGAGGTAAGTTTTGGGAGAAGTTGTCTGTTGGCAATAATCATGTTTGTGCTATCGAAAAAGATACTAAAGAATTGTATTGTTGGGGGTTGAATGGTTATGGTCAATTAGGTTTAAATGACACTGATTATAGAGATAACCCCACCTCGCTAAGCACTGGAAAGAAATGGATTGATATTCAGAGCGGAGTTGATTTTACTTGTGCTATTGATGACTCTAATGTTGCTTATTGCTGGGGGAGAGGATATGCAGGAGAGCTTGGAGTAGGTGATGAAAATGATAGACTTGTCCCAACAATTGTTGAAGGTGGACACCTTTGGTCAAAAATAAGCAATGGTGCAGGTCATACTTGTGGAATATTGAGAGATGGTGGGAAAATGTACTGTTGGGGCAATGATAGTTATGCTCAGTTAGGGAATGGTGATACAGTAGGGAACTATTCTTCGCCTCTAAAAATAAGTGATGAAGAATGGACACATATTTCATCTGGGGGATTATCGAGTTGTGCGATTAAAAAAAGTGATAATCAGATTTATTGCTGGGGTTTAGGTTCCAGTTATGGGCTCGGGAATGGAGAGTTGGTCAACAAACAAGATCCAACTCCGGTTCTAAGTGGTGAAGAATGGAAAGACGTGTCTTTCGGTGACTATGGAGCATGTGGTTTACGGACAAATGATAATACTTTAATGTGCTGGGGTAATGGTTTCTCAGGTCAGAATGCAACGAATTCATTTGATGACAAGCCCATCCCCACGAGTATTCAAGGAGCATATTTACCTGTATATTGGGATTGGACAGATTTTGATGTCGGATATCAAGCTTCATGTGCCAGAAGGAATAACGATCAAACTTATTGTTGGGGCCTTAAAAACTATGGTGTTTTGGGTGATGGAGATACAAGTCCTGGTGTAGAATACCTCCCAACTCTAACAAGCGGCACTTACTCGAAGATTTCAATTGGTCATGAACATGTATGCGCTATTGAAGAAGGGACAAATTTTTTATACTGCTGGGGATCTTATGGATCGGGGAGGCTTGGTCTTGGTGATACCGGTAATGAAAATATTTTTGTGCCCACAAAAGTAACTGGCACCTGGAAAGATGTATCCCCTGGTGATAACCATACTTGCGCTATTGATATGAACGATTTAGCTTATTGTTGGGGAAATGGGGCCGTTGGCGCACTGGGGCAAGGTATTGCCGACATAGAAGATAAATTAGTTCCAACTCAGATTTTAGGAGGCATTGCCTGGAGCAAGATAGTAGCTGGTGATAATTTTAATTGTGGAATTGAAAAAACAACTGGTCATCTCTATTGCTGGGGCTGGGGGCAGTACGGAAGACTCGGTATTGCTATTGGTGATTCAGACAATAGATATGAGCCAACCTTGATATCCAGTGACTTTTGGATTGACTTAAGCTCTATTGATGATCATGCTTGTGCAATAGACTCTAACAAGGATCTTTATTGCTGGGGATATGGACTTAGTTATAGGCTGGGTAATGGCTCTCCGACTAGTAAGTATATTCCCACCGAGATCACTGATTCTGGTAAAAAATGGAAGAGTGTTTCTGCTGGAGCTCAGCACACATGTGCTATTGAAGATGTCACAGAGAAGGCTTATTGTTGGGGAGAAGGCAATAATGGACGACTGGGCAATAACGATATAACAGAGGCAGATCAGCCAACACCTGTTTTGGTTTATGGGAATAAGTCATGGGAAAAAATATCTTCTGGTGGTTATATGACTTGTGGTCTAGAGAAAAATACAAATAAAGTTTTCTGCTGGGGTAATGGAGCATATTTAAGTTTGAATGAAACAGTGTCAGGAACAGACTATGTAGTCCCCACTGAAATTCACGGATCTTTTACTCCGGCCCCACCTCACGAGATAAAAACAAATATTATTTTTAACAATAGTGGTTCCTATACTTCCTACATGGACTCAGAAGGTAACCCTGCTTGGAATGCTCTGCGTCTCTCGAAGGGTGATACTCTCGGGGTAACTAACACTAGTTTAAATATTTCAATTATTTCTGCTAGCTCCTCTGTTGACATCCCTGTTTTCCCAACATCAGGTAATTGTTATCAAGCAGGAATATCGGCTAATACTGAAACTACAAATTTTGACATATCAGGCTGTGCTGGATCTGAGCAATACTTATGGTACAAAGTAGATTTCACACCATCACCAGATTTTAGTGCCTCACCACTCCTTGAAGACATCACGGTTAGCTCTGACGTTACTCTTTTTGATAACTTCCTCCTAGGCACATATTCATCTCCAGTAATTAATACTAATTCTCCAACAGTTGATGGGGGAATAAATATTTCATGGAATGCTACCACTTCTGGTGGTTCGGTTGAATTCATGGTAGCCTCGGCTGATTCAGATACAGGTCCTTGGACATTTATGGATAAAACCGGCGCTAGCCCCGCTGATTGCTCTGGGGGAGGGTGCTATACCCTTAATTCAGGCGATGTTTTGAGTGCTCATCACAATGGTAAACAATATTTCCGCTACAAGGCATTTCTCGAAGCTCCAGATGGCTCTTCTAGCCCAGTACTCAATGATGTCACTCTAAGTTATGATAGCTATCCAACAGATGATCAATATCTAATATCATCTGTATTTAACACTCAAGATGCCGCTAATCTAATTGGTGAAGTTGGTCTCAAGTGGAATTCTTTTCCTGATAATACAGACATTAGAATGCAAGTGAGGACTAGTCCAGATAATAATACTTGGTCTCCCTGGTGTGGAGAGACTAATACTTGTGATGGCTCTGATTACTATACTTTCTCCTCTGCCTCTCCTGGAGAATATATTTATGATGTCATAGATGGCCACCCCATTCAAAATGATCTAGATGATCAATTTTTCCAATACAAGATCACCCTAAATTCAGATGGACAATATACTCCTGTAGTAACTGAAGCTGATGTCACTTACGTTATCAACGCTCCACCAATATTTGAGAGTGATTATCCCAACGCAGGAGATGATGGTGTAGGAGCCTCACAGGTCTTTAAAGTAGTTGTTATTGACTATGCCATCCAGGACCCTGATACTGTTACCGCCACTATCACTCCCTCATACCACTACTCTCTAGACTCTGGTAATACTTGGAGTGAAGTAATCGAAGATGGTTTCACCATCACTGCTCTTGGGGACCAGGACGTTACTAACCAATCTTCTGAGCCATATACTTTTGAATACTACTCATATGACTGGGAAGCAGCAGCTGAGATCGGTTTTGACGCCTCAACCACTGAGGCCATTATTAAAATTGTTGCCAATGACGGGGATGCGGCTAATGCAATTTCTGAGGCTACCAGCACAACATTTACTCTCAATACCAGCGCTCTCTCTAATGCTACCGCTACTCAAACACCAGAAGATACAGTTAGAAGAGGCTATGTTTTAGTTAACTATGACTACGATATCGCTCCAAGGATGAGCGCTTCAACTACAGTTGAGCTATTCTACTACCAGAACGGTTTATACGTTCCAGCTAATACTGTCCAGGCTGATGCTGGTCTAGGAGTAACTAGTGGAGCTGGAAAAGAGATAGAATGGATTGCTCGTGATGATTGGGGAGGAGTAGCTACTACTACCAATGTCAAAATTAAAATCACATATTCAGGCGTAGAAATCCATAGTGAGGAAATAATTTCTAGTGATTTTGAACTAGATACAAAGGCTCCAGATTTCACATTTTTTGATACAGTAAATGAGGAATACTACCCAACATATATTACCGCCAGTACCAGTCCAGGTACTGTGCACTTCTCCCCAGTAGATGATAATGCTATTCACTATAAACTAAGTGAAGATGATGATTTTTCGAACGAAAGCTGGGAAGATTTAGTTATCCTAACTACTTATTCGCTCACTAACCCAGATGAGATCTACACTATATTTAGAGATGAGTTTGATAACATTAGCGCTACCACGACTTCTATCACTCCAGAGCAAACAATCTACGCCATGATCCAAGATACCTCAAATCTATTACCTGAGAATGATCTAGAAAAAGAATATCGACTGTTTCTGGCTTGGCGAGAAGTGGCTGAGCCGGCTAATGGTTTTCGCGAATACCGCGTATATTACAGAGACAATGACTCTGGGCCATTTATTTTTCTGGATAATGTAATCAGGAAGAGTGATAATTATTATGGAGACAATAGTTTAAGCCTGGACCAACAAAGATATTATCGGGTAAGCACTGTTGATAACAAAGGAAATGAATCTTATCTCTCAGAAATATTAGTTGGACGAGCTAACGGTATACTAGACGAAGGCGAAGGAGGAACTCCAGCTAGAGGAGAAGATGCCGTACCACCAGAGATATCAGCTGTCGCTACTTCATCACTATATACCACTCAAGTGACTATCACCTGGGATACTAATGAAATCTCTAACTCTATTGTAGAGTATGGCACCTCACCAGGGGATTTCTCCCTAGCCACCAAAACAATTGCTACTATGCGAGATGATAATGACAATCTCGGTGAACATGTTGTGATACTCTCAGGTCTAGAACCCAACACTGACTACTATTTTCAAGTTAAGTCCAGAGACGCTCTGGCTAACACTGGCTTTGCAAAGAACGGGGGACTAGGTTATCATTTCAGAACCCCCACAGGACCTACCATTGAAATATCTCCAAGCGTAATGACCGGTACTCTAAAGAACTCAACAGTTACTATTATCTGGAATACTGATATTAATTCAGACTCTTCGGTATATTATTCTACTTCACCTACCTTCACTACTTTTGATACATTCTCTGTTGATAATGATACTCAGAGCCATAGGGCTGACCTCACAGGACTATCTCCAGATACTAGGTACTATTACTACGTCACCTCAGATAACGCTATTGATAACAATGAAGAGGAATACTATGATTTCAAAACTACTTTTGATACTGATCCCCCCAGAATAATAGTCGACTTCCCAGCAGATATTACAGATATTACAGATAATTCAGCTCTCATTTCTTGGAAAACCGGTGAGTTGGCCAGTTCTAGTATTCATTACGGCATTGTTGATACCACGGAAGATAGTCAGTTTAATGATAATCTAAACACTGATCACAGCTTTAGACTGGAAGGTCTTCTACCAGGAGAGACTTATCAATTTAGAATTGAGAACACAGATGAAAATGTTAACAACAATAATAATAGTCTAACTACCTACAGTTTTATCACGAAGGTGACTAATGATGAGGATGCTCCGGTAATCATCCCTCCAATTAACATTCCTTCAATAGATTATTCTTCAGCCACTATTACTTGGGATGTTGAAGGTGGGGAAACAGAAAAGACTTCTGCTTTAGTTGATTTTGGCCTAGATAATACTTTTGGAACAAGTCAAGGTAATTCAATTCCTAGGCTAGGAGGCACCAAGGTGGTTACGCTCTCAGGCCTAGCAGCCAGCACAACATATTTTTTCCAGGTAAAATCCTTCGATGAATCTGGGAACTATGATTATGACAATAATGGGGGAGAGGGATATACTTTTAAAACAGAGGACGCACCAGACACCGAAGATGTTACTCCACCAATACTGAATTGGACCGGGGAGGCTAACAAGACTGATTCTAGTATTACTATATCCTGGACGACCCTAGGGGAACCCGCTGACTCAGTGGTTGCTTTTGAGCTTGCCGATGGGAATGGTTCTTATTCACAAGAACAAGGAATTGCCGGTTTAAGAGAGGAGCACACAGTAACTCTCGTCGGTCTAAACCCTTCCACTGATTATCACTATATAATTAAATCTCGTAATGCAGCTGGTATTGTGGGGACAAATAATTATCTTGGAAATGGTTATCCCTTTACCACTGATGCTGGGGCTGACAAGACCCCCCCAAAGATTACAGTAAATGTCTCAACAAGCACTTTGGCTGACACCGATACTAGTATTAGAATAGAATGGCAAACAGATGAAGAGTCATCTTCTTTAGTGGACTATGGTACCAGCGAAGGTTCTTTTGTCTATACCCAGGGAGACCCTCGTCCTGACTTAACTTCTCATCGAGTTGATTTAGTTAACTTAGAACCAGGCACTGACTACTATTTCAGAGTGAGGTCTCTTGATTCTTCTAATAATCAATTCAAGGATGATAATGGAGATTTGGGTTATCACTTTAAAACCACAATTGACGATGTTGCCCCAATTATCACCTTCACTCCTGCTTCTGACATCACAGACAAAACAGCCAACTCCACGAGAATTTCCTGGGTTACCAATGAACCAGTAATTTCAAGTATTGAATATGGCGAGACTCAGAGTTTTGGCCTCTTAAGCGATAACGCTAACTACAACCAAGATCACTCCATTGTCATAGATGGCCTAAACCCTAACACAGAATACTTTTTTAAACTAATTAGCATAGATATCCTTGGCAATGTTGCTTCGAGCTCTCAACAACTTGGCATTCCATTTGCATTTACTACAGAACTAAGTGCTGATACTACTCCTCCCAACATTACTCAGGTTTCGCTTGTTGCATCACCAGGACCAACCAGTGCTCAGATTCATTGGTTTACCAATGAGCCTTTTCCTGACCTCTCCTCATCTCTAGTGGACTTTGCAGCTTCAAGCACACTCACTTCTCTAAATACAATCACTCAAGGATCGTCAATGGCCTTTACGGCAGATCATTATGTTACATTGACTGGTCTTATGCCAGACACCACCTATAGTTATCAGGTAAAATCATTTGATGAATCTGGCAATCAATCAACTAACAGTAATAATGGTGCCTACTACACCTTCACTACAGATTCAGGCTCTGACCCAACTGACACTACCCCTCCGGTTATTACTAACGCTACCACTACGAATATTACTGCAAATACAGCTACAATTACCTGGGATACAGATGACCCATCTGATTCAGTGGTGGGCTATTCGCTGAATACTAGCTATTCTAGAGAAATTGGCAGTCCAGTAGCTTCCACTTCCCACTCAATCACTCTGAGTGGTCTAAGTCCTGAAACTACATACAATTTCCAGCTTAAGTCTAGGGATGAGAATGGTAATCTGGCAACCAGTTCAGGGCATGTTCTTGTTACCACTTCTGGTACAGACAATAGTCCACCAACTATTTCAAGCATAGCTCATGATAATATTACCCAGAGTACAGCTAGGATTAGGTGGAATACTGACGAAGAAAAGGCCTCTTCTTTAGTTGACTTTGGTCTCTCTTCTGGAAATTTCTCTCAGTCTCAAGGAAACCCTACTGCTGATTCAACTAGTCACGAAGTTATTCTCACTGGACTTGAGTTAGGAGAAACATATTATTATCGAGTACGTTCATTTGATGCTGCTGGTAATCAAATGACCAGCACTGTGAATGATGCTGGTCAAAGACTTGTGTTTACAAGCATAGATGACAACACTCCACCTAGCATCACTAATGTGGAAGAAGGGTTAATTGGAGATACCTACGCAGTAATTAACTGGGATACAAACGAACCAGCTGATTCCAAGATAGACTACGGAGAGGAATCTAACAACCTGGATAAATCTTTAACATATGTTGGTTTAACAGAAGATCATTCAGTTACCATCACTGGGCTAGAGCCTGATACTACATACTACTACAAAGCAATCTCAAGTGATGATAATACCAACACTGGCTCATCGACAATTAGGAGTTTTGTCACCAAAGAAAACTTAATAGAAGAGTCGGAGGTAGAGGAAAGAGAAGAGGCGGCTAGAGTGGGGGTAGAAGAAGAAAGTCAGGGCGGCGGCGGAGTTATCATCATAGATAAAACAGATAAAACACCACCTACCATCTCTAGTGTTCGAGTAGCGGAGTTAGGGGAATCACATGCCAGAATAACCTGGACTACAGATGAAGTGGCTAATTCGACTATAGCCTATGGTTTTGGAACCTCCTATACAAAGGCTGATACAGATGTTGCTTCATTATCCAACAACACCACCTCTCACTCAGTAACGATTAAGCATCTCATACCCCTCACCGCCTACCATTTCTCGGCCGTCTCTATTGATGTTAATGGTAATGTTGCTAACTCTCCTGACTATACATTCACCACTAGAGAAGAGGGGGATACCGAAGAGAATATCACGCCAGAAAAAGCCGAAGAGGTAGAAGAATCACTAGAAAAGATCCAAGAACTAGCGGCTGACCTCCTAACCACAGGAGCAGCTGACGAGACTGATATCAAAGACGCTATTGCTAAGATGACTGATCCACCAATGATTACCGGAGATGGTCCAGAAGTCCACGAAATCACCTCTAAAGGTGCTCTTGTAGTCTGGGCTACTGACAGAAGAGCTAATTCTGTAGTCTCATACTTCAAAACAGAAGAAGGAATAGAGAATGCTAGGCAAGTTGGTAATTTTGAAGAATTAGTCACAGACCACCAGGTACGTATTACTGGACTTGAAGCTGGTACCAGCTATACATTCATTGGTAAATCAATAGATACTCTAGGTAATGTTGGAGCCTCAGACCCTATCAACTTCACTACAGAAATCATCCCATATATCTCTAAAGTATCAATCAAGAATATCAAACACGACTCAGTAGAGATAGACTGGCATTCTAACACTCAAACTACCTCACTACTCGAATACGGTATAGATGAGAACTATGGTAATGATATTATTGTTGATACTGTGGAGCATACCTTGGGACATGAAGCTAGGCTAAGTGATTTAAGCCCAGGAACCACTTACCACTTTAGGGTAAAGGGCTATACTTCTAGAGGGGAAATTATTTATTCAGACGACTACACCTTCACCACTCTTTCTAGTCCAGATGTCCTTGGCTACTCTATTGATAGTATTACTGACAAAACAGCTACTATCTCTTGGTCAACAAGCGAGAGAACAAGTTCTGAGATAGAATACGTCAATACAGAGACCTCTGTCTCAAAGAAAGTCTCTAACTCTGAATTAATAAAACAACATATTATCAAACTAAGAGAATTATCTCCGGGAATTAGCTATGACTTCATTATCCGTGGTCTAGATAAATTTGGACAAGAAACAGAGTCAGAAACATTCTCTTTTACTACTTTGGTTGATACTCAAGCACCAATCATTGAATTCGTGAAGACTGAGATGTCTTTAATAACTAAAGGACAGGATGACAGGGTCCAGGCTGTAATTACCTGGAACACAGAAGAAAAGTCCACCTCAGAGATAATCTATACAGAAGGAGTCCAGAGTGCAATCTCAGAAGAAGAGATGGGAACTGATGCTAATATTAAGTTAGTAAAGACAGAGGGGGAGTTAACCAGTAAACATGTTATTGTTGTCACTGACTTTAGAGTCGGCTCTGTTTACACTCTTCGAGCTAAGTCAATTGATGAGGCTGGGAATGTTTCCTATTCAAAGAACTATACTGTATTAACACCTCAAAAAGAGGAATCAGTTTTAGAGATAATTCTAAAAACCTTCGAAGACACATTTGGTTGGCTAGGCTTAGGTGTTTAGCTATTTAATTGACTAAAATTTTTGAGAAGAGTAGGATTCTTAATATGAAAACAATAAAAATAGATTTGAACAATATAAAAGAAGAAGATATTAAGTTAATTACTAACTCTTTTTTAAGTGGAGAAGTTGTGGTCTATCCAACTGATACTGTCTATGGGCTTGGTTGCATTGCTACTGATGAAAAAGCAATAAAGAAAATTTACGAAATTAAAAAAAGAAAAGAGGATTTGCCATTTATTATTCTAGTTAAAAGTTTTTGCATGTCTAAAAAATATGCTAAAATTAGCAAAAAACAAGATGAATATTTAAGGACTGTTTGGCCATCTAGAACTAGCCCAGACCCTGTATTACTTGAATCATTTAAAAACCCAAAAACTATCATTTTGGACTCTTTCGGGTTATTGCCCAAGAAGGCCGTGGCGAAAGATAATTCAGTAGCTTTTCGTTTGCCAAACAATGATTTTCTTAGTAAAATACTAAAGAAGGTAGATATTCCAATCGTTTCTACTAGTCTAAATTTAAGCAAAAAGAAACCACTGGAAGATATTTCCAAAATTAATGAATATTTTAAGGATAAAAAACCAGACCTTGTTGTCGATGCTGGTCCAGTTCAATTAAAGACGGTCTCCCAAATTTATGATGCAAGGTCAATTGACAAGGTTATAAGGCTTAGATAAACTTAAAGCATATTTTAATAATTAAAGAAAAATTATGGCATTATTAGACATGATTAAAAAACTGTTTGGGGGTAGTAAAGAAGAAGAGGCTCCAGCAACTGAAGCTCCTGCAGAAGAAACATCAGTTGAAGAAAATGTTGAAGAAGCTCCAGTTGAAGAAGCTCCAACAGAAGAAACAGCTACTGAAGAAGCTGAAGAAACAAAAGAGTACTAATAACATTTAAACCCATGCTGATTATAGACACGCACTCGCATGTCAATTTCAATACGTTTAAGAATGATGCCGATGAAGTAATTCATCGGTCTCTTTCTGATAACACGTGGATGATATTAGTGGGATCAGAATATAAAACGAGCAAAAGAGCCCTCGAGTATGCAAATAAGTTTGAAAAAGGTGTCTTTGCAGCTGTTGGTCTGCATCCTACTCATGTGGGCGGCGGAGATGTAAAAGGTGATGATTATGAATTTTCCGCCAAGGAGGAAGAGTATAACTATGATGCATATGAGAAATTAGCCAACTTCCAGAAGGTTGTTGCTATAGGGGAGATTGGTCTCGATTATTATCATTTACCAAAAGAGGGGATAGAATCATATAAGAAAAAACAGAAGGAAGTATTTATTAAACAACTTGAACTAGCTCTGGCTCTGTCCTTACCTGTAATCATTCACTGCCGCCAGGCACACGATGATATGGTGGGGATACTTACGGAATTTAGAAAAGAAAATAAAGAAAAACTAACAGAAGACAAACCCTGGGGTGTGATGCATTGTTTTTCTGGCGATGAGGATTTGGCCTGGAAATATTTTTCCCTTGGCCTAAATATTTCGTTTACAGGGCTTATTACATTTTCAAAACAGTGGGATGACTTAATTCGCAAAATGCCTAGTGATAAATTCATGGTCGAAACAGATGCTCCATATATGACCCCCGAGCCCTATAGAGGGAAAAGGAATGAACCAGTTTTAGTGTCTTATGTAGTAAAGCGCATTGCCGATATAAAAAATATCAGTTACGAGAGAGTAGCAGAGATGTCAACGAATAATGCTAGGAAGCTTTTTGCTTTTTAATCTTTATTTGAAAACATAATTACAATAGTGTCAAATGGTGCGCAAAAAACTATTGACAATCTATTAAATTTAGGTAAATTATATATATAGTTGTGTATAAAATTTTTAAGAAATTTTCGACTATCAAGGACTCTCTTGAGCCTTGATAACTTATAGACTGACACCAAAGCCCGTATTTGGTATAAACTTCCATATTTCAGTGAATTTTGTAAAAAATTAATTAGACAATATACTTATATTGCCGAAAGAATTTTTTAAAAAATTTTCTAAAAATATGAAACTTTCTACTCAAAAGAGCCTTTAGTGACAGTCTACTTTTTTGGATAATGGTAGAAAAAATAGAAAATACACAGACAAGGAAAGCCTGGTGGCAACCAGCCATGGCTCTTTTTTTGCGGATGTCAGCTTGGATTGGGGTACCGGTTATTATTGCTGCTTTTTTGGGAAAATGGTTTGATAATCGATATAATTCAGAACCATGGGGGATTCTTGGTTTTATAGGGCTCTCCTTTATAATCTCTATGGTAGGAATTGTAAGACAAGCAGGCCGAGAGTATAAGAAAATTGAGTCCGAAGAAAATAATAAAAATAATTAACATATGGAAAATACAGAAAATATTCATGATGTGAGTCCACACGAAAGAATTGAGGGGCACTCTGAAGAGATGCATATTGAGCATCAAGCAATTTTAGCCGAGACCATGAATACCGAAGACGCTGAGCATATAATAGATGAACATTCGGCTGTAGTCGAGCATGAAGGGGAGACACATGATTTAGTTCATGAAAACACCTTGTTTGCAGAACCAATTGCCGAGGTTGCTGGATTACCGATAACAAACTCTTTGGTAAATACTTGGGTAGTTGTTTTGATAATTGTACTGCTTTCTTATTTTATCCGAAAAAATGTAAAAACCATACCAGGAAAAGTACAAAATGCATTTGAGATGATAGTAGAAGGTTTTTTAGGAATATTTGATTCTGTTACAGGTTCTAGAAAAGTTTCATTGAAATTTTTTCCTATGGTCTTTTCTTTTTTCTTGCTGATATTGATATATAATTGGATGGGCTTACTCCCTGGAGTAGGTTCTGTTGGACAGGTTCAAGTGCATGACGGACACAATATGTTTATCCCATATTTAAGAGGAGGAACCGCTGATATAAATACTACGCTTGCCTTGGCTCTTATTGGAGTTGTGGCTAGTCATATATTTGGAATATTGACTTTGGGTATGTGGAATCACCTAAATAAATTTGTGAACTTTAAAGCGTTTATGGAGATTCCTAAGAAAGTTAAGAAAGACTGGACTGTGTTGATTGTGAATCCTATTAAAGCATTCGTTGGTTTGATTGAAATCATCGGTGAGCTGGCTAAGGTGGCTAGTTTGACGTTCAGGCTTTTTGGTAATATTTTTGCTGGGGAAGTTCTCTTAGCATCAATGTCTGCCATTCTGGCCTTTGGCTTGCCAATCCCGTTTATGTTTATGGAAGTTTTAGTCGGACTTATCCAAGCGCTTATTTTCTCAATCCTGATTTTGTCATATTTATCAATGGCAACCAGCGCTGAGGAACATTAGTATTTTGAATTTTATTAATATATAAATAACTAAGTATATAAAATTATGGAAAACGTTATGTTAGCAAAAGCCCTAGCTATTGGTCTAGGCGCTATCGGACCTGGACTAGGTATCGGTTTTATTGGTGCTAAAGCTGTTGAGGCTATCGGAAGAAATCCTGAAGCTTCAGGAAAGATTCTAGTTCCAATGCTTTTGGCTGCGGCCTTTGCAGAAGCTATCGCTATTTACGCGTTAGTTATCGCTTTCAGCATTAAATAGTATTTTTGCTAACTGTTCCTTTCGTATTCGAAGGGGGCAGGAGTAAAATTATTAAATTATACAAATATGGATTCATTAATAGAAATTTTTCACATTGACGCAAAACTTCTGATCGCTCAGATGATTAACTTCGCTATTGTTATTAGCGTATTATACTTTTTTGCTTTAAAACCTCTAATGAAAGTAATGGAAGAGCGAACAAAAAAGATAGAAAAAAGCATGGATGATGCTAAAAGAATAGAAGAAAAGTTAGAAAAAACAGATGCTGATTATAAAGAGGCTTTAGGAAATGCTAAAAAAGAAGCAAATGTAATAATGGAAAAAGCAACAGCTCAAGCAGAGGAAAAGAGAGAACAAATGATTAAAAAAGCCAAGGAAGATATTGGAGCTATTATTAATGACGAGAAAGCAAAGATGCAAGCAGAGAAGGCTGAGGTTTTAAGGGAAATTAAAAAGGAGGTTGCTGGCATGGTTACAGCTTCTCTGGAGAAAGTTTTAGAAGAAAAAGTAGATGCTAAGGCCGACAAGGATTTAATTAAAAAAATAGTAGCTGAAAGTAAATAATATGAAAGCAAGCTCAAAACAATATGCTGTCACTCTCTATGATTTAGTAGAGGGCAAGACTCAAAAAGAAATCTCCGACGTTTTGAAGAGCTTTTTTGAACTTTTGAAGAAAGACAATGTTTTGTCTAGACTTGATGACGTATTGAAGGAATTTAATGATATATGGAATAAGGAAAATGGAATAGTAGAAGCTTCAGTTGTATCTGCAAGAGAACTAGACAAGGCAAGTAAAAAGGAAATTGTTGATTATATAAAAACTGCCAGCAAAGCAGAAGATGTTGTTTTGGATGAAAGTGTTGATGAGAAAATTCTCGGCGGGGTTATTGTAAAATATGCAGACAAGATTGTAGATAGTAGTTTAAAAGGAAGAGTAAGTAGTTTAAAGCGTTCTTTAGAGAAATAAAAAAGGCACCACTTTTGTGATGCCTTGTAATGATGCTACATGAGTCTTTTCACGACAGTTGTTAGGTGAATGATTTCTTCAAGCATAAGGAATTCTTCATTGTTAAGCCTTGCGTGTAGATTAGTGATAAGTATTAAACGCTTATTAGTAGCGCAGGTTGGGCATTCTTCCTCGGGCATGGAGTTAGGGGCGGTATAGATGTTTTCTTTGTGAATGTTGCAGCCATTAAGAGGTCTAGTGCAATCCTGACAGACTGATTCTTTCCCAGACAGCTGGTCTACTTGGCTCCTGAGAAAAAGAATCTCACCTAAATGAATCTTTTTCTGAGAGTCAAAATCTCGTGTAAAAAATTGGATTGCATCTTTTAACATGATTTCGGCACATTTGAGACAAGGGATTTCCGGCATTTTACCCAAAGGGTAGTAGAGGTTATCATTGTGCTCAGGACAAGCGTCTATCTTCCTTCTCATTTGGGCCTCCTGGATTTTGTTTGGAATTATTGTCAGTAGATTTTTTTCCAAAAAGACTTGGAAGAATTTTATCGATAAATTCTGAATAATCTCTTCGGGGTTTAACCAACGGTTTATGAAATTTCATAAATCACCTCAAATAAAAGTTTATAAAGAACAGCAATTAAATAAATATAGTAAAAATAATAATTTAAGTCAATATATGAGTAAAACTAAGGATTTTATTGTCGAGCAGTTAAAAAAGCAAATTTCTGATTATAAGCTCTCTAGCCAAGAACAAACAGTTGGTCGGGTAGCGGAGATTGGTGATGGTATTGCTCGAATCACAGGCCTTTCTGACGTGATGATGTCAGAGATGCTTGAGTTTAACACCAAAGAAGGTGTTGTTAATGGTGTGGTTCTTAACCTGGAAGAAGATTCAGTTGGAGCTATTTTGCTAGGAGAGTATTCTGGTATTAAAGAAGGAGATGAAGTAAAAGCATTAAAAAGAATTTTAGAAGTTCCTGTTGGTGAAGCATTGGTAGGTAGAGTGGTAAACGCTCTAGGTCAACCAGTTGATGGAAAAGGAGAGATAAAAGAAGAAAAGTTCTACCCAATTGAAAAGATTGCCCCTGGCGTTATTACTCGTCAATCAGTGTTTGAGCCAGTACAAACTGGTATTAAGGCTATTGATTCTATGATTCCTGTTGGTCGTGGTCAACGTGAGTTGATTATCGGAGATAGACAGATTGGTAAAACAGCTATTGCAGTTGATGCAATCATTAACCAAAAAGGACAAAACATGAAATGCGTTTATGTTGCAGTTGGTCAAAAAGAATCAAAGATTGCAAATATCGTTGCCAAATTAGAAGAAAATGGAGCAATGGAATACACAACAGTTGTTTTAGCTGGTGCTTCTGATCCTGCTTCACTTTCATATATCGCCCCTTACTCAGGAACAGCAATCGCTGAATATTTCCTAGATAAAGGAGAAGATGTTTTGGTTGTTTATGATGATCTGTCTAAGCACGCTGTCGCCTATAGAGAAATCTCACTACTATTAAAGAGACCTCCGGGACGTGAGGCTTATCCTGGTGATGTTTTTTATCTTCACTCAAGACTTTTGGAAAGATCATGTAAATTAAATAAAGACTTCGGCGGAGGATCTATTACCGCACTTCCTATTATTGAAACTCAAGCTGGAGATGTTTCTGCCTATATTCCAACCAATGTTATTTCTATTACAGATGGTCAGATTTACTTAGAAACAGATTTATTTAACCAAGGTAACAGACCGGCAGTAAACGCTGGTTTATCAGTATCTCGTGTTGGATCAGCCGCACAAACAAAAGCGATGAAAAAAGTTGCCGGTAAAATGAGACTAGAGGCAGCTCAATACAGAGAGTTGGCTGCTTTTGCTCAATTCGGTTCAGATCTAGATGCTGAGACAAAAGCTAAGCTTGAAAGAGGAAAAAGAATTGTTGAAATCTTTAAGCAAGGTCAATATCAGCCGATCTCAATGGAAAAACAGGTTTCAATTTTCTATGCAGCGATTAATGGTTTACTTGATACAGTCCCTGTTGAAAAAATTGCAGAATTTGAATTGGGAATGTATAAGTATTTAGAAAATAATTCTGATATCTATAAAAAGATTGCTGATAAAGGTGAATTGAGCGATGAATTAAACGCAGAAATTGAAAAAGTGGTCAATGACTACAAGGATACTCTTGACTATATTACAAAAGAAGAAAAATAATTATGGCGTCAATTAAAGACATCCAAAGAAGAATAAAATCAGTTAAAAATACTCGTAAAGTTACCAAGGCGATGGAAATGGTTGCGGCTGCCAAAATGAGAAAAGCAATAGAATCAGTATTGAAAACTAGAACTTATGCTAACCTAAGTTGGGAGACCATCTTGAATATTTCTAAAGCCGCTAATGGAGCTGCTGCTGGACATAAGCTTTTAGTAAAAAGAGACAAAGTAGAGAGAGTAGGAATAATTTTAATTACATCAAATAGAGGTTTGTGCGGTGGTTTTAATACAAACATTATCACTAAAGCTCATAAGTCTATTGAAATGCATCATAAGGATGGGAAAAAGGTGGAATTTGTCACAATTGGTAAAAAGGGGATTGGTGCTAAAAAGTACTATGGATATGATGTAGTGGCTGAATTCCCCAAGGAAGATATTATTACAGAGGTAAAAGAAGTTTATGATATCGCAAAGTTGGTTATTGACGACTATACAAGTGGTAAGTATGACAAGGTTATGGTTGCTTATACTGACTTTGTTAATGCCGCTACCCAAGAGCCTAGAGTAAAACAGCTTTTACCAGTTGATATAAATGCCGAAGATGAATATCTGGGAGTTGTTGGTTCTGATACTAGGGTAGGAACCACGAAAGAGATGATTGAAGAAAAGACAGAGAAGCACCTTAGCGATGAAAAATATGACCTTGATTATACTTTTGAACCAAGCCCAATGGAGGTATTGGATGAGATGATTCCAAGACTTATTGAGGTGCAGTTGTTTCAAGCATTGCTTGAATCAAATGCTTCAGAACACAGTGCCAGAATGACAGCTATGCACCAAGCAACTGATGCGGCTTCAGATATGATTTCAGAGTTAACATTGTCATATAATAAAGCTAGACAAGAAAAGATTACGAATGAAATAGCAGAAATTACAGCAGGGGCTAATGCACTAAGTATGTAGGAGTTGACTTATAAAAATATCAAATAATAAAAATTTAAAAATATGTCAGAAAAATTAGGGAAAATTAAACAAGTTATCGGTGCGGTTGTCGATGTGCAATTCGATGAAAAACTGCCAGAAATCTTTGATGCTCTTGAGGTTCAAGTTCAAGGTAAAAAATTAGTTCTTGAAACTCAACAACACAGAGGTTCAAATGTAGTGAGAGCGGTTGCTATGAGCTCTACAGACGGTCTAAAAAGAGGAGATGAAGTTACAAACACAGGCGCTGGGATTTCAGTTCCAGTTGGCGATGCTACTCTCGGAAGAATTTTTGATGTTTTAGGCAATGCCGTGGATGGTGAAGAAGCTCCAAAAACACAAAAAAAATACCCAATCCACAGACCAGCTCCAGACTTTACTGACCAGTCTACAAAAGTTGAGATTTTAGAAACCGGGATTAAAGTTATTGATCTTATTTGTCCTATTTCAAAAGGTGGTAAGGTTGGTCTTTTTGGTGGTGCCGGTGTAGGTAAAACCGTTATTATTCAAGAGCTTATTAACAATATTGCTAAAGGGCACGGTGGATACTCAGTATTTGCAGGTGTAGGTGAGAGAACTCGTGAAGGTAATGACTTGTTTCATGAAATGAAAGATGCTGGTGTTATCGATAAGGTAGCGATGGTTTTCGGACAAATGAACGAACCCCCTGGAGCTCGTGCTAGAGTTGCTTTGTCAGGTTTGTCTATGGCTGAATTTTTCCGTGATGAACAAAATCAAGATGTTCTTTTCTTTGTAGATAATATTTTCAGATTTACACAAGCCGGCTCAGAAGTATCAACTCTTTTAGGTCGTATGCCTTCAGCTGTAGGTTATCAACCTACGCTAGCTACTGAAATGGGTGAGCTGCAAGAAAGAATTACTTCAACAAATAAAGGTTCAATTACTTCAATTCAAGCTGTATATGTTCCAGCTGACGACCTTACAGATCCAGCTCCAGCAACAACTTTTGGTCATCTAGATTCAACAGTTGTGTTGGCTAGATCTTTATCTGAAATTGGCATTTATCCAGCGGTTGATCCACTTGATTCTACATCAACTGTTCTTGATCCAAAGATTGTTGGAGAAGAACACTATGAAGTTGCTCGAGGGGTACAACAAGTACTACAAAGATACAAGGACCTTCAAGATATTATTGCGATTCTGGGCATGGAAGAACTTTCTGATGAAGACAAACAAACAGTGTCTAGGGCTAGAAAAGTTCAAAAATTCTTATCACAACCATTTGAGGTGGCTCAAGCTTTCACGGGGACACCAGGACAATATGTAAAGATTGAGGACACTGTTAAAGGTTTTAAAGAGATCTTAGACGGTAAATACGATGATAAAGGTGAGGATGATTTCTATATGAAAGGTGGAATTGACCAAGTTATTAAAAAATAGGATTTAAATCTAGATTTTATGAAATTAATAAAATTTGAAATAGTAACCCCGGAGAGAATGGTATTGCAAGAGCAGGTTCAACAGGTTGTAGCTCCTACAAAAGCCGGTGAAATTACTGTATTGCCTGGGCATATTCCTTTAGTGTCTTCATTGCAATCAGGAGTAATTGAGGTAAAAAACGAAAAAGGGGAGTATGAGGTAATGAGTGTTTCCGGTGGCTTTTTAGAAGTTTTAAAGGACAAAGTTGTTGTTTTAGCTGACACAGCGGAGAGAGCAGAAGAGCTGGATGAGAAAAGGATAGAAGAGGCTAGAGCCAGAGCAGAAGAGTCCAAAAAAGATATTAGAACTTTTGATAGAGAGAGATTTGCTAGTATTAGCGCTAAAATGGCAAAAGAACTAGCCAGATCTAAGGCAGCAAAGAGATGGAGAAAGTTAAAAAATATTGACTAATTTAATTTATAAGAGTATAACTATATGTCACACACATGTAAATCTTTAGTTATCCATTGCATGGATTTTCGTTTAGTGGATCAAATAAGAGACTGGATGACGAAAGAAAAATTAATGAAAGACGCTGATGTGGTTTCTTTAGCAGGAGCTGCTAAAAATCTTGTAGATGGTAATGAAGAAGCTAAAAATGTGTTGTTGAAACAAATTGAAATAAGTAGTTCTTTACATAATTGTCTAAAAGTATATTTAGTACATCATTCAACATGTGGAGCCTATGCGGTCTCCTATAATTTTGCTTCCTTGGAGGAAGAGAAAAAGAAGCAGTCTGAAGACCTAGATAAAGCAGTTGAAGTCATTAAAGAAAAATTTCCTAACCTGGAAGTTAGCAAAATCTGGGTTGAAATGAAAGACGGTGAAGGAAAAGAAGTGGAGATTATCGAGCTTTAAACTCTTAAATAATAGACAGGAGGTAGAAATTGGACTTTTCGATCAAGAAGAAGATGTGGGAGGTGTCAGAGGAGACTGACCTTTTAGTTGGAATAAGAGGTGGTGTTTTCTTGGAAGAAGTGCTTCGGTCAATCAGTGTTTTTTCCGAAGAGTGTTTCGGGAAAATGCCAAAAAAGATTAAGTGCATGGATGGCCGGCTGTTATATAATACAGAGCCATTTCTGGGGATTGCAGGGTCTGGGATACTCTTGGATTTCGAAGATCTTTACCGATTGCTCAAGACGCAAAGAAATAAAAGTGGCCTGATTATAGAAAGTCACGATTTTTGCGGTGCGTCCTTACTCGCCATGCAGCAAGAGGATCATTTTGTTGAAACCGAAGAACACGCCATGCAGTGGTACAAGTTTTTTTCGAAATTAATTGGGGCAAAACATGTTCACGTTGAAATGGAAAATTCTCTTCATGATGAGAGAGTTTTGATTCTTGACGGGACTGGGAGATTTAATGCTTATCCAGTTAGAAACTATTTGCCATCACACTTTTTGTGTAGCGGACCAAGTATCGGTTTATCAAACCTCTATTGTATGGCAGAAATCCAGACTGCAATAAATATTGTCAGTCACCACGGTTTTGGAAAAATGTTTAATGAAAACACAAATTTTTTCTATATACTGGTTTTTGCAGAGTCAGTGGAGCAGCTAGATGCCTTGTCGCACTTGGCTTACATGGCTTCGAAAGACACTCCTTGGGTAAAAGTACATGGAACCGTAATTCCGGACTTTGTTTAGTTTAGGAAAATTATGGAGGTGCAATTGAAAGACGCAAGAAAAGTAGATGAGATTAGGACAACTGTTCTTAGTGAGACAACAGAACTTATAAAAGAACTGATTGAGTCAAAAGAGAACCAAGTATCAAGCGCAGTTAAATTCCTTGAATTAAAAGAAAGTAAGCCAGTGTCATTGGATGGGAAAGGGCAAAAAGATCACGCAGATATTGTTTTGGTGATGATGAGTCCACGATCAAAACTTTTAGATGTGGGTGTTTCTGATTCTATCCTTAAAAAATTGTTTAAAATTTTAGGTGACGACACAGAGCAGTCACAAAACGGCATTTTGGCCGTAGTTAGATAAATAAAACCAAGCCACCTAAAAAAGGTGGCTTTTTATTTACAAAAAAATTACAAAATAGTATACTATAAGTAACTTAAAAGAACCTTAAAACTCGAAAGGAGATGAGTTATGGCAATGATCGCATATGGCGCTCTTTCGCTCTTTGTTTCTTTTATACTGACCCTGTTTATTTCATTTGCTGGTGAATACTCAGCGACTCAAATTATCTGTTTCTTCTGGGCCGCCTGTGGCCTTAGCTACATGCTGATCGCTTTTCTTTCCAAGGACGTTCAATATGAATCACCCTAAAATATCTCCTTCAATTAAATAGCCGCAAAATAATGTGGCTATTTTTTCTGCGTTGTTGACAAAAAGTTTTAAAGGGATAAACTATAATAGTTATTAAAATATATATTATGTGGGTAAAAGATTACATGATCACCGATTATTTAACTGCTGGCAAAGATCTTACTATCTTGGAGGCTGTTAAGTTAATGGTTGAAAACAAAACAAATAGCTTGGTTGTTGTTGATGAAAACAAACATCCAATTGGGACACTTTCTTCCTATACATTGGTTAGAGAAGTTGTTCCAGCATATTTAAAGGATGATCCAATATTTTCAAACTTTGGAGCTGAAGGTACATTTGATAAATATGCTGAGAAAATGAAAGATCACAAGGTGGATGATATAATGCACAAAGATTTTCACACTCTAAGCGTAGATGACGCCATGATTGAAGCAGCATCTTATGCTATCAAAGCCTCAAGAAGAATAATGCCTGTTGTTGATAAGGATGGATTGATGGTAGGGGTTGTCACAAGAACTTGTATAAAAAATGCTTTGTACAATACCTTATTTAAGGATGAACAAATTGACCCAGAAAATGGTGGTAATAATAAATAATTTTTTTAGTATAGAAATAATTTAAATAAGAATAAAAAACTAATTACTTGGTTTTTTATTTTTTTTCAAAAATATGCACGAAGAATTAGTCGGCGTCGCCGCAAATCATATAACTAGTGGAGCAGTTACCGCCGCATTGCTTATCTTTTTGGCTAGTTATGGAGCAATTATATCAGAAAAAATCCACAGAACAATTGTTGCAATATTTGGTGGAGCTTTAATGATTGTAGTTGGAATATTTATGCATTTTTATTCTCAAGAAGCGGCGATTGAGTCAATTGATTTCAATACAATCGGCCTTCTTGTCGGAATGATGATTATAGTGGGGGTTACTAAGGACACGGGACTTTTTCAGTATGTGGCAATTAAATCTGCTAAGATTGCCAAAGGAAATCCGTGGAAAATATTGATAATGTTCTCGGTTATTACAGCTCTTTTTTCTGCCCTACTTGATAATGTAACAACAGTTATGTTAATGGTTCCAATGACCTTAGTTATTGCTGATAACCTTCGAATAAATCCCATGCCCTTTCTTTTTGTTGAGATTTTTATGAGCAATGTCGGCGGAACTGCTACATTGATTGGTGATCCACCAAATATTTTGATTGGTTCAGCAGCAGGTCTTTCATTTATGGATTTTGTTGTAAATCTGACTCCTGTGGTTATTGTAATGTTTATTGTTCTAATGCCATTGGTTAAGTTCTTTTATAAAAAACAGATAGAGACAAGCAAAGAAAACATGGAAAGAGTGATGCAACTCAATGAAAGAGATGGTATCCAAGATGCGCTTTTATTGAAAAAATCATTGATTGTTTTAGCAATTGTTATTACTGGTTTTTTCTTACACGGTTGGCTTCATATGGAAGGTGCTACTATCGCTATTTTTGGAGCAGGTTTACTGCTTTTACTCGATAAAAAGAATCCAGAAAAAGCTTTACATGAAGTTGAGTGGATTACAATCTTCTTTTTTATCGGTTTGTTTGTAATTATTGGTGGACTTGAACATGTTGGTGTAATCGCCTGGGCTGCCGATAAGATGATTGAGCTTACTCAAGGAAGTCTCGCAATTACAGCGATGGTGATGCTTTGGGGTGGAGCTATATTCTCTGCCTTTGTTGACAATATACCTTTTGTGGCCACTATGATACCAATGGTTCAGGAGATGGGTCACACTACCTTTACTGACCCAACAGAGCTAAATACAATTTGGTGGTCTCTAGCCCTAGGTGCTTGTTTGGGTGGAAATGGTACATTGGTAGGAGCTTCAGCAAACTTAGTAGTAGCTGGGATGGCAGAGAAGTCAGGATATAAGATTGGTTTTGTAGACTTTATGAAAATGGGGCTTTTAATAATGTTTGTAACAGTAGCTATTTCAACTGTATATATATACATGAGATATCTATAATCTTTTTAAGATGCTATAGTAATAAAACCGCATTTTTGCGGTTTTATTGTTGATAAAATACCAAATTGCTGTTATCATAGAATTTGATCATTAAATAAATTTGTAAAGAAAATTTCTTTAAACCAAAAAAAAGAGGAGAATTAAGATGAACGAAAGAAGAATTACAACTGCTGAAGAAGGGTTGGTGGTATTAATATTTTCAACGATATCCTCAGTACTGCTTATTGAGGTATTCTTATTGCCAGCCTATTGGCTGATTTTATTGATCTTATTTATACATAGTGGGACTCTTCTTATTAGCTACACAGCCCCTGTCTCTGATGAAATGCTTTTATAGAGGAGGTGATATGTTTAGAATACTAGAAAGTAAATTGGCAAAGGTGCTGTGGTCTTTTTTTATTATAGTGATGTTCTCAGCTCTATCAGCCTATATTATTACCGAGGCTGTGTTCAAGGCTAAAGGGGCAAGTCTATATTTCATAACAATGTATAGTATTATTATGTCAATTATGGCTTTTAGTCATACAACTCCTGAGTGGAGGGAGAATGATGTATAGTTTAATACATGAAGAAAATGTTAGAGAGATTTGGAGCATATTGGTTGTTGTATTTTTTTCTCTTATTTCGGGTGTAGTGATTTCAGCTGCCTTTCAGCTTGGAACATTTGCAATATTTCTTTCAGCATTTGTTGTACTTTTCATTAACGCTAATGTATATTTCTTAGCGAGCAATTAAAAATCAGACCACCAAAAGGTGGTCTTTTATTTTGGGGAGACACTTTCTTGACACAAAAAGAATAAATGATAAAATAGCATTAGCACTCTAAAGTATATAGTGCTAATAGAAATCAAATAATTAACTTATATTCCACATTTTTGGGATATAAAAAAGCATATGAATATAAAGCCAATTCACACAAATGTGGTTGTTAAACCAAAAAAAGAAGATGATATTACAAAATCTGGTATTATTTTACCTGGATCAAGCGAGAAAGAGAGACCGGAGCAAGGAGAAGTAGTCGCTGTCGGTGAAGGAAAATTACTTGATGACGGGAAAAGAGCCCCGATGAGCGTAAAGGTTGGTGACAATGTCATGTTTAAAAAATATTCACCCGATGAAGTAAGTATTGATGGAGAAGACTACTTAATAGTAGCTGAAGGTGACATTATTGCAATTTTAAAATAATTAAATCAAGAAATATATGGCAAAACAAATTATATTTAACGAAGAAGCTAGGGCAGCCCTAAAAGCAGGGGTAGATAAACTAGCTGATACTGTAAAAGTAACACTAGGCCCAAAAGGGAGGAACGTAGTTTTGGACAAAGGCTTTGGTTCTCCAATTATCACAAAGGATGGTGTTTCAGTAGCTCGAGAAGTTGAACTAGAGGATAAAATTGAAAATATCGGCGCAGAGATGGTTAAAGAAGTTGCTTCAAAAACGAATGACTCTGCTGGCGACGGGACAACTACAGCAACTGTTTTGGCGCAAGCTATGATATCCGAAGGTCTGAAGTTAGTATCGTCAGGAGTCGATCCGATAGAAATAAGAAAGGGGATTGAAGAAAAAGTTTCCAAGATGGTGGGGGAGCTTAAAAAGATAAGTAAAAGTATTTCGACAAAAGAGGAGATAGCGCAAGTCGGCTCAATCTCAGCAAACGACAAAGAAATAGGAAGGATTATAGCAGAAGCCATGGACTCTGTTGGTAAAGACGGCGTTATTACTGTAGAAGAGGGTCAATCTTTTGGGGTAGAGAAAGAAGTGGTAGAAGGAATGCAGTTTGATAAAGGATATGTTTCTCCATACATGGTCACAAGCCCAGAAAAAATGGTCTCAGAGTACGATGATCCATTTGTATTATTGACAGACCAAAAGATATCATCTGTACAGCAGGTTCTCCCATTACTTGAAAAGATGGCCCAAGCCGGGAAAAAAGATTTAGTTATTATAGCTGAAGATATTGAAGGAGAGGCTCTTACAACATTTGTTTTAAATAAGTTAAGAGGAACATTTAATGTCCTAGCAGTAAAAACTCCAGGTTTTGGTGATAGAAAAAAAGATATATTAAATGACATAGCTATTGTCACAGGAGCAAAAGTTATTTCGGAAGAGCTAGGCATGAAACTAGAAGCAGCTGATTTCGATGATTTGGGACAAGCGAGAAAAGTTATTTCAACTAAAGAAGATACCACAATAGTTGAAGGAAAGGGCGAGAACAAGGAAATAAAACAAAGGGTGGCACAAATACGAAAAGAGATTGAAGAGGCTGATTCTGATTTTGATAGAGAAAAGCTAAAAGAAAGACTAGCTAAACTATCTGGGGGAGTTGCTGTTATAAAGGTTGGCGCAGCCACCGAGGTTGAGATGAAAGAAAAGAAAGACAGAATAGAAGACGCTTTGCATGCTACTAGAGCAGCTGTTGAAGAGGGCGTTGTCCCTGGTGGCGGGCTAGCTCTTTGTTTGGCGGGGAATGCTTTTGAAGAGCTAACAGAAGGCAAAAAGAGTGATTCAGCCGGATCGCAAATTGTAGATAATGCAATAATTGAACCAATTAAGCAGATTGCTAGTAATGCCGGTAAAGATGGTTCATTAGTTCTCTATAATATTATGCGGGAGCATAAAGACGGAAATACAAACATTGGCTATAATGCAGCACTTGATAAATTTGAGGATTTATTAAAGGCAGGTGTTGTTGACCCAACAAAGGTAGTCAGAAATGCTCTAGAGAATGCTTCTTCAGCAGCTATTATGTTCTTGACCACAGAGGCAGTTATTACAGAAAAGCCATCCGAAAAAGAGGATGCCGGTATGCCTCCAATGGGTGGGGGAATGCCAGGGATGGGTGGAATGGGAGGAATGATGTAAAAAATAAATTAGATAAGAAAAAACGGTGCTCACAAAAGCACCGTTTTTTTAATTACCACATTCTTTTGAAAGAAATTGTCATTCTGAAAAATATTGTTCCAAGTAAAACTCCCCAGAAAAAGCAAGCCATAATCTGGTCTTGTTTTTCCCAAAAACCATTTTCAAAAAAAATACTTAAGGAAAAAGAGAAAAATACCAATGAGCAGATTGCGAGCAAAATAAGTGCGATAAAATGAATTGTCTTCATCCATCGTAGTGGAATATTTAGTCCCGGTAACATCATATTTCACTCCTTTATTCTTTAGCAAGGGTAAGGTAGGGAGACCCTTTTGAATTTCTTCTAATGGTATCACCAATTTTATAATGTTTTATTACGTCTGGCCTATCTTTATATAGTTTTGACTCTGTTACGTATTCATCTTCAATTAGCACCTTGTATTCAAGTAAAAGGATTCCATTTTCATAGCAAATCATTTTAATTAAAAAATCGGTATTTAGTGCCATTAGATTAATGTTGTCAATTGGGTCTCCAAAAAATGCTTCTCTGCAGACATTGTAGGTAGCATAAATCATAAGAACAAAAGTAATAAATAAGGCAAATATTGAGTAAAGTGTTTCGTGTAGCTCGTAAGCAAGGACACCAAATGAAATAAAAGAAATGACGATGAGAATGAAGATGATCCAAAATTTTCCACCTAAAGGTTTCATTTTTAACTCCTTTATTCTGAGGTTTATGTAAAGAACAAAATTAGCTAAATTTAGTAAAAAAATATCATTTCACGTAGTTTTTGTCAACATTAAGAACAAAGGCAAGAATTAAATTTTTTAAAAATCAGCTTAAGGTGATTGTAGGCTCCGAGTAATTATTGTATAATATATATATGGAAGAAAGAAAAACACAATACTTTAATATTTCATTTTTAACAATTGCAAAGGTTTTAATTGCTTTAGTTTTGTTTTTTGTTTTATATGTAATCAGAGACATATTGGCTGTTTTGTTTGTCTCCTTAATATTGGCCAGTGCAGTTGACCCTTGGGTTGATTGGATGCAAGAAAAAAAGATACCCCGAGGAGTTGGAATATTGGTTATCTACTTAGTGATGTTTGGTGTTGTGAGTACGGTTATACTTCTTCTTATCCCTCCTATTTCAACACAAATATCAGAGTTAACTACAAACTATCCTCAGATTTCTGAGAAGATGTCTTCTGGTTTCGATTTAGTTAAGCAATACTCACTAGGCGGTAGTTCATTCCAGGATTTCATTAGTTCTAAAAGTGACTTTCCGGGATTGGCGAAGGCAGCTGAAGGAGTTATTTCTGGAATCGTCGATATTTTCGGAGGTGTTTTCGGATTTTTCTTAGTCCTGGTTATAACTTTTTATATGGTGGTGGAAGAAGACTCTCTTAAGAAAATTATATGGTCTATTTCACCAGCGAAAAATCAGGTTTATGTCATGCGACTAGTCACAAGAATGCAGAAGAAAATTGGTCTTTGGCTTAGAGGACAAATTATCTTGTCTTTTATTATTTTTCTTCTTACCTATATCGGACTTTTAATATTAAACGTTAAGTACGCCTTAATATTGGCTATAATAGCTGGTCTGACTGAATTCATCCCGTATCTTGGCCCAATGTTAGCCGCGATTCCAGCAATGTTTCTTGCTTTTACTCAGGGTGGAGCAGTTTTCATGGCTTTTGTTGGCATTCTGTATTATATAATTCAATTAGTTGAAAATAATATTATTGTACCTAAATTAATGCAAAAGGTGGTTGGTCTTAATCCGATTGTAACTCTAGCTGCTTTGATGATAGGATTCAAACTTGCTGGGGTTGTTGGGATGATACTGTCGATTCCTGTTACTACTGCTATAAATGTCTTTCTTAAAGACGTTTTTGACAAGAAAGCTCGTACACAATAATCATGAAAAAAAATTTTAATTTAAAAAATATATTCAAAGAGGGGACTTTCTTAATTCCCTTATTTTTTTTAGGCCTTAGCTTTGGGACGGATTTCTTTAAATTCTTTTTAATTTCTTTATTTCTTCCAATTTTTGTCTTTTATGTTTTTAAAAAACAAGGCCTGCATTTAAAAAAAATAAAACTATATACCCACGAGAGATTAATTAGTCTTTTTTTACTTTTACTCTTTTTTTCAAGCCTTTTGTCAGACAATATTTTTTCGTCATTTTTCGGAGACTTCCAAAATCACCTAAGCTCCTTTTTTGTAATTTTTTTCTCCTTTCTATTTCTTGTTGTATTTTCAAGGTCAGGGATTATAAATCATGAAAAAAGTATTAAGATAACTCTTTATTCTGCATACTTCTTACTTGTTTATAAAATTATCTCATCATTTTTCCCGGTCATAGAGTATTTTTATTTTAATACCGAAGAGCTTTTGATTATTTTTTCAGTTGTAATATTATTTTTTACCCCACTCTTTTACAGTGAGCACTTAAGCTCCAGTGATAAAAAATACTTGAAAATATTTTTAGCAATAGTTTTTTTTCTTATAAGTCTCGTTCTGTACAAGCCCTTGTTTATTCTTTTTTTAGTAGCTTTTTCTTTTCAGTTTTATATTTTTCATAAGGATCAAAAGAAAAAAGTCTTAAGTAAAAAAAATATTTTACTTGTATCTTTGATTTTTCTTTTTGCCTTGTTCTTATCATTTGGCTCAGAGAATTCATTTAATATCAAAGACAGGAACCTGGATTTAAGATCTTCAGCTAAAATATCAGGTTCATCGATTAAGTCAGATTTCTTATTTGGTGCAGGCCTTGGTTCGTATTCTGAGTATTTTTCACTGCATCGCCCAGCTGATTTAAATTATTCTAGCGATTGGCAAAAGAGGTATAAAAAGTCTTTTTCATTTTTCTTTGATTTAATTCCCGAGACTGGAACATTGGCAACAGTTTCTTTCTTAGTCTTTTCAGTCTATATCCTTTACATCCTTTTCAGTCTGGTTAAGAAAACCCATAAGGATGATTATTTATTATCTTCCCTAATGGGGGCATCCCTTTTCTTAATCTTACTTCCATTTATTTCGACTTTTTCGTATATAACATTATTTGTTTATTGTAGCTTTCTGGCATTTTTCTTTTCTTATCTCTATAGGGGGGAATATCTCCTTTTAAAGCCCCAAGTTCTCAATGTAAAAGCAAACTTTTTGCAATTTGTTTTTTTTACTTTGGTTTTTGCCTGGTTGTTTCTCTTTGCTTATAATGTTAAGTACTTAATTGCCGATAGCTATTCTTCAAATCCTGACAAAGATTCACTTCTTAAGGCTGTAAAATACAATGATCATTTCGAAGAATACTATTTGAGTCTTTCAAAAATTTATTTAAACAACGCTAAACTGGAACTACAAAAATCAAACAAGGATTATTCTTTGATTGCTCAAAATATTGATAATTCTAAGAAGATGGCTGAAAAAGCACTAGAAATTAATAGTAAGTCAGTCATTCCATTTGAGTCTTTTGGTATCATTTACAGGGATTTTTCAAATTACGCTAATGACGGTGAAGAGTTGGCCATAGGGGCATTGTCTAGTGCCCTTGCTCTCGAACCATCAAACCCTGTTCTGGCTACAGAGATTGCAAAATTATACCTAGCATTGTCTCAAAATGATGAAGCTCTTAAATATTTTAATAAAGCCCTGTCTCTCAAGAGTGACTACCATGAAGCATCCTTGGGTGTCGCTCAGGTAATGATTAGAAATAACAACAATGTTGAAGCGATAGACCTTTTGGAGAGCCTTCTGGGCAAAACAGGTAATAATTCTCAGATATACTTTGAACAAGGACGCGCACTCTTTAATATTGGGAAAAACGAACAAGCTATTGAAAGATTTGAAAAGTCTATATTATTTGATCCACAAAACTCAAATTCTCTCTATTCTCTAGCTATTGCTCTTGAAAAAAAAGGAGACAAGCTAACGGCTTTAAAATATTATAAGAAAGTATTAGACTTAAATCCGACCAACATAGAACTCATAAAAAAAGTTAAAGATTTAGAACAAAAATAAAAAACCGATCAATTAATGATCGGTTTTAGCTTACCATCTTTTTAGATGGCGATTTGATTTTTTGCCAAAAAATTTTTTAGTAGGTAGAATTGTTCTCCGACTGTTTCGCATCTGTTCTTTGAGGCATAAACTTGTTTCAAGAACATTGGGGAGATACGACGGTTCGATTGCCCGACCGAATGCTCTAATTGCACTAGCTATACTAACCCTTTCTGACCCAATTGACATTGCATTAACTAGGTCGCTCTTTGTTATTCTATTTTCTTCTTTGGGAGCGTCTACGACTTTTTTTAGTACTCTAGTTTTAGAGTCGAGAATAATTACTTCGTTTTCAGGACTCCTGCTTAGGAGCTCTTTTGCCAAATGCTCTATCTCTTCATCATTTCTTCCAATAATTAGCATTTTCATAAAAATGCTCCATTTGCATATCGTGAGAAGTATTTTAATCTAAAGGACGAAATGTAACAATAATATATTTTTGCAATATTGTCAATTATAAAAGAGCTATTTTATAGCTCTTTTATTTTGTGCCCAGGGTGGGAATCGAAGAGGTAAACCCCAGCAAACCAATCGTAAATAATGGAAATATGTCCAATATCCCTTCCTAGAAGCAGTGTTTATTCTTAAGATTTAATTTCTCACTCCTTGAGATTTCTCACCCCCCAAAGTAATCTACCAAAAAACAGGACATTTAGCCCTGTTTTTGATAGTGCCCAGGGAGGGAATCGAACCCTCACTCTATTGCTAGAACGGGATTTTGAGTCCCGCGTGTCTACCAGTTTCACCACCTGGGCATTAGTGGCAGCTATATAAGCTGCCATGATTTATCATGATCTGCAATCACATAGATCGGATTCAGAATTCCGGGGCTTTTGGGCCTAGTCCGGGTTTCTGAAAAATATCAGAAAATAGTTTGGAACCCAGGATACAAAAACACCAAGAACAGAGAGCCAAAAGTGAAAAGAAAAAGTCCAGTTATTCAAAAGCAGAAAATAAAGGGCAAAGATTGAAAAAATCAAAGTATTGACAACTCCAACAATAAAACAAACGAAAAAGGTTTTTGAATCTTTCATTGGATTACCTCCTTTTCTTCAATAAAAAATAGCCATTATTAGCTATCGAAAACTATTATATCAGAAATTCTAAGTTTGTCAAAGAGAATTTATTAATGTATAATTATGTAATAATTGATAAAACATGGGAAAAGTAATTTCAGTAGTTAACCAAAAAGGAGGCGTAGGTAAAACAACAACTTCAGTTAATCTTGGTGCTTATCTAGCTCATCTAGGTAAGCATGTTTTGATAGTTGACATTGACCCTCAGGCGAACGCGACATCGGGTATTGGAATTGATCACAAAGAATTGGAGCACGGTGTCTACGAGGCGCTAATAGGCCATAAAAGTATGAGAGAGGTTCTTAAACGTACAGTTATTGATCGTTTTTTAGTTGCTCCGGCTACTTCAGCCTTAGCAGGTGCGGGGGTTGAAATGGTATCTATGGATGAAAGAGAATTTGTTTTACAAAACCTTCTTGACCAACTTAAAGATGACTTCGATTATATTATTATAGATGGGCCACCTTCTTTGGGTCTTTTAACTATAAACAGCTTGGTAGCAGCAGACGAAATCATCATCCCAATACAAAGTGAATATTATGCTCTGGAGGGTCTGGGGCAGTTATTGGAAACTATTTCTTTAGTAAAGGATAATCTGAAACCAGATTTAAATATTATGGGAGCTGTTGTTACAATGTTTGATAAGAGAAACAAACTTTCCGCTTTGGTTTTAGATGAACTTAAAAATCATTTTCCTAATAAAGTTTTTAACACCGTAATCCCAAGAAGTGTTCGTTTGGCTGAGGCTCCTAGTTATGGGAAAACTATTATGCATTATGATGCCAATTCTCGTGGAGGAAAAGCATATGAAATGCTTGCTCAAGAAATAATAGGACTGGAGAATTTGGACGGGACAGATACAGATGTTAGTGAGGAAGCCGGTTTGTATTTTGGAGATTAATTATAAATATTAAATAATATAAATATGGTAGGTTTAGGAAGGGGGCTAGACTCTCTAATTCCAAAAAAAGTAAATAAAGTTCCAGTATCAGGGACTGGAAACGTGGCAGTTGATGTTTCTCCAGAATTGGAGCGTCAAGGCATAATCGAGGTAAGCCCAGACAAAATATCTGTAAACCCTTATCAGCCCAGAAAAAAATTTACTGAATCTCACATAGATGAACTAGTAGAATCTATCAAGGTTTATGGCATAATCCAACCTTTAATTGTAACCAGAGAGGGGGGTGGCTATGAATTAATTGCTGGTGAACGTAGGCTTCGCTCAGCTAAAAAGATTGGCCTAGACAAGGTTCCAGTTATTGTCCGCGATGCTGACAAGCAGCAAAAATTAGAATTAGCTTTGATTGAAAATATTCAAAGAGAACAATTAAACCCCATTGAAACTGCACTTTCCTATAGAAAGCTAATTGATGAATTTAATCTGACACAAGAAAATCTTTCAAACAGGGTAAGTAAATCTAGATCATCTGTTGCCAATTCTCTTCGTCTATTAAATTTGCCTGAAGAAATTCAAAATGCTTTGAGTGATGGTCGTATTTCAGAGGGGCACGGAAAGATTTTGCTTGGCCTAGACAACGAAGTTCAACAAATGACATTATTTAGAAAGATTCTTCATGATAATATGTCAGTTTCAGATACTTCTTTTGAGTCAAAGAAAGCATCTCCCACCAAAACCAAAGTTGAGAAACCAGTTAGTTATCAGGACAAGGAAAGAGAGGAAGTAGTGAGAAGTTTTTTTGGAGCAAAGGCAAGTATTAAAAGAAAAGGCTCCGGTGGTCAGGTTCAAGTAGACTTTTATAGCGACGATGAATTAGAGGAAATAATAAACAAATTGAGATAAATACACATAAAAACACCTTTCATTCAAAGGTGTTTTTTTTGTCCATTTTATATTGCAAGTTTATACAGTCCCTCCTTTTTTCCAAGACTTGAGTAGAAATATAGGGTATATCCGTCATTGCTCATGTTTAGGAAATCTATATTGTTTAGCTTGATCAGGTGGTTTGTTGTGTGTTTTTCTCTGTCATCAAGTTCTATAGTGAAGAGAGATTCCTGGGTTGAGTAAATTATGTAGTTGTTACTAGGGTGCCACAGGACTGTAGAAATTTTATCACTAATCCTTGTCAAAATATTCTTTTTAAAATCCACTCTGTTATAAATCCAAATTTCAAAGTCATTATAAAATACAAGTTTGTTGCTATCAACCCAAAAACTTCTATTAACATTATTTATTGTTTCTTTAAGAGGGCCAAAATAATCGAGCGGGTCAATCAGGTGCAACGTTTTAAATCTTGGGCTATAAATGTTTATAAGCTCATGTTCTTTGTTTGTAAATCTAAAACTATTATCTTTGTTAAGGTCAATTTTCCTAATAGTTTCAGTCCCATTATAGACTATCAAAAAAACATCCCCTCCTAATTCTTCAATAGTGTATATAAAATCTCCCTTAGCGAAGTAGTCAAGTATTTTTTCTGACTTTAATACGCTCTCAACACTCCCTCTGCTAAGATTTAGTTTGACTAATTGATTGTCTTTTATGGCGTATATATTTTTTGAATCAATAGGTGAAATGAATTCTAAATTTATGTTATTTAAATATGCTGAAAGATCAACAGGTTTTGACCAAGTGTCCAGAGAAAAAAGGTGATTGTCAAAAAGGATTTGGTTATTACCAAACCATTTAATGTAGTTGTTTTGTGATTCAAGATTTTCAGAATTTTTATCATAAAAAAGAACCTGTTCGTCTTCACCGAGAACTAAGTATTTATCTTTGGTTGAGAAAGCTAAGAATTCTTTGCTACTTGATTGTTGGGAATTCAATATTTCCCCTGAGCTAAGTGGAAGAGGAAGGTTGTTTTTAAAAATTACAACATCTTCAGCAAAGGTTGATTGGCCAGGGAATACCTCTAATTTTTTCTCCCATTCCCAATAGCCGTCCTTCAATAAAGTTACTGTATATTCACCCGGGAAAAGTCCTTTTATTCTTGCTGGTGTTTTTAGGATATTTCTATCTTCGGTGTCGTTTAGGATGTTCGATCTTAGATTGTCAAAAAATCTTTGTTGCGGTTCACCGTTTATGTATATTTTTGCACCCTCGGGTTGAGAATCCAAAACAATCATCCCAGTTTTCTGAATTATTTCACCAGATAAGGTAAATTTATAGCCAGCAGCGTATAAACTTACAAGAGGAGTAATAACAAGAAAAGCAAAAATAAAGAGAATAAATAAAATTTTCCTAGCCTTTAAACTCATATTAATCTGTTACTCTTTCTATTTTAGCACCAATTGAACGAAGTCTGGAATCAATTTGTTCATAACCACGATCAATTTGGTAAATATTATCAATGGTTGTTTTCCCTTCGGCAATTAAACCCGCCAAAATCATTGTAATACCAGCTCTTAGGTCTGGAGAGGTTAGTTCCTTGCCCTGAAGTTTTGTTGGCCCATTTACGACTATTCTATGAGGATCACACATTATAATATTTGCACCCATTTGGGCAAGTAGGTCGGAAAATAGCAATCTCCTGTCATAAATTGTTTCATGAATAAGAGCCGAGCCATGCGCTTGAGTCATTAGCATAGTGTAGGGTGATTGCAGGTCAGTAGGGAAGCCAGGATATTCGTGAGTTTTTATGTTATAGGAAGTGAATTTTTCGGTTTTTTTAATTAGTATACTAAATTCGCCAGCTTCAAAGTTTATTCCAATTTTTTTAAATATTTCTAATAAAATCTGAACATTTTCTGGTCTACAGTTTTTGATTAATAATTCTGAATTTGTTGCGGCGGCCATTATTGCGAAGGTTCCAGTCTCTATTCTGTCAGGCATAATCTCAATGTCCCCGGCACCTATTTCTTTAACTCCTTCAATTTTTATGATTGGCGTTCCTGCGCCTTCAATTTTTGCGCCGTTTCTATTTAAATACACTGCCAGTTCTTCTATTTCTGGCTCCATGGCACAATTTTTTAAAACAGTAGTTCCTGATGCAAGGCTGGCTGCCATAAGAAGGCTTTCTGTTGCCGTAACACTAACAGTTGTAAAAAAGTATTCACAGCCTTTTAGTTTATCGGCCTTTATTATGTAATGTCCATCTTTGTGGCTCACTTTAGCTCCTAAAGCTTGGTAGCCCTCAAGAAAAAGATCAATTGGTCTGGAACCGGCACCAATAACACAGCCGCCCGGATGAGGAAATTTTACCTCGCCGAAACGTGCTAGAAGAGGGGCAACAAACATAACAGATGCTCTGAATTTTTTGGCGATATCAGAAGAAAGAGTTGTCTCTTTTACTTCACTGTTGTCAATTATGTACTTATCTGAATCTTTTGATATTTTTGAACCTAGGGAACTTAGTAATTCCAGCGATCTTTTCGTATCTTCGATTTCAGGCATATTACTAACTATCATTTTTTCTTTTGATAGTAATGAGGCTGGAATAATTTTTAAAGCAAAGTTTTTCGTGCCTCTAACTTCTATTTCACCTGAGAGTTTAGCCCCTCCAGTAATAACAAATTTTGACATATTTAAAAAGGTAAATTGATTAATTCACTTAGAATTTTATCTAATATTTAATAAAATTGCAAATAAAAAGCCATCTGTAATTAAGATGGCTATGCTGTTTGTAATTCTTTTAATCTAGTGTCTTTTCAAAAGCTTCCCTTGACTCAAATTCATGCACTGTTAAAGAACAGGGAGTGTTAGCTCTTAGAGCAAGAAGAAACAGAATGAAAGTGGAGTAAGGAAGATCAGAGTAAACTCCCCCTTTATGAATCCTAAGAAGGTGGGAGCTTACAGGTTCAGTTTCCTGGTCAATGAGCAGGATGCGTCCGTCTCCCTCGTTGGAGAAACGAAATGGACAGCAAGGATCTTTTACGGGGATATTTTTCAGGAGGGTCTTCTGTAAATCACTGCTGGATAAGTTTGTTGTTAAAAGTGCTTTGTGATACTTGGACATATTTGCCTCCCTTGTTAGAAGCTAGACAATTAACTCTTTTGTTATTCTTGTGTTTAGAATTTACATTTTATTTAATGTTCAATTGTATTTAGCAAGTAAATCATAGAAAAGATGGAAATTCAAGGTGGTATTTGTGTTCAGGAAACGAATATGTTAAAATATATTCAATGAAAAATATAGAAGAAAAAGAAAATTTAAATAATGAGATTCAACTAAAAAAAGGTTTCTTAAAGAAATCTTTCTTCTTTGTTTTGCTTATTTTACTAATGCTTGGTTCTTACTTCGGTGGAGTATACTCAGCGACTAAGAATAGTATAGTTGAAGAATTAGCGAAAGAAAAATCTGTGTATCTCGGCAAGGTTTTAGGAAAATATAGTGAATCGGAAGATGAATATTTATCTCAGGATGTCGATTTTGATCTTTTTTGGGAGGTCTGGGCTAGACTAGAGAGTAAGTATGTTGACCACGATACGATTAACGAGAAGAAGTTGTTTTATGGTGCTCTAAGAGGGCTGGCCTCTGCTGTCGGAGACCCATATACGGTTTTTATGGACCCAGTAGTTTCAAAAGGTTTTCAAGATGATTTAGCAGGCACATTTGAAGGAATAGGAGCTGAAATCGGTATAAAAAATGATATTTTAACTATAGTAGCACCTCTTCCTGAGATGCCAGCCGAAAAAGCAGGTTTAATGGCAGGTGACAAGGTTTATGCTATTGACGGAGAGTCAACAATGGGGATAAGTATTGATGAAGCTGTAAATAAGATAAGAGGAGAAAAGGGAACTCCAGTTACATTAACAATATTCAGAGATTCGTTCGAAATCCCCGAAGATATTGAAATTATTAGAGGGAAAATAACCGTTTCTAGTGTTAGAGCAACAATGCGTGATGACGGAGTCTATGTTGTTAAAATAACAAACTTTAACGAGGACACAAAAAGAAAATTTGATGAAGCGGTTGGCGATATAGTAGAGTCTAACCCAAGTGGAGTTATAATTGACTTGAGAAATAATCCAGGTGGTTTTCTAGATACTGCCATTGAGATGGCTAGTGAATGGATAGAAGATGGTTCAGTTGTTATTGAAAAATTTTCAGAGGACAAGAGGAACGAGTATCTAGCAAGAGGAAGGGCTAAACTGGCAGGATTCAATACTGTAGTCTTGGTTAATGGCGGAAGTGCTTCTGCCTCAGAGATTGTAGCCGGAGCCTTGCAAGACAGGGATAAGGCTAAAATAGTCGGAATGCAGACCTTTGGAAAAGGCTCTGTTCAAACCCTTGAGACTCTAAGTGATGGCTCATCCCTAAAGATTACAGTAGCAAAATGGCTCACACCAAAAGGTAGAAGTATAAACGATGAAGGGATAGCTCCTGACATCGAGACTGATTTAAGTCTTGAAGATTATAATAATAACATTGACCCTCAACTAGAGAAAGCTCTTGAGGTTTTGGCTGACTATGATAGCTTTAAGGATGTGAAAGCTACAAGTACAGAGCAAATAATTGAAGAATAATATGAAAGTTATCCTCTTAAAAAATGTTCAAGGTTTGGGGGGGCCTGGAGATGTTAAAGAAGTAAAGGAAGGTTATGCAAAAAACTTTTTATTTCCACAAAAATTAGCAGAAGTTCTTAGCGATAGAAAAGTAAAAGATATTTCAGACAAACAAAAAAGAGAAGAAAAGAAAAAGAAAACCGCTCAAAAAAATAAAGAAAAGCTTGCAAGCAAAATAAATGGAAAATCTTTTAAATTTAGCTTGAGAGCAGATGACACAGGAACTCTATACACAAAACTAAGTTCAAAATATATAGCGGAAAGACTTAAAAAAAGTAATTTTATGGTTAACGAAAAAGATGTTATTTTATCTGCCCCTCTAAAAAAGACAGGAGAATATATTGCAGAACTTAGGCTTGGTGGTAGTAAAGCAAAAATAAAAATATTAATAACAAGAAAATAGAGTTAAGGACTTTATTTTTTTATATTTTAAATATGACTTCAAAATTAAACGAAAAAATAAGCGACGCAAGGTTTATCTTTGTTGTTGGTGGTGTTATGTCAGGTGTTGGAAAAGGCGTAACAACAGCTTCTATTGGGAAGATCTTACAATCCAAGGGTTACAAGGTTTCAGCTATAAAAATTGATCCATATATCAATGTTGATGCAGGCACAATGAATCCAGTTGAGCATGGTGAGGTGTTTGTGACAGAAGATGGTGACGAAACAGATCAGGATGTTGGAAATTATGAAAGATTTTTAAATACAAATATTTACAAGGAAAATTACATGACCACTGGTCGTGTTTATCAAACAGTTATCCAAAAAGAACGAAATCTCGAGTATAAGGGAAAATGTGTTGAAGTGGTTCCTCATATACCAATGGAGATTAGGGATAGAATCCACACTGCTGCTGAAAAAACAAAATCAGACTTTGTTATAGTTGAAATAGGGGGAACGGTTGGTGAATATCAAAACATGCTTTTTCTAGAGGCTGCTCGTATGATGAAACTCTATACTCCAGATAGTGTTCAATTTGTGATGGTTTCATATCTTCCTATCCCAAATAAAGTAGGTGAAATGAAAACAAAACCCACTCAGTATGCAATAAGAACACTCAATTCAGCTGGAATCCAGCCAGATTTTGTTATAGCCCGTTCAGAAATGCCCGTAGACGAGCCTAGAAGAGTTAAAATAGCCGTAAACTGTAATATTCGTCCGGGAGATGTTATAAGCGCTCCTGACGCTGATTCTATATACGACATCCCATTAAATTTTGAAAAAGATGGTTTAGGGGACAGAATTTTAGAAAAGTTCAAAATGAAAAGTAAAAAGAATGATTTGAAAGATTGGACTAAGATGGTCAGTGCTTCAAAAAATTCTAAAAAACAAGTTACTATTGGTGTTGTTGGAAAATATTTTTCAACTGGCAATTTTACCCTTGCTGATTCATATATTTCAGTAATTGAGGCCATAAAACATGGTGGTATTGCCAATAAAGTAAAAGTAAAGCTTGAATGGATAAATACAGACGAAATTGAAAAAAATGGCACGAGAGTTTTGAAGAAACTTGACGGCATTATCGTCCCGCAAGGTTGGGGGAGCCGTGGATCTGAAGGGAAAATTAAAACAATCCAGTATTGTCGTGAAAATAAGGTTCCTTATTTTGGACTATGTTATGGTATGCAGATGTGTGTTATTGAGCATGCTAGAAATGTTCTAGGTTTGAAAGATGCTAATTCAGAAGAGGCAAACCCAAAAACACCACATCCAGTTATCCATGTCATGCCGGAACAAAAAGAGCTTTTAGCCAAGAAACAATACGGAGGCACTATTCGTCTAGGAGGTTGGCCATGTAAACTAACAAAGGGCACACACATGGCTAAGGCCTATGCAAAGAAGTTCGGCACAAAAACAACAGTTTCCGAAAGACATAGACATAGATATGAATACAATAATGAGTATAGAGAACAGCTTGAAAAAGCAGGTCTCAAAGTAGCTGGAACTTCTCCTGATGGCAAGATAGTTGAAGCTGTAGAGATTACAGATCATCCTTTCTTTATTGGGACTCAATTCCATCCAGAGTATATTTCAAGACCTCTAGACCCTCATCCTTTATTCGTTGAATTTGTGAAGGTTTGTGAAGTATTAAAAAAGAGTAGTTAAATTATAGTATTAAATTTAAAAATATGTTTAAAATTTTTGGTTCCAAGCCTGAAGTAATTATGCCTGGGAGAGACGTAAAAGAAAGCACAAGAGAAAATCTTTCCCACCTAAAAGAGGGTATTGATTTTGCTTTTGTGTACGCCAAAAGTGGTAATGAGCTTCTAATCAAGCAAGAAGTTAAAGACGGAGAACTTATCTTTACAAATGAGGATATTGCCACTGGGAACAATACCTCAAGCCCAATTAAAAATATTACTGACATAGAAAATCTAAATAAGTATTTTGATGTTCCAGAAGAAATGATCCTTAGGGCTAAAGAGCTACTAGAAGAACTTAAATCAAATCATGAATAGAATTCAATTTTTTGACAGATCCTCGCAAATCGCAATTCCTCTTTTTACTTTATCGGGGATTTTGGCAATTTCATTGAAACATCCCGCACTCGGATTAGTGTTGAATTTAACTGCGCAACCTTTTTGGATATATTCAACTTGGAAATCATATAAAAAAGCTGGGCAGATTGGGATGTTTATAAATACCATTGTTATGACACTTATTACTGTCTTTGGTGTCTTAAATTATTGGGTGTTTTCTTAGTTGACATTGCTTTGTTTTTATAATATTTTTTAAATATTGTTCTTTTCAATAATATTAGCTAAAGGAGATTGTCATGTTAGAAGTGTTGCGGGAAAAGCTTATCGGTCAAAAGCTTGATATTCAGTGCAAAGATAAAAGAATAGGAAACAAGACTGCAAAATGCAGCGAAGTACAACCATGTCAGGGGAGATATCGTATAGTCTTTGATAATCAAGAATCGCAAATTCTTTCAGACATTATTATTACGGGCTCTATCGTTAGCGGGAGAGCTTCAACATTGGTGATACCAAGGGTGACAATTAGGGTTATCTAATCCATCTTTTATTTAATAAAGACCTTTTCTTTTTTGGTCTTTTTTTATTAGAAGTACAAAGGGGTTGACAAAAACACAAAAAATATGTATATTATCTTAATGCACATTTAAAAAGTTTTTTTGCAGGACTCTTATGGAGAGGTGTATTTCTATAACAACCAGAAAGAAAGGAAGTAAACATGGACAATGCAGCTGCAGAAGTGGTGAAAACGGCCTCAATCAATGACAAGCGGTTTAAGGATGTGGTTAATGTCCTTACTCACCCTCGTTTGAAGTGGGAAGTTGAGGATATTCGTCCGAAACCCCATCCTGAGGGTGAAACTGTCTACCTGGATATCAAGAAGAGTGGCATACATTTATATGTCACTCTTGCTGCTAAGCAGGACCGTGTTATTATTATGGTCGACAAGATGGGGAAAGGGAGCCAATGTAAGAAGCCCGAGCTCTGTCATGTTATCCTGACTGTTGATACTAAAGTGATCAACGTTGCCAAGAGACGGGGGAAAAATGACGAAATTCTCAATGATATGACTGTTGTGTCAGTTGAGCACGGACGTTCGAACCTGGTGGGGATGCCACTTGGCTACTATCTCCGGGAACATATGAATCTTTCTTAAAGTATTTATAGCGACTATAGGCTATCCAGATTTGGATAGCCTTTTTTTATTGCAAATTAATTGACTTTTGCTTTAAAATAAGGTATATTTTACTAAAATAAATACCCCTTCAAGGAGAAATTCCAAGGGGTTTTTGTTTTTGTTTGTTCGTTGAAATTTGAATAATTAATCAATTAAACTTAAGAAAGGATTTCTTAAATTCTAAGACTAGAAAAATAACCCAAAACGAAAAGGAGAATAAAATGTTGCATTTATTCAAGAAGGCTGATTATGGTGAAATTTGTTTCAACATCTTAACCTCTATTGAATTGACAGCGAAAGAGCTACTCAGGCTTAGAACAATTCTTGGAACCTGCTTTGATCCAGAAACTATTTCAGGAATGTCGTATTTTAACGATTTTAGCAAGAAAGTTCTCGAAGTGGGTCCAAGGCTTAACTTTGCCACAGCTTTTCATTCAAATGTAATTAATATTTTACATCGTTGCGGTTTAACGAAGGTTCTGAGGATTGAATGGTCTAAAAGATACTTTATAGAGCCGAAAGTTGATTTGAATCAACTTTTTATTACCCAGGAAACCCCGGACAAGAGGCCGTCTAGAAAGCAACTCTTGTAGCCACCATCATCGCCGATGTCCGGGGATGAATGGCCGAGCCTATCACACTTTATTCTAAATTATAATAATGATAGGCTGTACTCATGAGAATTCAAAGTCTAAGCCATTGTGCATACAAACATCAATACCATATAGTCTGGGGCACGAAACACCGTAGAAAATGGTTAAAAGATTATATTAAAGAAGAACTAATATCTAGTCTTTTTAATACTGTAAAAAAATATTCCACACTCCATATCGAAATAATTAATACAGATCAAGACCATGTTCATATCCAAATAGAAATTCCACCAAATATTACCGTTTCAGAGGCCGTCCAAAAACTTAAATCAAACTCAAGTATTCATCTAAAGAAGAAATTTAAATTTATACGTGAAATGTATCTCGACTGGGACGGCATCTGGAGTGTGGGATATTTTTCGTCAACAGTGGGTCTAAACGAGGAACAGGTCAGACGTTATATAAAATGGCAAGGTGAAAAAGAAAAGCCCCAGACAAATAAATTATTCTGAGGCCCTCATGACTCATTAATCTTGAATTATCATGAGCCGAGTTGGAAACCCCGGGAGTAGCGATAGCGAATCCCGGGGAGGAGGTCATT
>PKTH01000037.1 GCA_002869265.1 Candidatus Parcubacteria bacterium
CGGACCGCTTGCAAGAGTGCTTGTAAGCTATCTAAGCGGCAACGAGCTTATAAAACCTTTTGTAGATGAGTTTTTAGATGGTACGAATCTTGAGCTTATAGACCTTACGACAACCATCGGAAGAAATGCCGCGAGGGCGATAGAGAGTGTTTATATCTGCGAATATATCTTTAAGCTTGTCTCACGCCTTGTGCAAAACATCAAATACTACAACACCGATACATGGGCGAAATATGATTTTGAAAAGCTTCCAAAAGAGGCAAAAGGGAGAGCCTTTCTTGAAGTCCCGCGCGGTGTTTTGTCCCACTTTGTAAGCATAAAAGAGCAAAAGATACAAAACTACTCCGTCATAGCTCCGACCACATGGAACGCCTCGCCAAAAGATAGAGAGGGCAAAAGAGGAGCGTATGAAGAGGCGCTTATCGGCATCAAGATAGAAGATGCTACAAAACCGCTTGAAGTCCTCAGAGTCATCCACTCCTTTGACCCCTGCCTTGCATGTGCGGTGCATGTCATAGACACAAAAGGCAAAGAGCTGAGTCGCTACAAGATAAGAACAGTGTAGTACACATAGGTAGTTTTTTTTAATGATGTTTTAGCTAAAATAAAAAACTTTTAAACAATGATGGACATTCAATGCAAAAACTCACCCTTTCTCAACTCGAACAGCATCTTTTCTCGGCGGCGGACATACTTCGTGGAAAGATGGAAGCTAGTGAGTTTAAAGAGTACATCTTCGGTATGCTGTTTCTCAAAAGACTCTCCGACCAGTTTGAAGCAGAGTATCAAAAAGTAAAAGAGGCTTATAAAAAAGATGGGCATGATGAAGCTACTATCAATATACTTTTACAAAACCATCAGTTTTCGTTTAATATCCCGGAATCTGCAAGATGGCAAGCCTTAAGACATCTCAAAAAAAATCTAGGTGAAAACCTTAATGTCGCTCTAGCAGGCATAGAAGAAGCTAATCTCTCATCTCTTGAAGATGTGCTAAAACACATCGACTTCAACAAAAAAGTGGGTAACTCTAAAATAAGTGATAGCAAGCTCATCCAACTCATTCAACACTTTGACAAGATAAGACTTAGAGATGAGGATTTTGAGTTTCCCGACCTTTTGGGAGCGGCGTATGAGTACCTCATAAAGTTCTTTGCAGATAGTGCAGGAAAAAAAGCGGGAGAGTTTTATACGCCAAGTGGAGTCGTAACGCTTCTAACCAAGATCCTCGACCCAAAACCCGGCATGAGCATCTACGACCCGACTGTTGGAAGCGGCGGTATGCTCATACAAGCAAAAGAGCATATCAAAGAGATATATAACTCCGACAACTTCTCGCTTCATGGACAAGATGCTATAGCTAGTACTTGGGCGATGTGTAAGATGAACATGATACTTCACGGCATCACAAATGCCGACATCAAAAACGAAGACACTTTAGAAGACCCGCTTCACACAAAAGATGGGCAACTAATGCAGTTTGATAGGGTAATAGCAAATCCACCGTTTTCTCAAAACTACACAAAAGCCAACCTCAAATATAAAGAGAGATTTAGCCACTTTATGCCCGAAGGTGGCAAAAAGGGCGACTATATGTTTGTACAGCATATGATAGCCTCGCTAAAAAGTAGCGGTAAGATGGGTGTAGTTATGCCCCATGGAGTGCTATTTCGTGGCAGTGTTGAGGGAGAATTTCGCCAAGAGCTTATAGCAAAAAGAAATATTCTTGAAGCAGTCATTGGACTGCCTAGCGGACTTTTCTACGGTACGGGAATACCTGCGGCACTGCTCATTATCAACAAAGCAAAAAAAGATGACAAAATCCTTTTTATCAACGCTGATGCCGAGTATAAAGAGGGTAAAAACCAAAACCTGCTTCGTGCAGAAGACATTGAAAAAATCAACTTTGTTTATCAAAATAGATTGGAGTTGGAGAAATATTCACGCCTTGTCAGTTTAGCTGAAATTGAGAAAGAGGATTTCAACCTAAACATAAGACGCTATATAGACAACACTCCTCCGCTAACGCCTCATGATGTAAAAGCACACCTAAGAGGCGGCATACCAAAGAGTGAATGGAATGACGAGCTGATGCAGAGTTATGGCATAACGAGCAGTATGATATTTGTGCCAAAAGATGAGAACTATTTTGAGTTTAAAAGCCAACTGGCAGAGAAGCAAAATATTAGAGAGCTGCTAGAACAAAGTGAGCCTTTTAAAACCACCGATGAGACCATAAAAGCAAAAGTTTCCGCTTGGTACGATGAGTATCAAAAGCTTATAGATGAGCCATCTAGCGATATAGCATCACTTTATAATAGCGGCTATGAACTGATAGAAAAAGCATTTGCAAACGACAGCGTGTTAGATAGATTTAAGGTGCGGGGGATATTTGCCTCTTGGTGGGTGGAAAATAAATTTACAGTAAAATCCATCAAAAACAGCGGCTACGACTACAACCTGCTAAGTGATAGTTTCATAACCTCAAATGAGGCGTTCATAGGCTCTTTGAGCGAGGAGCAGTTATCTTTACATGGTAAGCTTTTAGAGCTCTTTAAAAAGCTAAAGAGCGCAAAAGAGGAAAACGACAAAGTAGTCACAAGAGAGAAAATACAAGAACAAAAAGAGAAGCTATTTGATGGCATGACAAACATAAAAGAGCTTGTTATAAACCAACTAAAATTAGACGCTATGAGTATCGCCAACCGTTACCTAAGTGAGAAGAAACAGACCATCATCAAAACACTTGAAAACTTATGGGACAAATATAGAGTGAGCTTGAGTGAAATCGAGAGTGAGCGAGACGAAGCAACAAACGAGATAAAAACTTACTTAAGTGAGCTTGGCTATCTATGAGTGAGATGATACAAGTGCCTGATGGGTGGGAAGTAAAGAAAGTTTCTTCTCTTTGTAAAATTCTTGATAATCAAAGAATACCACTTAATGATGAAGAACGACAAAATATGAAAGGGCATATCCCATATTATGGAGCCAATGCGATAGTTGATTATATTGACAGTTATTTATTTGATGAAGATTTAATTTTATTAGCCGAAGACGGTGGAAATTTTGACGAATATGAAAATCGTCCAATCTCTTTCAAAATCAGTGGAAAATCTTGGGTTAATAATCATGCTCATATTTTAAAACCTAATAAAAATGTAGAATTTGATTATGTATTTTATTCACTAGAACATAAAAATATTACAAGCTATATCAGAGGTGGTACTCGTTCAAAACTGAATCAATCTGATTTAAGAGATGTTGATGTTTTAATCCCAAAAGAAAAAAAAGAACAAGAAAAAATTGCCAACATACTCTCAACTCTTGATAAAGCGATAGAATCTACAAACCGCCTCATTGAAAAAGAGAAAAACATCAAAAAAGCCCTGATGCAAGAGCTACTAACTAACGGCATAGACAAAGACGGACACATCCGCACAAGAGCAACCCACACATACAAAGAAAGTGAATTGGGAATGATCCCTGAAGAGTGGGAGATTGTGAGTTTGGGAGAAATATCTACAAAAATTAGTGATGGGATACATGCTACCCCTGTTTATTCTGATAGTTCTAATTTTTATTTTATAAATGGAAACAACTTAGAAAATGGAAAAATCATTATTACAGAAAAAACTAATTGTGTTGATGAAGAAGAGTATAAAAAGTATAAACTTGAACTTACAGAAAATACAATTTTACTATCCATCAATGGCACAATTGGAAATATTGCATTTTATAAAAATGAAAAAGTTGTATTAGGAAAAAGTGCGGCTTATATTATCTGTAAAAACAATATTGATATATATTTTTTATCTTTTTTGTTATCGTCACATGCGGTATTGCAATCGTTTGAATTAAATTTAACTGGTAGTACAATTAAGAACCTTTCAATAAGAGCTATCAGAGAAACAAAAATCATATACCCATCAATGCCCGAACAAAAACAAATTGCCAAAATCTTAACCACTCAAGATAAAAAAATCGAAACAGAAGAGACAAACCTAGCCAAACTCAAAGAGCTAAAAAAAGGAGTTATGAACGACCTACTAAGCGGAAAAGTGAGGGTGATGGTATGAATATACAAAGGATAAACTATTATTAAAATAATATCTGATTTATTATCAAACATCAAGTTTAAATTTGCACTTATAATGTGGAGATTTGTCTTGTTTTACATTAGAAAAATCAAACAAGCGTATTATACAGCTTGTTACCGTAAATTATATATTTTGAGTAATGAACAATTTCCAGAAAATGAGTTAGGTAAAAATTCTAAATTAGCATTATATTTAACAAATACTTATATTTATGATTTTAAAAATGATTTAGCAGGTATCAATGAAGAAGAGTTGAAAAAATTTAAAAAAATAGCAGATAATGATGAGTGGATAAAAAAAACTGTTTCAGATTTATATAGAATGATTTCTTTTTCTTTTATCATTGATACTAATTTTAAAGATAAATATTTAAAAAAAGCAAAAGAATTTAAAGCAGATATAGAACCAATCAAAGAGTTTAAAGAAATAACAAAATTAGTTGATGATGTAAAAAAAGATTCTAAAATCTTTTTCAAAGAGGGAAGAGAACTAAATGATAAAAAATATCAACAAGAAATAGAAAAAAGAATTAGTTCTATTGAAGTTACATCACAAGATATTTCATTTTTATTGACACTATTTTCTACACTATTTTTAATTAGTGGAATTATTTATAGCAAACTTTATTTTTATCTTTTAGGAGTAAATATAAGTGACTTCTTTTCGATAAATGATTATTTGGCTTCAAGTATTGATACATTAATTATTACATTTTTTAGTATCGCTATAGGAATAATATTTTACTTTTTAGGAGCCAAAGATAGATTAAAAACAACAATTTATGAAGAACAATTTAGCACTGAAAGTGCTAGTAGAAAAAAACTATTTTACAATATTATTGTAATAAGTATTGTTTGTATAATATCATTTTTTGTAAGTTATTATAAACATAATGCTCTCCACTATAATTTATTATATCCACCAATTTTATTTGTTTTTTTTAGATTTTTTTGGTCAATTCCCATATGGCAATACTTTAAAAATCCTGAGAAAATTGGATTAATATTAATGAGTTTTTCTACATTTATTATTTCGCTTATTTTAACTGCATTGACTTATAGTACTGAGATATTAAAAAAGGAAGTTAAGGATGATACTTGCAGGGTTATTTTAAATAATACAAATATTGATACCAGTAACTTAGTTTTTATAACATCTAATTCTAGCAATGTGTTTATGTTGGATGTTAGTACCAAAAAAGTGAAAATTATCCCATTATATAATATTGAAAGTATTGAAACAAAGGTGCCAAAATAATGAGTAAAGAAAAGATTAAAATAATCCAAAATATTCTAAAAAAAGAAAATAGGTATGACATAGCAATATTATTAGAAAATGCCCATTTTGAAGACTATAAAATAGATAATTGGAATGGTGGTATTGGAGAAATAAATCTTTTTGTACATCCTAATAATTATCTACAGTTGATAGGATTAGATGAAGATGAAAAACATCTACTTACTAAGCTTTTTGATGGCTTGCCACATGAATACTATGAGATAAATTCTCTGACATTTTCTATAAATACCGATGTTACGATAGAGCAAATAAATGATGCTGTTTATATTTTTGTAGATGAAGCTGGTGATATGGATTTTTCTTCTAATGGCTCAAAATATTATATGTTTAATTTTTTGATTAAAAATCGACCTTTTAATCTTCATGAGATTATTGCAAATTATAGATATTCATTGCTAGAGAGAAATTTAGATCCTCTTGGTGGTAAAAGGCTTGATATTGAGGCTTTTCATGCTTGTGAGGATAACAAATATATAAGAGATGAGATGTTTAATCTCATATCAACATTTGATAAAAATAGTGTCAAATCATATTCTTACATCTTAGAAAAACCAAAAGTAGATCCATCTAAAAGAGATGAAAAAGATAAATTTTATGTAGATAACTTAAATTTTGCTATCCATAAACTACTTGATGAACTTGAAATAAAAAAAGATTTTATTATCATCACTGACAGACTTCCTGTGCATAAAAACAAAAACCGTCAAGTAGCAGCTTTAAAAAAAGGTATTAAAGAATATATCAAAACAAAAAAACTAAATCTTCGATACGATATTTTTCATCACTGTAGTGCATCAAGTGTAAATCTTCAAATTGTTGATTATATTAGTTGGGCAATTTTTAGAAAGTATGAAAGAGATGAAGACGCTTTTTATAAAAAAATCGAAAAATATTTGATAAAAGTAGATGAAATGACAAAAGATAGGAAAGTTATACATTATGAAAGATGACCCATGCTACCTATCTTGCGAAGCTTCCCTTGGAATCTTATCAGTAGCTGGGAACTTTGAAAACAATTATACATTTAGTTTGATTAATGAAAGTTTAAGTCAAAAGGAGCAATAAGAGAATGATAGATGTTAACAAAAAACTCCTTGAAGATATACCAAATAAAGTGCGAGATATTTTAGGCATCATGATAGATGTCAATCTAAAAACAAGCGAAGAAAAAGAGTACCTTGAAATCATTACCGATAAATATCCATACCCCATAAGTTACAAAGGCTCATACTACTACAGAAGTGGAAGTAGTACACAAGAACTTAAAGGTGCTGCACTTGATAAGTTTTTACTCTCCCGTCAAGGCAAAAAATGGGATGGTGTTCCGGTGCCTTATTTTGGGTTTGATGATTTAGACCCTTTTGCATTTAAGCTTTTTCGAGAGAAAGCCTCGAAAAAAAAGAGAATCGATGGTGAACTTTTAAAAGAGAGTGATGAAGTGCTGACGGACAAACTTCATCTAAAAGAGGGCAATTATCTAAAAAGAGCAGCAACACTTCTTTTTGCAAAAGAACCTCAAAAATATGTAACTGGAAGCAGTATCAAAATAGGGTATTTTAAGTCAAACAGTGATTTGGTCTATCAAGATGTGATAGAGGGAAATCTTTTTGAGCAAGTAGATAAGACTATGGAGCTTATATTTACAAAGTACCTCAAAGCACTCATTACCTATGAGGGGGTTCAAAGGGTTGAGAGCTTTCCAGTGTCTGAACTGGCTTTTAGGGAAGCTCTTATAAATGCTGTTGTGCATAAAGATTATGCTTCACAACACACTATACAAATAAGTGTTTATGACGATAAGCTTCTTATGTGGAATGCAGGAGATTTGCCACCACACTGGACAATAGATACTTTGATGCAAAAACACAATTCAGAACCTCATAACCCTGCTATTGCTTATCCTTTTTTCTTAGCTGGCTATATAGAATCATGGGGAAGAGGAATAGAAAAGATTGTTGAAGAGTCACAAAAATTTAATGGAATCACACCGCAGTTTAGATGGCTTAATGGTTTGTGGGTGGAATTTTATTTTAATAAAGAAAAAAGTTTACTCAATGGGTTGGGTGAAAAGTTGGGTAATAGGTTGGGTGATACACAACAAAACATCTTGACACTTATGCAAAACAATCCAAAAATCTCCATAACGGCGCTTGCATCTGAACTTAGTATCAGTACAACAGCTATAGAAAAACATATTAAGACACTAAAAGAGCAAAGCTATCTCAAAAGAGTGGGAAGTGCCAAAGGCGGACATTGGGATGTAAAAACAGATGAGGAGCTAAGAAAATGATAGATATTAATAAAAAACTTCAACAATTTTTGGTAGCTAACAATGAAAGTGAGATTTTAGAGTACAAAGAGGCTAAAGAACAGTTTGATTCCAACAAGCTAGGTAAGTATTTTAGTGCATTATCTAATGAAGCCAACCTAATGGGCAAAAGTGATGCGTGGCTTATACTTGGAGTAAAAGATGATAAAAGCGTGGTCGGTACAAACTTCAGAACTGATGCAAAACACTTGCATAATCTAAAAGCTGAAATAGCAAACCATACTACAAATCGAATTACTTTTAAAGAGATTTATGAGACTGAGTATGAGGGGCGAAGAGTCGTTTTATTTCAAATACCATCGGCTCCGCTTGGACTTCCTATAGCTTGGAAGGGGCATTACTATGGAAGAGATAGTTCAGAGTTGCAGCCTCTAAATCTTGAAGAGCTAGAGAGAATCAGAACTCAAAATACGAATTTTGATTGGAGTATTCAGATATGTGAAGATTCTACTATTGATGATCTCTCAAGTGAGGCTATAGATAAAGCAAGAGAACTATATACGATAAAAAATCCAAAATTAGCAGATGAGATAAAAGCTTGGGATGATACTACTTTTTTAAATAAAGCAAAGATAACAATTAAAGGAAAAATCACAAATACAGCCATACTGCTTCTTGGTAAAAGTGAATCGGAATATTTGCTGTCTCCTGCGGTTGCGCAGATTAGTTGGATACTCAAAGATAAGGACAACATCGCAAAAGATTATGAGCATTTTACTTGCCCATTTATTTTAAATGTAGAAAAAGTGTATGAGAAAATTAGAAATCTAAAATATCGTTATATGAGAGCTAGTTCACTCTTTCCTGACGAAGTGGATAGTTATGACCCATATATCATAAGAGAAGCACTTAACAACTGTATAGCTCATCAAGATTACACAATGGGTGGAAAAATAAATGTAGTAGAGTTTGAAGATAGAAAATTGGTATTTTCAAACAAAGGCTCGTTTATCCCTGAAAATATAAATAATGTAATCTCTCTAGATGCACCAGAACCAAAATATAGAAACAAATTTTTAGCTCAAGCAATGGTTAGTTTAAACCTTATTGATACTATTGGAAGTGGCATCAAAAAGATGTTTATAATCCAAAAAAATAAGTTTTTTCCACTTCCAGAGTATGAATTATCTAATGAATCTGTCAAAGTTACCATAGAAGGAAAAGTGCTTGATGTGAAATATGCTTCCAAGTTAGCAAGTATGCCTTCGCTGACACTTGAAGAGATAATTTTGCTTGATAAAGTACAAAAAGGCAAGCAAATCACATCGGAAGAAGCTAGCTTTCTAAAAAGAAAAAAACTGATAGAGGGGAAAAGACCAAACCTGCATATCTCTTCAGATATAGCTCAAATAACAAATCAAAGAGATAATTATATTAAACTAAGAGGGATAGATGATACATATTGTCAAAATATCATTTTAGAGTATTTAGGAAAATTCAAGAGCGGAACAAGAGCAGATTTTGAAAAGATACTTTTAGACAAATTACCTGATGTTTTAGACGAAAATCAAAAAAAGAATAAGGTCAAAAACAATCTTCAAGCTTTAAGAAAGAGCGGTAAAATAGAGCCTGATAGACGGATGTGGCATTTGTCTAAAAGATGAAAGTTTAGACGAATTTAGACAATTTTTTAGACGAAGCTAGACTAAAATAGTTAAATAAAGAGGGATTAATATGAGCAGTTGGATAAGAGAAGCAGCCTATGTAGAAGAGAAGTTTTTGGAGCAACTCCAAAGTTTGGGATGGGATACTTTAACCATAGCAGACAATGACAACAAGCACAGAACTGCCAAAGCTTTAAAAGGGCGAGATAGCTTTAAAGATGTGATTTTAGAAGATATCCTTAGTGAAGCCATAATCAAAATAAACGGCGATTGGCTTAAAGAGGAGCAGATAAAAGAGGTCATAGCTACTCTAAAAAACATCAATCACTCATCACTTTTTGAAAACAACCTTGCTTCTACTGCTCTTCTTATCGAAAATACATCCGTAGATGTAAACCATGCGACAGGAGCGAAATCTCCAACGGTAAAATATATAGACTTTGAAAATATCTCAAACAATCACTTCTTGGCAGTGTCTCAATTTATGGTCGATGGTGCGCAGACTATCATCCCCGATATTACACTTTTTGTAAACGGTATTCCTTTGGTAGTTATAGAGTGTAAAGCACCGGATGTTACTGACCCCATCCATGAAGGTGTAAATCAACTAAAAAGATATATGAATACAAGAGGAACAGAGCAAAGCGAGGGTGCTTCAAAACTTTTTCATACCAATGCTTTTGTGGTGGTAAGCGCAAGAACTCAGGCAAAAAGTGGAACTATCAGCTCAAACCTAGAGCATTATCTAAGCTGGAAAGACCCTTATCCAAAAACGCTTAGTGAGTTTGGCAAAGATGAGCAGGATATATTAGTCGCCGGCATGTTAGCGCCTACTAATTTGCTTGAGATTATGAGAGACTTTACAGTAGTGATGGGAAGCGGCAGAAAAAGAGTCAAAATTGTTTGTCGTTATCAGCAATACAGAGCGGTAAAAAAGACAGTCAAAAGAATTATGCAAGCCGATACGCCCCAGGAGAGAAGCGGTGTCATCTGGCATACGCAAGGAAGCGGTAAGTCTCTTACAATGGTCTTTTTGGTTAGGCACTTGCGAAGCATAAAAGAGTTGCAAGAGTATAAAATTCTTTTTGTCGTCGATAGAAGCGATCTGCAAGAGCAGCTAGAAGAGACAGCCACGCTCATAGGCGAGAAGATAGATACGGCACTCAACGGCAAAGATTTAAAGAAAAAACTCTCTAACGATGTGAGCAACATAAATATGACTATGATGCAAAAGTTTAATGACGGTGAGTTTGAAAAGGCGAGTGAAGGGGTAGATACCTCAAAAGTGTTAGTGCTCATCGATGAAGCGCACCGTACACAATACTCAAAATTTGGCTCCGCTCTAAGACTTGCTCTGCCTGATGCCGTTAAAATAGCATTTACCGGAACACCTGTAGAAAAAACCGTAGGTTCTTTTGGAAGCTACATTGATACATATAAAATCCGTGAAGCAGTAGAAGACGGTGCAACGGTGCCAATCATCTACGAAGGAATGACTTCAAACGATACGCTTGAAAACAGAGGCGAGTTTGATGCCAAGTTTGAGGATATATTTGCAGACTTGACTCCTGAACAGATAGAAGTAATTAAGAAAAAGTACGGTACAAAAGGCGACATACTTGAAGCACCAAAGAGAATCGAAGCGATTGCTAAAAATATGGTGGATCACTATATAAAAAATATTTTGCCAAACGGTTATAAAGCTCAAGTTGTAAGCTCATCAAGAAAAGCGGCGATTTTGTACAACAAAGCCATTAACAAAGCCTTAGAAGCATATAAAAATGAGATAGGAGAGCTTCGTGCTACCGTTGTAATTTCTGCTAAACACAACGACAATAGCGACGACTTTCCAAAAGATTTTACTACCAAGTCTCACAAAGATAATGCAGTGGCTGAATTTAAAAAGCCATTAGATAGATCAAACTTGGCTTTTCTAGTAGTAAGCGATATGCTTCTTACAGGCTTTGATGCGCCAATAGAGCAAGTGATGTATCTTGATAAAAAACTCACAGCGCACAATCTACTTCAGGCAATAGCAAGGGTAAATAGAACCTATGAGGGCAAAACTAGAGGGCTTATCGTTGATTATTACGGAGTAGGAGCGCATCTTAAAGAGGCGTTAGCAAACTATGAAGATGCGGATGTAGCAGATGTAATGCAAGACATAAGCTGCGAGATAGATAAACTAGAACTTTCGCACAGAAAAGTGATGCAGTTTTTTAGCCAAAATAGTGTTGAAGAGATAAACAAAGACAATTTAGAAGATGCTGTTGTAATGTTGGCAGATGAGAAGCTGCGAGCAGAGTTTAAAATGCACTACAAAGAGTTTACGAAACTCATAGATTTTATATTGCCACACCCTATAAAAAGATACTTTTTAGATGATGCAAAAATTTTAGGAGTTATAAAAAATGAGGCTCAGCGGAGATACAGAGATGAAGAGCTTCAAATAGAAGGGATTGGCGAAAAAGTAAAAAAACTTATCAATGAACATCTCGTGAGCCAAGGGATTGAGACAAGGGTCAGACCTGTGTCGATATTTGATGATGAGTTTGAAGATGCACTCAAAGATAGACCAAATAAAGCAGTCGCTTCAGAGATGGAACATGCCCTTAGGTATACTATAAAGATCAACATTGATAAAGACCCGATCTACTACAAATCTTTGGCTGAGAAGCTAGAAAAAATTATCGCAGAGCATAAAGGCGAATGGGATAAACTTGTAGAAAAACTTTCAAAATTTAAAGAAGAGATAGTCGGCGGAAGAGAGGTTTTGGAAGTATTTCAAAAGCTTGGCTGCGGTGTCTGTATGGCGTATTATGATATGTTTTTAAGTTTTTTCGATGGAGAAGTGAGCGAAAAAACGAAAGATGTCATTATAGAGCTTGTTATAGATGTTCTTCAAGCGACAGCTAGAGAGATACAAAGAGTTGATTTTTGGGGGAGTACCGGAGAAAACAGCAGAGCAACGCTTCAAAATCATTTAGTAAGGTTAATTGCAGAGAAAAAAGAGGCAACATTGATAAAAAATATTCCTGCTATTAAAGAGCAATTTATGAGTCTTACAGAAGAGAACCAAAAAGAGCTTCAAGGTTTAAAGCTTGATAATTGATTACGAACTCATACGATCCAAGCGTAAAAGCATCGGCATCACTATCGAAAGGGATGCAAAAGTAGTAGTTAATGCTCCACTTGATTTGGATAATAAAGAGATAGAAAAACATGTACATAAAAAAAGATTGTGGATTTGGGAAAAGTTAGCAATTAAAAAATCAATCATGGACAATATCGCTTCAAAGAAGTTTATCTCAGGAGAGAGTTTTAACTATCTAGGACGAAACTATAGACTTCAAATAGTTGAGGGAAGTAGTGAACTAAAACTCAAAAACGGCTGGTTTGTATTGGGGCAAAAGAAGCAGCCAAAAGCAAAAGAGATTTTTAAAGCATGGTACAGCGAACATCTAAAAGCTAAAATAGATGAGCGGTTAGAGAGTGTTTGCAAAGCGGCAAATATTTTAAAACCTGACTTCAGAATAATGGAACTTGGCTTTCGATGGGGTTCTTGCACTAAAGATGGCGTCTTAAATTTCAACTGGAAAATTGCAATGGCTCCCGTGGGCGTGATTGATTATATTATCATTCATGAAATAGTGCATCTCAAAGAGCATACGCATAATGAAAAGTTTTGGAAAGAAGTAGCCAAAATCATGCCTAGTTATGGAGAAAAAAAGGAGTGGTTAAAGAAAAATGGGCATGCATTTGAAAGTTTTTCTTTAAAAATATGAACATGAAAAAAATTGCAGTTATAGGTGTTGGAAATCTGCTTTTTTGTGATGACGGTATAGGCATAATCGCGGCCGAATATCTAAGGCAAAATTTTAGCTTTGAGCCGGAGGTAAAGATAGTTGATGGCGGAACTTTGGGGTTTGGACTCTTTGAGTATTTTATGGAGTATGAAAATGTTTTGATACTCGATACACTCTCCATAGATGTTGATGTCGGCACAATTTACAAGATTCCATCCAAAGAGCTGCTCGGACTTGGCGGGTACAAAAAGACGGCGCATGAGGTTGAGGTAGTGCAGATGCTAGAGATGTGTGAACTGTATGAGACAAAAGCAGAAGTGACGCTTATCGGAATCGTAGCAAAAGATGTAAGCAGTACAAAAATCGGACTTAGCGAAGTAGTGCAGAGCAGATTTGAGTTCCTGATACAAACGGTTGTTAAGGAGTTGAAAAATCTAGGTATAGAGGCTGTTAAAAAAAAGACCCTTGATTTTGATGTTATAGTAAATAAGCTAATAAACTTTAACCGGTAAGAGTATAATTTTATTCAAGATCCTGTCATAAACAAAAAAAGTTATTGTTCATTTTTAATAAGTGAAAATTAAGTAGAAGATAATATCTTTTGATGTACAATCAACCAATGGCGCTGAAACACAGAGTCATTTTACAAAATAAATTGTAAGGAATGTGTTATGAATATTTATTTTGTTACAGCGAGATCTTTTGCTGTTGTTGCTC
>PKTH01000041.1 GCA_002869265.1 Candidatus Parcubacteria bacterium
GAATTTGTGGAGGCGGCAATGTTTCATAAATATATAAAAGGGAAAAAAGTAGATAAAATTGATAAGGTAAAAATAAAGTTTGATTCATATTTAGGTGGAATTTGTGACCTCACAGGAGAGATGGTTCGTTATGCCGTAAATAAAGCTTCAAAAAAAGAATTTGATGAGGTGGAAAAAACCAAAGAGGCCATTAATGATATTATCGGTCAATTGGCAGACTTTGACATGACTGGCTACCTCAGAACTAAATACGATCAAGCAAAAGGGAACCTAAGGAAGATAGAGCAAATGAATTATGAAATAAGTATTCGTAGGATAGAAAAGTAAATGTCTAAAAGTTACCTACAAGCTGTTGCAACTATGATTGGCACCATTATTGGTGTTGGGATGTTTTCTATTCCTTTTGTTATTTATCAATCAGGAATAATGCTTTTTGTGTTTTATATTGTTGTTCTAGGATTTATTCAGTATTACATGCATTTGGTTTATGCTGAAATTTTCCTATCAACTAAAAAAAAACATAGAGTGCCGGGCTATGTAGCAGAATACTTAGGTGAAAGATACAAGAAGCCAGCTCTGGTTATAGTTTTGATTTCTACTAACCTAACAATGCTTTCCTATTTGATTATTGGGGGGATATTTTTGGATAAGGTTTTATCCCCGGCTTTTGGTGGTAATCCATTTGTTTACACAATCTTGATGTTTTTTATTGCCGCAGGACTTACTTTTAGAGGCCTTAAGTTTATCGCTAAGACTGAGCTGGCCATGTCTGGAATTTTGTTTTTAGTTATAGCTATTATTACAATTAGCGGTTTCCCGCATATTGATATCTCTAATTATCAAGTAATTGATTGGACTAATTTTTTCTTACCATATGGCCCGGTCTTTATGGCTATAGGGGGGATGACCGCTGTTCCGACAGTTTGTTCTCTTTTGGCTCATAAAAAAAGTAGTATAAAATCTGCAATAAAATGGGGGACAATAATTCCGGCATTTATTTCTATAGTTTTTGTGTTTACTGTTGTTGGTGTTAGTGGATCACTAACAAGTCCTGATAGCCTGGTCGGGCTATCAGGAGTTTTTTCAAATAATATTTTATTAATTGCCCTGATATTTGGCTTAGTTTCTATTATTACTTCATATATTATGTTTATTGAAGCCACAAAAGAAGTATATTGGTGGGATTTAAGGATTAATAAAACAGAGTCCTGGGCCCTAACAATGACTATGCCAATGGTGTTATTCTTGTTGGGAATAAATAATTTAACTAGTGTGGTTTCTTTGTCCGGAGCAATCATTGGAGGGATGGTTAGCATTATCTATATTCTATTAATTTTAAAAGTTAAACAAAAGCCAGAGAGACCTTCAATAATTAACGTAAAAATAAATAGACAGATTGCTATCAGTCTGATTGTCTTGTTTTTTCTTGGCTTTTTAAGTGTTCTTGAGTACATCGAGGTTCATAATTTGTTAGTGATTTTTTTAGTGTTGTTTTTCTATATGTACTCATTAATAAAATCCGATAAAAATAATTCAAGCATATATTTAGAGTTATTGGATACAGCCAAAAAAACTGGACTTGTATTTTTGTTTGTCTTTGTGATAGTCTTGACTTATGGTGTTGTGAGTCTAGTCTTTTAAAACACCTTTATAAAAGCTAATTTATAACTACTAAATAATTGTTTTTGAAGCCATTATCGAAAGGAGATAGCGATGGAAAAAATTGAATTGTCTGAAGATCTTTTTGTTCAGTCTATGGTTTCAGAAATAAGACAGGGCTCTTTCACAAGTATAAAACTTGCAGCAGAAATTGCGGAGAATTTTAAAATGCCAACTCCTTTTGAGGAAATCATTAACCAGATCCTTTGCGATTTTCTTTTCCTTAAGAAAGTAATTTACAAGGACGAGGCTTACGAAGAATGCCGTAAAACTATTGGTTTTGAATATCTTGATTATTCAGTATTTAACGACGTTTTTACAAATCTAAAGAAACATGCAGAGGCTGAAATAATTTTTAAAACTGACGAAGAAGATCTTGAGGATGAGGAAGTAGAAACTAGGTTTCTTTTTTGGCCAAGTGATTTAATTTGGCTAAATAAAATAGAAAGAGACATGGGCTTCTTGAAGGCTCAAATAATTGGTGAGACCACCTTACTTGAAACAGATAGGCTAAGGTTGTCTTTGGCCAAAAAAAACATTCTTGATCAATTAAAGTGCAAAAAAAAGCTCGGCAAACTTCGAGCAGAGACTATTTGTAGAAGAGAATTAAAACTCAATTTTGATGAAAAATCTTTTGAAGAGGGATGGCTTCAATTAGAGAAAATTCTTTTGTAACAAAAAAGACTGACCATGGGTCAGTCTTTTAATTTATGAGATATTTATTTTTTCAGCATTTTTGACAAGTATTTTCCAGTATAGCTTTTCTTAACTTTGGCAACCTCTTTTGGCGTTCCAGTCGCCACAACTTCACCACCTCTTTCTCCTCCCTCTGGTCCCATATCGACTATCCAATCCACAGACTTTATAACATCTAGATTGTGTTCAATCACTAATACAGTATTTCCTTTATCTACTAATTTATTTAAGACGGTAAGTAATTTTTTAATATCATCAAAATGAAGGCCAGTTGTAGGCTCATCTAGTATGTAGAGAGTTTTACCAGTTGCTCTTCTTGATAGTTCGGTTGCTAGTTTCACCCTCTGGGCTTCACCACCTGATAAAGTAGTCGCTGATTGACCGAGTTTAATGTATCCGAGGCCGACATCATTTAAAGTAGAAAGTTTTTGGTAAATTGCAGGGATATTTCTAAAAAACTTAATTGCTTCCTCTACTGTCATGTTTAAAACATCGGAAATAGTTTTTTCTTTATAGTGGATGCTAAGTGCTTCTTTGTTATATCTCTTGCCATGACAAATATCACATTCAACATAAACATCGGGAAGGAATTGCATTTCTATTTTTACCATTCCATCGCCAGAACAGGCCTCGCATCTACCACCAACAACATTAAAAGAAAAACGACCTGCTTTATAGCCTTTTATTCTGGACTCAGGGAGAGAGGCAAAAAGCTCTCTTATTGGAGTAAAGGCACCTGTATAGGTTGCAGGGTTAGACCTTGGGGTTCTTCCAATCGGCGATTGATCAATGTTTACAACCTTGTTTATATTTGAAAGCCCCTCTATATCTTTATGCTTTCCTGGGTTGTCTTTTGCTCTATAGAACTTTTGATTTAGAGTTTTAGCTAAGATATCGGTCATTAATGTGGATTTCCCCGATCCAGAAACTCCCGTAATAGCGACAAACTTGCCGAGTGGTATATCTACATCAATATTCTTTAAGTTATTTTCTTCAGCCCCAATAATTTTTATAGAAGCACCGTTCCCCTTCCTATAAGTGTTGGGCATAGTGATTGTTCTTTTGCCAGAAAGATATTTACCCGTTAAGGAAGTTGAGTGTTTTTTAATGTCTTTATAGGAACCCTCGGCTATAACCTCTCCGCCATGAGCTCCAGCTCCGGGACCAATGTCTATAAGCCAGTCTGATTCTTCCATTGTTGTTTCATCATGTTCAACAACAATAACAGTATTGCCCAAATCTCTCAGTTCTTTTAGGGTGCTAATTAATTTATCATTATCTCTTTGGTGCAGACCGATTGAAGGTTCATCTAGAATATAGAGGACGCCAACCAAGGCAGAGCCAATTTGGGTGGCCAGTCTAATCCTTTGGGCCTCTCCACCAGAGAGGGTATTAGCTGCTCTTCCAATGGTTAGATAGTCAAGGCCGACATTTAGAAGGAAGAAAAGCCTGGTTTTAATTTCTTTTAGCACTTGAGACGATATTTTCTTATCACGGGCACTTAGACTTTTTGATTTTTCTAGATCATCAAAAAAATCTTTTGCCTCTAGAATAGACATGGCGCTTATTTGGTCTATTGATTTATCGGCAACTTTTACAGCAAGAATCTCGGGTTTTAATCTCCGACCCTCACAACTAGGACAGATCAAAACTCTCATGTAATTTTCAATCTCTTTCCTAACAAAGTCAGATTCGGTTTGTTGATATCTTCTTTCAAGGTTATTGATTACTCCCTCAAATTCAGTTGTTAATTCACCAGAATATTTTTCGCTTTCGTATTCAATATTGTAATTTTTAGCACCCGTTCCATATAGAACTATTTTTAATTGTGCTTCGGACAGGTCTTTGATCGGAGTATTTAGATCAAAACCATGCTTGACAGCAACGGTTCCTAAGATTCTCATCATCCATCCTTGATTTGGACCACCAGAAGAAACCCAGGGTTTAATACCTCCTTGAGCGATTGTTAGATTTTTGTTCAAAATAAGGTTGGGGTCAATTTCCATTTTAGTCCCTAGACCAGAACAGTCATCACAAGCCCCGTGTGGAGAATTGAAAGAAAAACTTCTTGGCTCAATCTCTGGAAGACTTATTTCACAACTGGGACAGGCAAAAAGCTGAGAGTAGATTGTTTCTTTTTTATCATCGATTGATTTAATAGCGATTAGTCCGTTAGATAGGTCTAAGGCTTTTTCTGTGTCGTCACTTAATCTCGCTAAATAATCTTTATTGTTAGAAATTTTTACTCGGTCTATAACGATAGAGACTGTGTGCTTTTTCTTTTTATCAACTTTCATGTCTTCCACTTCCTCTAGGGAATAGATTTGTCCATCAAAACAAACACGAGAAAAACCAGCTTTTTCGATTCTTTCTAGTATATTTTTATGTTCACCTTTTTTATCTTTAATAATAGGCGACAAAACAGTTACCTCTTTATCCTTGTAGTCTTTTTTTATTTGTTTGATAACCTCATCTAGGCTATATTGTTTTATTTTATCTCCACATTGTGGGCAGTGTGGGACACCAATTCTGGCATAGAGCAGTCGAAGGTAGTCGTATATTTCGGTGACCGTACCAACTGTTGAGCGAGGGTTATGTGAAGTAGATTTTTGATCGATTGATATAGCCGGAGAGAGACCTTCTATTAGATCAACATCAGGTTTGTCCATTAAACCAATGAACTGTCTTGCATATGATGAGAGTGATTCTACGTATCTTCTTTGTCCTTCAGCATAGATTGTGTCAAAGGCCAGTGATGATTTCCCTGAACCAGATAAACCAGTGATAACAACTAGTTGATCACGAGGGATATTAACATCAATGTTTTTTAAATTATGAACTCGAGCGCCCTTTATTTTGATAAAATTGTCTGCCATGTTATTAGTATTTTTATATAAAGTTTTTTAAATCGTCGAGACCTATATTACACTAAAATTAGACTTATGGCAAGGCCTAGGGGAGGTTGAATAATAAATATTATATTGCTAGAATAAACTCATCAGAAATAAAATAGAATATGGAAAATTTTCTTATAATATTGTTGTTAGTCTTGCTTATATTAGGCATAGGTTTTGTCATTGCAATTCTTCTTCGTAAAAAAGATATGGGTGGAGGGGAAAACTTGGCAGTTATGGTGGAGAAGCTTTCTCAGCTAGAAAAGCATAATGAAATAATGCGTAAAGAACTAGATAATAAATTGTCAGAAACGCACAAAGCAAACCAGGAGCAGCAAGGACAGATAATGAAAACTGTTCAAGGGATTACTGGAGAATCAGCAAAACTAATATCAAATGTTACAGAGAAGTTAACAAAACTCGATGAAACCAACAAGCAGGTGGTTAATTTTTCGGCTCAATTACAAAACCTGCAGGACATTTTGAAAAACCCCAAACAAAGAGGAGTTCTCGGTGAGTATTATTTGGAAGAAACTTTAAAAAATGTTTTACCTCCGAATTCATATCAAATGCAATACGGCTTCAAGGATGGTACCATTGTTGACGCCATTGTTCGAGTAAAAGATAAAATAATTCCAATTGATTCTAAATTTTCTCTTGAAAACTATGAAAAAATTATCAACTCTTCAGACAAAGAAATCCGTGACAAATACGCAAAACTTTTTAAAAATGATTTGAAGATTAGAATCGATGAAACCTCGAAGTATGTAAAGCCAGGGGAAGGGACGATGGATTTTGCTTTTATGTTTATTCCCTCGGAATCAATTTATTATGATTTATTGGTCTCAACTGTTGGTTCCATGAAAGTAAATACAAGAGATTTGATAGAGTATGCTTTCAAAGAAAAACATGTAATAATAGTTTCTCCTACCAGCTTTTTAGCCTACTTACAAACAGTTCTTCAGGGCTTGAGAGCCTTGCAGATAGAAGAAAGCGCCAAGGAAATAAGAGCGAACGTTGAAAAGCTCGGTAAACACATGTTGAGCTACGAGGAATTTATGAAAAAGCTAGGAGTTAGCATGACTACAACAGTAAATCACTATAACAATGCATATAAAGAGCTTAAAAAGATTGATAAAGACGTAGTGCGAATAACTGAAGGAAATTCTGACATGGAGCCCATGGTGTTGGATAAACCGAAAGACACTGCATAAAAAAATGAATATTAACGAAAAAGACAAAATATTAAAGGAGGCAATTGTAGAGACGATTGCTTTTTTTGATATGTTCAATTTTCCATTAACTGAAACTGAAATTCTAAAATATATTAAAATAAAATCTGATTATCTTGAGGTTCGGAAAGAGTTGATGAATTTAATACGCGATAAGGTAGTTTGTTCAAGTGAGGGTTTGTACTTTCTGGTCGGCGCAGATTTGAATATTGAAGCAAGAAAAGAAAACTATAATCACTCTGATAGGAAGTTCAAGTTGGCATTAAAGGTTTCAAAATATTTTTTAATAATCCCCTGGATAAAATTAATTTGCGTAGCGAATAATATTGGAACTGATAATTTAAAAAATAGCGGAGACATTGATTTATTTATTGTAAGTAAACCAAAGAAGATTTGGCTGACTCGTCTGTTTGTTGTTTTGATCGCGAAAATAATGAATGTTCGACCACAAAAAAACAATAAAACAGATAAAATTTGTCTAAGTTTTTTTATTTCTGAGGATTCATTAGATCTAAGTGAACTAAGACAGGGCGGGGAGGCAGACAAATACTTTGAATATTGGCTGCTGGGGTTAAACCCAATATATTCTAAAGATAATACATTTGAAATGCTTTTTAAGGCCAACAGGAAGATAATAGATAATTTTCCAAATTATTATGAACAAAAAATATCGAGCAAAAGAAAGATGAACAAGCAAATATCAGGGTTTTATGAGTTAAATTGGGAGCTGTTTTTTGGGAAACTTGAGTCTTTGGTAAAAAATATTCAAATAAAAATAATGCCCGCTGAACTAAAGAGTATTGCTAGTCAAGGCGTGGGGGTTATCTTGGGAGACAATGTGATTAAGCTACACCTAAATGACAAGAGAGAGGAATTTAGGAAAAAATATAATGAAAAAATTTCAAAAATCAAAAATTAATTTAAATCGAATTCTTGAATGGGGGAGCTATTTGTTATTATTTTTATTGCCCCTACAAACGAGATATTTTTTAAAGATTGTAAAAATAGGTGGAGAGTATTGGGAATATGGAAGTTTTAGTCTCTATTTAAGTGATATTTTGATAGCCTTTTTGCTTCTTTTGTTTGTGATTAAATTTTTTAAGGAAAAAGTAGATTTTAAAAAATTAAAAATAAGAAAAATATGGTACCTTTTTGCGCTACTGGAATTTTTTGTTTTTATATCTATTTTTGCGGCAGACTTAAAAACAGTTGCATTTTATTTTTACATTAAAATTCTTTTGGGTTTTTCTCTTTTTCTTTTATTAACAGAACTTAAACTAGAAAATAAAAAAATTGTTTTTAGTATTTTGTCCGGGGTCCTAGTCCAGTCCTTTATTGCTTTGTGGCAATTTTTTCTAAACTTTTCTAAAGCAAATAAATACTTAGGAATGGCGGAACATAACCCCAGTGATTTAGGTGTGTTTGTTATCGAACTTGAAGATAAAACTAGGCTTTTGAGGTCTTATGGAGGACTTGATCATCCAAACATTTTAGGCGTCTATTGTTTTTTTGGTTTATTTATTTTGGTTAAGTATTATTTGGGGAAAAGACATTCCGATGCGCTTAGAAAGAGTGATTGGGGGGTATTTATATCTGCAGCCCTTATGTTTCTTGGGATGCTTCTCAGTTTTTCGAAAGCAGCTTATATAATATTTTTCATATTCTCATTCTTTTTATTTTTTTGGATGTTTTTTGATAAATTAAGAAGAGTAAGGGTCGCTCAGATTTTACTATTGTTTTCAATTGTGTTTATGGTATTTAGTTTTACTAACTCAGAGAGATTTAGTGAAAGAATGAATGTGGGGTCTAGATTAGAGTCGAGATCCAACTCAGAGAGGGTTTTGCAAATAAGTGAAGCAATCCAAATGAACAAGAAAGAGTTGCTGTTTGGAGTTGGAGGAGGGAATTATACAGACTATTTGGCAAGGCAGGATTATTATAGAGGGAAGTCTTGGGAGTATCAGCCAGTTCATAATGTTTTCTTACTTGTGCTAAATGAAATTGGCTTGTTTGGCATGTTGGTCTTTTCGTCCATCTTTTTCTTCTATCTCTATAGATTAATGAAAGCTAAAATATATTTCGACTTCATCTTTCTGATTTTAATAATGATAACATTCATGTTCGATCATTGGTTTTGGAGTCTGCATTTTGGTATTTTGTTCTTATTTTTAATCTTTGCTTTACTCGAGAGAAGGCTTAAAGATTAGTGATATTTATTGTATTAGTTGTGGATAAATAAATGTAGTATTCAAAAAAATCTAGTATTTATTTTGACAAACCAAGAAAGAATATATTTTAATATGAAGCAAAAATTTTTATCGCCATTGTTAGCGATTTTTATTTTAGAAAAATTTGAGATATGTGGATAATTATATTGACAGATACATGTAAAAAATGTCTTAATTATTATTTTAAATTATTGAGTGATATCTTTATATTTGCTATAATTAAATAAGAAGTAATAAAAATAAAAATAAAAACCATCAAGTAAAAGCAAATTTTAATAATCCCCCATGCAATACAAAAACAAAAACTTTTAATTTGGACTAAGCCATTTATGGTTTAGTTTTTTGTTTTTGTAAAATCCCCATGTATAAATTTTTTTATAAAACCTATTTTTTGTTTATTTTTATAGTTTTTTTATTTTCCCCAATTATCTCTTTTGCTGAAATGAGAAGCTCGAACTATATAATATACGAAAATTTATTACACACATTTAATGGTCCAAGTATTAGCTCTGTGAGTGCCCTTTCTTCAGAGAATACAGCTACCGTCACTTGGGCCACCGACTTGCCTTCAAATTCTTATGTCGTTTATGACGATAATAATTCTTTCACCTCTAGCCTTGAGCAGGGGAACGGAGTAGAGTTGCTTACTTCTCATACGGTTACTCTTGTGGGGCTCGATTATGCTTCCACGTATTTTTTTAGAGTAAAATCGAAAACAGCCAATGGTGATGAAACCCTAGGCTCTATTGCCAGTTTTACTACAGGGGCAGCACCAGCAGAGCCTTCAAGTGGAGGAGGGGGTATTATCGTAATTGATAAAACGGATAAAATACCTCCAATAATAACCGAGGTGGAGATCGCAGGCGTAACAAAAGATCAAGCAAGTATTTCGTGGGTTACTGATGAAGAAGCCACTAGTTTTGTTGAATATGGCAAAGACAGGTCTTATGGCAAGATTGCAGGAACTTGGGATTATCTAAGTGAACACGTTGTTATTTTAAGGGATCTTGATTCAAATGCAGAATATAATTTTAGAGTTCTAAGTAGTGATGATAGTGGGAATGTTTCATACTCCGGGAATCTAAGTTTTACCACCTTGATTGATGAGGGCTCTATGATAGACACCGATGACGATGGTGTTCCTGATACAGTTATTGATCAAGAAGATTTGGATTCAGTTTTAAAAAAAGCGGTAGAAATAATGGATTCGATGGCTGGGACTGTTTCTACTGAGGTTATCAGAGATAAACTAGAGACCCCATATGATTATTTGAACAGACTTGCAGATTATGTTCCTGCCCCAATCTTTAACGCTGATCCTCGAGTAGAGATCAACGCTAAAGACGCTACGCTTTATTGGAGAACCAATGTGGATTCATCTGGTTTAGTTTCTTTCGCTACCGAGGAAGAATATAATCCAAGTCTTGATAACCCATATACAAGAACAATTGGAGACCCTGATTTATTAACAACAGAGCATGAAGTTGAATTGTTTGGTCTTGAGCCAAACACCACTTATCACTATCAATTAAAAAGTAAAGCAAAGATAGGACCCTTGGCAGTTACAGCTGACTATACCTTCAAAACAAATATTGAAACTATTGAAATTTCTAACTTTTTTTCTCAGGTAATGGACGATAATACAGCTGTTTTTAAATGGATTACAAACAAGCCAGCAAACTCTACAGTACGATATACCCCATACAGAGGGGACTATTTATCACCGGAAGAAGAGAAAGAGTTGAGAGATAACAACCAGACAGTGATTCATGAGATAACAATTTCAGAATTTCAACCAGGAATAAATTATTTGGTTAACATTGAGAGTGAAGATGTTAATGGCAACATTGCTACAGAGACCATCGATCCTTTTTCTACATCAGAAGATGATTATCCGCCAATTATTTCCCAAGTGAAAACCAACTCTTCAATTTCATCAGACAGGGACGCGAAAATCCAAACAGTTATTTCATGGAACACAAACGAGCCGGCGACAACAAGAGTTTTTTATATGGAAGGAGTTCATGGACCAAATGTTGAATTGACCGGGACCACAGCAAAGAGCAATGATTATTCTAAAGAGCATGTAACGCTTTTTACTGAGTTTACCCCTGGGACCGTATATACATTCAGATTAGAGAGTATTGACTCTGGCGGGAACGAGACCATTTCTGATCCACAAACTTTTATGACACCCAAAAAAAATGAATCAATCGTTGATGTAATAATTAGAGTTTTGGAAGATACTTTCGGGTGGGTTAAAACAATAATGAGATAAATGAAAAACATTTTTTCTAAAAAACAAATATTAGTTTCACTGGCCGCTTTTGTGCTAGTGGGAATTTTCTTTTTTGGAAAAAGTATTTTTGTTGATGCGGCGATTAATCCACTCCTAGACTTTCAAGGAAAGATAATTAATTCTGATGGAACAAATGTTGCTAGCGATGTTTATGATTTTGAGTTTAAGATTTATGATGATTCAGTTGGAGGTACTCTTTTGTGGTCAGAGGATTTGCTTGTTTCTACTAGTTTTTCAGGAGTGATTTCTGGGGTTAGCGCTGGTGCCTCTAGCGTAACTTATACCTACACTCCAACTCAAGCAACAAGCACCTTGAGGGTTGGGCAGTATCTGACAAATGCTTCAGCCTCTTCTAGCTATTCTATAATTACAGACATAGACACAGCTATCAACGAAATAACTGTCGCCTCAGGGACACCTTGGAACATTGGTGACACTATAAACAATAGACCAAGAGTTGATGGAGGAGTCGCGATGCTAAATCTCGGGACAGTAACAGCCCTAGGTTCTCTAGACTTCAATTCACAGATGTATCTAGAAACAACTTTCAATGGTGAAGTGATGCAACCCAGGAAACCATTTACTTCAGTTAGTCAGTCATTTAATTCAGCTTATCTAGGTGGTCGAGGGGAAAGTGATTTTGCTGCAGTAGCGGATAATGAAACTGTAACGGGGCAATGGGACTTCACTGACATTGTAAATGTTACAGCTTCTTCAACTAGTGCGGCTCTTACTATAACCCAAAACGGAAGTGGAGATTTGATTGATATAAAGAGCGGCGGTACCACAGCTTTCTCGGTGTTGGCCGATGGCAGTGTAGCAATAGGTACATATATCCTACCACCGACAAGAAGCGCTTTTGGTGGTTATGTTTTGAAAACAGACGCTTCAGGTAATGTCACCTGGCAAAATGATTTAGTTGGTTTTGGTGGTTCTGGCTTCTGGGCCTCTTCAACTGGCGAAACTTTGATTCGCCCAATTGATACTGCGATGGTTGTTGTAATTGGTGATTCTTCTACATCTACTAGCGACAGTATTTTTGAAGTTCAAGGAAGTTCTTATTTTGATGATGTTGAAATTAGTAATGCACAGGAACTTCGATTCTATGACGCTGGTGATACAAACTACTTTGCTCTAAAAGCTTCAAGCACCCTGGGAACAAACAGGATATTTACTCTTCCAACGAATGCATATCTAGATGAAGATTCCTTGATGGTCGATACCAACGGAAACATGTATTGGGGAAAACGATCTGGTCTTTGGGGTACTTCTGGGACTAATGCCTATTACACTGCTGGGAATATTTTAATCGGAACAACAACAGATAATAGTTTACTTACAGTGGGGGCTACTGCTGGAAGTCAGTTCTTAGTGAATTCATCTGGGCAACTTACCGAAGGTGAGTGGCGGGGAGATGCAATAGCTGTTCAGTTTGGTGGAACCGGTATGACTAGTTTCGGCGTTGGCTCTATCCTAGTCGGAAGCTCAACAGATGCTTTAACAGAGATCCTTAAGGGTGCTACCTCAACCCTGCTGTCTATTGATGCAAGTGGTGATTATGTTTGGCTGCCTAGATCAGCCGCTGGTACCGTTAGGTCAGATAATGAAATCACTGATCTTGCTGGAGCCCTAATCGCTACCTCTTCTCCATACTCAACTAACAATATCCTAACGATTACCTATGACTCAGTAACCAATACTCCAAACTTCCTAATCAATACAGACTTAAGCCAATACGATAATGGCACTACTTCATACATTGCCCTAGACGACCTCACTGCTTCTTCAACTAGCTACCTCGAATATGACAATATCAATGGAGAATTCTATGTAACATCCGGTAGACTAATCCCACTAGCCGCTTCCACCAC
>PKTH01000032.1 GCA_002869265.1 Candidatus Parcubacteria bacterium
ACCCTAAAAAGAAACATTGCTAAACCAAATGGAGTTATTTTGGTTACAGGTCCAACTGGTTCTGGTAAAACTACCACTCTCTATACTGTCCTAAATATTCTTAATCAACCAGAAGTTAATATCTCCACAATTGAAGACCCAATCGAGTATAGAATGCAACACGTCAACCAATCCCAAGTTAACTCTAAAATAGGATATACATTTGCCTCAGGACTAAGAGCATTTCTAAGACAAGATCCAGACATTATTATGGTTGGTGAGATTCGTGATCAAGAGACAGCTGAAATAGCTGTTCATGCTGCCATGACTGGCCATCTTGTATTATCTACTATCCACACCAACGATGCTGCCGGAACGATGCCGAGACTGGCTGAGATGGGTGTGCCAAGTTTTTTGGTTGCCACAACAGCAAATCTTATAATTGCTCAGCGTCTGGTTCGTAAAATATGTACTAATTGCATACAAAGCTATAACCTCGACACCTCAACGATCAAAGACCTTGAAGTTAATATGGACATGGACAACATCCTAAAAACCCTTGAAGATAAAAAAATGATTGTAGATTCTAAAAAAGGTCTTAAATCATTACTATTCTATAGAGGAAAAGGATGTAAAAGATGTAACAACACTGGCTATAAAGGAAGAATTGGTATTTACGAAACGCTCGAAAATACTGACGAAATTTCAAGATTAATACTAAGTAATGCTGACGGTAAAACCATCAAAAGAGCCGCTATTGCTCAAGGGATGTTAACAATCTCTGAAGATGGTTTTATTAAAGCTAAAAATGGAATAACTACAATTGAAGAAGTTATGCGTGTAACTAAAAATTAAATATTATGACAGTCAATTTCTCAAGCGATCAATTAGAATCGAAGGGGGTGAGAAAAGAAGATGAAAAGAAAGAGAGCGTTTCTATTATGGATAAAATAAACGCCTATCTTTTAACTCTTAGTAAAGTCCCTTTAAAAGAAAAATTATTCTTTGTGCAACACCTAGGAATCATGCTTAAAGCAGGGATTTCTCTTTCTAAGGCCCTGCACACAATTTCTGATCAGTCAGAAAATAAATATTTCCAATCAATCTTAGCTGACATGGCCCAACAGGTTGAAAAAGGAACAAACTTTTCAGAAACCCTCAAGAGCTATCCGAAGGTTTTTGGTCAAATGTTTACCAGTATGATTGAAGCCGGTGAATTATCCGGAAAACTCGAAGACGTTCTCCATGAACTCTTCATTCAAATGAAAAAAGAACACGCTCTAATCTCAAAAGTGAAAGGAGCTCTAACATATCCTGCTGTCATCGTGATGGCCATGCTTGGCATTGGATCATTCATGCTTGTTTTTGTTGTACCAAAAATTACAGCCATGTTCAGTGATCTCGATGCCGAACTCCCCTTGCCCACAAAGATATTAATAGCCATAAGTGACGGTATTGTAAACAATGGACTCCTAAGTGCAATTATTTTAGTTGTTCTAATTATCACTATAGTTAAAACACTCAGAACTCATAAAGGAAAATTCTACTTTCAACTAATGCTTCTTCGAATGCCTGTTTTTGGACCAATAATTAAAAAAATTAACCTAGCACGATTTGCACGGAATATTTCTTCACTTTTAAAAACTGACATCATGATTATAAAAACCTTTCAGATAACGGCGAATGTCTTAGGAAATCTACACTACAGAAAGGCCTTGAATGAAATGGCTGCCCAAATAAAAAAAGGAACAAATATTAATGAAGTAGCAGCAAATTATCCTAAGCTTTTCCCTCCTATGGTTATTCAAATGATCTCGATTGGTGAAGAAACTGGTGAGATTGATAGTATTTTAATGGAATTGGCTGAATTCTATGAAGAAGAAGTTGACCAAATCATGGAAAACCTTCCTGCTATTATAGAGCCTCTACTTATTCTCGGTCTTGGTCTTGGAGTTGGCGGTGTCGCTGTCGCTGTTATTATGCCTATGTATTCATTAACATCAGCAATGTAAATGAAAAAAAATTTTAAAAACGAAAAAGGCTTTAGTTTGGTTGAAATCTTAGTTTCAGTTCTATTGGTCTCTGCTTTTACCGTAACTGTTTTTACCCTAGTTATCCATTCCATAAAAGTAACTGCCAATAATAAATACATCTTATCTGCCAAAACTCTAGTCAATAAAAAACTAGAATATATAAGGAGCCTCCCCTATGATGACATAGGAACAATTTCTGGAGCAGTAAATGGAATTATTCCTGACTCTGAAGATGTAACGAATAACAATGGTCACTTTACTATTGACACCTATATTAATTATATTGATGACGACTTTGACGGAACAGATGGAGGCTCTCCAAGCGACGCTATCCCCAATGACTATAAAACAGCTCGGGTGAAAGTTTCCTGGAGCGGTTCTTTTGGCGATCAAAGCATTTCTGGATATACAAATATCGCCCCTAGAGGAGTAGAAACTGCACTTGATGGAGGTACCCTGGCCATTTCAGTTCATGACGCCAACGGACTACCTGTTGAAGATGCACTTATTGATATATTTAATGACTCCATTGCACCAATGGTCGATATCGAAGGAGAATACAGTAATTCAATTGGAGTATACAAACTCTTTGGAGCACTTGAATCTATTGAGGGTTATGAAATATCAGTCACAAAAGAAGGATACTCCGTTGATGCTACTTACCCAAGAACCGCCACAAACACTAATCCAACAAAACCACACGCCACTGTTCTTGATTCACTGAGAACTGACATTAGTTTTGCGATAGACCTTTTAAGTGATCTAAGTATCGATGTCGTGACAGCCAATCTTCCAAGTAACTTTGGGGTAGGTTCTGATGCTGCAGGCGAAGATCAGTCAAATTCCAGAATCATAATTGACCCAAGTGGAAATATTTATGTTATTTGGCAAGACTTTACCTCGTCAGGTGATGCTAAAATTCATGCTCAAAAATACAACTCCAGTGGAGTCGCTCAATGGAATAGTGGAGATGATGTGGTTGTTGGGACTGCCAATCAGGGAGTTTTGCCCGATATAGAAATAGATAGTTCTGGCAACCTATACGCTTGCTGGGGAGATGACTCTGGGGGTAATCAAGAAATATATGCCATACGCCTTGATAGCAACACTGGAATTAAATCATGGACGGGTGAAGAAAAAATCGAAACTGCTGCCTCTAGTGATGATCAAATGTCCCCGAGACTAAAGATATCGGAAGACAATGGAAATACTTTTGTTAATATTGTTTTTCAAGATAACAGAAATGGTGAATTTGACATATTTGTTTCAAGACTAGATGCCTCTAACGGAAGTCCCGTGTGGGTGCCCTCTGTGAGTGCCGACGGAGAAGTTGCAGTCAGCTCAGATACTCTTGATGATGGCACAAATCAATATGCTCCTTATATCGACGTAAGCTCAGGTGAAGAGCTTTTTATCGTTTGGACTGATGAGCGAGATGGTAAGCTAGATGTTTATGCTCAAAAATTTGCTTCTTCTGGAATAGCTATTTGGCCAAACGACCTAATGATTCCTACTCAGGCGACAAGTTCTGACCAATTATCCCCTTCAACTGCCATAGACATTGACTCACTTGATAAAGTCTATGTCGTTTGGGCGGACGATAGAAATGGTGATTACGATATTTATGCTCAAAAATACGACATTGACGGGAATGCTCTTTGGGCAAACGATGTAAAACTCAACTCTGACACAGGCTCAGCTGATCAGACTCAACCCGCTATTGCCATTGATTCAAATAATGATTTCTTTGTTGTCTGGGCCGACGAAAGAAACGGCAATCAAGATATTTACGGTCAAAAATTTAATTCCAATGGCTCCTCAACCTGGTCTGTTGATATGAGAATTAATATAGACACAGGAACATATAACCAATACAATCCAGACATCAGCATTAACCCAACAAACGATATGCCCTATATTACCTGGGAAAGCGACGATGGTGGAGACCTAAATATATATGCTTCTTCTTTCGGTGATTACAGCTCAGAAACAGATCTTGATGGCATAGATGTTCAGATTAGAGGAGAAAAAAGAATTGGAGAAAATCCCATAATCTACAAGTACGAAGAGACACACACCTCCGATGCATCTGGTGATATAATTCTCAACAATATAGAGTGGGATTCTTATTCATTCTTTGTCGATGCTACTAGCACAGGGTACACCCTAGTTATGACCATTCCACCGATGCCCTTAAACTTAGACCCGGACACAAGCAGTAATATTAAATTATATCTAAAGTAATGAATTTTAATAATAAAAATGGATTTACATTAATCGAACTACTGGTCTATGTTCTTATTTTTTCTATTCTAGCCTTTCTTTCTTCGGAATTCATTGTTAAGGGATTTAGAACAACTACTTATGGAATCGAACAAGATGAGGCAACTAGGACCGCTAGAAGGGTTGTAGATACTATGATTCTCGAAATCAGAGAGGCCCAGGGTTCAAGTCAGGGTGATTACTTACTCCAAGACGTTAGCCCTCAAAGCCTAAGCTTTTTTTCTGATGTTGACAGCGACAACGAAATTGAAAAAGTCAGATATTTTATTGACGGTGATTTATTAAAAAGGTCCATAATCCAACCAACTGGAAACCCTCTTGAATACCTTGTGGATGATGAAATTACTGAAACCGTCGCTGAACATATAAACAATCAAGCACTTGATGCTTTTACCTACTTTGATACCAATCAAACTATAATAGTAAATCCTGGAGGAGACCGTGACAAAATAAGATTAATTAACGTGAATTTATTGGTAAACGTAACCCCAGAAATCATGCCTGCAGATTATATATTAGATATGGATATCCACATTAGGAACCTAAAAGACAATTTATGATTAATAACTTTTTTCAAAACAACAAAGGCAGCATGTTAGTAACCGTTATGGTGGCTAGCTCAATTTTTATAGTCATTGCTGTCTCTCTAATAGAACTTGGATTACTTAGACAAAAAGTGCTAAAGAAAAAAGTTTCCCAAATGCAATCTATCCACATCGCAGAAGCTGGTGTCAATTACTACAGATGGCATCTAGCCCATGATGAAGTTGATTTTATGGATGGGACTGGAAGTGACCCTGGTGGTGGAGGCGAGCCTTATGGCCCCTACATTCACACCTATACTTCTCCCGGTGGTGACGTTAGTGGACAATTTAGTCTAGAAATAACTCCTCCGCCAACTGGATCAACCATCGTTACAATAAGTTCTACTGGCTGGTCATTTGATAATCCGTCCATAACCAGAACAGTTGAAGTAAAATACGGCATTAAGTCCATGGCCCACTATGCATACCTTTCAAATAACGACATTTGGCTTGGCTCAAGCGAGTCCATAAAAGGTGAAATACACTCCAATGGCGGTATTAGAATGGATGGCAACAATGACTCTCTTGTAGGCTCTACAAGGTCTGACTATATTTGTGACACCTCAATGGGTTGTGACTTTTCTAATTGCGCAGCTCCTTGTTCCTGGGCATCATCAGAATGTACTTGTCCTGGAGTGTGGGGAGATGGACCAAACTTTGACCTCTGGGATAATCCAGTCCCAAGTATCGATTTTAATGTTATCACAGTTGACATTGCAATTATTAAAGCCGCTGCCAGCTCGCCAAATGGTTATTTCCCAACCACTGGTGGTGGAAGCGATGGCTATCACATAAGTTTCTTAGCAGATGGCACATTTGATATCTATGAAGTAACCAGTCTGAAATCATCTCTTTCCCAAGTTAATGATGATTGGGACGGTTGGGAAAGCGTTGCAGAAGAAATTGACACCCAATCCTTTATCAGTAATTATTCAGTCCCTTTAAATGGAATAATATATGCAGCAGACGATCTATGGATTGATGGAATTGTCAATGACAAAATTACTGTAGTAGCAGCCTACCTACCAGATAATGTAAGTAAAAGAAAATCTATTATTATAAATGACAACATTACCTGCCAAACTAGAGATGATTCTTGTATCCTTGGCCTTGTGGCTCAAAAAAATATTAAGGTTCCAAGACACGCCCCAACTGACCTCACAATTGATTCAATCCTTTTAGCCCAAAACGGTAGAGTATTTAGAAACCAATATGCAACACCATTAATTAAGGATAGCATTGAGGTCTATGGAGGGATTGTATCAAACAAAGCATGGACCTGGAGCTGGGTTGACGGACTCGGCTCTACAATAGATGGGTATGCTACCACAACTTCTATCTACAATAACTATTCATCTTTCTCTCCCCCACCCTATTTCCCAAACACCGGAGAATATGAATTTATTTCTTGGGAAGAAAAATAACATTATAGCAAAAAACATGTTATAATATTTAAAGAATATTACCCAAAATGAAAATATTTAGAAAAAATTCAAAATTTCCAATAGGAATCGATATATCAGACTATAATTTGAAATTAATTCAAATTAACAGCAAAGGTAGAGACTCTCTGGAGATTCAAGCAATATCAAAAGTGACCTTAGAAAAAGGCTTAATTAATGATGGGGATATAATTAATAAAATCAAAGTTCTTGATGCTTTAAAAACTCTTTTGAGTAAACCCCTAAAGGGCAAGGTCACTTCCAGAGAAGTTGTTGCCTGCTTACCAGAAACAAAAACCTACTTAAAGCTAATTAATGTTGAAAAAAGCCCAAATGAGCTGAGCCAAGTCATCGAAGCTGAAATGGAAAAACACATTCCATTTCCAATTGATGAAATATATTATGATTACCAGATTATTAGCTCCGATCGTAATTCTTTCAATGTTTTAATAGGAGCATGTCCAAAAAGATTTGTAAACCAATATATAGATATCCTTAAGGAGGCTAAATTGTCTATTGTTGGTCTAGAAATAGAAGCTATCGCGATATCCAGAAGTCTTATTCAGGAAGAAGTTCAAAAAAAGAAAAAAAAGCCACAAAAAAAGAATTACTTAGTTATAGATATGGGAGCAAAGAGAACAAGCATGTTTGTTTATTCACAAAACACCCCCCTATTTACTTTAAACCTCCCAATATCAGGAGGGGCTGTCACCTCTAAAATTGCTAACTTCTTAGAAATTGACGACAAACAAGCTGAAAAGGCCAAAATAGTATGTGGTATGGACAAGAAAAAGGCTAAAGGAATTATTAGAAATGTCTTAGTAGATACTTTAGACGAAATTGTTGATAAAATTGAAGATGCAATTGATTATTTTAAAAACCATTTTCCAGACAGGGGTGAAATTAATCAAATTATAATTTCCGGAGGAGGTTCGAGCATAAAAGATTTAGAAAATTATTTACAGGAAGCAACCTCGATAGAAACCATAAAAGGAGACTCGTTAATAAACCTAAATAACTCTTCTCCTGAAATGCAAAGCTACTTTGTTGAGTCATACAAACTTAAAAACGACTTTTCAATCGCAGACAAAGACTCAAAGAGTCTAACCATAACACAAGATGATAGGCTTGCTTTTTCTACTGCCATAGGCCTGGGCTTAAGAAATGTGTTTAATTCAAAACTATAGTCCCTATGATTCACTTAAACATAATACCAGAAAAAATCAAAAACGAAATTAAACTTAGGTTTTTTTACAAGGTTTCTAAAAAATTCTTGTACCTACTCATAATCATAGCTTCTGTTATAGGAATTGTATTAATGACCTCAGAGTTTATTTTATATTCTTTTTTAGCCAAAGAGATAAGCAACTCTCCTATCGACTTCAAAAGCTCACTTAGCACCTCTCAAAACAAAGTAACTGACATCAACACCAAGATAAACCTTTTAGAAAAGATGCAGGGTAATTTTATTCAATGTACCATTCTCCTAAACAGTTTAACAAACATAATACCAGAAGAAATTAGGCTAAATTCATTAAGTATAAATAGAGACCCGGCAACAATTTCTTTTAATGGAACTGCCAACAAGAGAGATGACCTTCTTAATTTTAAAGAAGCCCTTGAAGGCTCAATTTTATTTGAAAACATAGATTTCCCCATCCAAAATCTATTGCAAAAAGAAAACATCAACTTTGAAATAAAAGCAAAACTAAAATTAGATGAAGTTAACTAAAAACCTAAATTTTAAACAAAAATCTCTTGTAAACCTTGCTGCAATTATTTTAGTGACGATAATTATTTTTTATTTTTTTGTTTATGTTTACATTGAGAAAGTAAAAACAGCAAATAAACTATTAATAGAGCACAGGGTGCAATTTGAAACTAACCTAATAAAAGAAGAGAAATTCGCAAAAATCAGAAAAAACTTAAATCAGATTGAGTCCGAATTAAATCTTATTAACAAGGCCTTTATAAATGAGAACAATAAACTTGAATTTATAACCATGCTAGAAGGCCTCGCCTCAAAACATAACGTTCAGATGGAAATTAAAATAAATTTTGATAGCATTGACCCTAAAGATAAATCGATAATTTTAAATCTTAACACTTCGGGCTCATATAAGAACTTGTTGAATTTATTACAATCGCTAGAAAATCTAGATTTCTACGTAAACATTGACAACTTGAGCTTCTCCAATTCTAAAATAAGCTCAAACAGGTCCTCTCTGCTAGGAGGAACTACAGCTGGGTCAAATAACTTAAACCTACTAGTTCAAGCTAAAACTTACTGGAGATAATATGAAAAAACCAAAATTTGAAAATTTAGAATATTACTCTTATATATTAGTCTTTATAATAGTGATCTCAATATCAATATTCTTTTATTCTTTTTTACAAAAAAACCTTGTTGAGACCATTTCTTCAAGTAATGTGGTTCTAGACCCAGCATCAATAAGAATTGTTGACATCAACTTACAAAAATTTGAAACTGTTTTATCAAATTTAGAAGAAAAAACTGTTTATACCGAAGTGGATGCAAAAGACATTTTTCGTTAAGAAATAATGCTAGTCAGTTTTTGGATATAGTTAGAAGTGCTTAATTCAAGCACTTTTTTATTTTGGAAATTATGCATTTCCCCCTGAGAAAATGCTAGTTCAATTGCCCTGAGGAGAGAGCCTTTTTTTCCAGGGTTATAAGGCACTCCTTCGAAATAACCTCCAATTTCTTGTGCTCCGCCAAAATTTGGATAAATAAATTTTATCCCATATTCAGCGGCCTCATATACCACGGTTGGTGAGTTTTCATAACAAAGCGAAGACAATATTAGGCAATCACTTTCAATGATAGCTTTTTTTACCTCGACTCCTTCCTTCCTTCCTAAAAATTTTATTTGATCCGACTCAAAGACTTCTCTCATGTTCTGCTCCTGTGAACCAGAGCCAACTATTTGAAGCTGAGCATTTAGATTATTTCTAAAAAATTCTTTTATAGTTCTAAGAAGTAGTTCTACCCCTTTATGTTTTTCGATTTGACCAAGATACAAAAAAGTAAATTTTCCAGTATTTTGTATTTTGCCATCTGGTGTATTTGTTATTTCAATTGGATTAAAAATAGTTCTACAGTTAGACATTTTAAAAAAACCTCTTTTCAAATGTTCTTCTAGCAACCAAGAAGAAGGAGAAACTACGTTTAACAATTTTGAAGAATAAAAAATATTGAATCTCTGATAAAGCTTAGCAAAAATAGAATCAATTTTGTTTTCTTCTTCCCAAAACATCAGTCCAGAAGGGTGTAAAAGTTGAATATCGTGAAGAACATGAATGTGTTTAATTTTTTTCTTATACGTGCTTAATAAAATATTATTACCTATTCCCATTAAATTGTTTGTAATCACAAGATCTGGTTTTTCTTTTTTAAAAATTTTTAAAACTAGAAAGTATTTATAAAAACTAAAAAAACCAAAAAAATGCCAGAAAACTCTCAAGAAAGCTGGCATTTTAGAAATATTGAAATATAAAGATTTTAAATAGTATACCCTCTCCCTTTTTTTAAAATTTGCTGTATAGGGTCTTGTTGAGATAATAAAAACTTCGTGCCCCTCTCTTAAAAACCCCCTCTCTAGCTTTTCTAAGTATTTTTCTGCTCCCCCTCGATCAAAAGGAGGGAAAAGATTGTTAATTAAACAAACCTTCATCTAGCTTAATTCTTTAATAATATTATTAAATCTATCGGTTATTTTTTTGTTTTGATATTTTTCTAAAGCTATTTGGCGTGATTTTTGAGCCATTTTAAATAACAAGTCATCATTATCCAAAAACACTTTAACTTTTTCAAGCAAGTCATCCACATCACCCGGCTTAACCCTAAGACCTTGCTCACCTTCCACAAAAACACTTCTAACTCCGGCTAAATTTGAAGCTATAAGAGGGAGCCCTGAAGCCATTGCCTCAAGTAAAACAATCCCGAAAGCCTCGCCCTTATTTACTGAGGGTAATACAAAAAAGCTCGCTTCTCTATAAACTCTCGGCAATTCTTCGTTTGAAACCGAACCAAGAAACTTTACTTTTTCCTCAATCCCTTTTTCAATACAATCCTCTATAAACTTTTGTTGCAAATCCCCCTTACCCACAATCTCCAAGACCCAGTCATCTCTATCCTTGATTTTAGATAAAGAGTCAATCAATACGCTTAAGCCTTTAAAGTAGTGAGCTTTATCGAGCCCCCCAACAAAAAGAATCTTTTTAATTACTTGTTTTTCTTTCTGGTCTAAGGGATGAAATTTTTCTGTATCAACCCCAAAATATGTCTGCCTAAACTTTTCTTTATTGTCTTTATAAAAATATGCTATATCTGAATTCTCAACATAATCAAGACTAGCCGCGGTTATCAAATCTGCTTTTTTTAATAAACTTTTTTCGATAAGCCTAGATGGTATTGAAAGCAATCGAGCAAAGGGACTCAAACCCAATATATCCATATGATAATGAACTATTAGTTTTGTTTTTTTATTTAGAAGTTTAAATAGCCACAAAATCTCCGAACCTCCGAAAAAAGGATAGTGCAAATAAACAAGGTCAAAACTTGAAAGAGACCATAGTAAGCTGGGAATAAATGCACCGTTGCCTAATTTAAAAACTGGTTTTATTCTTTTTATTTTAATGCCTATATCCAAGTCTTCTTCTTCTATTTTTTTATACAATGGAGTAAATATGGTGATATCATGCCCATCAGTGATCATCATTTCAGAAAAATCAAGAGCACTTTTACCTATCCCTCCTCTGTATGGTGGGAAAACACAAACTACGTGAGCTATTTTCATAATATTATCTAGCTTTGCTGTATAATGCCTTAAAGTATATATAGAGAATAACAAAAACCAATAGTGACTGTAGGATATCTTCTATTTCTATCTTCCCATTCATCAGAAGTGCTATTAACATTACTAAAACGGGGATACCAGTAAAGGCTAAATCTGAGCTAAGTTTATCAGCGTAGTTTAGAAAAAGTGTCATTTCAAAATTTTGTTCTTCTCTTTTCTTTTTTATTTCTCTTTTTCTAAAATTAAGAATAACTACTGCAACAAAAGCAAAAACTGCTAGCGGAGCTAGACTGACAAAAAAGCTCATAACTGCCTCAAAGCGATCTCCAACAATTATAAAAAAGACAACAAAGGCCAATAAAAGCAATCCAACGACATAGCTTATAAAATCTACAAAAGTATCTTTTCCTGACATAACTATTTTTTATTATTAATTGAAATATGTCTCACTAGTTCTGTGACATTTTTTTCAATTTTTTCTATTTTAATAATAATTTTAAAAATTAAGTAAAAAATCAAGGCTATACTCAAATAAGACAGCACATCAATCCCCGAGGCTGAAAAACCGAGCCCAGCAACAAAGTTGTCTATTTTTTTTATAAATAGTATAAATAATCCAACCAATAGCCAAAAAACAAACCAGAAAAAAAACTCATTTCTAGAAACTTTTTTCTTCTTTTTTTGCCAATAAGTTCTTGCTAAAAAAAAGAGTACTATTATTAATGCAAAATATATTTGGAACATAAATTATTTTATAAATTTTCCTATCAGTAAATCACGAACTATTACGAAGCCCCCTTTTCCCCTGCCTTTTCCAGAGAAAAATCCTTGACCGAAATCAAAATATCTCACTGTGACAGGGACCTCTTTATATTTTAAATTATTGCTAACTGTTTTTGAAAGTATTTCGCTACAATGTGCTGAGCCATCCTGTTCTATTGTTATTTTATCTAGAGCCCGTTTATTCATTGCTCTAAATCCGTTTTGTGGGTCCGTTAAATTTAATCCTAATAATAGTTTATTTACCAGTCGCCCTATTCTCATTATCACCTGTTTTTTAAAAAATGGCATATTTGAATCTTTACCAAGAAATCTTGAACCAAAAACAATATCTCGCCCCTCGTTGATAATTGGATTCAAAATAGAGCTTATTTCGCTAGAGAGAAACTGACCATCAGCATCAAAATGCACGACTATATCGGCACCACTCTTTCGAGAGTACTCATTGCCAGTCTCAAGAGAAGCTCCCTGCCCCCTATTAATAAGATGCCTCAAAATAACAACCTTTGACTTGTCTGCTAGCCTGCTTCTTTCTTCTATCGCTTTCTCATAAGTTTTATCACTAGCACCGTCAACAACCACTACCAAACAATCAACCAAAGACTCTACTTCTCCAATAACCTTA
>PKTH01000043.1 GCA_002869265.1 Candidatus Parcubacteria bacterium
CTTCTTTCTTCTATCGCTTTCTCATAAGTTTTATCACTAGCACCGTCAACAACCACTACCAAACAATCAACCAAAGACTCTACTTCTCCAATAACCTTAGCAATATTATGTTCTTCGTTGTAGGCAGGAATAACACAAAATATTTTTTTCTTCTCTCTCACCATTATTTTTTCAAATTTACTATTTCGTCTAATTTACTCTTAGCGAGCTGTTCAATAAAAAATTTATTCACTCCAGGTATAATACTTAACCAATCTTTTATCAGAGATAGGATTTTTTTAACTTTAATCTTAGCGCTATCCAGGAGATCGTTTATTTTTTTAGCTGTTTCTTCCCCTTTGTTTTTAAATAATACCTTATCTCGGGGTGAAAGTTTTGAATAAACATCTGCAAGATCAACTTCCAGGATATGTTCAATCTTTTTTTCACGAACACTTTTTGCACTTTGCACAAGATGTGCCCCCTGAGGTTTTCTTGAGTCTTGCCCCTTCTCAGAGACCATGCTAGTCTCTGCTTCTTTGTTTTCTTGAGTCCTGTCTACGTTGGGTTCATTTTCGACGCTTCGTTCTGTTTTATTCTCTAGATTTGGGTCTATTTCCAGTTTTTCAGAATTTTCAAGTATTTTTTTTTCTAAATTTTCTTCAGGCATATTTTTTATGTTTCAAGATTATTATATCATAATTAAAATTAATTATTAAGTCTAGTGTCAAGGGCGAAATTTTGTGTTATAATAAATATATGCCACAAGAAACCAACAACATAAAAGAAAGTTTGATAAAATCTCCCCGTAGTAGGAAAAATCTCTCTTGGATAAGTATAGCTTCTGCAAAAAAAACAGAAATAGAATTTTTAAGAAAGAAATTCAACTTCGATTTGAAGCAACTCAGGCTTTCCCTTTCAAATACCAAGTCTCAAAGACCAATAATAGAAGAAAATGGTAAATATTTTTTCCTGATTCTTCACTTTCCAATATTTGATGGTGATAATATTATCCCCGCTGAAATTAATTTTTTTGTTACAAAACAGTTCGTCATAACGCTTCATGACGATAATCTAGATATTCTCAACGAGTTTTTCAACCTCAGCCGAAAAGACCCCGGCTCTCTTTTGTCCTCAAAGCTCCAAAAACCAGAAATTCTACTTTACGAAATATTAAGCAAGCTAATTATTTCTTGTTATGATATTCTAGATGAAAATAGCATTGCTATTTCTGAGATTGAATCTATTATTATGGATGGCTCTCATCGCCAAGCTGTAGACGAAATTTTGCTTTTAAAGAGAAACATAATTAATATAAGGAAGATCATGCAAAACCATAAGAATATTTTTAAAAAACTTATGGTTATTCAAAAAACACCTCTTGCAGCAGAAAAACTTAAAGAACATTATACAAAGCTAATAGAACACTCAAAAACTTTTTGGGAGATTCTAGACAACCAGAGAGAGATGATTGAAGCCCTTGATGAAACAAACCAGTCAATGCTAAATTTCAGAATTAGCGACATTATGAAAACTCTTACCATGTTTTCTGTTATAGTCTTCCCACTAACTCTACTGGCGGCTCTATTTGGGATGAATATTACTGGAGGCATGCCTTTTTTGAACGATAGTAATGGATTTTGGATTATTATGGCGATCATGCTTTTTGGAACATTCCTCATGATCCTATTTTTCCAAAAGAAAAAATGGTTCAAATAGAACCATCATTAACTAGAAGCTAGAAAAACCGAGTCGTCGGTTTTTTTATTTTAGCTCCAAAAGACCTCTTACCTCGTCAATCGTTTTAACCGAAACTGCCTTCAGTCTAAGCTCGCTTGCCCCCTCAAGTCCTCTCATATACCAAGACAAATGTTTTCTTAGTTCAGGAATCGCACACTTCCCCTTAATTTCATACATCAATTCTGAATGCCTAAGAGCAATATCAAACACCTCTTTTTTTGAGTAATTTTTAATTGAACCAGTTTTGATTTCCTCAAATAACCATGGTCTTCCTAAAATTCCCCGAGCTAGCCCAAGGCCATCTGCACCAGTATTTTTTAAAATACTCTTTGCAGATTCCAAA
>PKTH01000013.1 GCA_002869265.1 Candidatus Parcubacteria bacterium
AAAAGCGCTAAAACTCTTAGAGCCGCTAAAACTTATAAAAAACCAAAAAGATAAACCCGTTTTTGAGATTCACAGCTGGGAGAAACTAAGCCCATTTTACAACATAGTAAAGATGCTTGATATCATGGATATATCCATCAAAATTATTCTTATCTCAATTGTTCTTATCTCCATTTTAAATGTAATGGTCATGAGCGTATACGAGCGCATAAAAGAGATAGGCACAATCGCGGCGATGGGGACAACCCCATCTACAATTACCAAGCTCTTTTTAGCAGAGGGGCTTATGCTTGGGGTGTTTGGAACTACAATCGGCGCTGCACTCTCTTACATTATCATCTTTATTATAAAGGGCATAGGCATAACCTTCTCGTTTGGGCGTCAAGACGGACTGCTTTTGACTCCTACTTTAGAGATCGGTGAGGTCGCTCTTGTTAGCCTTATAGTTATTATAATTTCACTTATTGCATCTATTTCGCCTGCCAGAAAAGCTGCAAAGCTAAACCCTGTAGATGCCCTAAGACAAAACTAGGAAGATAAAATGAAAATAACCGCTCTTTTACTCACACTCAGCCTCATGCTAAGTGCAGAGAATATTCTTGAAGATATTGACAGAAAACTAACCCCCGTTTCGGCGCAGATGTACAAAAAACTTATAAATATAGAGCCTGACGGTTCAAAGAAGGAGTTCTTGCTCTTTCAGGCAAAAAAAGACAAGGACAAGATGATCTCGCTATTTTTAGAACCCGAGAGCGACAAAGGGCGCGCTACACTTCGTCTGGGAGATAATATGTGGCTCTATATCCCAAATGTCGGCAAGCCTCTTCGCATAACCTCTATGCAGTCGGTAGTGGGCGGAGTTTTTAACAATGCCGATATTATGAGGTTAGATTTCAGCACGGAGTACGATGTTGCTTCTTCAAAGGAGCTTGAGAACTATCTCGAACTTGAGCTAAAAGCAAAAAACGATACTGTCTCATATGATAAGCTCATTATGCAGGTAGATAAAAAATATCTCACCCCGATTCAGATCGAGTGCTACACCTCAACGGGCATGCTTATCAAAACACTTTACTATAAAGAGCCAAAAGATTTTGGAGACAATATTATCCGCCCGGCAGTAGTAGAGACTGAATCTCCTATGTATAAAGGCTACAAGTCGATTATGATTTATGGAAAGATTTCGCCAAAAGAGTTTGCAGATGAAGCCTTCACACTTGATAATCTCTCAAAAGCATCAGATCTTAGACGATAAAACAAGATGTTAAGAGCGCTTCTACTTATCTCTCTTGCCGCAACAATAGTAATAGCAGATGAGTACAGTTTTGACATGCAGAACATTGAACCAAAGTCCTATGAGTATGGCGGCTACTTAAGAGCGGACAACAAAATACAAAGATTAAGAGACCAAGAGGATGAGTATCAAAACCAGCTCCGAGTAGAGGGCTTGCTTGATTTTAGCTACTTCTACGACATCTTTACCTTTAAAGCAATCGGAGTTGGAACTTACGAGTATATCCACAACAAGATTGCCCAAACAGAGTCTCATTTTAACGAACTCTATGTCGATGCAAAACTAAACATCAATCACTCTTTTTTAGCCGGCAAAAAATCTCTGATGTGGGGCAAAGGGTACTTTTTCAATCCAGTTGCTTTTCTTGATCGAAAAAAAGACCCTGCAGATCCGACAGTTGCCAGAGAAGGGTTTACTCTCACAAAATATGTCTACAACAAAAGCTTTAGTGGCTCTTTGAAAAACCTAACGCTTGATCTTGTCTACTTAAGAGCCGATGAAAATATCAACAAAGATTACTACCTTTTAAACACAAATGAAAAAACATCAGATAACTTTGCCGCAAAGTTATATCTGCTTTGGTATGACACGGATATTGACCTCATCTACAGCTACTCCGATAAAACCAATGAGAAAATCGGAGTAGATTTTTCCAAAAATATTGATATCAATTTCGAGGTTCACGGCGAGTATGCAAAGGTGTTAAACGATGGATATTCTTACCTCTTGGGAGTT
>PKTH01000015.1 GCA_002869265.1 Candidatus Parcubacteria bacterium
GCGTTATTCAATCAACACAATTTTGGGCATTTAAATAAGGCTAAAAACTATAAAGAGAACAAAAGAGATTGCTCCGCTGATTAATGCATAGGGCATCTGTGTGCGTACATGTTCTATAACATCACAATCGCTTGCCATTGAAGATATGATTGTAGTATCTGAAATCGGCGAACAGTGATCACCAAAAATTCCGCCCGATACTACAGCTCCAATACAAAGTGCAATATTTGCATCCATTGCAGCTGCCATAGGAACTGCTACTGGAATCATAATGCTAAATGTTCCCCAGCTTGTTCCGGTTGCAAAAGAGATAAGAGAACTTATTAAAAATATCACTCCTGCCAAAAGATAAATGCTCAGATTTTTACTCGCTAATGACGCTAAATAATCTCCTGTTTTCAACTCTACAGTAATTTCACCTATGCCAAAAGCAAACAGAAGAATCAATGCAATAGGCACTAGTTTTATCGCCCCTTTTAGAGCTGTTTTACTCCATGTTTTTATATTCATATTTTTTGTGCCGATATAATAAAAAAAGGTAAAAATAAGAGTAGTTGCCATAGTGTAAAATATAGAGCCGGAGCCGCTTCCTTTTAAAATATCGCCATCACCTGTTATATACAAAAAGATAAAAACAAAAAATATCATCAATATAAGCGGCAAAAGCATATAAGACATACTTGCGCTGCTATTACTGAGTACTTCTGTTTTTCCAGGAGTATACTTTGCATTTTTCATAGCACCTATATCTATATTAAACCATATAACTAAAAATGTAACAACAAGTGCTGTCATAGAGTAAAAATTGTATAAAATGGAGTTTATCAAAACATCCACCGCTTCACCATTTATAATACCAAGCGATATCTGTGTAGCAATAAGTCCAAGCAAAAGCGCACCCCAGCCGTTTAAAACAATCAAAGAGCAAACAGGAGCAGATGTTGAATCACACACAAAAGCCAGCTTTGCACTCGGTATCTTGTATTTATGGCAAAGTGGTTTACCAACAGCTCCTGAAATAAGGGCTGTTATGGATGACTCAACAAAAATAATAACACCAACCACATAACTTAAAAGTAATGCTGAACGCGGTGAATTTATTAATGCAATTTTATGCAGCATAAAATCTACAAAACCGTTAACTCCTCCAGATTTTTCAATCAAAGCCATTATACTTCCCACCAAAATAGCAAAAGCTAAAGTTTTCAATATCCAGTCTTGTGATAATAAAGATGTAAAGAGTAAAAAAATAGATTCTATTGATAAAATAAAAGAAAAATCATTTAATATAAAAGTGCCCAATACTATTCCGCCAAAAAGCGACAACATAACATTTCTAGTATAGAGTGCTAAAGCGATAGCAAATAGAGAAGGAAAAAGAGAGAGTGATGATATTTCTATGTTAGCCCAATCAAAATTCAATAGACAATAAAATCAGACCCGGTCTACCGAAAATTTCTTTGTATAATTCACATTTTCTCTCTTTCACCTCTTTAAAACCAAGCTTTTTGTAGTACAACAGAGTTTCTAATGAACCTATTTCAACTATAGTTTGTGCTATGCGATACCCTTTTAACCTTGCCGCAAGTAGACTTTTGTGCATAAGTGCTTTTAAAATACCAACATCCATAAAACCTTCTAACTCTTCCATATAGTCAAAAATCAATGTTCTAGTATTTAATGCAAATCCGCAAATATCCATAAGACCCAGATATTCACTATCTTCACCATCAATACCAATTTCACTAAGAGCTTCTAAGAAAACCTCTTTGGTTGCAATTCTTGGCTCATATGTACAGAGAGAGCCTACACTTTTGCCATCAATCTCTGCAATTAAAAAATTCGTAAAATGGCAGCTGCTTTTTGCTGTAGTATTTACTAATTTTTCTAAATAATGTAAGACTTCTTCATCTTTTGTAGTTTTAAAAATCAGATCATAAATTCCGATTTTTTTATCAGCTCTAGTACTCTGCAAAATCATCTGTGCTAAAAAAGGTGCA
>PKTH01000026.1 GCA_002869265.1 Candidatus Parcubacteria bacterium
AATGGAATAATATATATAATAATTTAGAACATTGCGCCCTAGACGGACTCACCCCGAATGAGGCCCTGACTAGAGTGCAAGATGTGTGTTCCTAAAACAGTTGTAATATCCCCCATTCTTGGTAAAATAGATACAGTGTTTAAAAATAATTTATATAATATGAGTAAGATAAAAAGCTTTAAAACAAAAAGACTAACCTGGGACGAAACCTTTATGAATTTAGCTGTTATTACATCAAAAAGGACTGCCTGCAAATTCCACGAGACTGGTTCGGTAGTTGTCGATAAGGATAAAAAGGTAATTTCGCTAGGCTATAATGGTCCAACCGCTGGCGACTTACACTGTATAGACCCTGGAGTGGGTTGTGCCAAAGTAGATGGTGACCCCAAGACAGGTAAGCTCAAACGATGCCGAGGAGCCCATGGCGAAGTTAATGCTATTATCAATGCTCAGGACTCAAGAAGACTAAAGGGGGCAACAATATATACTGTATTATTTCCATGTTATGACTGTATGAAGGCTCTAAACAACGCCGGAATAAAAGAAATAGTTTATATGGAAAAATATGAAAGGATAAAAGAAGGCGGGAAAGAAACTGAGACAGAAGACGAATCAATGGAACTAGCTGAGATGAGAAATATCATTATTAGAAAATATGAAGGCCCTCTTTACTGTTCTTTCCCTCAGGAGTACAACACAAAAGTTTCTGATCACTGCACTAACTGTAACTGTAATTAATATGATATTAGGAATAAAAAAACTTCATGAATTAGTCGAAGAAATTAATCTAGTTGAAGATCTTTGTGATAGAGAAAAGAACAGCCCGGAAGGTGCTGGCTTCGATCTCCGTTTAGGAGAAGTTTACTCCCTCGAAGGCGAAGGTTTTTTAGGAGTAGAAGAAAGAGATACTCCCGAATCTACCCTACTCTCAAGTCATGATGAAAAAAAATCTGAGTCTGAAAACTATTTTGTCTTTGAGCCAGGAAAATACTATCTCATAAAAACAATTGAAAAAGTAAATCTCCCGGTCACTTTATCTGGGATTATTGTCCCCCGCACTACCCTTTTCCGCTCTGGGCTTGGACTTTTCAATGGCATTATCCAACCTGGATATTCCGGTGAGCTAACTTTTGGCCTAGCAAATCTTGGCCAATCCAAAATAAAAGTATCCTTTGGTGCTCGTGTCGTTCATGTCACTTTTCATGAAGTCCTAGGTGAAGGCAATCAATATCGTGGTCAATGGCAAGGTGGTAGAGTATCCACAGATGGAAAAGAAACTCAAATATAATTAATCAAATATACATATGTCCAAAACACACCCAGAAAAACAATACCTAGACTTGTTACAAGACATCCTAGATAACGGATCAAATAAAGAGCTATTTTTTACTCCGGAGGTTTTAGAAGAATATAAAAAAAAGGGTGAAGAGCCGCCTCATATTCGTTCTATCTTTGGACGACAAATTCGCTTTGATATGAAAGAGGGTTTTCCTCTTCTTACAACTAAAAAAGTATTTTTAAAAGGAATAATTCATGAACTCCTTTGGTTTTTAAGTGGAAGTTCCAACATGAAATATCTAGCAGACAACGGAGTTAAAATTTGGGATGAATGGGCCTGGAAGCGATACCATAAATGGGCATTAGAAAATGCACCAGAAAAAGACTTGGAACAAAAAGATTTTATCCAAAAAATAAAAGACGAATCAGCTGATAGCGAATTTGTAAAAGAATGGGGCGACCTCATAACGATATATGGCAGAATGTGGAGACGTTGGCCGGCTTCAGACGGTAGAGAGATAGACCAACTTGGCTGGGTTATCCAAGGACTAAAAGATAAACCATTTAGAAAATCTTATGTCATATCCGCCTGGAACCCTGACTTTATTTATGCTATGGCATCAGAAGGAAACAAAAACGAAGTACCACCTTTCTGTCATACAACATTCCAATTTGCTGTCACAGATGGAAACAAACTAAATCTCGGTCTCTACCAAAGAAGCGCTGATATTTTTCTTGGAGTGCCCTTTAATATCGCCAGCTACGCCCTACTCTTGCAAATGGTAGCTCAAGTCACTGGGCTCGAGCCTGGTGAATTTGTTCATTCTTTTGGCGATGCTCACGTATATTCAAACCACATAGACCAAATCAAAGAACAGATGAGCAGAGACCCAAGGCCATTTCCCAAAATGAATATAAACCCAAATATTAAAAATATTGACGATTTCAAGTATGAGGACTTTGAGGTTGAGGGCTATGACCCCCACCCAAGAATCAAAGCTGAAATTGCCAATATCGGAGGATACTAAAATGATATCTATAATAGTTGCCATCGGAAAAAACAATGCAATTGGTCTAGATAACCAACTTCTTTGGCATATTCCTGAAGACCTAAAACATTTCAAGAAAATTACTACAGGTAATATTATAGTAATGGGTCGTAAAACATATGAATCAATTGGCAGGGCTCTACCAAGCAGAACCAATATAATAATAACAAGAGATACAAAATTCCAAGCAGAAGGCTGTATTATTAAACACTCCTTAGAAGAAGTTTTTAGAGAAGCTAAAAGCTACAGCGACAAAGAGGTTTTTATTATTGGTGGAGGAGAAATATACAAACAAGCCCTTCCTCATGCTGATAAACTATATTTAACAATTGTTGATGACGAACCTAAGGCTGACACCTTCTTTCCAGAATACTCAGAATTTTCTAGGGTAATTTCCGAAGATGAACACGAACAAAAAGGTATTAAATTTAAATTTATTGAATTAGAAAAGTAATATGGGAATAAAAGCTGAATTCAATCCTGATATTTGTCTTCGAGATATTTCCGAATTCCATAAAGGTAAGCGAAAATTAGAAGAATGCATACCAGAAAATATTCAGGCAGGCAAAATATATGATTTTCTAAAAAAGGGGCAAAGGTTCTTTTGGCTTGATGGAGAAGTTCCCCTTCTAGAAACCAGAGGAAACGAACAATTATCTAGACCGAAAGCGAGTATAGTTTTCCAGGAAGCGACTCATTTCAAAATTGAAAATGAAATATTTACTAAAGGCAAATATAAAGTAATTGAAGTCTTCTCTGGTGACGACATCCAGTTTGAAGGTCTCTACAGAAAAGGTGTATGGAAATAAAAAATAAAAAAATATTGGCCGTTGTTGGTATGGCTGGCTCAGGAAAGTCTGAAGCAATTGACTATATTCAGAATAAAACGTCCTGGCCAAAGATTTATTTTGGTGAGCCAACATTTGACCGAATAAAAAAAGAAGGCTGGGAACTAAATAATGCTAATGAAAAAAAGGCCCGAGAGCTAAACAGAGAAGAATACGGTATGGGGGCTCATGCTATCCTTTCATTGCCCAAGTTAAAAGAATTAGTAAAAGAAAACGATATTGTTTTAATAGAAAGTCTCTATAGCTGGGAAGAATACAAAATACTAAAAAAAGAATACGGAGAGGCCTTTCAGCTTATTGCAATCCACGCCTCCCCCGCGCTAAGACTAAAAAGGCTCCTAGCCAGAAAAGGTAATAGACCCATGAACTCAGAAGAAGAATTTATCGAAAGAGACTGGAGCGAAATAGAAAAAACTGACAAGGGCGGTCCTATAGCAATAGCTGACTTCCCTATTATAAACGAATCGGGCTTTGATGATTTAAAAGAAAATTTAGATATTATAATTAATAAATTTAAAACAAAATAAAACCCATGAAAAAAAATATTGTTTTATTTGGCCCACAAGGTTCAGGAAAAGGTACTCAGGCTCAACTATCCAGTAAAGCCTTCCGAATCCCCCATATCTCAACTGGAGATATTTTTAGACAAAATATAAAAGAAAAAACCGAGTTAGGGCAAAAAATAGAAAAACTAATCAATTCAGGTAAGCTTGTTCCAGATGACATTACAAATGAAATTGTTAAAGAACGTCTACAAAAAGATGATTGTTCTATGGGTTTCATTCTTGATGGTTTTCCCAGAACGCTCAACCAGGCACAATTTCTCTCTAGTTTTATAAACATAAACCTAGCCCTAGAAATATTTATAAGCGATGAAGAGGCCATAAAGAGAATCGGAGACAGAAGAACTTGCTCAAAGTGTGGAGCGGTCTACCACCTAACCCACTTAGCTCCGAGAGAAGAAGGTGTTTGTGATAAATGCTATGGCGATCTTATTATTAGAGATGATGACAAAGAGAAATCTGTTAAAAAAAGATTGGAAACATATCACAAACAAACAGAAGATCTTATCAATTTCTATTACAAGGAAGGAATTTACAAAAAGGTTGATGGCATGCAAACAATTGCAGACGTAAATAACGCCGTAGGAGAAATAATTAAAAGCTTGACTTAATAAACATATATACTAAAATATAGGAACAAAAGAGGAGGACTAAACTCCTCTTTTGCTATTTATGAATGAAGAAAAAACTCAAAAAGGAATATTCATTTCTATTGATGGAAGTGACGGCTCAGGTAAAACAACTCAAATAGAAATACTAGTCAAAAAGCTCCGCAACTTTGGATACGAGGTGGAGACCATTAGCTTTCCTCAATATGGAAATAAATCAGCAGGGATTGTCGAGGAATACCTAAACGGTAAATACGGACACGCTGACGACGTTGGACCTTACGCAAGTTCAATATTTTATGCTACGGACAGATTCGACGCGAAAAAGAAAATTGAAAAATGGCTCAATGAAGGCAAAATTGTAATCAGTGATAGATATGTTTCAGCAAACATGGGCCACCAGGGGGCAAAGATAAACGACAGAGCTGAGAGAGAAGAGTTTTATGACTGGCTCTGTAACCTAGAATATGATGTCTTCCGAATACCCCGCCCCAACATAAGTATGCTTCTAAATGTAGACCCTAAAATCTCTCTAGGTCTTTTAGAAAAAATGATTCGAAAGGAATATCTAGAAAAAGACAACAAAGACATTCATGAATCTGATCCAAATCATTTACAAAAAGCCAACAAGGTATTCAAAGAAATTGCTGAAAAATTTGATAATTTCGAAATCATTAATTGTAGCCCAGAAAACAAATTACTTTCAGTGGAAGAGATATCGAGCTTAGTCTGGGACAGAATCATTCCTCATATTAAAACCAAGGACAAGCTATACGCACCAGATTTCAAGAATCTTCACGCAAACCAAGCAAAAGATGAAAAATATTCACTTAAAGTAGAAAAAGTTTTCGATAATGCAAAATTACCTACCAAGGGTTATCTTCATGATGCTGGTTTTGATTTGTATTCAGCTGAAACAAAAACCATCTACCCAGGAGAAAGATCTATAGTCAGAACAGGAATTAAAATAGCTCTCCCTGTGGGCTATGCCGGTCTTATATGGGACAAAAGTGGTATAGCCAAGTCAGGACTCAATACGATGGGTGGAGTTATTGACGCTGGGTTTAGGGGTGAGATTACAATAAACATTTACAATACTAGTAAAGATATTTATACTATAGAGACAGGACAAAAAATCGCTCAAATTATAATTCAGAAAATTGAATCCCCAATAATTGAGGAATCAAAAATAGATGACGATACTGACCGTGGTTCAAAAAGCTACGGTTCAACTGGATTATATTAAAAGGAGGTAATATGGACCCCTTGGAAGAGAAATTTCGCTCTTTGCATGTTCGCTGCGCCCTCTCTGCTTTTAGTGTTATTCTTATTTTTTTAAGTTTAGCACGCCATGTCACAATAGCCCTTAACCAAATACCATCAGGAGAATGTGGCAATTCAATAGTTATTTCTATTATATTGCTAATCTTATTTATCCCAGCGATATATTTTGACACTAAATATCTGGAAGAGCTTTTTGAGCTATCCAAATAAACAACAAGAGCTCTTCGGGGCTCTTTTTTCTTGCTTTTTACCTATTTTTAGGATAAAATGTACTTACGATTAAATACAAATTTTTTTAAAAATTAGCTAAATTTTAGCATATGCATGAAAAATACGACGTTATAATTGGCCTTGAAATACACGCGGAACTCAAAACAAAGTCAAAAATGTTCTGTTCTTGCGACAATGACGCAGAGGCAAAGGGCGCAAATACGGTAGTATGCCCTATCTGCCTTGGTCACCCAGGAACCATCCCTCTAGCCAACAAGCAAGCCATTGCTTGGACCATCCTAACCGGACTAGCCCTAGACTGTAAAGTCAATAAATTATCAAAATTTGATAGAAAAAATTATTTCTACCCTGACCTACCAAAAGGTTATCAAATCTCTCAATATGATCTACCCTTAGTATATGACGGAGTCCTTAAGGTGGGAGATAATGATATCAAAATAACCAGAATCCATTTAGAAGAAGATACAGGAAAATCAACTCACCCTGGTGGAAAAAACTTTTCACTAATTGACTACAATAGAGGCGGCACCCCTTTGATGGAAATGGTCACAGAACCGGTCATTCCTGACGCTGCATCAGCTAAAAAGTTTTGCCAACAATATCAGCAAATTCTCAGATACCTAGATATTAGTAATGCTGACATGGAAAAGGGTCAGATGCGTTGCGAGGCCAATATTTCCGTTCAAGAAAAAGGAAAATGGGAATACAAAGGTAAGTGTGAAATTCTTAGTCTTGGTGAATATAAATTAAACCCAAAAGTAGAGGTAAAAAACATCAACTCTTTCAAAGCACTTGAAAAAGCAATAGAATACGAAATTAAAAGACAGATTAACGCCATAGAAGATGGTGATGAATTGATCCAAGAGACCAGAGGCTGGAACGAAGATAAAAAAGAGACTGTCAGTCAAAGAGTCAAAGAAACTTCCGCTGATTATAGATATTTCCCAGAACCTGATATCCCTCCCTTAAACATTAGTGATGAATGGATTGAAGAAATAAAAAAAGACCTCATCGAATTACCGCACACCAAAAAAGACAGATTCATAAGACAATACTTTTTTACAGACGACATTGCTGAAATAATAGTAAGCGACAAAAATCTAGCCGACTACACCGAAAATGTAATCTCAGAACTTAGGGCCTGGATCGATAGCAATGGCGATGATTGGGAAAGGCAGCAAAAAAAGCTAGCAAAATCAGTCTCCAATTGGCTGATCAGTGAACTATTTAAACATCTTAAAGAAGACAACTTAAATATCAGTGATATAAATATTACCCCAGAGAATTTTGCAGAATTTATCTCTCTGGTCTATCAAGGAAAAGTTAACTCCAGTGCTGCTCAGAAAATACTTGAAGAAATGTATAAAAACGGTGGTGACCCATCAAATATCATGCAGGACATGGGTCTCGAGCAAATTGACGACAGCGCCGAGCTTGAAAAAACTATCTCTGAAATAATCACAAACAATCAAAAACAAGTTGAGGAATACAAAGGCGGTAAAGAAAATGTTCTACAGTTCTTTGTCGGACAAACCATGGCAGCCACAAAAGGAAAAGCCAACCCAAAACTTGTAACCGAAATATTAAAAAAATTATTAAGTTAAAAATATGAAAGAGCAAATCCCACCAATGAAAGAAGATAAAAATTTAGCTGAAGAGCAGTCAAATCTTCTAATTGATAAAGTTTTAAATGAGAATGAAGCTTTAAAAGAATACTATGTAACAAACAATAAATCAGAGCATGAAAATTCTCACTTATCGCAAGCAAGAAATAGGGCCAAAACTCTTTTTGAGGCTGAAGAGAACGCTGAAGACATCTACGAAAATGTTTACATGTTGCTCTTGGAAAGAATGCAAATAGATAGCACCTTCAGCGGAGACTCCTTAAAACTAAATTTGTTAAAGCTCAAAGAAATAGTTAATTTTGCAAGCAATCTATCTAGGGACATTGAACAAATTAAATCAAAAAATGATTTACAGGAAACAACAGAAACTATCGAATCTATAGAGAAAAAACTGTTAGAAATAGCAGAGAATGATTTCAGGGGCAAGGAAATAGAAAGAACAAAAAAGAAATTAATTTCACAAATCATATTCTTGAATCCAAATTATTCCAACCCGGATATTGTTAAGCCTAAAGATGTTGCCTAAATTTAGTTATTTTGCTAATATATATCCAATATGAAACAATACCCGAAACACAGAATATTCCATCAAAAAAACATCAGTTTTTATATTTTTTAAAAATCTCCCAAATGGGAGATTTTTTTTAGACTATCTTGTCCTTTAAAACCCAAAAAGTGGAGGTAAACCTATGGAAGAAAAATGTCAATTTATCAATGCCTGTGGAGCAAAAATCAATAAAGATACTTGCACGGAAAGTTTTTCTCTCAATTGTATTTTAAGGCTCCCCCACCTAAAAGCTCTCTCAAGTTGCGGGAGCTCTCTGCTCTTCAGTGATAATCCAGAAGAAGTTGTAGAACTGTGCGAATTCCAAAGCCCAAACTCTCTTGAATGCACCCATGAAAATGGCTGTAAGTTCGACACGGTTCAAGAAAAAAAGAAAACTGCAAACAGTTGCCGTCATGCCCCAACCTGTAAGAATAATAATGAAAAATGTGATGAGAGGTTTCGCTCCTCTAAGTTAATTAGGACTGAATGCAGAGATTACAGTCCAATTCATTGTAAAATCAGCAGTAATTGCCCAAACTCCACGAGTGAATGTACTTCAGAGTACGCTCTAGGTTCCTGTTTTTTTGTACAGCAAGCCAATTACCGTTTAAAAAACTGCCCTCTATTCGCCACCACAGGGGCTGTATCGGTCCTCTCTTGTGATAGGCCCCAACTTTGCTCTCTCTTGGCAGGGGGGGTGCCCTGTGTTTACAAAAGGGAATGTGTTTGGCATGCCCTCATCCCGACTAGTACTTTAGTCGGCCAATTTGAAGAAGGGAAAATCCCTGAAGAAGCAATTGACCTACTAACAGTGGTTGCCAGAAGATACTCTAGAATAATATACGCCATGAACATCATGAAGCTCTCTAGAGATGTCAAAGGTTTAATCTTCAGCGAAGAGGACATTGAAAAGGCTCTTGATGAAAATATGATTCGCCTCAAAAAAAGAACCGAAACCGCACTTAGGTACATCCGCATAAGAAACATTGCTCTTCTTGACGAAGAAAAAATTATGCAACTCTAATTTGCACAATCCCCCGGAGAAATTCGGGGGCTTATTTTTTTTTAAGAAAATTTTCTATAAGTTTTTTACTTTTCTCTAAATCGTTCTCCCAATAAATTTTTGCCCCTTGTCGTTCCCAGCGTCTAAACCAGGTAGTCTGTCTTTTGGCGAATTGTCTTATAGCTATAAAGGTTTTTTCAATCATTTCCTCGTAGGTCATTTTATTTTGCAAAAATTTTGATACATTTCTATACTCCATTCCCAGTTCTTCAAATCTCTTCCAGGAGACACCATCATTATGAAGTTTTTTTACCTCATCAATCATTCCTTCTTTTTCTATCCGATGAATTAATCTTTCACGTATTCTTTTATTTATCTCTTCTCTCGGGTAGTTTAAGCCAAGTAATAAATATTCATATTGATTATTTTTTCTTACTGACTTTTTTAAAGCAAAGTCTTTTTCATTTTCAATAAGTTCAATATACCTAATCAACCTCCTCTTATTCCCCCTGTCATTCTCATCAAGCTGATCAAAAACATCATAACTAATTTCTTTAATCATAGAAAGTAGGGCCTCATTGCTTAGATCTTCCAGTTCAGATCTTTTATCTAAATCGGGCTTAGCTTCAGAAAAGTCATAATTATCCACCAAGGCCTGTAGGTACAGTCCCGTACCGCCCGTCACAATAGGGACCCTCCCTTTGCTTAATATATTATCAATAGAATTTTTAGCTCTTTTGGTCCATTCTACAACATCAAAAACCTCCATTGGGTCTACGATGTCAATTAAATGATATGGTATTGAGACATTAATTCCACCATCTCCTTTAAAGCTAAACTCTTTTAAATCTTTCCCCGTCCCGATATCCATACCGCTATAAACCTGCCTCGAATCAGCTGAGACTATTTCCCCATTAAAAATATGAGCTAGCTTTACAGCTTGAGCTGTTTTGCCGCTCGATGTAGAGCCTAGTAGTACTATTACTTTTTTTGAATTATTCTTACTCATCTTTATTTATTTCTCCATAAAGTCCAAAGTTTTTAACGCTTTTTATTTTAACTTCTAAAATATCTCCTATCTTTCTTGATTTGGTGGTATCGCTTATTATGACTGTTTTGCTTGTCTTGGTCTTCCCTATCATCTCCCCTCTAGAGTTCTTAGAATCAACCAACACCTCTACGACTCTATTTAGATATTTTTTATTATTTTCTAGATTGTATCGTCCTAAAACATCATTTAGCTCCTCATCCCTTCTTTTTTTCTCATCTTCTGAAACCAAATCGCTCATCTTAGCTGCTGCAGTGTTTGGTCTTGGACTATATTGGGCAATATAGGCCATGTCATACTTAACTGTTTCAAAAAGCTTAACAGTTTCTCTGAACTGTTTTTCCGTTTCACCTGGAAAACCAACAATAATATCTGTAGAGATCGCCACTGGTGGCATCCAGAAACCAGAGACTATTTCACCCGCCTGTTTGTTAAGAGATTTTCTAATTTTATCAATTAATTCCAAGTAATGCCCTTGAGTGTATTTTCTATTCATTCTTTTCAAGACCTCATCGTCTCCAGCCTGAGCCGGCAAATGCACATGATGACACAATTTTTCACACTCTCCCATCTCTTTTATTAGCTCATCACTCATATCTTTTGGATGACTTGTTGAGAAACGAAGCCAAAAATCACCAGGAAGATCGTTTGTCATTTTTAAAAGTTTCGGGAAGTCTATATCTGCCGACTTATAGCTATTCACATTCTGGGCAATTAGGGTGATTTCTTTGTACCCTTTTTTTATTAAGTCCTTCGCTTCATTTATTATTTCTTTATGATCTCTATATTTCTCTCTACCTCTAGCATGGGGAACATAGCAGTACGAACAAAAGTTATCACAACCATTGCCTATAGGTATAAATGCTGAAAAATCGGACTCATACCTTGCTTTTAGATTTAAATAATCTCTTTCATGCCCACCCAAACTATCTTCACCTAAGAGACTTGGTAAATTATCCAATTCAACTATTGGCATCCAAATATCGACAGAGTCTCCAAGTCTTTCTTTGACAAGTTTCTCAGCACTAAGACAACCAGTCAGAATAATTTTCACCTCCGGGTTTTTTCTTCTGACAGCAGGGATTAAGCCGTAGATCCTGTCTTCAGCAGACTGCCTGACTCCGCAAGTTGTTATTACCACTAAGCTAGCCTTGTAGATATCTTCTTCTGGGAAATATCCCAAAGATTCCAAAGAAAAAGCAATTCTCTCTGAATCACTTTTATTCATCTGACAACCTATTATAAATATATTGTATGTTTTTTTATTCATAAATGTCATATTATCAGCTTTTTCTTCATTTTTCAAGAAAAAAAACAAGGGCAAAAAGCCCTTGTTTTTAGTTGTTTTGAAGTATTCTCTAGGTAGTTGTTCCTGATTCTTCTGCTAACAAAAGTTCCAAAGCGCTCTCAGCGTCATCAGCAGCAGTCTGTGCCAACTCTAGTGCGCTCTCAGCGTCATCAGCAGCAGTTTGTGCCAACTCTAGTGCGCTCTCAGCGTC
>PKTH01000030.1 GCA_002869265.1 Candidatus Parcubacteria bacterium
ATAAGTTTTCTAAACTCTTGTGGATAATTATAACACAATAATTAAATAAATCAAATCTTTTTTTAATAAATCGTTTTTTATTGCTAATTTTAGATAAAAAAAGCGAGGTCTTTTGACCTCGCTACATAAATCAGGAAGCAATCACTTTATCACTTTCTTCTTTTTCAAAAACTTCAAGTTGGTGAAGCTCCCATTTTACAATTTTATTCAAAGCATTCGTATATGCCATGCCCGCTGCCGCGATTGAATCGGTATGAACTCCGTGACCACTAAAAGTTCGATCATACGCTTCAAGAACGACCGAGCAGGTTGCCTGAGCAGATATCCCCTTTGTGACATTGTCCATGCTGAAGACATCCAGCCGATAATCAGTCTTTGTAATCTCCTTGATTGCCTTAAAGACCGCATCAACTGGTCCATTCCCCTTACATTCAAACTCTTTGTCTTTGCCATCACACTCCAGAGAAACATAGGCCTTCGCTTCCGACTCAGAATTGAAGCTCCCTTCGATTAAATTGACGACAAACATATCGTCTTCAGCCGAGTCTCCTTGAACCAGGGTTAGAAGGTCGTCATCAAAGACTTCCATCTTCTTGTCAGCCAATTCCTTGAAGCGCATAAATAGCTCTTCAATCTCTTCTTTGGAGAAGGTAAAACCCATTGCCTTTAGGCGGTTGGCAAGAACACGCTTGCTAGAGTGTTTACCTAAAGGCAATTTGCTTTCCTTGAGACCAACCGACTCGGGAGTCATGATTTCGTAGGTTCTCTTATCCATCAGGAAACCATGTTGATGAATGCCTGCCTCATGAGCAAAGGCATTGCCACCGACAATCGCTTTGTTGCGCTGAACCTGCATCCCCGTTGTGGCAACCAGCAGGCGGCTAGCTGGAACAATCTTTTCAGTCACGACATCGGAATAGAAAGGAATGATGTCTCCCCTGGTCCGAAGAGCCATAACGATTTCTTCTAGGGAACAATTTCCGGCCCGTTCGCCAATACCATTGATAGTACACTCGACCTGGCGAGCCCCAGCCATTACAGCTGAAAGCGAATTGGCAACTGCTAAACCGAGATCATTGTGACAATGGACTGAAATAATTGCCTGGTTGATATTGGGGACAAACTCCCGTAAGAAAGCAATGATTTGGCCGTACTCCCAAGGGGTGGTGTAACCCACCGTATCAGGAATATTTACCACAGTTGCCCCAGCGTCGATTACTTCTGTGATTACCTGTGCTAAAAATGGCAACCTGGTGCGTACTGCATCTTCGGCTGAGAATTCAACATTGCCTGCCGAATAAGAAGCCGCTCTCTTAACCGCCGCACGTGCTGCATTTACCACTTCTGATTCTGTCATCCGTAGCTTGTGCACCAAGTGAAGCTCGCTAGTCGCGATAAAGGTATGAATACGCGCCTTTTCTTCTGCATGCTGCAGTGCTTCCCAAGCTCGATCAATGTCCTTGTCGTTTGCGCGACAGAGACCAGCGACCTGCGGACCCTTGACCTCCTGAGCAATTCTTTTTACTGCCTCGAAATCACCCGGGGAAGCGATCGGAAAACCTGCCTCGATAACGTCAACATTCATTTCTGCCAACAAATGCGCAATTTGCAGCTTTTGCTCTGTGTTCATGGAACAGCCCGGTGATTGTTCACCATCTCGGAGGGTGGTATCGAAAATCTGAACCTTTCCCCCTTTTTCTTTTTCTACTACACTTTTGTCAGCCATTCTTTATCTCCTTTGCTTGGGTTAGCTCAATAATTGAGCATTGGTTAAATAAAATTGAAAATTTCAAAGAACAAAAAAATCACCCTCTTGGGTGATCTTGCTTTTTTAGTTTATTTAAAAACTATTTCATACGAAAACAAGTCACCCCTGGGGTAAGCAGTAATAAACCTAATAGTAAATTTTGCTTTTTAACTTGTATCATATATGCCTAATATATATTAAAAATAGCTTTTTGTCAATCAAATAAAAAATTGTGGTATTTTATTCTTTCCAGTCAGAAATAAGCAAATCCTTCCCCTTCTTTTTAACTACCAGCTTTTGCGACTCTCTCCAGCCGAGCTCTTTGACCAAATCCACCGGCAAAGTGAGGGCATAGCTATTACCACTTTTAAAAATTTTTCTTATGCTTCTATTAATTATTTTTCTCATATAAATGTCTATACATGTGTCTATACATATGTATAGACATAAATTTATTACATCTCTTCCATGGTGTCTATCCCTAAGAGGTTTAAACCATTTTTTATAATATTTTGGACGCTAAAAACCAAGGCCAATCTAGCTTTTTTCTCCTCTTCTCCAGATTTCAATATTTTTACCGAGTGATAGTAGTCATTTAGTGACTGAGCTAGGTCAAATAAATATTTAGCTATTTCGCTTGGGTTATAGTCCTCAGCTGCCTTTTTCACCACCTCTGAATATTTTGCTATTTTAATTACTAAAATATTTTCTTTGTCTTCTTTTAATTCTGAAAAATCAATGCTCTTTTTATCAAAATCTCCAGCTTTACGAAGAATGCTTGCTATACGAGCGTAAGTGTATTGTAAATAAGCAGCAGTATAACCATCGAAACGCAGGGCTTGATCGGTATCAAAAGTAATAACCTGGTCTGAGCCAACCTTAAGCATCTCAAACTTCATCGCTCCAAAGATTATTTTCTCTGCCACTTCTTTTACTTTATACTCTGGCCAATCTTCATGTCTTTTTTTAGTTTCATCAAAAGATTTTTTGAAGGCTTCTTCTTTGAGCTGTTCATAGGTAACTGTATTGCCGCTCCTGGAAGACATCGCGCCATCAGGAAGAGTTACAAAATCATGATCAAGATGAACAAGCTTTTGCTTGTAGCCCATCAATTCAATAACTTTAAAAAGCTGTTTAAAGTGAAGTTTTTGCCTATTATCAACTACGTATATTGATTCGTTTAATTTATACTTTTCAATTTTGTATTTAGCTAGTGGAATATCAGCCACTGGATACAGGGCTGTCCCGTCACTACGCATAAAAACCATTACCCCTAAATTGTATTCTTCTAGATCGGCAATAATTGCTCCATCACTTTCTTTTAAAATCCCCTTTTTCAGCATCTCCGTCACTTGTTTGATGCCTTCATCAATAAATTCATTTTCATAAAAAACATGATCTATTTTTACTCCCAGTTCTTTATAAATAGCATCAAATTGCTTAATACTCCACTCTCTGGTTTTTTTCCATAATTCATATTCTGGCCCTTCTCGTGACTCTATCTTTTTCATTATAAAAGCGGCTGTTTGTTTACCAACTTCATTGTTTTCAAGCTCCTTACTGGCCCGAACATAAATCTCACCTAAAAATGCTCCCTTATTACTTGGGACCAAGGTTCTTTTATAAAACTCATTATAGGCCCACAGGGTTTTAGCTGTATGGATACCAAAGTCATTAATATAAGAAACCGGCAAAACATCATAACCATTAGCTGAAAGAATTCTAGAAACTGAATCTCCAAAACTAATATTTCGAAGATGCCCCACATGATATTCTTTATGAGTATTTACGTTTGAAAATTCAATCATCACTCTCTTTTTTTTGCCAGACTTATTTGTTCCAAAACCTTCCGTCTTTTTAGAAACATCCTTAAATATTTCTTTAAAAAGCATTGACTTGTTTAAAAAGAAGTTGAGATAAGGCCCCATGGCAACCAAGGACTGAATTTCTTCAAATTTATCACCTAGATCTTTAACCAGTTCTTGGGAAAGTTCAACTGGAGTTTTGCCCAATTCTTTAGAAAGTTTAAAGCAAGGCATACTCAGGTCTCCCATTTCTTTATTCGGTGGATAAGAAAAATCGGACATCTCTAAAATGTCTTTATTGTATTTTGTATTTAACTCTTTGAGTATTTTTTTCTTTATGTTTTCCATTTAATTAAATATCCCTTCTTTTTGTATCTCCTTTTCTTCCTCTTTAACTTCAGAAATAAGCCTCTTTCTGGATTTGTAGAATTGTAGCAAGGTAAAGACAATAATGCTAGCCACCAGTATCCCTGATATATTTAAACCAGTAACAGCTATAAATCTATAAAAATAATCTAACTCTTTCAGTGATAATGAAAGACCTGAGGCAGTTAGAGGTGGAATAAGTGTAACAGTAATTGCAATCCCAGGCAATATAGAATTTAGGTCAGGTTTTACCCAGGTATAGCTAGCAGCGAGTCCAGCAATAAAAGCTATCACAAAAGGAATCCAACCCACTTCGAGATTGTTTAGAAGAGTGATGCTCTCGATGTCAAAAATATTAAAATGTCCTACCAAAAATGCAATAAAAAGGGTCCAAGTAGCTGAGTAGAAAAATATCTTTAGAGACCTAGCTAAAACGTGGGCATTTAGAATAACTACTCCCAAGGAAAGCGCTAAAATGGGTGATAAAATAGGGGTCACTAACATTCCCCCAATAACCAAAACAACGTTGTCTAGAATAAGACCAAAGGAAACAATAAGAGTCGATAAAACAACCAAAAAATAAAAATCAAACTTCGGAGCGCTTGATTCAATGATTGTAGTACAGAAATGATTTCTGTCTGATTGATCAACCTTTAGAAAGGCAAAAGAATCTAAAATTTTCTTCATAAGCTATAATCTATACATATATTGTATCTTATCTATATTAATTTTTCAATTTGATTTTGCTTATATCAGCCTAAAAAAATATTTATTAAACAATTTTTTCTATTTTTTGTCTAATATAAGGTATTTTTTAATTTTTTTCTTAGTTTTTTGTGCTATAATTTAACAAGTAAATATCTCTATGACTAAAAAATTAATCAAATTTGGATTTTTCGTTTTTGTGTTTTTTTCTGCTTTTGGAATTGTGAATGCCGATGAGCGAATTGCAAACGAAAACGTAATAAGTGACGCTAGTATTTCTCTCGAACTTGCCTTCTTTGATGCTAGCTCAAGTACTGGAATTTTAAATATCATGGTTGACCCGGGCTCACAAAGTGCTAACGCCAGTGGTCTCGTTCTAAACTTTGCAACTAGCACGATCCAAATAAATAGCATACTAACTGGAAACTCGTTTTGCAGTTTTTTTCTTGAAAACAATTTCGATAATAGTACTGGAAAATTGAGTTTAAGCGGAATGAAACCCTACCCTGGAATAGCCACCTCAAGCCTTATGGGACAAATATTTTTTGAAAAGATCTCAACTAGTTCATCTGATATTATCATCAACCAAGACGAATCAATGGTCTTAGCCAACAACGGCTATGCTACGAACGTCCTAGCAACAAGCAGCTCACTTAAGTTGTAATTAATTTAAGACACAATTCCCCCGAACATTGAAAATTTTGGAGTAAAATGAAGCGTAGAAATCTTTGCAAAACATCCGATGATTGAGCGCAGGGAGTTCGGAATTTTGCTAGATTTCATAGCGAAATGATCCAAAGTTATTCCTGTTCGGGGTTTTTACTCCACTTTTTTTAAAAAAGTGGATCTGAAAATTGTTTTTAACTTAACTATATTCTTATAATCAATAAAAAAGTACGCACAAATACTGCGTACTTTTTTGATATTTAAGCCTAGCTATCTAGCTAAATCCTCTACATCTTCAACCTCTTTCATAACCTTTTTCTCCATCGCATCAATCTTTGCTCTTAAGGTGGTTTGAGTTTCATCGAGTAGTTTCTTCTGAGCGGCTGAAGTTCTTCCCTTGGCTAAGGTCTTAAAGTCCTCTTCTATTTCCTTTCTGAGTTCTTTAATGTTTTGTTTTAAAACATCCTCAACCTCTGTTGCCTCTTTTCTTAGTTTCTTCCGAGCAATCCTCGCCAAGAAGATGGACATTATAATTATTAGCAGTATCAAGAACAAAAGACTGACAAAAACAGTAAAATAATTAACTACAAAATCACCAATTCTAGTAAATATAGGAGGGCTTACTAAGATACCGACCTTTTCGCTGTTTGCACTACTGAGACCGTTTTTATTCTTTGCTTGAACCCAGGCCATATAACTGCCGTTTGGCATGTCATCTTCGTTTATGATAAACCAGTTTCCATTTTGATCAGACTTTGTCTCCTTGCTTATCATTGTGCCATCTTTTTGCACAAATAGTTTTATAAGCACATCTGGAAGAGCTGTACCACTAATATATAGGTTATCACTAGAGGTCATCTCAGTAGGATAGTGTAGAATAACTGGGGTCTCGATAGCATTTATATAAAATTTCTGCTCAGCATATGTTTCATTTCCAGCTGCATCGATTGCTTTTACTAAAACCGTGTGTTCTCCCACCTCTAAACCACTAACTTTCAAATATGGTTCCTCTGCTCCATTTTCATAAGCATCTTCGTTTAAACTATTAACGATAATCTCGTAATTAACAACACCTGAGTATTCGTCTAGAGCTTCGAAGAAAAGAGACGGCCAGTCTTCACCTTCTTCTTTTTTTACTTCAATTTCAAATGGTAATGGAGGAGTATTATCTATCTGAAATCGGAAATGAGAAACTGTACCCCAACCACTTGAATCTCTAAACTTCAAATGAAAATAGTATATTCCATCCTCATTATCATTAAATTCCATATTGTCCTCAAGTCCATCAGAAACATTGCCCGGAACACTTGATGGAGAATCATCCATTAGATAACTTATGCCAGTTACCCCCGATGGCAGATCCCAGTTTAATTGAACATTTCTGTTTTTATACCAAACCTGACTATCAGGATGAGTGGCCGAGCTTATTGTAGGCTTAATTCTTGCTGTTTCAACTGGCTCTGGTTTTGTTGTTGGTTTAGTGTCTGTATTGTCTGAGGTGTTGTTATTTGCTGGAGGGGTTACCTTTGGGGAGATTGTATACCTACCTGAACCCATGCTAGCCAATATGTTTGTTCCCTTTCCATCATTCGCTAAAACTGCTCCAGATGAGAAACTAATTTGAGCGCCATCTGTTTTTACTGCCTTAAAAGTAACAGAAAAAAGTGTTCCTCCAGCTCCTGTGTAACCTGGCCTTGGGATGCCTCCACCAAAACTTATGGATGAACCAGTATCAACCGGATCAGCTGTCCAAAGGTTAAAGATAGAACCTCCTTTTGAAATACTAACCACATCCAATCTGTCAGTATCATAGACAAGCGTTCCTTCCGCGGCATTAATCGGGGCGCCATCTGTATTCACCTTTACTGTAACAGTAAAAGTAGAATTGATAACATGGGTGCCTGATGATGGAGTCAAATAGAGTGAAGCACTGGCAGCGTCTGCTTGTTCTACATTAATTAGTCCAAAAAATAAAAATACAAAAACTGTCAAAAGAATTTTTGATTTTAAAAATATTTTATTCATACCTCCTTGATATAATTATTATTATTGTTGTTTGTTTTCTAAGTCCTCTGTCTCATCCATCTCTTCCTCTACTGCTTTCATAGACTTTAATTTCCTGTAGATATATCTGGCAAAAATAAATACCAGGAATGCTATTATTAATAATATTAGCACAGCTGCCCCTATTATTAAATAGTCAAAGTCAACCACTTTAGCTGTGTTAGGCTTTTCTGGGATATATTCAACACTCCTCTCGTTTCCAGCCCTATCAACTGCCTTAACTCGAATAATGCTCCTTAGACTTTGATCTTTTAGAAGCTGTGGTGTTTTGGCTATCTCCCACTCTGCTTCAGGTGACTCTTTGAAAAATTCAATTAATTTCTCTGTTAAAGTTTTCTCAACATTTTGCTTTGCGCTTTCTAATATTTCGTAATGGTCTATACCACTCTGTTTATCTATACTTGAAAAAATTGCAAAATATTGTCCTTGAAAAATATTATCGCTTTGGTGTAATTCAATCACAAAGGGTTCTGGTTTTATGCTGTCGCTTTTTATATAAGCATCATAATCGCCCGCTTCGGTGCCTGAATTTTTATTCAATTTAATGCTAAGATTTTTTGTTTTAAGCCTATCTTCTGTTCCTAGGCCGTCATTGACATACACCTTGGCATCTTCAAGTTTGATGTTAAGAGTTTCTGGAATAGCCTCTCCAACGTAAAAACCTGGTATTCTAAAAAGAAGTCGTCCCACTAGATTGCTTTCTCCCGGGTCTCCTGGAATCTTTCCGCAATAACCGCCTGGGATTCCTCCAGCAATATAGATTTCCCCAATTCCACTTGAATCTAGAATCTCGGCCTCGGATGGTTGCTCCACCCAAACGTTTATCAAAGACTCCCCGCTGACAAAATCTTCTAAATAAAGAAGGTTAGGAGGAAAGGTAATTTTTGTTTCTACGGTGTTCACACAAACATCGTCTATGTCGAGTGAAATATTTACAGTAAAAGAGTCCCCTAGCCCATATTCTTGCTTAGCTGAATCTAGACTCAGGCTGGCGGCTTGAGCATTTAGAGGTATTAAAGTTATAAATAATAATCCTAGTAAATATTTTTTCATAAAATTATTTGAAATTTTCATAAATATATCAACCTGTCCAATAATACATCATTACAGAAAAATCGATCAAATCAACTTCACCATTTTGGTTCTGATCGGCACATTCATTGTCAGTTCCCCAATGATAAAGAAGAATTGAAAAGTCTGTTATATTAACCCTGCCATCGGCATTTAAATCAGCCTCATCACAAACCGCTGTTCCACCAACTGTTCCCACAAAGAAGCTGATAGACTTCGAAAAGCCACTTTGTAAGTCAGTGTCTTCCGAAGCAATAGTGAACATGGCCTTGGCTGTATGAAATTCCTCTTCTAGGGGTTCCGTGTTGAAAACAAACTCCCAGGCGCCATCTTCAGTACTTTCAACGCTATTTATAAACTCTTGGGGAGAATTAATGTGTACGTTTACTCCTGACTCTGGAATAGTATTACCAAACACCATTATATCATCTCCTCTTTTCACAGTTTTTTTATCTATATCAATGGTCGGTGAAATATAAACCCCGCTAATATTTGTGACTGCTCCTGAGGTAACCCTAAAAGTCAGAGAAAGCAAGGTAGATTTTAGGCCAACAGGGTCTTCAGACCAAAAACCAAATCCCGAAACGCCCGGAGCAAGCTCGTCAGTTTCAAAATAAAAGTCTGCCAGTGAATCTGTTCGAGCTATACCAATAACTTTACCATCTAGAAGTATGTGCACATCTGAATTCGGGTATGACTTTCCTCTTACTATCACCTTGGTCTCTCCTGGGGGAACATCTGAGCCTGGATTAAAACCGGTTGCATTGCCAGAATTCCCTCCAGTCGAACCACCGCCTCCGCCACCACCAAAAATAACGTCCTCACTCTCACAATTATCTAAACTAATACGACAGTCTCCTGTACAACTAAGGGAGCCTCCCGTAAAACCAAATGTTATGCAGGTGGAAGAGCCAAAATCACTAGCATCGCACTCTTCGGCATCTTCTTTTGTCAAATTTCCGCAAGTATAACAACTTCCTGTATCATAGTCAGTACAATCAGAGAGACAACCAAGATCTCCTGAGTTGTATCCATAGTCGAGACAAGTTAGTCCATTTAAGTCAGGAGGCATAATTGGTGGTTCTCCGGGATCACAAACCTCAAGACCCTGAATAAAACCATCACCGCAAACCAAAAGTAGCGTGACAGAAGTAATTAGGCTTTCCTGAGTAGCTGCACTAACCCTAAACGGGGAAAGAGACAACGAAAAAAGTAGTAAATAAAATATTGTATAGCGAATTTTTTCTTTTATACTTTGCATGGGGGAAAATGGATTTATTTTTATTTTTCTCTATCGCTGTCTTGATACTTTGAAGCTTTTCTTGCCATCCATTTCCAAAATCTAACCTTAACATCTGAAAAAGAGGAACCAATGAGACTAAAAATAAATTTAAATGGGATCAAAATAACTGAAATTGCCCAAAATAGCGCTCGCCAAGATCTAAGTTTGATAAGTACAGCGAGGATTATCAGAAGAATAAACACGTACAAAGCTAAGAGAAGCCATGGCCAAATTCCAAAGTCGGGAGCTCTGTCTCCAAGCTCTCCCGGATTATATATAGTAAAGGTTCTGTCTTCTGCACGCAGAATGTCATTGTCTTTATATACTTTAATTTTTGCCCAATACTGCCCTGGCTCAAGATCAATCGGGAAGCTTGCTTCAACATCTCCTGTTGAAAATGGCGCAATCTTATCAAAGCTTTTATCGTCGACAGAGGCGAGGACGTTCTTTTTGGAAATATCTGTAACTTCTAAATTAACTCTAGTTGGTGCTATTTCTGAGTTACCAAGGTTTTCAATTGTCATTACCGCTCTCAACCTATAAAAAAACCATGAGAAAATTTTCATATCCCATGGAAAACTAAGCTTTTCAAAATCAACTAAATTGATTTTTTCAATTTTAAAATTAAATACCGTTTGATTGCTAACGGTTAGGTCTATTTCTACCCTTGCACCAAGAGCAATAGCCACTCCGCTTTGCTGATCTCCCTTTGGGGTGATTTTAATATTTATATTACCCTTATAATTATCTAGCTCAGCGTCCTTGGGGACATCTACCACTACTACCATTGGAACCTGTAATTTGCCTTTTGGCAGGTCGAAGTTATTACCTTCTTTAATTGTAATCCAAGAAGAAATTTCAGGGGCGTTTATAACAATCGAGGCCTCTAAGTCCTCATCCGCAGCAGACCTGAGAAGGGTTATGGTTTGTTCGTAATGAATCCCTGGTGTTAATTTGTCTGATTTAACATAGGGAGGAGAAATTCCAAAGCCTGCCATCACAGGACTAGCCTGGAAGACGAATGTTGCTAACAAAATAATTGTTAAAACTTTCTTAAACATCAAATAACAAAAATAACTAAATGTTTTTAGTTTTTTGTACTTATTTTTTATTAAAATTTTTACTAATAATTAGCATTTTTTTAGGGGTAGACATTTTCTACCCTTACATAAAATATACTATAATTTGAAAAATAAATCAACTAAATATTCAACCCCCTCCCCTGGTATAAAAATTATCACAATTTTCTTATTGTTTATTAAAATTTCATTATAATTATTCATATAAAAAAAGAGACTCCTTAGGAGCCTCTTTTTTTATATGAACTTTTTATATTTTACCACTCACCAGCTACATTGTCATCTAAGGCTGCTGAGAAGGTGTTCAATCCGTAATAATCACCCGATAAGATAATTGGTACTGCGATTCCCCAGTAAATCTCATCTTCAACATTCGTGACACTTGTTGGTCTTGGAATTACTGTATCTGCTAAAGTTTGTGAAGAAGAGGCTATGTTTGTACCTCCTCCATATGTAAAGTTTGATAACAAGAATTCCTGATTACTAGCTGGGATATATTCAGGCCCTACTAGCTCCCTAAGCATGTCGTCACCAATTAAATTAGTATCTAGAGGAGAATTTCCAGCGTTTACTACAGTGGTTGTAGCATTATCTGATCCTGAATCTGTATTGGCTATCAATGATCCATAAGCAATTTCTGGTTCAGTTACCTCAATGGCTGAAGAGGTGTTCACATCAACACCTGGGGAAGTAGAAGCATAAGAAGCAGCTTCATCGAAAGCCCTAATTGAGGCGAACCAAGCTGTGTCCCAAGCTCCATTAGCATCCGTTCCGTCGCCACTTGTAGGTTTTGCATAAAAAACTAAATCTGTAGTGCATTGAACAACAACATCAATATCATTACCACCGGTACAGCCTGAAACAGTACAAGAGCCGCTAGCTATCTGATAACAATCATTATCGTCGGCTGAACAATCAGCTCCTCCAACTGCATCTTCCCAGAAAATAGTTCCAGTAGCTGAGTCTATATCTCCACAACCATTATTATCTGTTATTGTTGTTGAACTAGCATAAACTGTTTTATCAGCTGCGCCTTTTATATTTAGAGTAATAGCGGTTCCATTGTTTAGGAGAACTGAAGAAACCGATGGAGTAGCATTGGCAGCTGTGTAAGTGCTTGTCTGAGAATTTCCGCTTGCAGCCATATCGTTATCATCCATCACAAAACCATAATATGAAATAGCTGTGTCATCTTGAAGAGGTATTGGACTGGTCCAAGTACAGCTCACATTTGCAGATGTTGAAGTAGCTGTACAAATCGTAGAATCGGCACACCCAGTAGAGGTGGCCCAAGAATTTGTAGTACAAACATCAAGGGTTAGAACATCGGCCCCACCGATAACATCTCCATCAGTAACGACTGCCTCTACTGTGAAGTCTTGACCTGGTTCATTTAAATCATCTGTTGTAGAAATTGAGGAAAAAGAAGGTGCATGGTTTAGATGAAAGGGGGTTCCAGAGTCACCACTACCACTATTTGAAGTAGCGGCGCAAGCAGCTTCTGTTCCGTGGTTATCACAGACATAGGCTACCCAAGCCCTGGTTTCTGGTGCCCAGGCTTGAACTGTATAAGAACAAGAAGCTGGGTTTGAGGCCGTAGTTGCTCCTGAAACACAGAATTGAACATTGTCGCAACTTGGAGCGGCTCCTGCCACTCCTGGAGTAGCACCATCAGAATCACAAACTAATAAATAATAATCATTACCCTCAGCATCGTCTCCAGTCCCTGTAAACGTTAAAGAATCTCCAATATTCGTCGGAGTAGTTGAAGCAGAAGCAGGACTCTCTGCTGGGTTAACTGTGAAATAAGGGGCAGCATTTCTAACTGTAACTGTAGTGGTTGCTACATCAGTTACTTGAGCCTCAACTTCTGGAAGTTCAACGCTCAAGCCCAGTTTATTGCCTACCTTCTCAATACTAATATCAAAATTAAAAACCAAGCCAGAAACAGAAAGGCTTAGCAGACAAAGTATTAAAAAGAATGGCAAAGAATTTTTAAATTTATTCTTGATTATTTTAGCCATGGGGACTATTTAAATTTTTATATAGTTTTAATTAAAGTTTTATGGAAATACTTATCCACAATACTATCAATATTATAACATATTATTGCCAAAATATATATAAAATATTATAGTATTTTATTTGCTAATTTTAAAGCTTTTAATTAGTTCTGTAACGGAATCTAGCATTTTGAAATACATATCATTATCAAAAGAATCATTTTCTCCGTTGCGGAAAACAAATATAATCCCATCACTCTCGCCTATTATTATGTCTTCTGTGTTTTCTTGATATTCTTTCTCGGGGTAAAAAGATATACTAAAAAGCTCGCTTTCATTTAAAACACCTTCAAAATAATAAAAAGCTACTTTATTACCATTTTCCTTTACGCGATAATTGCCTTCCCAATAATCAGGAATTGCTAAACTGGCTTTATGAGGACTACTGAGAAAAAAATTTATTCTAGAATACTTAACTATCTCTACTGCCTGTTCCCTCTCTTCGCTGAGAATATTTTCTCCCTCAGGAGTTGAGTCTTTTTTAAAAAAATAAAAGGCAATAAGAACTAAAGAAATTATTATTAAAATTAAAAATGTTTTTTTGTTCATACTTTAACTATATCTAATAGCGTCTAGGGGGTTTAGACTTGAAGCGCGCTGAGACGGGAAAAGTCCGGTCAAAAAGCCCATCACCGCTGAAAAAGAAGCTATAAATAATAAAAATGGAATTGGGAATCTAAAAAGAGCAATCGATTCTCCTCCCATTTTGGAGGCAACTGAGTTTAGGAGGAAATTTACTGTCAAACCACCACCAACACCAATGGCCATACCAACCACCCCTCCAAGAAAGCCCATGATAACTGACTCTGTTAAAAATAAAGTTTTGATAATTGAGGGTGAACCACCAATGGTTCTCATGATACCAATCTCCTTGGTTCTTTCGAGTAGGGTAACCGTCATGGTGTTAAACATACCAATCGCTGACACCATAAGAGCGATGCCACCAAAAATAGCCAAAGTTACTTGGATTCCTTGAAAAATTTTATTTGCCTGGTCAACGGTCTTTGAGAGAGCGGTTACTATAAAACCTTTATCTAGAATCTGGGCTTCAGCTGCATCTAAAAATTCGTTGCTGGTTATTTTTACTCTAGCTTTATCGTAATAAGGAATAGCAAAATTATCACTAAACTCAGTTAAAGGAATATAGGCAAAAAGAGATGCTTGGTCATCTATAACCCCAGCGATTGTATATTCTTTTTTTAGAGGGGCCTCAATAACATCTTCGGAATTTAGTTGAGGAATAAAAACCTTAAAACTCACCTTTTTGCCGAGAGCATCAACTGGTTCCATCTAAAATAGTTTTAACACAGCCGCCGATATTACTATACTATCGTCTTGTCCTTCTGTATATAATTCTCCTTCAGCTGCAATAACACCTGCATAATTGAAATATGCTGGGTTTGCCCCCTGTAGCATCACAGAACCTGTCAGATCATCGACCGTTACCAAGGAGGTAAAACTAGCCATAGGCTCAACTGCCTCAACATTATCAAGATCATAAAATTCTTGAACCATCTCATCATCAATAATAACAACTTTAGATGGTGGTGTTCCTACATTTAAACTTAAAAGAGCTTCACCGAAAACGATTTTTTCGAGTAAAACGCCCTGTAAACCATATCCAAGACCAACCAAAACAACCACTGCCGCAATACCAACGCCAATACCAAGGATTGTCAACCAGGTCCTTGCTGGCCTGGTCTTAAACATCCTAGTCGAAAGCTTTAATGAATCTTGAACTCTAATCATATATTAATGGGCAGCTTTTGCCTCAATTCCTTGAATAATTATTTTTTCAAAATATTCCGTAACATTTCTAGCCGAAATTTTATTAAATCCAACCCCGCCCTCTTTCATAGATTTGTTTAATTGATTATAAAACTCTTCTTTTCTGGTGACTCCAGAAATCCTCTCCCTAACCGCTTCTCTCATTAAACGAAGTCTATAGGGAGTCATCTGTCCCCTAAACTCCTCTAGAACGTATTTAGTTAGCTTATTTACAATACGGTCCTCCTTAGAAAAAAAGACATTGTGTTCGAATCTCCTTCTATACCTTCTAACATCTTCTGATTGCGCTAAAATATGATCAACCTTCTCAGCCATTGCTTCAGAAACAGATTCTGTCAAACCAACTCCTCCATCAGAATATTTCAATGTTAAAAATTCGTAAAATTCTTTTTTGGACATTTTTCTTTCAATCATTCCGGCGACAACTTCTTCTAGCCTTATTATTTTATCAAAACTAATGTCTTGGGTTAAATAATTAACAATACTTTTCACTTTTAACTCAATCGGATTTGAGTAAGGATAAATTTTTGATAACTGGTCAAGCTCTGTAACCATTGTTTTTTGCTTGTCGATTTTAGCAATTTGTTTTTTATCTGGATTGGGGACTATTCTCTTGAGTTTGCCATCACCCATATAAAAAACCCTATGAGCATACATCAATTGAGCGGCGTTATGAGTAATCAGAATAATTGTAGTTTTCTCTGTCTCATTAATCTCGGCTAAAAGCTCCATAACTTGCTTTGTAGAAACCGAATCAAGATTTCCGGTTGGTTCATCGGCTAATAAAATTTTAGGGTTATTAACCATTGCTCTAGCAACCGAAACTCTTTGAATCTGTCCACCAGACAAATCTGTTGGAAATTTTTCACCTTGCGCTCCAAGTCCTACTCTTTCTAATAGTTGTTGAGCTTTCTTTCTTCTCTTTTTTTCGTTATAGCCCAAAAAAGTGAGAGGCAAAGCAACATTTTCTATAACAGAAACAGAATTAATTAAGAAAAAAGCCTGATAAATAATACCAATAGTTTTTGTCTGGAAATGAACCATCTGCTCGGCGGTATAAGAATATGGATTTTCACCCAAAACATAAAGTTCGCCCGCTGATGGTTCCAGAATTCCTAAAATAGAATAAAAAATTGTTGACTTCCCACAACCAGAAGGGCCGAAAAATGAAATAACCTCTCCGGGATATATTTCAGAAGTTACTCCTCTAGTTGCTTTGTATTCATTTTCCTTTCCAAGGTTATAAGTAATTTCTAGGTTTTTTGTTTTGATAATAGGTTGTGGCATTTGCTACATTTTTATATTTTTAATCCAACCGAAGGTACCTTCAAAGTTCTTGAGTATTATATCAATAATACTTTCTTCTTGGGACGGGGTAAGCATAGTAAAGTCCTGAGATCTAGCTTGGTTTAGGGCATCATCACGGCAAACAATCCAGAATTTATAAACATTTGCTGGTAAAAAGTTGGTAACGACTTGGACATGATCAGTAACTGGGTCTTCCTCTTCTGGTAAAACCTCTGCTCCGTCCAATGGTATGATCCCTCTATGATAATTTAGTTGACACTTTGCTAGCTCGTCGGTTTCGTAACTAATAATAGTTTGAACTTTATTATCTGCTCCTGGATAAAGGGTTGATTCTGTATTTACTTTCAATATAGTTGGTGGGTCCTCATCTCTGGTAGTAATGAATGTAAGAGGTTCACTAACTGCTTTTTCATTTTGCTCATTCTCAACAGTAACAATTGCTGAATAGTAAGTATCAAAAATAAGATTGTTAAGTCTAATGGTGTGATTTGTAATATAAGCCGATTGTCCCTCAAGTTTTGACTCTCCATTGTTTAAATTTGTATATTCAATAATAGCGGTTGTAGGAATATTGGTTGTAAAAGCGATAGTGGCTGAAGTCTCCTCTACTTTAGATAAACTAAGATTTTGAATTACGGGTAATACTGATTTGGTAGTAAAGGTCTTGTCTTCACTTTTTGCTTCCTGTTCCAAAATAGTTTTTGAAGAAACCTGGAAATGATAGGTTGTGGCCGGTTCCAAACCAGTTATCTCTATTCTATGATCTGTTACTTCATCATCTGGTTCTCCTTCGTTCCAGGTGTAAGGATCTTCGGAGTCGTAATCAAAAGACTCGTCTAGCGCCAGAGAAACAATAGAATTTGCTTCTTTATTTGTTTGCCAATATATAATTACATAGTCCGTACCAACTTCAATATCTGCATTACTTAAAATAATAGAAAGTTCAGAAACAATATCTTCGGCTACCGCCTGAATGTGCTCCTCAATAATCTCTAGAGTCTTTTCCTCTTGAACTTGATCAATTCTTTCAAGTATTTCTAATAAAAGCTCTTTTTCCTCAACTTCTTCTATCTCTTCCAGCTGTTCAATGTCAACATCTATGTCCACCTTCCCCTCTTGGTCAACTCCAGACTGACCATCACCAAACATCTCAGCGCAGACTGCTCCGAGGTCTTCGTCTAGATTGCCGTAGCTATAATCTCTGTCCGCTTCAGTGGTAAAAGTAAAGTCGTTAGAAATTTTCTGGTTCCCGGATGCATCCGTTGAGGTTATACGGAAAAAATACTGTGAATTTGGTAATAAATCATCTAAAAATATTGTGTGTTCTGTTTTGTCAAAATGAGGATCACGTGAAACACCGTAGTTTCTATTCAGACTGTAATTAATTAAAGAGTCTGATTCTTCACTAGTTTTCCATTGAATCATTGTAGAGGTAGAGGTAGTATCTGAAACTACTATATTGGAAATATCAGGTGGGGTTTCGTCCCCCGCCGCTATGGCTCTGTCTACTTTTTGGTTTTGCATGAACACAAAAAAACCCAAGCCTAAAACCACTAGGCTCGCCACAATAAACATTATAAAATTTACTATGAAAAATTTCTTTGCTTTCATTCCTCCTTCATACATTTGTTTATTATAACAGATTTTATCTATTTTTTAAAAATATTTATTTAATATAATTGCCAATCGTCATTATCTAGCTTTACAGAAAAATCGTTTTGTCCATTGTAGATTGAGGCGTCTGCCCCGAATGGTATGCCGATCCCCCAATAAAGCTGATCGCTAACTTCACTAGCATCAGTTGGATTCGGAGTTATTATGTTCACGTCTTGTCCGATGGCTGTTAAGTTTGTGCCTCCTGACCAAGTAAAATTATTCATATCCCATTCTATATTGTTTACCGTGATTGTCCCAGAGGGACTTCCTGACATGTCAGTTCCTGACAAGGTTGTATCAATTGGAGAGTTACCTAGATTCACAATTGTGGTTGTAGCATTTTCTGCTCCGGTGTCCTCACCAACGAAAAGATCTGAACCAAAATCAATAGTGTCTTCATTTACACCCAGAGCAATAGTGGTGTTCAGCTCTACTGGCTGAGAACTTGTTGCGGCATAAGAAAGTCCATCAAAAATACTTATATAAGATAGCCAATTAAACAATGACCATGGGTTATTCTCGGCATCATCGGTTGGAACTGCAAAATATTCCATTGTTGTGCTACAAGTATAAGCTGCTGTCGCGTCGGTATCACCAGAGCAGTCTGTTTTTGTACAAGAAAGAGGGTTTATTTGATAACAATCACTGTCATTTGGTGTACAATTAAATCCTCCGGTGGCATCCGACATGTATATTGCAGCCGAAGCTCCCACTATACCAGTATCACAACCATTTTGGTCAGACACTGAGGCAAGTACGGTATTCATCGGTGTTCCGCCTGCTCCTTTTAGGTTTAGAGTAATAGCCGAACCGCCATTTAGAGTCAAGGATCCTAAAACTGGTGCTACATTATTTATGGTATAGGTATTTGTTCTATAATTGTCCGTAGCTGCTAAACTATGATTATCAAAAAGAAAGGCGTTATATGTATAATCACCACTTGGGGTCGGGGCTGTATCAGTGAAGGAACAAGAAACGTTATCTGTTGATGTGGCGTAAGAACAAATTGTATCAGTAGGACCGCCACTACAACCCGCAAAACCGGCCGAGGTTCCGATACAAACATAAAGTGAAACAATATCATCTCCTCCCAGACTATCCGGGTCGTTTGAGGTAGTAGTTATGGTGAAACTTGAGCCTGGGTCATTGTCGTCATCGCTTGTGATAATAGAGGTAAAAACTGGGGGGTGATTTACCACAAAAGGACTATCATTTGCTATACCGGTGCCAGACCCTTGTGAAGATGTCGAACATTTCGCATTACCAACACCCGCATATTTATCGCACAAGAAAGCATACCACTCTAGAGATTCTGAGCTAGTCACAGTTGTATAATTACAGGTTGCCTCTGCGGTGCTTGAAGCTAATTCAGAAGTACACCAAGATCCCCCCTGACATATCGGTGGCCCGTCATTACCAGGTTGAATGCTGTCTGTCTGACAGATTGCTAAATAATAGTCATCTGTCTCAGCATCTAGGGCTGTCGCGGTAAAAGTAACATCTTGTCCAAGATTGGTTGGGGTCGAAGTAGCTGAATTGTTGTCACTTGGATTAGCGGTAAAGCTTGGAGCCGAGTTTGAAATCCCAGCCAATGTCAATTCCGGATAAATATCATAAGAATCAAGAGTAGAACCGGAGTCAGTCACCCGGAAACAATATGTACCAGCCGTTACAGCATCAACCGTCGCTCTAATAGCATATTCTATCTCTGTATATCTATTTTCAATTAAAGTAATATTTCCAGAAGAATTTGAGGGGTCTGCCACCATTGCTCCACTAACGAAGGTGTAAGTTTCTGTGTTTGCAAGTTGAGCGGTTGTTGAATCTCCGTCAGTAAAATAAGAACTCGTAGTCATCTCCCACTCTTCAGTAGTCGCGCCCACCGGAACAGTTGTCCATCCTCCTGGATCTGTGGCACAACCTGAAGTAGTATAGGCGTATTCTATTTGGTAATCATAGTCTGTGGCACTCCCTCCTCCGGTGTTAGCAACCTCGATCCTAAGTCTTGTGGTACTACCTATTGCAAGAGCTGTCCCAGTCAGAGGATCTCCATCGTCTTCATCTTCTCTCCAGGTGGCTAGAGTTTCTGTATTATCGTCATTTCTAAATCTATAGTGAATTTGTTTTGTGTCAGGAGAAGCGGCACTAAATGAAAAGCTTATATAGTCAGAACTAAAAGTTGTTGAAGAAGCAATGTCCTGATAAACCCGCCAAGAAGTATAATTTGAACCGTTATAATATTCTGTCAAAGCTGAATTAAGACTGCCTACCAAGCTAAAGTCAGTATTAGCGATTGAGGCTGTAGTTGAAGCTATGGTCACCCAAGCATTTGTAGACCCAAATCTGTAAGCTTGCAAATAAACCGCTCCGTCTGCCCCTCCAATACCAGATTGACCGTTCCAAGTAACATCTACAGCGTCTGTATTGTTTGTATGCTTTCTTACAAAATTATATATAGGATATTCTGAACTCGTGTCTAGAGTATCTCTAACTCCATTATCACTAGCAACATCCGAATAGCCATTCGGATCAAGATAGTAGACAAGATCAGAAGAAGCGCTTGGAACGATAGAGACATTTTCTTTTGAATATCTCAAAGTGTCAGTTGCAACAGTAGAAAAATTTAAGTAAGAAGAATAATTATCGAGTGCTTTATCTTCGCTTAGGTTATACAAACGAACTCGATAAGTATCCCCCACTAAGGCGTTGCTAGTTTCAAGAGCAAAAACAAACTCTGTATAATAATTTTGGTTCAGAGAGAATACCCCAGTTTGGCCAGACTCTTCATGCCAGGTGCCATTTGTCCAAGTGTTTGCATTTAATGCCGCTTTGCTTGATGTAATTAAATCGCCATCTGTCCCAGAGATTCCAGCTGAATAGGAAATTTCTGTAGCCACGCCTACATCTATCCAATTACCAGGATCATTTGTTTGATTTTCAAATTGAATTTTATAAGTTGTGTTTAAGGCAGCATCGCCTCCGGTGTTTTCTAGTTGCAGACGAGCGTTGAAGCGCTCTCCAACATATAGATTTGATAAAGTTGTATCTATGGTAGCGGCACTAGTGTTGTTGTTTACTCCCGTACCGTCATCATTTTCTATTATGAAAGAGGCTTGATCTAGATATGGCGCTTGGTTTGTTGTTACTGATGTCTGGGTAGAGCTAGCCTTATTGCCAGCCTCGTCGTAGGCCCAAATATTTATATAATAAGTGGTGTTAGCATCTAGATTATAAATAGTTGTGTCACTTGCTCCACTGTAGTTTTTGCTTGATAAATTTGCATCAACATGTTCGATATCTAGTTCACTAACTGGCGATGTAGTTGAATAAAATATTTTATACTCTGAGAAATTTAGTTCGGTGGTTTCCGCTCCAAAGTCTAGAATAATACTACTGCTTGTTTTTGACTGTTCGCTTAGGGCGCCTGGAGCACTTGGGTTAACAGTATCTACCTTGAAGTTTGGAGTTGTTAGATTATATTTTACCCAGTTTGAACATTTTGCTTGATCATCACAAGCAATAACCTGCCACTTGTAACCAGTGCTAGAGTCTGGGACCGAAGGAATGCTTAGACTATCGCTAAATTTGGTCACACTATAATCACCAGCCGTACTGGTTGAAACAAACCAGATCTTTGTTCCACAAGATCCATAGGCTGTCCCCCAAGAACAAGCTCCACTAGGTTCAAGGGTGCTGGTTTCAAAAGAAGAGGCCTCTGGAATTAATTGAATATACAAAGATATAACCTCGGAGGTGTCGGGGTCATTGGTGGTTGCTTCTAAATAAACTTCGGGAGTCTTTGACCAACCCTGATTAGAAATGGTGGTTGTAGCGTCTGATTCGTACTGAACAAGTAGGCTTGGAGTATTTGGAGCAGAGTTTCTTTTAGCATAAGAAAAACTAGTTGCATCATCATCGTAGTCACTCGGAGTGATACCTGTCGCAATTGTAGTCCATATCTGATTTGAACTAGGATTGTCACTTGAATTGTAAAAACGAGCATTAAAGCCATCCCAAAAAACTGCAGTGTAGTCGCTAGAACTGTTTTGATAAATTGCAATAAATTCATTTTCATTTGGGTCAATATCTGTCCGCACCCTAGACCATGTTCCAGCAGCTGCGCCAGGGACAGCAGTGCTTGTAGCATCCAAAGAATTGGCACTGGCATCAAGATTTCTATATTTTGGGGTTGCGCTTGTGTTTTCATTCCAAAGGGCAACTCCTAAGTCCACATCATAAAATACAATATCATAGGGCTTTTGTGCATCATTGGCGTATGAATAAGAATTAGTGCCTGAGATATTGTCACTATTGGCAGGGGTTGACCAAACCGGTGCCGCAGTAGAAATATCAACTTTAAAAACGTTCACCTCACCATTTATATCATCTCCAATATAGTAGGCCACACCATCTGATTCTGGATTGACAGCAAATTCACCGTGGACAAAATCTCCTGACCAAGTAGCGGGGCTGTTTGCGGCTGTTCCGTAATTGATCGTATTGTTGGTTACCACAAAATATTTTGCTTGAGTGTAGGCATTAACATCCGAGCTTGAAAAATTGATTGCCCCTTCTGTGTTGTCACTATCATTAAAATAAACTTCCCCAACATAATTAGCCAGGTCTTCTTCCTCGACTGAATGTTCTGTCCAGCTTGTCCATGAGTTGGTATAACTTGAACCACCATAATAATATGCGGTGCCAACGTTTCCATAATAATCATGTCCAGATTGTCTATGATAATGATTGTCAAAAGTAGTTAAAACATAATTGTCTGTACCTGGGCGCCTAGTTAGTCGACAGCCATTTACAACCTCGCCAGGATCAGGACCGACTGCTTCCGTAGTCCAGCCAGATGAGTCCCAAGAATAAACAAGAGTTCCATTACTAGCATTATTGTTTCTAATTACAAAGAATTCCCCGTCAGAAAGAGAGGCCAAACAAGATGATATTTTATCATTGTCGGTTGCTGCCGTTAGAGCAGAACCCAATTGAGAAGAGTTTATGAAATCATTGGCTGCATACCGATAAACAGTCCCCCACCATTCCTGGTTTGTACCATCCCAGGTTTTAACTACTACCAATATCCTCGCTCCATCGTCCGAGCGGATTGAATCAATATGTCTAATATTGTCTCCAGCGGCACTACCAAGAGTCGGACCAGTCTGTTCTGAACTCCAAGCTGCACCATCCCAATATTTATAAAAAAGAGTTCTGGTATTTTTTGTATAGAAGAAAACACCAGGAGTAGAAGATATAGGATCAGTAGTAATAGAGCTTTCAGTGGCGCTTGTTTTATTACCCGCTTCATCGTAGGCCCAGATATTAAAGAAATATTGAGTATTTGATTCTAGGTCAGAAACCGTAGTGATTGATACTCCATTATAATTTTTATAGGCTAGGTTGGCATCTGTGTGTTCTATGTCTGATTCTGTTACTGGACTAGAGGTTGAATAAAATATTTTATAAGTTGAGAAATTAATTTCATCTGTGGATGTCCCAAAGGTCATAGTAATATTTGAACTATTTTTGCTAGACTCGACCAGTGATCCTGGGGCCGATGGCGCAGTGTCATCAACCTTGAAGTTTGGCGTTGTTGCATTAAAGCCCTCCCAATCGCCAACACAACCACCGTCATCATCGCAGGCAAAAGCCTGCCATTTATAACCGGTGCTAGAGTCAGGAATATTGGTTATACTGGTTGTGGCATAAAAAGGAATAACAGAAAAATCTCCCGGGGTCGAGGTAGAGATAAACCAAATATTTGAACCACAAGATGTGTAAGCAGTTCCCCAAGCACAAGCTCCACTAGGGGTGGTGGTGGCGCTAGTAAATGTGTCGCCTGTCTCGATTAATTCAAAATATATTGTTGGAATCTCTGAACTGTCCTGGTCAAGCACTGAAGCCGATAAATATATATCATCATTGGTTATCCACGAACCATTTGATATTGGTGTTAGCCCATCATTCCAATATTGATCTCCTATTACTAAAGTGCTTGGTAAATAATTTGTGGTCACAGACAGCTGGGTGGAGCTAGCATTATTTCCATTGTCATCATAGGCCCAAATATTAAAGTAATACGTGACACCTGGAGTTAAACCACTCACTGTAGTAGTGGCTGCAAAATTATAATCTATATCAGATAAATTAGAATCTGTGTGTTCTGTACCTGCTTCTGTTACAGGGCTAGATGTCGCGTAAAATATTTTATAGCCGGCAAAGTTATTTTCGGTAGTAGCTCCTCCAAGATTTAGAACTACACTCTCACTATTTTTTTGGTTTAGAGTAAGCGCCCCAGGGCTTGTGGGATCAATAGTGTCAAGCAAGACTAGTTTGTTTCCTGGTGAACTTTGATCAAAAACTCCATCGTTTATAGTTGAACGAAGACAGTAAGTCCCTTCAACCCCAGGGACGTCTGTCTTGGCCAGCCAATCAAAAGCTACATAGTTTTCTCCGGGGGCTGTCCATATCCAACCAGTTGAAGAACCAACTTGATAACTTTGATTATTGTCGACCTTGGGGTCTCCATAGTCAGCCGAGGTGAAGGCGTCTCTCTCATCAATCGTCGCTACATTTGGTGAAGAAAAATCACAAGCGATTCCAGCCACATATTGTATCTTCGCTCTCAGGGTGTTGTCATTGTCTGGATCATCGGCACGCAATAATATATCTACTGCTCCGGTTCCGTCTGTTTTTTGAACTGTCGAAACCATCGAGCCTGTTGGCGGAGTTAATGAGCTGTTGGTGGTAGTAGATAGCTCAATAGTTGAACTAGCCTTGTTGCCTGCTTTGTCATATGCCCAAATATTTAAAACATATTGTGTGCCCGCCGAAAGACTGCCAATTTCCGTTGAGGTGGCTCCATTATAATTTTGATAATCAAGAACACTAGGGTTTAGATATTCGAAATCACTTTCGGTCACTCCCGAAGATCCTTCTTTATAAAATATTTTGTATTCTAGGAAGTTTGTTTCTGTTGTAGATGCTCCGAAAGAAACTGTAATACTGGTCGGACTAACCGCAATATCCCCCAAGGCTCCTGGGGGGCTTGGATCCACTGTATCTATCTTGAAATTTGGATTTGCTCCAGGAACTACCCAGCTAGAACACTCGGCATTGTCATCACAAGACAAAACATGCCACTTATAAGAACCATCTGGAATAGCAGTAATGCTGGTAGTTCCAACATAGGGGTTGTATCTAAAAAAGTCTGGGGAACTTGTTGCCACATACCAAATATTTGAAGCACAAGAACCATAAGCAGTCCCCCAAACACAGGCCCCAGTGGGCTCAGAAGTGGCAGTAGTAAAAGAACTTAGATTATCAATGACTTCAAAATAGAGGGTAATTGTTTCATTTACATCGGGGTCTGTTGCCTGAGCTCTAAGTCTAACGTTATTTTCACTAATCCAATTTTGATTATTAATGACAGTAATCTCATCATCAAAAAATTGTTCTAAATTTGTGGCCACCGACGGAGCGGTATTTGCTGGACTAGTGCTTAGCTTAGGATAGCCATCTGTATTGTAGTATTCAAATTCTGTGTCGTCTGATTCCACCATTCGGAAACAATAATCCGCACTTGAGCTAGCATTGTTATTATATAGAGCCCAATCCCATTCAGCGACTTCTCCTTTAGGAACCGCATTAATTACAGTTGCACTTGGATTTTCTTCTTCGTAAGTCTCAACAATTGTTGAAGATGCTAGTAAGGTAGAGGTGGCCGAGATGCCATCACTTACTGACGAATTATTATAACCTTCCCAAGCTTCTCCACTCCCAATATCCCCGACATCAGTCCAAGAAGCAATAACTGAACAATCTGACCCCTTGCCAAATTGTAATTTAAAACTTTTCGAAGATGTTGCCATGTCTTCTTTCGCTACTGAAACATTCATTCTAAGTCTTAAGACATCAGCCAAATAAACCTGACTAATGGCTGTGTTTTCTGATGCTTTCGCACTTGTCGGTAGTTCAGAATCAATATTGTCATACCAGCGCCAATCATTTTGAGTAAATTCTGGTGGTGGTGGAGTGTATTGATAGGTATAAGACAAAATAGAGTTCATTTTAGCTCCCCCTGTACCACTACCTACTCCATTGTTTGAATAACAACTTGTGTATTGAGTGCTATTTACCGCGACTAGGGCAGAGCTGACATCATTATAAAAACGTGAAAAAGCATTTGTGCTATCAACAGCAGCCTGATAAGTATTTGAACAACTTGGGGTAGAAGTAGATATGTCAGAATCAATGGTTGCATTTCCACCAGTAACGGTGCCGCTGCTATCGCTTATTAAGTAACTTGTTTCTAGTTGAGCCCCTACTATTGTTTTTGTCCCAACAATCTCCGGAGCGACTATCCGAGCAGTTGTGCTAGTGGCTAGCTGAGAGTTACCATTTACATCACTTTGTCCAGCATAGAGACTAACATTACTTAAATATCCATTTGATTCTTCAGTGTAGGTATAAGTAATCATCAATTCAGCTGAAAGACCAGCTTGATTGGCGGTGCTGTTTGTGGTGTTAACTGTAACTGTTTTTGGGCTAGTCCCATTAGCAAGGGACAGCTCAGCATAATCACTAGAAGGAATAATATGATAAATATCGAAAGTTGGATTAACAATTACTGCCCCTGGGTCATAATTATAAGCATAGTTTCCTGACTGGGTGTTTGTCCCCACTTGAGTTGAAACCGTAACAGAGACTGGGGCGGATACATAATTACTGCTAACTATTCTAACCCAAGCATCCTTGACACTCACTACTCCACTGGCTGCTCCATTTTCTGGAAAATAAACATCTACAGCTGCACTTGAAAGAGCTGTACTAGCTCCGTTATTGAGAACGCCTAGTGGATAAGAAACAGTTCTGGTTTTTGTAGCAGCCGAACTAGAGGCAACATAGGTCATGGCAACCTCTCCTCCCATTAGATAATAAACGTAAGCGAGACTGGAGGCGGGATGCATTTCTAATTTCTGAGCAGTATTTGGACTGAGCCCAGGTAAGCCTCCAAAATAATAAACAGGCGGTCTTGCCTGTGTGCCGGCATTGACATTTTCATGAACAACAGTAGCTGAGTTAACGTTAACCGTCTCAATGTTTACATCAAGGCTGACATCTTCAGTTTTATTAGAGTTATTGTGGTCATTTACATACTGTGTTTTAAACCAATTAGAAAGACTTGTGCCATATTCGGGAATATCCATTTGATAATCGAATGTTGGGCAGTCTGTATCAAGAGTACAACCATTAGCCTGCGAAGAAAGTCTGGTCCCGCTATCTCCAGCTACATCTGAGTCAAGAGGATAATAAACAGTTTTTGTAATATTCTCAGTCAAAGAGTCGTTATAGACATAAGTGATTACCAACTGCGCTGAAGCATGGGCAATTGAATCAGTGATTGCGCCTCTTTCAATCCTATATCCTACTTGAGCTTCCATTAACGAACTATTTCCGGTGTAGGCTGCTAACTGGGTTTCATTGGTAACATCATAAAGAATTCGAATATGATTTGATTCGGTTTCATCGTATGAAAGAACTGTGTTGTCATCTTTTAAAATTCGATTGGTCCCGCTGAAAGCATCAGCCGTGCATGGCTCTGCACAAGTGTCAAAAGCCAAATTATATCCACTGTAATTTCCGACATTATTAGCATAGGCTTCATATTGAGCTTCAAATATAATATAGGCATTTTTTATTTCCACGGAACTTTCACCCAATAGGAAATTAAATGCAGTAAAGGTTTGATCTGTGTCGGAGTTTTCTCCAGTCGTCCCATCACCATAGTTCATCCCCGCTAAAAAGGTTACAGAATTAGCTCTTCTTGGGATTGCTTCTGAGGTGGTAAAATTAACTTCACTTGAACTAGCTTTGTTACCATAATCATCATAAGCCCAAACTTTAAAATAATATGTAGTTTCCGGGTTTAGGTCAGTAACCTTTGTGCTTGATGTGTCATTGAAATCTATATATAGTAAATCATCATCCAGGTGCTCAAAATCACTCTCTGAGACCCCTCCTGATCCCTCTTTGTAAAATATCTTATATTCTGAAAAGTTGGAGTCCGTTGAGCTAGCGCCAAAATTTAAGGTTATACTAGTGTCGCTAGACGTGGAAAGTGATAGAGCTCCAGGAACGCTTGGGGAAACATTATCAATTAAGAGGGTCGAGGTTGCTGGAGTGGTTTGATCACCACTACCTGAATCATTGGCAGTGAATTGAAGACAATATGTACCGTCGGCTGTTGGTATGTCTAGACTAGTGTCCCAATCAAATAACAGAGTATTTGAACCAGAGGCTGTAGAAATAAGCCCGGTACTAGTTCCTATCTGATATGTACTAGCATTGTCAATTATTAGAGTCCCAAAATCAGCACTAATATTTGCTGGTGTCTCATCAAAACTGGGGTCAAGGGGGGTTGTAAAATCACAAGTTGAACCAGCCACATAGTCTACTCTCATTTTTACATCATCATCATTACCATCATCAACTTCAACTGAAATATCCACCACCCCTGAGCCATCTGTCTTTTGAGCAACTGAATTAACTGAAGAAATTGGTGGAACCAATTGAGCGGTAGTTGTGGTGGAAACCTCCGTACCGGCAAGTGCCAGGTTTCCAAAGTCATCATAGGCCCAAATATTAAATACATACTGAGTGCTAGGAAACAAACTACCAATATTGACTGTGCTCGCCCCATTATAATTTGCTAAATCCATATCTGAATTAGTAAAAGAGCTGTCTGTCGTTGTTGCCCCCGAAGAGCCTGCTTTGTAATAAATAATATATTTATCAAAATTCGTATCACTAGAAGCTGATCCAAAATTTAGAGTGACTGAAGTTCCATCCACTGAGGCCACTGAAAGATTTCCCGGGGTACTTGGGTCCACATTGTCGATTGTGACTGTTTGAGTATCAGAAGTTGTCTGATCAACAGTCCCGTCATTTGCTGTTAACCGCAAACAATATGTTCCATCTCCTGTGGGGATATCTGTATTTGAATCCCAGTCAAAAATAACTGAGTTAGAACCTGAAGCAGTTTCTATCCAGCCTGTAGCATTACCAACCTGGTAAGTATTATAATTCAGAACATTTGGATCGCCAAAGTCGGCACTGGTGTCTCCATCAACTTCGCTTAAGGTTGGATCTTGAGGAGAGGCAAAAGTACAGCCCGAACCCGACTCATATTCGATTTGAGCACTTACATCATCGTCATCAGGATCATCAATCTCTATAGAGATATCAACTACGCCTGTGCCATCTGTTTTTTGAGCGATCGAATTAAAAGAACCCGTTGGAGGATCATTTGGTATTGTATACTCAACCCTTATTCTCACTTGGTCTATATATAAAAATCTTGGTTGTCCATTATCAGAGTTGTTACCATAAATCCTAACATCGAGATTTTGCACATCAGTCCAAGTCCAGGTTCCTGGAGCTTGTGAGTCGTTTGTTATATCAACATAAAAAGTTGCATCGGAGTCACTTGCTCCAAGAGTCGCTCCTGAAACACTCTGGGCTGTTCCATCCGTACTCCCTCCGAATCTCGGAAGAAGGTAAGCGGTCACATCTCCTGTGTCTTCGGTGTAACCCTCAAGTCCTATTTCAACTTTTGTAATTGCATATGAATATGAAGGGGCGGTATTAGAATTTACTTCTAAATAATTACTAGAGTCTGGTTCATCTCTTCTTGGGATGTCACGTGAAGCATAATTATTATCAATTGAGTTATATGCGTTGGAAGCGTTGGTCCAATTGACGCTTGTCCCCCCATCATAGTCATAAGTTGATACTGCATCTGAAGCTATCTGCCACTTTCTTGTCTCGCTAAAGACTGTTGCCCCATTATTGTTTGCTACTTGAGCAGGGCCCAATAAGAAAAATTCAGGTGAAACATCCGGAGCATCAAAAACATAGCTTAAATCATAAGAACCACCTTGTTGCCAATCCACTTCCCAAATAATAACTTTTTCGTCTTCAAGCTCTATCACCTGAGCTCCATCATCAAGAGATTTTACCTTAAAGCTCTTTGGCACATATTCTCTCAATTGTCCTGAAAAATTATCTTCCGGACGCACTCTAATAGTCATCCCATAATCAGCTATCGGATATATTCTGGTAGGGCCCAGTCGCTCGATACTGAAATCAAGCTTGTCTCTAACATCTATTGAGTCAGTAACCTCAAAATAACCACTATTGGTTTTGGCGGTTAAAACCAAGTTATACTGACCCTCCTCTCCTAGACCGTAACGAGCAAAATAATCTGGCTCATCAATGACATTATCAGGACCACATAAAGGATTTCTTTTTAAAAGACCGTTGTCTGTGCTTAAAATAATAGTATTCCCTACAGGAGTTTCAAGGGCTAAGGAGAGCTCAGCATCACAAACAGTGTGACCAACACTGTCCAAAACAGCCATTTGGAAAAAAGCAATTTCTTCTGCCTCAAAAATTGATTTATTTATGTTTAGAGCCAATACTCCCCAAGAAAAATCTTGAATATAGCTAGAGACAAAACCACCATCATTTACAAAAAGCTCAACTTTGTAGTTCCCAGGTTTAAACTGTCGAATATTTTCATCTAAAGATATTTCAAACTCTCCAGAGCCGAGATAATTAACAAAATAAGGTGCTACAATCTCTCTGCCATCCATATCTTTTACTTGAGCTTCAATTTCTATATTTTTATATTGATCAATAAATATGTCAGCAATACTTGAGCCAATTTTTCCCAAAAGACCTCTTCTGGTTTTTTTGTATTCAAAAATAAATTCTGGTGTTTCATCATTTGTAAAATAAACATTTTCTTCTTCAGGGATAATCTCTCGACTAGTACTCAAGTCTTGTTCGGCGGGTATTAATGTCTTGTCCTTAATAATAGAAAGCTCTTCATCTGCTTGATCGTAATTTATCTCAAGCCATAGGGCATCAATAAATATTTTTAGATCTGCTTCGGTTAATAGATCATCTTGCGGACTATCGTAAACGACTCTTAATTTCAAATCTGAAAGCTGATCAATTTTATTATTAATCGGAAGTGAAAATGAAAAATAATCTTCATGATCAATGTTTGAAATCCCTGGATTGATTTTTATCTCAGCAATGTCTTGCCAGTCATTACCAAAAGAATATTCAAAACGAATTTTATCATCTAAAAGATTGCTTCGCGCTGCCATGGAAACCTTCAATTTAATGTCTTTAATTTCGTTTTTTGAGTAATCAATCGGTAAACTAAATCCAGAAATAATCAAAGAGTTCGACTTTTTATTGTCTATTAGTGTTTCTTTATTCTGAGCCTTGGCAGTTTTGTATGAAAAAGGATAAAAAGTAGATTTAAGGAAATTAAAAGCAGATATCAGACCAGCAGATTCATCAACACTAGACTCTTCGCCTGTAGGAATGCTTACATCTTCCACCGACCACTCGTTTTGTTCAGAGTCATTAACTGGAAGCTGTTCCTCGGTGGCTGATTCTACGCTATCTGTGTTTTCAGGCGAAGAAATAACATCTTCAATAATTACCGACTCATCAGAAGGCAAAATCTCCTCTGCGGGCAAAGTAGTCAGCGGAGGATCTTCAGCTTGAATCTGATCACTTTGCTCATTTAAGTCCGTAGGCTCAACGAGGTCTTCAGGATCGTCAATTACTTCTATGCTTTCATCCACTGGGTAGCTAGAATTGTTGAGTACTTCCAAATTTTCTTCATCAATACCCAGAACCTCTCCACTAAGATCCGTTCCACTCTCCTCTTCGGGAGCTGTTTTAGGAAAAGAAATATAGGAAGAATTAGAATAATCAAACTTGTTAAAATTATCTTCGCTAGACAAGTCTTGGAATAAAACATTACCAGGTGAACTCCAGGAAAAAAAATGATCGCTCACCTCAGTGTTGTAAGTGTCTGGATAGATATTGATATTTGCGTTTGATGCCTCAACCGAGAAAAAAATTCTAGAAAAAATATTGCTCAATAGAAACAAAAATATTACTAGAAAAACAAGTCTAGAAAACAAGAATTTTGATTGTATTATTCTACGAATTCGCATGGGGACAAATATCGAGATGAAACTTTAATTTTACACTAAAATTAGCAGTTAAATTGGACAAAAAATTTAACTGATTTTTACAGTATTTATTTCATATTTATTAAACTATTATACCATATAAAGCTATGAATTTTCAAATAAGAAATTTCAGAATTTTAGGAAAATTTTCCATCAAAAAAAGCCCACTTTCAAGCGGGCCAAAGGAAGAAAATTTTACAATTAAAGTAAATTAAAATATTTAAAAATACCCTTTAATACACTTTGCTCGTTTTTATAAACTAATTTTTCTTTAAAGGGATCACAATTCGCTGCCCCAAAAGATAAAAGAAAATTTTGTTTACTCTCCCCTGCAAGAAATTCAAGTTTATTAATTTTTTTTACTTGATTGTCTGTTTCTTTTTTAACAAAATGTTCGAAAGAATTATTTAGAAAGTCCAATCCGCAAAAAAACAATGCATCAACATTTTTGTTTACTTCGTTGATAGAGAAATGGATAGCTTTTTCCAGCTCGAGAATAACATCTTCAAAAATTATATGGACAGTATTTGTATTTCTATTCATTTTATTTAAATCGATTTTACTTTTTGAAATACTTTCATAAATTTCCTGAAAGTTTTCTTCTATTTTTTTTACTGATCTATAATGCAATTGTCCTTCAGAAAAAAAAGATACTGAGAATAAACTTTTTGAAAAATTACAAAGAAAATAATTTTCATCTCTGCTGCGGTGGACAACTTTAGAAGCAATAAGCTCTGGAATAAATAAATTTATTTTTAAACTAAATTTTTTAAATACATTCGTCCAAGTTTCCAGATAATCCACATCAATAGCAAGTCCCAAAATTCTCTTATCTTTTTTGTTTGAATAATTAGAACCCAAAAGAATTTGATATAAATATTTATAATCGTTTATCTTACCTGGAAGACTTTCATTGAATTCTTTGTCTAGGGCTTTTTTAGACAATTTTGAATTGTTGTTTGTAAATAATTTAAAAAAACACTTTGACTCTTCTGCTACAAAGTAAATATTATCGCCTGAAAATGGGCCATTTTGACCATTACGAAGAACTTTCTCTATATGACTAAGCAAGACAGCCTGTTCTCTTGGTAATCCATTTTTTACAAGTCCATCAGGCAAAGAATGCTTAATTAAATTTGTGGTATGTGAAAAATTATCACCAAAAGATTGCTCTACTATTTCTATTTCTGTACCCGATATTTTTATTCCGGTTATTTTTTTGTTAAACAGTTTTGAAATATTTTTTTTATTATTTTTATTTATAAATTATAGCATAGAAAAATATTTTTTATAATTTAGTCTAAAAAATCATTGTATAATAAATTTTATTTTGATATAATTTAAGTATAAAAAATTTAAAATATTTTACTCAAGAGAGGAGGTGATAATATGGCAAAAAAAGTAGTCGCTAAGAAAAAAGTTGCAAAGAAACCTGCAGCTAAAAAGAAAGTTGTAAAAAAAGCAGCTCCAAAGAAAAAAGTAGTCGCTAAGAAAAAAGCAGCTCCAAAGAAAAAAGTTGCAAAGAAACCTGCAGCTAAAAAGAAAGTTGTGAAAAAAGCAGCTCCAAAGAAAAAAGTTGCAAAGAAACCTGCTAAGAAAAAGGTGGTTAAAAAGAAAGCGGTGAAAAAAGCAGCTCCAAAGAAAAAAGTTGCAAAGAAACCTGCTAAGAAAAAAGTTGCAAAAAAGAAAAAATAAAAATACTTTCTATATTGAATTTTAAAACTAGCTTAATTCAAGGAGAAAAAAAGAAAACGTTCTACCAAGATACGTTTTCTTTTTTTTCAATAAAAAAGGACTTTTTAGAATAGCCCTTTTTTATATATTTACTTACTATTTTTTGTGCTTAAGATGGATTTCTTTATTTACATCTTCTATTTCTTTCCCTATAAACTCCTCTGAGATATCAAGAGCGTCTTGTAATTTATCCTTCACTCTTTTCTCAGACTCGCTTAAACCAGTCTTTTTGTCAGCTAGAGCCATTAATTCCTCTACCTCTTCTCTTAGGGCTGTAAAAATCTCTCCTAGTTTTAACTTGGCTTCTTCGGTCTCTCTGGCAATTCTTATTCGCTCTTCGCCAAACTTATGCTTAATAAACCAAATATATGTACATAAGCCTATAATAATCAAAAGTAGGATAAGTATTATTATAAGACCATATGCCTCTATAATACTTGGACTAACAACAAGGAGAATATGTTTTGCTGTTTTGAAACTTTGTGCTCCTCTATCGTCCACAATCCAAGCACGAACTTCGTAATTCCCCTTTTCTAGCTTATCTTGATGGAAATATGACCAATTCCCTTCTTCGTCTGTTCTTGTAGTATAGACTTCCAACTCTTTTTCTGATTTAGCAATACTGATGTTTATTGTCACGTCTGGGTAAAATGATTTACCTCTAATAACAAGCTCCTGGTTTGTTTTAATAGATCCTGGTATATCTGAGATAATTGGTGATTTTAGAGGCTCAACAAAGAAGCTAATTGAAGATGAGGCAGAATTTTGTGCTTTATCATATGCAATTAATTGGAATTTGTGTTCGCCTGGGTCGAGTCTATCAACAGTGTACTTTCCGCCCGTAACTTCTCCAACCTCTACTCTCTTAACATCTGTACCCTTTACCAGTTCATAATAATCAATACCAGAAGTCTTATCTTCAGCTGAGAATAATAAATCAGGTGATGGATTGTTGGAGTCGCCACCATTATCTGCTCTTAGATTTTTTAACTCTGGGGCGTTTGTATCAATCAAAAATTTTCTGTGGGCAATCTTTCCCCAACCAGAATTATTTTGATATTTAATATGTACATACCACTCACCATCTTCAACATTGTCAAATTTTTTACTCTCGATTATACCATCAGAAATTGGTCCTGGGTCAGATTCCGGAGAATCTGTTATCGATATACTAACTCCTGTTAATTCGGCTAACATTTTCCAATTAAATTCTGGGTCATTGTCAGCATACCAAGCATCAACCTCTTCATGACTTTTAGATTTAATTTCAGGCTTAGGTGGTAATATTCCTCGAACAACCTCTTCTTCTTTTGGCTCTGGTTTTTTTTCAGGTTGTTTTTCTTCTATTACTTCTTCTGGCTCTTCAATTAATGTATAAGATGCATTGCCAAAACTCCCTAAAACATCTGTCCCTTTACCATCCTGAGCTAAAACAGAACCTGAAGAGAAACTTACTGTCGTATCACCTGCTTTTTTTACCTTAAAATTTGCTGTAAATATAAGACCGGCCGCACCTTTATAAGCGCCTGGCAAACCACCTCCAAAGGAAATAGTGCCGGCTGAATTAGAATAGGTGGGCTCTGTTACCCATAGTTTAAAAATAGTTCCTGAATCTGAAAGACTTGAAACACTTAAAAATTCTGGGTCAAATTTTATAAGACCCTCAGCCGCATTTATTCCAGGACTTCCACCACTATTAACCATCACCTTCACTGAAATACTTTTTCCTTGAACATATTCTCCACTGGATGGTGACAAAAAGAGTGTGGCTTCTGCGGCTCTACTTTCTCTAACTAAAAGAGGGGAAATATTTATTCCCAAAAAAAATAACAATATTATTAAAAATTTTATCCTCCTCATAAATTAAAACTTTTAGTTTTTTTCGATTTCTATTTTCATTTTTCCTTTCTGTAGACGCAAGAAAGGAAGCTTTAAAACCAAAATACCATTTTTAACCTTTGCATCAATTCGAGAAACATCAACTTCTTGCGGCAGTATGATCTGTCTGTAAAATGACCCCCAGGAACATTCTTGCCTTAAATATTCTTTAGCCTCTTCGTCAACTTCAATCATTGGTAGCATTCTTTTCCCTTTTAGAGTCAAAACATCATTTTCATTTTCGATTGAGATATCTAATGTTTCAATATTTATACCCGCAATTAATGCTATGATAAAAATTTCTTCTTTAGTCTGAAAAATATCAACATCTAATTGCATAAAACCTTGGGGTTTTTTATCCTTCTTGGGTTCTTCTTTTTTTACTTCCTCGGTTTCAATTTTATCTTTTATTTTATCTAGAAATCCCATAATTTTCTTTTTAATTATTTACTTTATTATAACACATATCAAACAATCATACCAAATATTTATATCAGCCTGTCCAGTAAAACATCATTATCGAAAAATCAATCAAGTCAACGTTTCCTGAGTCATTCTGATCTGCACAATCATTATCTGTGTTCCAGTGATAAAGCATAATAGAAAAGTCTGTAATATTTACCTTACCATCGCCATTTAAGTCTCCTCCCGAACATTCATCTAACTGTTTTTCTACAGTTTCTCCTACACCAATATTAATAACATTTGAAAACTCGGAAAAACCCATCTCTTCACTATACGACCTGGCTTTCAATCTATACTGGCCACTAAAGACACCACTTGCAGGGAATTCTATTTCCCATAAACCATTACTTTGAGTATCCACCTGTTGTTTGAGAATTTCTTCTTCTCTAAGGGTTCTTTCAATGTATGGATAGAACCACAGCTCTGTGTAAGTATTGAATGCCCCATAGCCATGCAAGCCCATTGAGTCCCCCGGGTCTATTTCAATTGTATCTGTTTGAATGGTTGGGGATATAAAAATGTCTGAAACTGCTGACTTGGTTCCTTCTTCCACAAAAAATGTTGTGTTATAAGTCAAAGATTTCTCCCCCTCGGGGTCTGTCGCTATAAGCCCAAATGTATAGACACCTCTAGTTATTTCGTCAGCCCCGAAGCTAAAAACACCGGAACTATTAGCGTTTGTTGTTTTGGTTTCAACCCCATCGATCAATAGGGCTATCTTAGCGTTAGGATATGCTATACCAGAGAACTCTACCATTGGGTCTCCCGGTAATTCAGGATAAGGATCGTAAATGCCGCCGCCTCCGCCTCCGCCGCCTCCGCCGCCTCCGCCAGTACCTCCGCCAGTACCTCCATCGTCACCTATATCATCGCCCTCATCCCCACCTGTTCCAACATCGGAACCATCATTGGAGGTTGTCCCTTCACCATCACCAGTGGTCCCCCCACCAGCTTCAGCTTCAATGTAGAAAAATATTTCATAATCATCTGTGTCGGGCACTAAATCTTCATCTAGACAACGAATATAATAAACATGCAAACCACCAGTTAAGCCAACAATGGTTTGAGAATGAAAAAAATTACCAGTATAAGAAAAATCATTTTCCATTAGAGCATAAGGTGTTCCAGACGCATTTGTATATCGACATGAAGCATCGTAGTTTGTAACCAAAGAAAGGATAGTGGTAACTGTACCAAAAGTAAGAGTTCCTGTCGGTGCTCCACGGGATCTTATCTTGGGTCCTGTTGAAGAAAGATTTATTGGCTGAACAATAGCTATCATCGGAGTGGCCCTGTCAAGCAAATTTGCACCAGCATCAAATGTTTCAACTTCTATGTTATAAGAACCAACAGTCCCGGGATTTATAACATAGGAATCACCAATAGCTTCATGAGTAGCTATATCACCAATTTTAATCTGAACATAAGCACCAGCCGGTATTCCAAGAGTGTTTCTAAGTGTTATTTCAATTACTTTGCTTGTGGTTGCCCCACTCAAACTAAGTCCATCAGCACTAAAAATGGGAAAAGAAAATAAATTTCTTTCTACATATCCAAAATCGCGATCACTCGAAGTGGCAAAGTCTATATCATTGAAATCCAGGTCAGCTGGTATCATAAACTTCCCTGGCTCAGGGGTTATTCTTATTTTACCACTGGGTGGGATTGCCTCAGTGGTTTTAAATTTAATAGTATGGTTTGCTTGGTAGCCTGGTCTAGAAGTTGTTATAAAATCACTAATTTGTGTTAGATTTTTTGCCTCAACTCTTGGAATAAGCGAAAAGACTATCGCAAACAAAAGAAAATATATGTTAAACTTTTTTAAAAAAATTCTAAACATTATTAATTTTAGAAATCTTTTTTATTCCCCCTTTTTCTCCTCCAATCAAGAATAAAATTAATTATTATTAATAAAAATAAAACTATAATACCGATTAGCATCCCCCAGATTAATTTGTTCTCTAGAATATAGTTTGCTGATTCTATATCTGCCTCCCTTTTATCTAGTTGCTTCTCACGTATATTTAAGTCATCTTGTTTCTCTTTGAGTTGCATAGCCAAGGTGTTCATAGGATTTTCTGGAACCGATGCTGACGAACCAACTCCTACGGCACTAGAAAAACGAGCCCCAAGATATTTTGAATATTCAAAGGGGCTTACACCGTAAGTACTTAAAAAGGAGAATAAAATAAAAGCAAAGAATAATATTCTAAATTTATGAATGTGCTTAACTGTTTTTTTTATCATATAATTATAGCCTCCTTTTTTTATTATTTCACACATCTAAAACCAACACCGACTCCAGTATATGATGGTTCAGAAACTAAATAAGTTGCGTAAACGCCTGCTTGTTCCTCATTTGAGTAAAAGCCTCCACGAGCAACGCCTCTTACTCCACTATTTTTTATCCAAAAATAATCATTATTATAATTTTGATTTGTCTCTGACCCTGTCTCCATTGCCAGCCCTTCATCATCAGTCTCATAAACAAAACCTTGTTTAGGCAGCTCTACTCCATCTAGCTTGCCGTTATTGATTGTTTCATCTGTCCACTCCCAAACATTCCCTATCATATCAAAAGCACCGAAAGAAGAGGAACAGTTCTCTCCGCTACCTGTTAATCCTGGTTGTGATTCCCAATTTTCTGAAACATGACAATCACTCGCCCCCCAAGAAGATTCTTTGTCAGGTGTCCCAAGTGAAGCGCTTAACCATTCTTTATTAGTCGGCAATCTTTTCCCAACACGAGCACAAGCCTCTCTAGCTTGGTTTTGAGAAATAAATACCCACGGACTCGCATCAACTATTGAGTCTGGCTTACAATCAGCGCTAGCCATATTTTCCCTAGAGTCTTTTTGAGTGAAAACGTCTACAACAGGGCAATCATCACTAGCCGAAGCCTCATATCTATCTATACAAAAACCACCTGATGAAGAAGGAATAAAAACCATCTCAGGTGGACAAAGAGCATTATCACCAGACTCACCCAAAAGACTATCACTGGCCTTGATCCCTGCAGTAGCTAAAATAATAGCCAAAACCGAGACTATTATCTCTCTTTTGCCGATAAGTTTCTTTTTTTTCTGTTGTAGATTTATGGTTGAGGACATAAAAACTATTTTTTATTCTTCATGATTTCTCTAAGATCAACTACCTCCCGGTGAGACTTTGACGTGTTTTGTTTTTTAGTTTCGATCGGCTCTTCGTTCGTCTCGATACTGTGTGGTCTTATTTTTTCTATTTCTCTCTGACTTTGTTTAATAGCCCTTCTGATATAGAATTTAATCAATAAAAATATAAAAAGAAGAATCCCTAAAATTGTTCCGGCTATTATAGAAACAATCTTAAAATCAACATACCAAAAATAAAAAGTTCTATTATCAACCTCTGTTGTCTGCTCACCGTAATGTATTGTAATAACTGCCTCATATTTGCCCATTTTAAAAATGCCCGACTCCCCTTCCCAAGAAAAATCCCAAGTTTTTGTACTCCCAGGCAAAACATTTCCATAGGCAGTGTCCTTATTTATATCTATAAGCCCCTTTTCGTTGCCAAACATATCCTTAATCACAATATTCCCCTTGGGCTGCAAATGAACATTACCGGTATTTTCAAATCGTAGTTTAAAATTAACTTCTGGATCTTTATAATAATTTTTGTCTGTTGTAAATTCTCTAATTCGCCCCTCCTCCACTACATCTCCAGAAATATTTACTAGAATTAAAGAAGAAATCATTGAAGAGATGCTAATACCAGACCCTTGAATCTCCCCGGTTGGTTTTGTGCCAACCAAAATAGCGGCATAATGACCTCCTGGCTCCGCGCTTTCTGGAACTTTTATTTCAAAAGGTATTTCAACGCTTCCAAAAGAGGAAATCGTGATTGGTCCATCCATTATTGTCATCCACTTTCTCAAAAAACCACTACCTGAGTCTTCTCCCTCCGATTCTTCTTTTGGTATTAGTTCAACTCCACCATCGGGGCTACTTCTAAAATCTTGGATATCTGTATACACAACCAAGTCGTTTTGATTATTGTTTACGAGCTTAACAGTACTAACCCAGGTCTCACCCGGGTTCATGTTGTTTTTCACCAGAGGAGGAGTTAGGGTCATTTTCAAAGTGTCTTCCTGAGCGAAGACAGATGACAAGGGAAAAAATATTAAAATTAAAATTAAAAGTTTTTTCATTTTCTTTTTAGATCAATAATATCACTATTGTTATCATTGTTTATTTTTACTTTTTCTTTCCCAATTTGAAGACTTGCTTGGTGCTGTGGATGGGGATGATGGGTTTTTCTAAAAATTAATATACTCAAAAGAATTATAAATAAGATAATTAAAGTTCCAAAGAATATTAGAAATGGAAGGGTTATGACAATTAAATAAACAGTATCCTGTATATCCCTGGTCTGCTTGTCTCCATACTCGATCTCTAGCTTGGCTTTATATTTACCGGTTTTCAATTTAGTTGTACCGGTGATCTCAAAATTTGAAATATTTGCCGGAGGGATTGTCTTTGCTTCTGGGTTCACCTTAATAAAATCTACCTCCTCTCCTCTCTTGTTATAAACATAAATATTCCCCTGAGGAACTATATCTACATTACCTGAATTATTTATCTCTAAGAACAATGATGGAATTGGGTTTGTAAAAACTTTTTTTGTTGGGTAATAGTTGAGTGCACTGGCTTTCTCTACTGTTTGATCTTCTACAATAAGATTAATAAACAATTTGGGAGGACTCATTTCCAATGCATTATTTTCTGCCTCAAGGCGGTGATTACCGTGGGCAAAAGTAATGGCTGCAAAATAATCACCAGGAACCGCGTCATAATTAATATCAATTTTTAGAGGAAGTGTAATTTCTGCATTTGGCATTATCTCTATCGCTCCTCTTTTAATACTAATCCAATCAATCAATTTAAACTGTCTATCCATTAATTCCGGATTATCTGTCGATCCTTCTTCCTGTAATTCTTCTAGGAGGGGGAAAATATTTAATTTATAGTTTGCGTTATTTTTTAGCTTAATATTATATTCCAAAATGTCTCTTGCTGCCCCCTCATCATCAATGATCTTGGGGCTCAGACTTAGTTCTCCTTCTTTTTGAGCACTAACACCAAAAATCGGCAGAAAAAGGAATAATATTATAAAGAATATTTTTTTCATATTAAGCAAAGACTAAAAGATACACAATTCCCAAAACTAATAAAACTGAAATTATAACAACTGAAACTATCAATAATATATGAGTTGTAGAGGATGGCCCCTCGTAACTCTTGACGTACTTAACTTCAGCTAGACCCGCCTCTTCCATTGCTTTTTTAACTGCTTTGTTTTTATACATCTTTAAAAGAAGCCAAAAAATCAAAGCAAATATTAATATACTGGAAATTGTCAAATAAATAATTTTCCATGGTAGTATCCAAAAAGTTCTAACAGCTACCAATGATTGCATACCTTGACCACCCAAATTAGTTGGCGTTCCGTAAGTCAAAACCAGATTAGCAGAATATTTACCGAAGGCCATATCACCGCTCCAGGAATGTTGAAACTTTCTAAATGTTTTTGGTAAAACGTTAGAAATTTTCTCATTAAATATTATTTCTTCAACGGTTTTCCCAAACTGATTTTTTATAGAAATAGTTCCTACTGGCGCCATGTGAACATTACCCTTGTTCTCAATCCTGGTTGTAAAATTAATCTCAAATGGAGTGTTGTAGTACTGTTTATCAGTGCTAAACTCACGTATATCAGCTCGTTCATCAGCATCACCCTTAACACGTAGTAAGATTAATGTGGCTGCTTGCTGTCCTATAGACATACCAGCCCCCCTATCTTCACTGTCTTGATTAAACTCTGGGGGAAGTGTTCCAAAAACCACTGCCCCATAATAACCTCCTGGCCCAGCTTCTTCGGGAACATTTATGAAAACAGGAAGCTCTTTTGTTTCACCCGGAGCAAACATAATGCCGGAAGTAGCGGTATCAATCCAAGAGGCTAAGAATGAGCCTTCTTCACTGCCTGGTTCAAGCAAAGTTGCTTGACCTCCTTCGCCCTCGGCTTTAAAGTCTCGTAAAAAAGTAAAAATCTCCCTTGAAGAATTAGATTGATTAGTAACTTCAACTAATTTGGTCAGGGTTTGACCGGGATCCACTAGATCACCTATTCTCACTGGAGAAATTTTTATACCCTCCTCAGACTGAGCTTTTATTTTATTTGCTGGAATTAAAACAAATAAAAAAATAAAAATAACTAAGTAATACCTTTTTGCCATTTTAAATATAATTTTTGCATTAAACTTTGGTCCAAATAAAACAAATATACAAAAGTTGCTCAATTTTTACCCAACATTTTAATCGCAAATATATTAGTAATTTTCTAAATAAATTTAACTATATTTTACCAATTTTTTGGCTAATTTACAAATAAAAATTTTATTAATTTTTCCAAATATTTTAAGTGTTTTTATAATAAAAAACCCTCTTTAGTAAGAGAGTTTTTTATTATATGTAATCTATTTCAACTAGTAAGTTGGAGTTACGACATATGTTAGGGTAGTTTCATAATCACCAGCTTCTTGCAAAGCATTGATTTGAACTGAATAAGCTACGTTGGTTAACCCTTTGTCAGCTTCTGTGTTTGAAGAAGGTCCATTGTGACCCATTATGACAAATGGTGTACCAACGGTTAGTCCTGCGTAGAATCCATCTGCAAATGTTGTCTCTCCATTTAGAGAGTCATTTTCATCGGAAGCAAAACCTAGATGCCCCCAAGTTGTTGGAGTGTCAAGATCTCCACTTGGAGCAATCCAGTCTGTAGGAGTGGTTGTAGCTGAGCCGTCAACAAAACTATCAATAATAGCTCCAGCAGCTGTATCAAAATCAGAATTTTGAGTAACAGTTACTTGAAAACCATCCGAAGCATTTGTGGTGACACCTAATTGTTGGCCAAGTATGTATTGGGTGCCTGGCAAGATATCTCCGAAAGCAGTTGTTGTCGCGGTTGATGTTCCTGTGGTTGCATCTCCATTGATTGTCACGCCATTATTAACACCACTAAGTGCAAATGTTAGAGTTGAATCAACGTGAGCTGTAACAGTAACTGTATCAATAACAGCAACTTTTACAATTGATGACTCAAGTAATGTATCTCCTGAATCATAGGTCCTGATCTCGACATCATAGATTCCAGCAGTTGGGTTTGTAATATTATTAATTACAATTTGCTGGGTCCCAGTAGCTAGACCGTCTGTATCATACAAACAGCTGGCTGTTCTAGGAGTTGATGTTCCTTCTGTACCATTGCCCTGACAGGTTATGTCAGCAGTGTCACCGATAATTCCAAAACTGGCACTTTGAAGTTCAACTTCAATATAACCGTTTGTGTCGAGAACTACAGCTGTGTCGAAATCAACAGTGTGATTAGCAAGAGTGCTAGGGGCTGATGTTGATAGGGTATCACTTACATTTGAAAGTGACGCTGCGTTTGCAACTGGAATAACAGCATATGTTAAGACCAATGAAAACACCACAACGAGCGTTAGCGCTTTTCTAACTTTTTTCATGGGAATTGAAAATATTAGTTTTTTAAAAACAAGCTTGTTTTCAATTATTTGTTCTTATGGGTCGACCTTTTGCCGCATGGGGATCATGGACAGCCCCAAAGCTCAAACAATTAACATTATTATAACATATTTTAAACATATTATTAACTACTTGTCCCCATTTCTTTGTTTAAGCCTATTATAAACTGCATTATTCTTTATTTTACTATAATATTTTAAAATTATTTTACTAAAATAAGCCTTCTTTTTTTCAAATATATGATATCGTATTGTAAACTTATCCACAGCTCAGAAATAAAAAAAACTAAGCCCCCAGTAGGGACTTAGTTTTTTTGAGTGAGATATATTTGCTTGTCTTGGCTTTTTTAGTAGACAGGAGTTGCTACATAAGTAAGAACTGTTTCGTAGTCACCGGCTTCCTGTAGTGAGGAAACCTCTGCAGTATAAGCTACTAGAGTTCTACCTTTGTCAATGGTTTTACCATCAGCCGGAGAGTTGTGGTACATAACTTCAACTGAGTTAGCTGAACCGTATCCGTTGAAACCTACATACAAACCAGAGTTTGTATTTGCATCAAATGGATCTAGATCACCCCAGTTAAGAGTTTCATCATCTGATGTTAATCCCATATGACCATAAGTCTCAAATGAATCAAGAATAGCTGATGGTTGTGCCCAAGCAGCAGGAGTGCTTGAACCAGTTCCGTCTGCGGCGTTATTAAAACTGTTAATAGTTGAATTAGAATCAGATCTAAGTTCATCATCTTGATAAACTACTACTGAATAACCATCATCAGCATTAGTAATAACTTTTAACTCTTGGCAAAGTGTTTTTGGAGTATCTACAGCAAGTGTTCCGAAATCTAGTAATGTAGAAGAAGCAGAAGTATCAACATCACAAGCTTCACCATTTACCACAGCAGCTGTTGTAGTACCAGTAATTGTGAAGTTAAGAGTTGAAGTAACTCTAGCTGTCATTAGAACATTATCTACGATAGCAACCATAGGGTATGCTTGATCGTATGTAACTGTCTCACCAGCATTTGTTGTATGAATATCCATTCTATAAAAACCTGCAGCTGGGTTTACTACATCTGTAACAACTACTTGTAAAGTGCCAGATGCTACTCCACCAGCAGTTACTGGGCAAGTAATTGTGTTCACAGCTACTACTGCAGCTCCGAAGTTTCCAGCAGGACAAGTAACGTTTCCTTGAGCAATCCCCGAGAAATCATCATCATCTTCATCAATCTCAATGATTAGAAGATCTGTGTCCACTAAAGGAGTGACAGTTGTGAAATCAAAAGTGTGGGTTGCGGTTGCTCCTGGATCTGAGTCAGTAAGTGTATCACTAACATCGATCAAAGAGTTAATTTGCGCGTTTGCGAATGGGACCATTGGAAAGGCTCCATACATTGTCATCATCGATAGCATCACTATCCCAATGACTATTTTTTTTCTTAATTTTTTCATAAATTTTTTTATTTTTATTTTTTATTTATATTAAGGAATTTAAACTTTGTTTAGGGTGCTAATCACTTAGCACTTACCTATAATCGACCTTTTAACAGAAAGGTAATAAAAAAATGCTTTCTGTTTAAACAAAAAGCATTTTTTTATATAAAATATCTAATTTTATACGAGTTTTGAATAGTTTAAGCTATTCTTGTTTGTTTTTGCTTTTTGTTTTTGAATTTGCTAGTTTTTCTAACAAATTTGTTTTTTAGTCTAGATGTAATTGTCAACGAACTTCCCTTTTTTTATCTTATATTACCATTATACACTATATACTAGTTTTAGTCAATGTGCGTGAGCATTTATATACTATGGTTAACTAATATTAAATAAAATATTTAGTATTAATTATTTTAATAATTTTTTAACTTTTGACTTATCAACAGTTATTTTTATTTAATGATAGCAAGTTAAAAAATAACATTAGAACATTTTTTTAAAATATTGTATATATTTAATAGAAAGAAGGTATTAATATATAGTTAATTTGGGTAGCATAGTCTCCAGCCGCTTGGTTTGCTGTAATGTTAGTCCTAAAAACCATATCAACCACTTCATTACTAACTGGTATTTGGCTATATGAAACCTCCCTCATGGCTGTTTCTAGCTTTGCGTATGTATTATTAGGGGAAAATCTGGATGGAGAAGCTCCAGACAAGGTGTCATCTCCACTATGATAACCAAAAGCACTTGGGTCTGGTGAAGAAGGCCAGGCAGACGGGGATGAATTTTCTGAGCTAACAGGGACTATTATATCACCTCCGTTACTAATCAGCTCTTGTGTTTGATAGACAAATAATTGGTAACCAGCACTAGCATTTGTGCTAATATTAAACCTTTGCACGGCAATTGCATCAAAGCCAGGACTTAAAGAACCAAAAGGAATGCTTGAGGGGGTTGTGCTAATATTAGCTGTTACACCTTCTGTGCTTTGACCAGCGTCAAAGCTGTCAACTGCATAGCTAATACTCCCTGCACTTGTCAAAAGACTTGGGAAGGAATTTACACTATTCTTAGCTATTGGTTCAGACTCATTGTTATCATAAGCCCTAAAATAATAGGTTACATAATCTGTAGCTCCATTGTTTCTAATTGTAAATTCCCACTCTCCAATGTCACCGGCTGGCAGATCATAAGTAGTAGTTGAAATACCAGATTCATTATGAGAGCCTCCTATTATAATATCAGGCAATAGATTTGTGGTTACCGGATCATTGTCATCATCAACACCATTACCATATGTCCAAATTTCAGATGTTCCTATTTCACCCACTAAATGGACATCAGTCGAAAAATCAGAATAAGTTGAATATTGTAAACGAATTTTAACATCATCACCGGTAATTCCTTCAATCTCTCTAATTCCTAATCTTAGTTTAATTATCGCCCCATCAGAGATGTCATTTGGGCTAGTGTTTAGGTTGGCGGCGCTACTGGTTGGTGTTTCATTTTGTTCATCATGATACCAATGCCAATCAGCTGTTTCTGCTTGATATTTAATAATTATTGTTACCTCATTATCTGATACCGCCTTGTTACCATATTCATCAAATGCCCATATTCTAAACACATATTGATGATTTGTTTCCAGTCCTGTAACTGTGGTTGTGGTTGCCCCATTATAATTAATATAGTCTAGATTTGCGTCAGAACTAGTTCCCCAGAGAGTATCTGACAAAGTAACTCCACTAGAGCCTTCTTTGTAATATATTCTATAATCGCTGAAGTTTGTATCGAAGGTGCTTGTCGCAAATCCTAGAGTGATGCTATTGCTTGTCTTACTGACCTCAAATAAATCCCCTGGCGTACTTGGGTCTATATTATCTATTGTCAAAGTCGTGGTTGCTGACACTAGTTGTTCCTCAATCCCATCGAAAGTTGTGAGTTGTAAACAATAGTCACCATCGGCTGTTGGAATATCTGAGTTGGTAAGCCAATCAAAATTTACGGTATTTGGTCCAGCCGCACTAACAATCATCCCCGAACTAGTTCCAACTTGGTAAGGGTAATCGTTGTCTATCTTTGGCTGCCCAAAATCGGCAGTAATGTTTGTGAGGTTTTCATCTAGGCTAGGATCGAGAGGTGTTGTGAAGTCACAATCAATCCCGGAAACATAATCAATTCTTGCTTGATCCAAATCTCCACCAGCATCACTAACCTCTATAGAAATATCAACTACTCCAGAACCATCGCTTTTTTGATTTACACTATTGAATACTCCCTCGACAGGTGGCGCCAAAGTAAGCTCTGGATATTTACTGTAAACCTCAACTGCTGTCCCTGAGTTTGTTAATCTAAAACAATAAACGTTTCCCGCTCTCGCATTTAAAGAAGGTTTAAAAGAGTATTCCATTTCAGTATAATCACCAGAGGCCAGATCTACTGCGTTTGCACTATTACCGGGATTTTCGACCATGTGTCCTGAAATAAAGTTATAAGCTTCGGAATTAGAAAGCTTCTGGGTTGTTGATAGCTGATCTGAAAAATATATACTATCAATCATTTCAAAATGCTCTGTCGTTGCTGTGTCGGGTAAGCCAATCCAGGTTGAAATGTTTTCACAAAAATCATCTTTGAGACCATATTCGATATCAAAATTATAAGTACTAACATCAACGTCCCCTGTATTGGCCATAGAGATTCTCAGCCTAATCGGATCTTCTCTGCCAATTGGGATAGATGCTGTTGGGTCATTGACGTCCTCGTTCTCCCTCCAGGTAGCAGAGACAATAATTGTCGTTGTAGTCGAAACCTCTCCACTGGCACTTGATTTATTCCCATAATCATCATAAGCCCAAATATTAAAGACATAGTCTGTGTTTTGCACTAAATTCTCAATAGTAGTTGTAGCAGCTGAATTATAGGAGATGTCTCCTAAGTTGAAATCATTATACTGATTAAATTCTAGATCGCTTTCACTCACTCCATTAGTCCCCTGCTTATAATATATTTTATATTCTGAAAAATTTGAATCTGTGCTAGAAGCTCCAAAATCAAGAGTCACTCCATACCCTGTTACACTGTTGACCGAAAGGTCTCCTGGAGCGCTGGGACTAACATTGTCAATATATATGGTAGTTGTAGCTGGAACGTTTTGATCGTCGATTCCATCATTTACCACGAGACGCATGCAATATACACCATCAGCTGAAGGTAGCTGAGATTTACTATCTCCATCAAAGTTTACTGTATTTGAGCCACTAGAGGTTATGATACCTGTGCTTGTACCGATTTGATACTCATTGTCATTTTCAATGCCGACAATTCCATAATCGGCGCTTATGTTTTCCGGGCTTTCATCAAGCAGTGGAACTTGTGGTGAAGAAAAATCACAATCAGCCCCGGCAAAATCCAATTTAGCATAAACCAGATCACCATTTGGATCATAGACCTCTATGGAAATATCAACCGTTCCTGATCCATCAATTTTTTGAGCAACAGAATTAAAGATACCGGTTGGAGGGGCATTAGTAGTAAGGGTGGTTTGCCCTGAATAATTTTTATTTCCAAAATCATCATAAGCATAAATTTTAAAACTGTATTGAGTATTTGCTAAAAGCCCCCCTATTGTAGTGGTGGTGGTCTCATTGAAATTTAGATCTAGAAGATCGGCGTCTATATGCTCTAAATCATTTTCCGTCACAGAAGCTGCTCCTTGTTTATAAAATATTTTGTAATATTTAAAATTACTGTCTGTAGTGCTCGCTCCGAAACTAAGAGTTAAGCTATCACTAGTTCTACTAACATAAGATAGATCTCCTGGTGCAGTCGGGACAACATTATCAATCACTAGGGTTGTGGTAGCTGGATTTGTTTCAGAGTCTTCTCCATCAAAAGCAGTCATTTTGAGGCAATAAGTTCCGTCGGCACTAGCTTCGTCACTAGCACTAAACCAGTCAAAGCTTACTGTGTTTGCGCCAGCACTTGTTTCAATCCAACCTGAAACATTACCGATCTGATATTCATTGTCATTCTCTACTTTAGCGTCTCCTGTTGTCGAGGTAGCGTTTGCATCTGTTTCATCTAGACTTGGATCTAGAGGGCTAGCAAAATTACAGTCGCTGCCAGAAACATATTGAAGTCTTGCTTGCAAATCATCATCATTATCATCATCAAACTCAACAAAAATATCAACCAAGCCACTACCGTCTGTTCTCTGGGTAGCGCTTAGAATGTTTGAGCTTGGTGGAGCATTGGTGGTAATTGCCAGCTCAGTAGCACTTGCCTTATTTCCTGCTTCATCATAAACCCAGATATTAAACACATAATCAGTAAAGGGAGAAAGCCCGCCGATGACTGTTGTAGCAGCACTGTTGTAATCAATATCTGCTAAATTTATATCAGTCGAAGATGAATGGAGAGAATCGGTTTCAGCAACCCCACTTAAGCCTTCTTTATAATAAATTTTATATTCTGCAAAATTTAGTTCTGTACTGGCTGAGCCAAAATTAAGAGTAACTGAGTTTTGGGTTCTAGAATCTAGACTTAGATTTCCGGGACTACTTGGCACTGTATTATCAACCTTGAAATTTGGGTCAACTCCATAATCCACCCAAAAAGAGCAAACACTATCATCGTCACAGGCCATTACTTGCCATTTATAACCTATGCTTGAGTCTGGAATATTTGTCGGATTTATCTGACCAATAAATGGAGTAACACTATAGTCACCCGAAGCAGATGTAATTGACCAAACCTTGGACGAACAAGAATCCCAAACTGCATCAAAAGAACAAGCTGAGCTTGTGCTGTTAGTAAAAGAGTCTGTGCTAGTGGCCAGCTCGAAATAAAGAGTGATAACTTCACTTGTATCACCGTCCAGAACTGAAGCCTCTAGTTTTATGTTATCCTCTTCTGTCCATGAATCATTTGTAATTTGAGTACTTCCATTATTTTTGTATTGAACTAAAGACCCCGGGGAGGCTGGGATATCGTTTGTGCTGACTGTAAGCTCTGAAGCACTTGTCTTGTTTCCATAAACATCATATGCCCAAATATTAAATACATAATCCGTCCCTTCGCTCAATCCACTAATGGTAGTTGAATTGCTTTGATTAAAATTTTGATCTAGGAGATCACTATCTATGTGCTCTGTGTCAGTTTCTAACACTCCACTAGTCCCCTCTTTATAAAATATTTTATAATGAGAAAAATTTGGGTCACTAGAAGTCGCACCAAAGTCTATGATTATTTCATAAGTGTCTCTAGTATTTAGATTTAGATTGCCAGGAGCGCTAGGAGCAACGTTGTCTATTAAGACTGTAGTAGTGGCTGGATTAGCCTGATCAAACGTTCCATCATTTGCAGTTAATTGCAAACAATAAATATTGTTTGGTGATGTAACATCAACACTTGAGAGCCAGTCAAAGTTTACAGTGTTCGAACCAGGGGAAGTTTGAATCCAAGCTGTACTTGAACCTACCTGATAAGTAGTGTTGTTATCTATGTCTGGATCTCCGTAATCAGCGGTTACATTTGAATCGGTTTCATCAAGACTAGGATCAAGCGGTGTTGTGAAATCACAGCTTGTTCCAGCTACATAATCAATACGTGCTCTAAGAGTATCATCATTGTCGTTATCGTCGACTTCAATAGAAATATCTACAGTACCACTGCCGTCGGTTTTTTGAGCCGCTGAATTAAAAAGGGCTACTGGAGGCGTGGCTGCTGTTTGGGTGGTGGTACTATATTCAGTCGCCCCAACATAATTTCCTGCCAAGTCAAAAGCGTAAATGTTAAATACATATGTAGTTCCAGCTGGCAAATCATTAACAACTACTGTGCTTGCTCCGTTGTAATCAGAATATCCTAAATTTGGATCATCTGTGGAATTAAATTCTGTATCATTTATTGAAACTCCTGAACCCCCCTCTTTATAAAAAATCTTATATTCAGAAAAATTAGAATCACTTGAGGTCGCCCCAAAATTCAAAGTTACATCTGTACTAGTTTTTGAGTTAAAAGTCAGATCCCCAGGAGTACTAGGGTCTATTGTGTCAACCTTAAAGTTTGGATTGCTGTCAAAAACTGTCCACTCAGAACAAACCCCATTAATTCCACAAGCCAAAGATTGCCATTTGTAACCACTGGCTGAATCATCGATATTTGTCACATTTACTGTTCCAACATAAGGGCTAACAGTAAAATCTCCGGAACCTGATTGAACATACCAGACACCTGAAAGACAAGAGGCGAAATCAGTTCCGCTAACACAAGCTCCACTAGGTTCGGAAGTTGCCGTAGTAAAAGAGCCTCCGTCTACCAAGACTTCAAAATATATTCTTATAGTTTCTGGATTATCACCATCGTTTACGCTGGCTCTTAGTTTTATATTGTCTTCATCGGTCCAGGCTCCATTTAAAATTTCGGTAACTTCATCATTTTTATATTGATACAAATTAAAGGGGTCTGTGGGCACATAAGCTGTTTTATAAGAAACTTCCGTAGCCGATGATTTGTTCCCCGCTTGATCATATGCCCAAATATTAAAAACATAATCTGTTCCCTCAGATAAATTATTGATAGTGGTTGTTGTCGCTCCATTATAGTTTATAAAAGAAAGATTTCCGTCAGAATGCTCTGTATTTATTTCAGACACTCCACTTAGTCCTTCTTTATAGAATATTTTATATTCCAAAAAGTTTGATTCGGTGGCCTCTGATCCAAAGTTTAAGGTGATTGAATTGTTAGTTTTACTACTTAGGCTTAAGTCGCCAGGGCTGGTTGGGTTAGTTGCATCCACTCCTGGTCTGTTACCTGCATCGCTGGTGGTATAGGCCACTGAATTATTGCCGGCTGGGTCAACTAAGCTAATGTTAACTGGTAAGTCATTAGCATCTAGAATATCCGTGTGTCCCTCAGCCACGGTGTAGCTA
>PKTH01000024.1 GCA_002869265.1 Candidatus Parcubacteria bacterium
TCGTCGTCCCCTAAGTTTGATAGCATAATGACTGGGATCGCCGCAATTTCTGAATTTTTATTATGACGAACGCTCTTTAAGACCTCATATCCATTTATCCCCGGCATCATGATGTCGAGTAAGATAATTTCTGGAACAAACTTTGGTATTATTTCCAAGGCTGTCTCACCGTCAGGAGCTTGCTCAACCTTAAATCCCTCTTTTGAAAGCTTTTTTGCTAAAAGAGTTCTCAGGGTTGAATAATCCTCAACTATTAATATTTTATGATCTTTGTTCTCCATTTATTAAATAGTAACATAAGCGGAAAAATAAAAAAAGACCTTATGGTCTTTTTTTATTTATATTATTATTACTTTTAAAAAAGTATACTTCTGGCTTTTCTTATCCTCTTAAAAAATCTTTTTTCTTTTGCATATTTCAGGACTGTTTTTTCATACAAATGACCAAGGTCACTGGCGATAGTGTCCCAATTATATAATTTATCAACTCTGTTTCTAGCCATTTTCCCATACTGTTGTATTTCATCCATGTCTAGCAGGTTTTTTAACTTCATTTCTAAGTCAGAAACACTCTTGGAAGTAAATTTAAACCCGGTGTTCTCAATCACTTCCTTGTTTTCCACTATATCGCTAACTAAAACCGGCAATCCGTAAGACATGCCTTCAAGCAAGGCTATTGAAAGCCCTTCAGCCTCAGAAGGCTGAGCAAAAAGATAAGCGTTTGAAAACAATTCAGTTAATATATCGCCATGTTGGGCTCCAGTAAAAATAATATTTGAATTAGCCCCTGCTTTATCGTGGAGTTCTTTAACGTAATCATCGCTATGAAATCCCTCTCCAACTATAACCAACTTTTTTTCAGTGTTTAGCCTTTTATACGCGTCAATCAAGTAATGAATTCCTTTATGTCTAATAAGTCTTGTTACTGCTAGAATATAGTTCCCCTTCTCTAGACCCCATTTTTTTATCTCATTTGCCTCTTTGACTTCAGGCATTGTAATGCCGTTTGGGATATAAATCGGGCTAATAAAATATTTCTTTGAAGCATACTCCGAAATACCCTTGGAGACGGCCACAACCACTTCGGCTGACTTGCACAACAAAAACTCACTTAGGCGTAAATATGTTCTAGCAAACACTCCCCATTTTTTATGAAAATAATCTCTTGAATGAAAAGTGGCTACAACAGGAGTGCTGGGATTTAGTAATTTAAAAAACCATATAAGTGACGATGGTCCTATGGAATGAAAATGCACTATATCATATCTTTTGATCGCTGCATGAAAAATAGAAGCAAAAGTATGGCTAATAGCATCCAAATGCTTAGTGGGAACACTATGAAAACTAACAAGTTTAACCCCCTTGTATTCACTTAATTTTTCATCTGTATAGTTTGGTCTAGTATAGACTGTAACATCATGCCCTTGCTCAACTAGCCTGATGGCCACCTCCTCTACATGTCTTTCGACCCCTCCCATAATAGCAGGGATTCCTTTTTGACCAATAAATGCGATTTTCATATAATCTATTTATTTTAGTCTCTGGCGACTAACTTAGTCGCCAGTAATCAAAATAATTATATTATTCTTTTGTCACGATAATTGGATTATCATTAACATTTGCCTCTGGGACAACAGCAATAATAAAGAAGTTTGTTCTATAGTGGATATTTGCCCAAACCTCACCAACTCGTACGCCACCGGTTTCACCAAAGTTATAACCATTTATATAGAGAACGCCCATGTTCTGATTATCGGCTTCAATAAACTGAACACGTCTGGCTACACTTCTAATTGAAACTGGACCAAAATTAAATTCATTACTTACTTTGTCACCAACAGTTACTTGTACATAGCCGTAGTGATAATCGTCCTGAACTTGAATTCTAATTTCCTGACCTTCTTCAGTAGGGTAGATTCCTAGCATTCTTACTTTCGGCTCAATGATAGTTTTATTTTCATCAGCATACCTATAAGTAATAATGTTTTCTCTAGGTTGAATAGAAAATCCGTGTCCTCTGATAATAAGAATCTTTGATTCTACATCCATAGAGGCGTGTGTAATTTGCGGATTTACATTCAAGGCTGGAGATGAATCATCCATCCATTTATCATATTGTAGCTTAATTGTAGTTGATTTGCTGGAAATTGCCATAGGAGCAATAAGGTGTATCACAGCCAAGTCACCGTAAGAATCGATTGACTGAGGACTGACTTCTAGAACCTCTTTACCGAAATTAAAGAATACTTTAGTTAAGGATTGTACCTGCCCAACTCCTGTTGCGTGTATTGACATTTGTGCTCCAGGAATAATCTCGGCCGGATTAACTTCTACTATTGAAGGAATAATTTCTAAAGGTAGATAGTTAGATTTTAAACCATTTAGCTCGACATTCATGTATCCATTCTGAGCACCTGGAGGAACGATGACTTTAACCCATGTACCCTTTGGATCATAAGATGAAGGATTTACTTGGATTCTAGTATTAAGTCCTTGAAATTCAACAACACTAGTTGCAATTTCTGAATAAAGACTATTACCATAAAGCATAATTTCTTCTCCTGTCTTTGCAGCCGGGATCTTTTCTTCAGATCCGCTCATATACCTAGTTTTCTTTGTTTTAATGGTTTTAACTTTTGGTTTAGCTGCATACGCTAGAGCTTGAGCTGCATCACTTTCGTTGTTTCCAACTTTAACTGTAATATTTAATTTATTTACGTTTGCTGGAGTTGTTACCTCAATAACTTCTTCTGAAGAAATCTCTAGAACCTTTGCTCTAGTTGTTGCAATCTTGTTACCAGCCTCATCATAAAATACTACATAAGGATTATTTGATATTCCTTTACCATGTATTTTTAACTTATCTCCAACTTGATCAAATCCCATTTGACTCCATTCTGATAAGTAAATAACTGGTTTGACTTCATATCTTAAGCTGTTAGATTTTACAACCTTATCTTCACCCAGATGATTTCTAAAAGAAGTTTGAACATAAACACTGCTGTTTATAACACCAACAGGAAGTTTTACTGTAACTTGTTTAAGCTGTGGATCAACAACGTGTGGCTTAATGTAGTGATCAAAGGTTTTACCTTCAACATTTTTAGTTTTGACAATCACATACATCTTATCAATATCAACTTGTGGGTTAAATCCACTTCCTCTTATTACCACATCTTCATCGGCGTGGAATCTTGATGGATAAAAGTCTGTGATAACAGGAGTAACATTATATCCAAATTCTCCTATTAATTGATTTTGAGCATAAACTCGACCAACACCAGAAAATGTTCCTTCCGGCATGTTGACGTAAATTCCGCTAGATGTAACCTCGCTTGGGTTGTATCTCATGGTACCAACAGTAGAAGTATTTTCGTTATAGTAAGGTAGTTCTACCTGAATCTCATCTTGGGTAAAGAATGAAATATTACTAATTTTTAAATATTTTCTAGTTTGACCAATATTCCCTTTTACTTCTGTAGTACTTAGTGTAACAGCATCAGAAAACAATTGAACTCCGTCAATATATAACTCCGCCCCTTCAGCTAAATCACCATAGGTAATTGAGAATGTACCACCTGAACTAATGTTTGAATTAAACATTAATACATGTCTTGTCCATTCAGTAGTAACCGGAACATCCCTAAAACCATCAATTGATTCATAGGTTTGAGTGTTCGAAACAGTCACTCTTGTTTGAAAATTTTGTGAACCTTTCAGATACACTGCTAAATAATATGTTTTCCCATTCTCAAGAGTAAACCCGTTTGTGTCTTCTCTTGGTTGGAAATTTGCAGTCCACCCTTCCTCTGGCGCTCCACTTGTTGCTCTAATAGCAACTGAATGAGACCCAAATCCAAAGGCTGATTCGTATGATCTGTAAATATCATACACTCTTGTGGAAGCATCGTTTTGCCAATTTGTCCAATATCCTTCGATATTATTTTCGAAACTTCCTTCTTTAAGCATATTAGTGTATGCTTGGGCACTATCAACGCTAGATTCACTTACAAACCCAAAGTTGAAAACCAAAGCGAATAAAACTAAAGCATTTATGGCTTTATACATAGTTTTCTTCACTCTCTCCTTGTTTTTCATGAAATTCATAATTTTTCTATTAATTATTATTTCTTTAATATTAGTTAAAAAATGCCCATCTACCAACAAATATTTCTTTATTAATAGATAAACATACAATAGTATCACTTTTTTTAATATTTGTCAATAGATTTTCTTATTATTTTGACAAAATAAAAAAAGAGACCGAAATCAGTCTCTTTTTTATTTTTACATCAAACTCTATTCAATCTCAAATGCAACACTATAAGTAAGTCCTGTTCTCTGCCCATCTACTTTAATATCTGTCATTCCAGGGAAAACGGAAGGTACACGTATTATTCTTTCAAATTTTCCAAACTCATCGGCCTCTACTGAATATATATTGCCAGAAAAGCTTATCTCAATATCCTCATAAGCTCCGAATCCACCGCCAAGAAGTGATACCCTAGAATTTGGTGCTGCTCTATATTTATCAGCAGACAATCTCAATGGTTCAGTTGGTCTTAAGTCCTGATCAACCCCTGCATAATAATCAATTAATTCTAGGTTGTCATCAAGCACCAAAATTGAACTTCCATTAAAAACCACTACCACATCACCATTTGCGCTCGAAACAGCGTCTATGCCCATTGCCCATGCGTCAACTGGGCCCATATCTGTAGTATATGCCCAGGCAAGAGGGTCTAGGCTAAGCTTATCAGATCTAACCACACCATATCCGTCAGAAAAATACACATAATTTCTTCCAGGAATAGAGGCAACATCATAGCCAACATGAGAGATGTGTTCAAAGTTATTTTGCTGTCCGCTAAGACTTATTTTCCTTAAATTACTATCATCAACAAAATAGACAGACCCATCAATGTCGTCTCCTAGGGGTTTTTGATTGTGATTAGTATCTATGACATCAACCCAGGCACTAACAACTCTTTCTCTGGTCCTGGTATCGATAATTTCTATATTTTTTCCGCTATAGTTGTAAATAAAATCACCATTATCACTAAAGCTAATATTATTTACGCTCTTTGCTTTAATATCATAGGCATTTATAACCTGTAGATCGTCATTCCATATCTTCACACCTTTAGTACCCACAGTCGCCAAGTAATTACCCGCCTTCAGAACACTTGTAAAAGAATCTTGAGAATTGTCGCTAATCCTGGCAACCTCTACGGGGAAATATGGATCCGTTATATCATATTTAAATAAATCACCATTAACTAAATATACATATAATCTATAGTCCTCTATTCTAAAAAACAAATCATAAAAATCACTTCCGTCCTGTGCCATGATAGTTGATTTTCGATATAGCTTATCTTGATTTAAGCCAAATATTTCTAGTATGCCCGTATTGGTTGTACCGATATATATCTGGTTATTAAAATTAACAGCCTCACCACTATAATATGGTTTCACTCTACTTCTTGCCATGGGCACAAATAAAACAATAATTGCAGATACCGCTAAAACGGTCACTAATTTCCTCCTTGTAAATAGTTTAATAACATTTACAAACATATTAATAGAATTTTAATATAAATAATTTAAATAATTATATTATATTAGCACAATTTTTAAAAAAATCAATAGTTATCTTTAGGGCTTATGTATTTTATTTTTAGCTAATATTAGTAATTAGTTATAAATAGCATGTCCCTCCCAAGTCTGTTGTCGTAAACAGATTTTATATCGTAATTTGCCCTCAAACTTTTGTCTTGAAAAAATAGCTCTTTTTCTAATCCTCCAGAAAAATTAAATACTTTAAGATGGGCTCCTCCCCAAGCAGGAACTGTGGCAATTTCTAGCTTGCCATCACTATCAAAATCCCCGATAGCAGTCTTCACCCCACATCGAAATTCTTTTGGATAAGCTCCAAAAACACCCAAAAGTCTTCCTGTCTTATTATCCAATATCTTTATACTTGATTCTTCTCCCCTACTCGCTCCAATAACTTTTTCATATAAAGCATCGTTATTTGAGTCAACTACATTTGTTTTCGGAAATATTTTTATAAATTCATTCTTAGTAATATTCCTATAAAATATCTCTTCCTCTTTTGAACTTACGATATTCTTTGTCTCTACTACAATATTCCTTACACTTTCCTTTACTTTTGAACCTACTTTTAAAACCGTATTTGTTTTAGGTATATCATTTTTAAACAAAATCACGCTATCTCTCGCCCCCAGCTCAACTCTATTAAGCGATTTTTCAGTGTTGTTGACGAAGTCCTTCTTAATCATAGACTCACCAATATCATAATTCACTCTTCGATCATAAGAATTTACAAAAACTGCCCCCAACTCAAAATCCCTTCTCCATAGTCCTTGCTCATAGTTCTCAAAGGGACCATCAATCCTGTATGCGTTTGAGATTGGTGCTCCTAAGTTTATTTCGTATTCGGGATACCACCAGGTTTGCCCGTGATTAGTCTCACCGAAATCAAAACTATAGTAAGCATTGCCCAAAAGAGCATTACCTAAACCTTCTCTCATCTTTTTCAAATCATTTTGGTCTCTAGAATTAGCGTTAATTATTTGAATTTTTGGATCTCTATTGAGTGCAGCCTTCTCTAGATATGACTTCATGATATTCGGCCAATACCCAGCCCCCTCCCACGGAGTCGGAAAGCTCTCGTACATCATTCCGTTAATGTACGACTGATAGGCAACATGAGACGAACCATTTTCCAAGATTATATAATTATCACCAAAAAGATTTCTTGTTTTTGAAAGCATGCCTGCTAAACCATTTTTATATCTTTCATTAACATATGCAATGTTATCATTTCTCCCGTCATTATTTACATCCAGTTTGCCATTATTCACCCAATACAAGTCGTGCCAGACAGTATCATAAAAAACTCCATCCCAAACACCACTATTCATAAGTCTGTAGTATGCAAACTTAGCCAAGGTGTCATTCCAAGAATCGTTTGTGTTATATTTATCAGATCCAAAATTTAGCATATTGGTTCCTGGCCAAGCGACTGTCCGCGCCCCACTCGCATCGTGCAGATACCAGTCTTCTTTTATTTTTTTATACAACTCACAGCGAAGCATGCTCATATTATAGTTGCACGCGTCTTGCCTTATTTCACCGGCAGTTATATAGGCTAAAATAATTATTTCTGGATTATATTGTCTGATTTTTCTAAGTTGTTCTCTGCTATTTATCTGGTTCTCCATATCCAAAACCAATAAATCCCACTTCGCCAATTCTCGTGCCTCGCCATCACTTAACTCCCATTTCAAAAAATAATTTGCTAATTTGGGATATTTATTCTCTCTAACCAATCCAAATATAGCTATAGTATTCATTGGAATTATAACCAGAAGAGTAAATAGAAAAATCCTAAAAATATAATACTTTTTTTTCTTTTTCATTACTCTCGCATTTGCTGCCTTATTGTATATTGTTAAAAGGTTTTTATAGTATACCTCTCGGCTGTTTTTTTCTTGAACTAATTTTCTAGCATTTCTCTGGATTATTTTTGCTTGCCCCTCTTCTAGATTCGCTATCAATCTAATCTTCTCTGCTAAATCATCAATCTGGCCGAAGTCAAAAAGATAACCATTCTTAGCTTCTGTTATCATCTCATTTAAACCACCAATTCTAGAAGCTAAAACAATACATGAGTAAAACATCGCCTCAACAACACTATAGGGAGCATTTTCATACCACCTAGAGGGGACAACAACCGCAAAGGCCTCTCTAATTAGTTTTTGAAGTTCATCGCCTGTTTTGTATCCCAAGAGAATAACCTTTTTTTCTAGCCCCTTCTCTAAAATCAAATCTTCAATCTTTTCTCGTTCCTCACCCTCTCCTGCTATATACAACTTATTTGAAACCCCTGCCTTACTATATGCTCTTATTAAATCAAGGACTCCTTTTTCCTGACTAAGACGACCAAAATACAAAAAATATTTCTTCTTATCTATATTTTCTCCTCCCTCAAAAGGAAGTGGATTCGGTAGATAACTGATGTCACCTTTAAACCCAAACTCTCTAAATTTGTTTATTAAAAATCTACTAGGAGAAATAAAGGTTTCTACCTTTTTATATATTCCCAAGATATCATGAAGATATGCTTCAATCGCGCAAACAAAACTCTTGTGATAGGAATTCTTCACACATTTATCAGAAACACATTTATAATATTTTTTTCCTTTGCTTTTTTCCCAGATCTTGCCATCGTGCATCAAGCTATAATTTGGAGAAATTAATTTATAGTCATGAAGGGTGTGAACAACTGGGATTCTTTTTTTATGCAGAGCATCAATAACCGATGGTGAAATTTGATGATAAATATTATGAAGATGGGCTATGTCTGGCTTAAATTCTTTTATTAATTTTTTTAATCTATTCTTCGATTCAAAGTTATACCAAATATTCAGAACCGCTTTTATCTTCTTGGCCACACTAATGCCCCTTGCGTTATAGTCAACATTGGAAACAAAATACTTTGACCATTTATCTTCAAGATTGTTTGGATGATCCATCGAGAAAAATGCTACTTCATTTCCATTTTCTTCAAGGATCTTTGCAGTATCAAAATATGCCCTTTCAGCGCCACCTTTCAGATAATGATATTTGTTTATTAATAAAATCTTCTTTGGTCTCCCTAGTTCTTTTTTGTATATATCCTCATACCCCTTAATCATTTGAAACAATGAAAAGCTCTCATAAACCCTTGTTTGTAGGTTTTGGGCCAGTTTTTCTCTTAATAAAGCGTCATACGACAAAGAATCAATCTTTGCGGCCAAATCCTTACAATCAAGATGATGATATAGATACCCATATTTTTCACTTTCTACTATCTCCTTTATACCATCTACGTTACTGGCTATAACTGGTAGGCCAGCAGCTCCAGCTTCGAGTATTGAAATACCCAAGCCCTCCCAAGCAGAAGATTGGACATAAATATCCAAATCAGCATAAAACTTTGAGATGTCTTTCTGGGGGCCTACTAATTTAACCCTCTCCTCTAAACTGTGTTTTTTAATCAAGTGCCTTAACTCATATTTCTGATTTCCATCGCCAGCAATTTTTAATACTATATTTTTATTTTCAACATATTTCATTGCCAATATTAATCTTTCAAATCCTTTTTGGGTACTAAGTCTTCCGACAGAACCAACAACTATCTGTTCCCTACGCTTTGTTTCTACTTTTTTAAAGTAATCATTATAATGGATACCGTTATGAAGTGTGATAATCTTTTTTTCATTTATGCCGTATGTTTTTATAGCATAGCTCCGCACTGCATCAGAAACAGCGATTACTTTATCAAATTTATTTATGACTAAACTCTTTGCCCTTCTTTTTAGACTACTCTCGCTGTAATTTAGATTATGCTCTGTTGAAATAATATTTTTTACACCAAGGCTCAAAGCAGCAATCCCTCCATAAACATCTGCACCAAAAAGATGAGTATGAACTATATCTGGCTTCTCTCTTTTTATAATATTTCTAATTTTTAGAATACTCAAAAACTCAAACTTAGGCACAGACCCAACTAAATCTATTTTTACTCCAATCTTTTGAAGTTCTCTAGCCCAAAAACCTGTTCTTCTCAAGCAAATCACGCCCACTTCAAAATCACCTTTATTTATATTTTTAATAATTTCAGTCAACAATCTTTCTGCTCCCCCAAGGTCAAGTGAAGGTATGATATATATTATTTTTGTTTTATTTTTCATACGATTTTTTGTTTTCAATTAATCTGACACTCACAATAGCCAGAGCAATAACAAACCAAAGCTTCCCTTTATAATATGAGGTATTGAATAGCTCAAATATTGACACACTAAGAGCAGCTCCAACCAAGGGGAGATAAAATTCTTTGTATTCTTCCTTTTTTAAAAATTTTATAAAGCTTTTAAAAATGGCTATGACAAAAACAACGAAAGTCAAAAAACCAATCGCTCCGTTTTCAACTAATATTTTTTGCATCACCCCATGTGAGTCAACTGGATCACCATAATTTGCTCTAAAGCGTATGTTATTGGCAACTAGATTTAAGTATTCCCCGGTGCCCTTACCAACTATTGGACTATCCTTAAAACCATCCCATGCAATCTCACTCAACAAAAGCCTACTCTTATTTGATGTTGTTCCGATATCATAAGTTGTCTGGATATTTATCATATAAAATATCAAAGGAGTGATTATCAATATTACAAGAAAAAGTGGAACTATAAATTTAATAAGTCTTTTCTTATAAAACACGATACTCATCAATAAACTAACCAAAAACAAAGACAACCAAGCTCCACGAGAAAATGTTAAAAGCAAAGTAGTGGCCACAAAGGCTATTAAAATATTTAGAAACCTTTTCAGTCGCAAATCTTTAATCCAGTACTTTAGAGCTAATAGTATAAAGACACCGGGCAAAAGGGTTTCTACAATTAAATTTTGATTTTCTCCAATTGGATATGTTCCAAAAAGACTAATCGGCCTGACCCTTACTATAGTATTAAGCCAGTCCTGAGTAAGTATTGAATAGATTCCCATAAGTGCTATTAAAAAAACAGAAAATGAAAATGCAACACAAGCATTCTTTAGAACCTTTTCATTTTTAATAACATTCACAGGAAGAACAATATAGACTAAATAAAAAAACAAAATCCATCTCAGGGAATACCAAAGGCTGGAATATATATTTTCAGAAAATATACTTGAGAGAATAACAGCTAGAAAAAACAAAGAAAAAGAAAATATATGAGGAAGTTCTATGCTTTTAAAATCACGTGCAAGAAAATGTTTTACTAAATAGACAAAGAAAACAGCCCCTGCTAATAAATCAATAAAAGGAACTTGCAAACTTGAAAAATAAAAGTTCAAATTTATCAGTGGTAAGAAGAATGCTATAAGATATATGCCGATTTCAATATTTATTAAAGTTATTACAAATAATAGAACAAGAGCGAAAATAACAAAAAATGGAATATTAAAAAAGTTAAGTAGCATAATAAGCGCCAAAGAAATTAGCGCTATTATTGTTGTTATTTTAAATAAATTTCCCTTTTCTTCTCCCATTTATTTTTATTAATATAACTGCTAACTTTAACA